>NZ_BCTX01000005.1 GCF_001590985.1 Novosphingobium naphthalenivorans NBRC 102051
CACGAGGTCCAGCAGATCGCCCGATTCCTTGAAGTAGTAGGCTCCGATGACATATTTCAGGCGGTCATTCAGGGCACTGCCGACAAGCTGGAATTCCTGGCTGAACTGCTTCTGGCGCTGCAGGAAGCTGGCGTGCAGGATATTGAGCGGAGAGCCGTCGAGATCGAGGCCGGAGCGCCAGTTGCTGTTGCGATAGCCGGTGATCGACTTGAGCAGCAGGTTGTCGGTCACGTCCAGCTCGGCGTTCAGCGTGACGCCGTAGTTGCGCAGCCGCGAGAAGTTGTTGCCGTTGGCATAAGAGGTATCCGGATTTCCGGTGATGAACTGATCCGTGTAGAGCAGCTCATGGGCGTTCGGATTGGCCCCGGTGTTCACGCCCGGCGTATAGGTCACGATATCGATCGGCGTAACTTCATCGCGGCGGACCGAAGGAAACTGCGTGCCGAAAGTGCTGCAGAAGTTCATCAGCCCGAGCGACCCCAGCACCGTGGTCGGAGCGGCCCGGCAGGTGTTGTAGAGGAACGCGAAGTTCGGGTTCCCCGTCACCGACGGATCGTTGAGCACGCCCAGAAGCGAGTTGGCTGCGGTACTGGTGGAATACTGGTAATCGGCGCTCAGCGTGGCACGGAACGCGCTGCCATTGTCGAACCGGATCTTTCCGCGCACCGCCCGGTTGTCACCGCCACCTTCGCGCGAAGGTGATTCATAGCCGGTCGAGGGAAGCGCGGTGTAGGGCGTGGAATTCGCCGTCAGCGGGCTGGGAAAAGGAATGCGACGCGCATAGCCGCTGCTGTTGCGCACATCGAAAGTGACAAGCGAAGTGAGGCTGTCGGTCAGCGGGATGTCCACCGCGCCACGGGCCTCGAACAGGTTGAAGCGGCCGATGGTGACATCGCCCTGCGCGCGGAACTGGTCAGCAGGATCCCGGGTCACGATCGATACGGCACCGCCGATCGTGTTGCGCCCGAAAAGCGTACCCTGCGGCCCCTTGAGCACCTCTATCCGGCCTGTGTCGAGCAAGTCCTGGTTGGCACCGACCGAACGGGCCAGGTAGATGCCGTCAACGTAGACGCCCACGCCCGGATCGATGTTGAAGGCGAAGTCGGACGAACCGATGCCGCGGATCGAGGCGGCAAGCACCGCGGTCGAGCCGGTAAAGGCTACGCCATTGTCGAAGTTGACGTTCGGCGCGACCGCTGTGAGCTGACTGACGTTGTTGACCGCGCGCTCGTTCAGATCGCTACCGGAAAACACCGAAATCGCGATCGGAACGTCCTGCGCGCTTTCCGCGCGCTTCTGCGCAGTAACGACGATCTCGGCGATGCCCCCCTCTTGTTCCGCATCCTGCGCAAGAGCCGGTGCGCTGCCTAGGGCGGCAGTGGTCGCCAAGAGATACGGAACCAGCAGCTTCTTCCAATCGGACATGTTTCTCTCCCTGAAGGACGCTACCGTGAAGGCTCGAAGCGGAACGAGGATGCCCCTCCCCTGCCTTCACAAGCGCGAACGCTGTCTGATTAGAGGAAACGGAGACATACTCTCCAATACCATTTGATAGGAATGGTGATACCTTCTAAGCAATTCTGAAACCGTATCAGCGGAGCAAGGCGATGTTCGCGAACAAGATCGATATCAGGCACCTGCGATATTTCGTCGCCATCGTCCGGAACGGCAGCTTCAGAGGCGCATCGGCTGAGCTCAACATTTCCCAGCCCCCGCTTTCCCGGCAAATCCAGCAGCTTGAGGACTATGTCGGGGTCTCACTGCTGACGCGCCGTTCGAGCGGCATCGAACCCACCAGTGCCGGCAAGGCCTTTTTCGTGGAGGCCTGCAACATCATCGATCTGCTGGAACGTGCCTGCGAGCGCACCCAGCTGATCGGAACAGGACGGCTTGGCAAGCTGGACGTGGGCGTGTTCGGTTCCGCCGTTCTCGATTTCGTTCCGCGCTTCGTATTGGGGTTTCGCAACAGCTTCCCCGACGTGGAAGTCGTCCTGCACAACATGGACCGTGAAGCGCAGGTCAAGGCGCTGCGCGAAAGGCGGATCCTGCTCGGCTTCAACCGCTTCTTCCTCGATTACCCCGACCTTGTCTGGGAATCGGTCATTCGCGAACGCATGATCGTCGCGGTGCCGAGCGAACACCCGCTCGCCAGAAAGTCCGCGGTCAGCCTGCGCGACCTCGCCGACGAACCCCTCATCTTCTATCCCCGCACCGATCAGCCAGGTGGTTTCAGCAATTACCTGCAGCGGTTGTTCAGCAACCTCAATATCGAACCCAAGATCGTCCAGAACGTCGACGACGTGGTTACCGCCATTGCTTTCGTTTCGAGCGGGCTAGGCCTCACTCTGGGTGTGGAATCGGCCAGAAACCTTCAGTTGCCCGGCGTTCATTATCTCTCGCTCGACGAACGCGAAGTGCCCTCCTTCGATCTGAGTCTGATCTATCGCGCGGATGAGGATTCACCGCTGTTGAAGCTGTTCATCGAATCCGTGAAACAGAGCATGGCCGCACAAAACGCCTGATGCGTTCCCCACGGGGCGGTGCACGGCAGCGCGCGCACCGCATCTTGCATCACAATACGATCAGCAGTTCCTTTGCATCGACGGCCTGCCCGGTCTTGACGGCAAGTTCGGCAACGGTTCCGTCCCGGGGCGCGGTGATCGCCGTTTCCATCTTCATCGCCTCCAGCGTCAGAAGCAGGTCTCCGGCCTTGACCGCCTGCCCCTGTGCCACCGCGAGCGTGGCGACGACGCCGGGCATCGGTGCGGCGACATGGTTCTCGTTCGCCGGATCGGCCATGCGGCGCACCACCTTGCCACCGCCGGCCTTGCGGTCGGCCACGGTAATGATGCGTGGCTGGCCGTTCAGTTCGAAGAACACGCGCACCGTGCCGTCTTCCTCGGTTTCACCGATCGCGGTGAGGCTGACAACCAGTGTCTTGCCTTGCTCGATCTCGACGTTGACCTCGTCGCCCGGCTGCATGCCGTAGAAATAGACCGGCGTCGGCAGGGCCGAGACGGGCCCGTATTTCCGGCGGGCCTCGGCATAGGCAGTGAACACCTTGGGATACATCAGGTAGCTGGCAAATTCGGTCTCGCCGAGCGTGCGCCCGCATTGTTTCTCCGCCGTCTTGCGCGAGGCTTCGAGATCCTGCTCTCCCAGCAGGCTGGCCGGACGCACCGTGACCGGCGTTTCCTGGCCAAGCACCCGCTTCTGGATACCCTCCGGCCATCCGCCCGGCGGCTGCCCGAGATCGCCCCGCAGCATTTCCACGACCGAGGCCGGAAACGCGATCTCCCGGCTCGTGTCGAGGACATCGGCCGGTGTCAGGTCCTGCGCCACCATCATCAGCGCCATGTCTCCCACCACCTTAGAGGACGGCGTAACCTTGACGATGTCGCCGAAGAGCATGTTGGCATCGTGATAGGCGCTCGCGACTTCATGCCAGCGCGTATCGAGGCCCAGGCTGCGCGCCTGTTCCTTGAGGTTGGTGAACTGGCCGCCGGGCATTTCGTGCAGATAGACTTCCGAAGCCCCCGAGCGCAGGTCGCTTTCAAAGGCTGCGTACTGCGCGCGCACCGCTTCCCAGTAGAAGCTGATCTCGCGGATGGCGCGCGGATCGATGCCGGTGTCCTTGTCCGTATTGCGCAAAGCCTCGACAATAGCGCCAAGGCAAGGCTGCGATGTCGTGCCGGACATGGCGTCCATCGCCGCATCGACACTATCGGCCCCGGCATCGATGGCCGCCAGCAGCGTGGCGGCGGCCACGCCCGAGGTGTCATGGCTGTGCAGCGCTATGGGCAGGTCCGTCGCTTCCCGCAGCGCCTTGAACAGCGCTGTTGCGGCCTTCGGCTTGAGCAGGCCGGCCATGTCCTTGACTGCCAGCATGTGACAGCCGGCCGCCTCCAGCTGGCGGGCCAGATCGACGTAGTAGGCAAGGCTGTACTTCGCACGATCAGGATCGAGGATGTCACCGGTGTAGCACAGCGCCCCCTGGGCGACCTTCCCGCTCTCGACCACGGCATCGATGGCGACACGCATGTTCTCGACCCAATTGAGGCAGTCGAAGATGCGGAACACGTCGATCCCGTTGGCGGCCTGCGCGATGAAGTGGCGCACGATGTTGTCGGGATAGTTCGTGTAGCCAACGCCATTGGCACCGCGCAGCAGCATCTGTGTGAGCAGGTTCGGCGCCTTCTGGCGAATGGCATCGAGGCGCTCCCAGGGGTCCTCCTGCAGGAAGCGCATGGCGACATCGAATGTCGCGCCGCCCCAGCACTCAAGGCTGAAAAGCTGCGGCACCATGTGCGCATAACTGCCGGCCACCGCGATCATGTCCGTACTGCGCATACGGGTAGCGAGCAGCGACTGGTGTGCATCACGCATCGTCGTATCGGTCAGCAGCGGCCGGTCCTGCGCCCGGATCCAGCGGGCAAGGCCAGCCGCACCGTCGCGTTCAAGGATCTGGCGCGTGCCGTCCGGCACATCTCCCGACACCTCGGGCACTTTGGGCGTACGGGCATGGGCGGAGGGCAACGCCCTGCCCTTTACGTCCGGATGACCGTTGACCGTGACATCGGCAACATAGGTCAGCAGACGCGTCGCCCGGTCGCGCCGCTTGCCGAGATTCAGGAGCCCGGGTGTCTCGTCGATGAACCTGGTCGTATACCGGTTGGCGGTAAAGTCCGGGTGCCGCAGGACATTTTCGAGGAAGGCCAGGTTCGTGGCGACGCCGCGAATCCGGTATTCGCTCAGCGCGCGCGTCATGCGCGCGATCACCTCGCCGGACGTCGGCGCCCAGCACGTGATCTTTTCCAGCAGCGGATCGTAGAACCGCGTGACCACCGCCCCCGAGTAGGCCGTGCCGCCATCGACCCGAACGCCATAGCCGAACGCCCCGCGATAGGCCGTGATGCGGCCATAGTCCGGGATGAAGTTGTTTTCCGGATCTTCGGTGGTGATGCGACATTGCATGGCGTGGCCCGTCAGCCGGATCTGGTCCTGCGGGGGAACCCCGGTCTCCTCGGGCACGCCGAGATGGCCGCCGGTCGCGATCCTGATCTGCGCCTTCACGATGTCGATATCAGTGACCATCTCGGTCACCGTGTGCTCGACCTGGATGCGCGGATTGACTTCGATGAAGTAGAAGGCACCGCTGTCCTGATCCATCAGGAACTCGACCGTGCCCGCGCCCACATAACCCGTCGCCCGGCCGATCCTGAGCGCGGCATCGCACAGCGCCCGGCGCGTTGTCTCGTCGAGATAGGGGGCCGGCGCCCGCTCGATCACCTTCTGGTTGCGGCGCTGGATCGAACAGTCACGCTCGAACAGATGGAACAGATTGCCGTGGCTGTCGCCGAGCAGTTGCACTTCGACATGGCGGGCCCGGCGGATCAGTTTTTCCAGATAGACCTCATCGCGCCCGAAAGCGGCCTTGGCCTCGCGCTTGCCGGAACGGACGGCATCGAGCAGGCCCGCCTCGTCCTCGATCGGACGCATCCCGCGCCCGCCGCCGCCCCAACTCGCCTTGAGCATGAGCGGGTAGCCAATGCCCGCCGCGATGCGCCTGATCTCGTCGTCGTCATCGGGCAGCGGCTCGCTGGCCGGCACCACGGGAACATCGGCGCCCATCGCGATGTGGCGGGCGGAGACCTTGTCCCCCAGGCTGCGCATCGTCTCGGGCGACGGGCCGATGAAGGTGATCCCGGCCTCGGCACAGGCCTCTGCGAAATCAGGGCTTTCCGAAAGGAACCCGTAGCCGGGGTGGATCGCATCGACATGCGCCGCCCTGGCGATCTCGATAATGCGCTTCCCGTCGAGATAGGCTGCGATTGGCCCGGCACCGTCGCCCAGGTGGTAGGCTTCGTCCGCCTTGAAACGATGCAGCGAGAGCTTGTCTTCCTCCGCATAGATCGCAACCGTGCGGATACCGAGTTCAGTCGCCGCACGAAAAACGCGGATCGCAATCTCGCTACGGTTGGCAACAAGCAGTTTTCGTATGCCGTGACCCATCTCTACCCCCTGCCATTGTCGTGATAGCAACGCCGATCAGACAGCCAGCCCCTGCACCGCCAGATGACACCGCCAGATGACGCCGCCAGATAACTGGGGCACTTCAGGCAATCCTCTGATCTGGAACGTTTCTGTTATCCGTCAGAACGCATCTGCGTTCAGTGCCATGATCGGCTCTTCGCCAGCGGCAATGCTGGCCACAAGGCCTTTGGCCTGCGGCAGAATACGCGTTGCAAAGAAGTTTGCCACCAGCGTTTTCGAGGCGTGGAACGGCGTGTCCCCTGCCGATGCCGCCGCGGCCATGCGCGCCCACATCCAGCCCAGCGCGACAAGGGCGAACAGCCGCAGGTAATCGACCGCTGCCGCGCCCAGCGCATCGATGTCGCCATCGCGCAGCCCGGCCGTTGCCCGGCGCAGCAGCTCCAGCGCCTCTCGGGCATGTTCCGCGATCAATTCCGCGCCTGCCGTTCGCGCGGCCTGGGCAAGATCGGCTTCCATCAGGTCGAAGAACCCGGTCACGACCGCTCCCCCGTCCATGGCGAGCTTGCGGCCAATGAGGTCCATCGCCTGAATGCCGTTGGTCCCCTCATATATCTGGGCAATGCGCGCATCGCGCACGAATTGCTCCATGCCCCATTCGCGGATGTAGCCGTGTCCGCCGAAGACCTGCTGCGCCTGAACCGCGCTTTCGAAGCCGAAGTCGGTGAACGCGGCTTTCACGACCGGCGTCAGCAGGGCAACAAGACTATCCGCCTTTGCCCGTTCTGCCGCGTCCGGATGCGATCGCGCGGCATCGAGCTGCAACGCCGTCCATCCGGCCAGGGCTCGTCCGCCTTCCACGAACGCGCGCACCTGCAGCAGCATGCGGCGCACATCTGCATGCTCGATAATCGGGACGGGAGAACGCGTGCCGTCGGAACTGCGCCCCTGAAGACGCTCACGGGCATAGGCGACCGCCTGCTGGTAGGCCCCGCCGGCGATACCCAGCCCCTGAATGCCGACCATCAGGCGCTCGGCATTCATCATCGTGAACATCGCGGCCAATCCGCGGTGGGGTTCGCCGACAAGCCAGCCCTTGGCCCCGTCATAATTCATGACACATGTGGGTTGGGCGTGGATGCCCATCTTCTGCTCCAGCGCCCCCACCGACAAGGCGTTGCGGACGGTGAAATCGCCCTGCCCGTCCTGAAGAAACTTCGGGACGAGAAAGAGGCTTATGCCCTTCACGCCAGATGGGGCATCGGGCAGCCGCGCCAGCACAAGATGAACGATGTTGCCACCAAAGTCATGATCGCCCGACGAAATGAAGATCTTGGTTCCGCTCACGGCGTAAGCACCCTGGCCATCGGGCACGGCCTTGGCCCTGAGCAGTGCGAGGTCACTACCAGCCCCGCTCTCGGTCAGCGCCATGGCACCGGTCCATTCGCCGGTGACCAGCGGCTCCAGCCAGACGGACTTGAGCTCGTCGCTGGCATGCGCGGCAATCGCCTCGCAGGCACCACGCGTCAGGCCGGGAAACAGGCCAAACGCCAGGTTCGTCGCCGAAAGCATCTCGTCGAACCAAAGCTGCAGCACAAACGGCAACCCTTGCCCGCCATGATCCTCACTTGCCGAAAGAGCCGCCCAACCGGCATCGGCAAAGCTGCGGTATGCCTCGGCGAAACCCGGCGGCGTGCGCACAGCGCCATCGATCAGCAGACTGCCCTGCTCATCGCCCTCCCGGTTGAGCGGCTGAACAACCTGAGCGCAGAAACGGCCAGCCTCTTCGAGCACGGCCATGGCCAGATCGATGTCCGCCTCCTTCCCGAGCTGCGCCATGGCTTCGCCGAATCCGAGCACCTCCTCCAGCAGGAAACGGTAGTCCTCAATCGGCGGAACGTAGGTTTGCATGGCCTTCTCCTCGCATAACGCTGCAAGCGACTATACCAAACGTATGTTACAGTCAAATTCGGCAATCGGCCCAGGCCCCTTTGCACGGCACGATCACCGGTTATTCGTGGCGGAAGACGGCGACAATCTGGTCCGCAAGACCGGCAGGAGACAGGCGCCCAGGCCGATACCAACCGGCAGCGGAATTCAACTGGGACAGCAGCAGGTTACGATAGATCGACCGGTCGATCGATGCGGGAAGCGGCAGCGCGTCCACGAGCACACGGAAGATGTCCTCGAACCGATCGCGCCGCTCAATCAGTTTGGGGCGCACATCGTCCGGCACTTCGCGAAAATCGTTCATCATCGGAGTCGTCAGAGAATCCGGTGCGAGCTGGATCTCAAGCAATGTCTCACAAGCCGCATGGAGGCGCTGCCATGGATCATTGCACTTGGCCACGGCAGCTTCAATCCGCTCCTCTGCGGCATCCAGAGCGGCATTGTGCAATTCGACGAAAAGCGCATCCTTGGACTTGATATGGTGATAGAGCGAGCCGCCCAGCACCCCCGCCGCGGAACCGATGTCCCGCATCGATGTGCCACGAAAGCCTTTGCTCGCGAAAAGCTGCGCCGCGATTTCGAGAATCTGGCGCCTGCGGCCAACTTGGTTCTCTTCAGCCATTCGGGCAGCGTGACGGAACTATGCTGAAAATCTTCATACCTGACGCTTTACGCTGGCATCGCTGTTTCAAACAAGACCAGCAATCGCTGCGTTGCGACGGGACAAGCGCTCCTCGTTGCCCTTGCAGGAATCTGCTTGATGAGAGCCTCAGCCTCGCATGCATCGTGGACTTGCCCGCCTGTCAGCGTCGAACTGACAGGACGACCGTCAGCATCGACAAGAGCGTGGCGTTTGCTGGTGAGGTCGCCCCGGGAACATCCCACGCCACGATCGCCCCCCCCCCTTTTTGCCCACCGCGCCTTGTTGGTGGACGCGTACGCAAGTGGAATCGATCATTAGCAACTCGCATTAGCAACTCGCCGTTCTGTCCGGCGGCAACTGAATAGCGCCTCGTTTCCCAGACGCCTTCTGCTTTCAAAATCTGCTGCCGTTCGAACTGTGCGGGCGGCAGCATCCCGTTCCTGACGTGCTTGCATACCGGGCTGCAGAACTCTCGATGTCATCGAACACGTCTTGGCGGGCTTCTTCGCGTGTTTTGTAGGTACGGCGCCGGATACGCTCGCGCTTGAGCGAGGAGAAGAAGCTTTCGGCCACCGCGTTGTCATGGCAGTTGCCGCGCCGGCTCCTGCCCTCAAAATTAGGATAGAAGGCGTCCAGAAATCCACGGGCTATTCAAACCTTCCAATCAAGAAAGCTTCGAATCAGCCCATCTGCTAAACATCAAGCTATTTTATGAGCTTACGACCTAGCCTCGATAAATGCCTGGGGGGATACCGGTTGCGTCGCTCTCCACCTCGAACAAGGCGCCATCGAATTCGGACTCCGTCGCCCCTATCGCGGCCGAGGCGACGAACATGCGATCCAGTCCCTCACCAGCAAAGGTAATGTTGGTGATGCGCCGCGCGGGCAATGCTATGGCGCTGTCCAGCACGCCGTCAGGATCGAAACGGCTGACGCGTCCGCCATCCCAGTGTGCGACCCAGAGGCAGCCCTCGCGATCGACCGTCATGCCGTCGGGATAGCCATCATCCTCGCCGAACTGGATGAACGCTTTCTTGTCAGCGATCCCGGTATCCGTGATCGTAAAGCGGTAAATCGTCCGCTTTGCCGTGTCCGAATGATACAGCCATCGTCCGCAGACCGAGAAAGCGGGACCGTTGGGTACCATGTAATCGCGGTCCATCACTTGCCATGTGCCATCCGGATCGATCCGGTATAGCGAACCGCGCGCTTCTTCCTCGGCCGTGTCCATGGTGCCGCACCAGATCGCGCCGTGCCGGTCCGCCTTGCCGTCGTTCATGCGGTTTCCGGGAAAATGCGGCTCCAGCGCAGCGATGTGGCTGACGGCGCAGCGATCAGCGGAAATTCGTCCGATGCCGCTCTGGAAGCCACCGATCAGATCGCCGGCCTCGTTTTCCACGACCCAGCCGAGCGGCTCGGGCATGTCCCACCGCTCTACGCTGCCATCGGTCAGCGACAGCCGGTTGAGAGCGGGCGCCAGGATATCGACCCAATAGACCGCGTTGTCGCAAGCGCTCCACAAGGTGCCTTCCCCCAGCGCGTCGCGCACGTCGCGTTCGATCTTGCGCCATTCGGCCATGACGCCCTCTCCCTTCCGTGTCCTGTCAGGCTCTGCGCCCTGTCGGGCTCAGTGCCCTGTCCGGCTCAGTGATTGTCGCGCGGCAGGCCCATGGTCTGGGCGATCCGCTGGTACTTCTCCGCGCCTTCGAGGATTGCGCCCGTGTCCATCTGACCGACCACCGAGCGCTGGATTTCCTGCCACGGCGTCTGCGAGGCAGGATAGGCGTAACCGCCCTTCGCTTCCAGCGCGGCCCGGCGCGCGGCCAGCTCCTCATCGGAAACGAGCACATTCACCGTGCCCTTCTTCAGGTCCATGCGCACCCGGTCGCCGGTTTCGAGCAGCGCGAGGCCACCCATCGCCGCAGCTTCCGGGCTCGCATTAAGGATCGAGGGACTGCCCGAAGTGCCCGACTGGCGGCCATCGCCGATGCACGGCAGCGCCGTAACGCCCTCTGTGATGAGATAGGCCGGCGGGCGCATATTCACGACCTCGGCCGCGCCCGGATAGCCGATGGGGCCAGCACCGCGCATGAACATCAGCGTCTCGGGCGTAATGCCCAGCGACGGGTCGTCGATACGGTGGTGGTAGTCCTCGGGGCCATCGAACACGACGGCCGGGCCCTCGAAGGCCTCCGGATCATCAGGGTTCGAGAGATAGCGCTGGCGGAACTCGTCCGAAATCACACTGGTCTTCATGATCGCCGCGTCGAACAGGTTGCCCGACAGCACGAGGAAGCCCGCTTCTTCCACCAGTGGCTGGTCGAACGGCTTGATCACGCGCTCGTCCTCGATCGTGGCATCGCGGCAGTTGTCGCCCATGGTCTTGCCGTTGACGGTCATCGCACCCTCAACGATCAGACCCTGCTTGATGAGCTGGGCGACCACAGCGGGCACGCCGCCCGCACGGTAGTAATCCTCGCCGAGATATTCACCGGCAGGCTGCAGGTTCACCAGCAGCGGGATCTTGTGGCCGTAGGTCTCCCAGTCCTTGAGCGGCAGTTCGACACCGATATGGCGCGCGATGGCGGCAAGGTGGATCGGCGCATTGGTCGAACCGCCGATCGCGGCATTGACCACGATGGCGTTGTGGAAGGCATCGAGCGTCAGGATATCCGAAGGCTTGAGGTCTTCGTGCACCATGTCCACGATGCGCTTGCCGGTGTGGTAGGCGCATTCCTGTCGGTCACGGTAGGGCGCGGGGATCGCCGCCGAGCCGGGCAGCATCATGCCCAGCGCCTCGGCGAGCGAGTTCATCGTCGTCGCCGTGCCCATGGTGTTGCAGTAGCCGGTCGAGGGCGCGGACGATGCCACGAGCTTGACGAAACCGTCGGCGTCAAGCTCACCCTTGGCCATCATCTCGCGGCCCTTCCACACGATCGTGCCCGAACCGGTGCGCTCGCCCTTGTGCCAGCCATTGAGCATCGGACCGACCGAGAGCGCGATTGCCGGGATGTTCACGGTCGCGGCCGCCATGATCATGGCAGGCGTGGTCTTGTCGCAGCCGGTGGTCAGCACCACGCCGTCGAGCGGATAGCCGTAGAGCGCCTCGACAAGGCCGAGGTACGACAGGTTGCGATCGAGCCCGGCTGTGGGGCGCTTGCCGGTTTCCTGGATCGGGTGAACCGGGAATTCGATGGCGATGCCGCCCGCCTCGCGAATGCCCTCGCGGATGCGTTCAGCCAGCACGAGGTGATGACGGTTGCAGGGCGAGAGGTCGCTGCCCGACTGGGCAATGCCGATGATCGGCTTGCCCGAACGCAATTCCTCGAGACTGAGACCGAAGTTGAGATACCGCTCCAGATAGAGCGAGGTCATGTCGATGTTGTCGGGATTGTCGAACCAGGCACGTGAGCGCAGCTTGGGCTTCTGGGTATCGGTCATATCGGTGTTCGTCTCGTTCAACGGTCAACGGACACGCGGTAGATCATGACATGCCGGTAGGGCTTGCCGGGATCGACGCGGGCCGGAACGAAGTTGCTGTGATTGGGAGAATCGGGGAATTTCTGGGGTTCGAGGGCAATGCCGTCGCCCATGCGGTAGAGATGGCCCTGCTTGCCGATGTAGGTTCCGTCGAGGAAGTTGCCGGAATAGACCTGCAGGCCGGGCTCGGTGGTGAGCACTTCGAGTACGCGGCCCGAGGCGGGATCCTCCAGACGAGCGGCAAGTTCGGGTTTTTTGGTCACGCCCTTGTCGAGCGCGAAGTTGTGATCGAAGCCGCGGCCATAGACGATCTGCTGGTCAGTGCCGTCACGCAGCCCGTCTTCCAGCGCCTTGCCCTTGCGGAAATCGAACACCGTGCCCTCGACGGACCGCAGTTCGCCGGTCGGGATAAGCGTGGCGTCAATCGGCGTGTAATGGCTGGCCGGGATCGTCAGCACGTTCTGCATGGCGCCCTGCGGCGCACCCTCGCCCGCCATGTTGAAGATGGCGTGGTTGGTCATGTTGATGACCGTCGGCTTGTCGGTCGCCGCATCGAACGTGATGCACAGCGAGCCGGCCTCATCGAGCGTATAGGTCACCTTGGCCTTCACGGTGCCCGGATAGCCGGCATCCCCATCGGAGCTGACCAGCGAGAAGACGACGCTGGCGACCGGGCCTGACTTGATCGAATCAATCTTCCAGTTCCGGACGTCCCAGCCCTTGCCGCCGCCATGCAGCGAGTTGTCGCCGTCGTTCTGCGGAAGCTGGTAGCTCTTACCGTCGAGCGTGAATTTGCCCCCGGCAATGCGGTTGGCATAGCGGCCGATGGTGGCGCCCCAGTAGTTCGGACGCGCTTCGTAGTCGGCCAGCTTGTCGTAGCCGAGGGTGATGTCGGCCAGTTTGCCGTCGCGATCGGGAGCCATGAACTTTTCGAGCGTGGCACCGAAAGTCAGGATCGTGGCGGAAACGCCGTTATCCGCCTTGAGCGTTACCGCCGTCACGTCGCTGCCATCGGAGAGCTTGCCTGCCGGGGCTTGAGTCGCTTCGGCAGCCAGAGCCTGCGCGCTCAGCGTGGCGCACAGCGCCAGAGCCGCGGTACCGGCCATGATCCTGGAGAGATTCCTCATTCCCAAAATGCTCCCAATCGTACCTGGAATTGTCCTGCCCCATTGACGGGCTGCCGCACCACATATAGTCCGACAAATAGAAAGAGCGCAAGCAGCTTCGCAATCGACGCCGATCGCGCCCTGATCGAGAGGATAGACATGCCATCAGTGGTCTCTTCAGCAGGCACGCCCGCCACAGCTCCCCACGACGAGGGAGTCCGCTACGGCCCGGCCCTGACGCTGCTTGCGAGCCTTTTTTTCATGTGGGGATTCATCACCGTCATCAACAACACGCTGCTGCCGCACCTGCGCAGCGTGTTCGAACTGACCTATTTTCAGGCCGCCCTGATCGAATCGGTCTGGTTCATCGCCTATTTCTTCGCCTCGATTCCCTCGGCGCTGCTGATCGAGCGGATCGGCTACAAGAAATCGCTGGTCACCGGCCTCCTGATCATGGCGGCGGGCGCGCTGGGCATGATGCTGGCCGCCAGCATTCCTTCCTACGGCGTGACGCTGGTGATGCTCTTCGTGATCGCTTCGGGCATCACCCTGCTGCAGGTGGCGGCCAACCCCTACGTGGCGGTTGTCGGCAAGCCTGAAACCGCCTCTTCGCGGCTCAATCTGGTGCAGGCGATGAACTCGGCCGGTACGATGCTCGCCCCGGCTTTCGGCGCCTACCTGATCCTCGGCCGCTCCAAGAGCGGCACGGCCGCCGCGGGCACAGTCCTGACCGAGGCAGAACGCCTTGCCGACGCCCACGCGGTGATCCTGCCCTACGGGCTTGTCGCGGTGGTCCTGGTGGTGCTTGCCGTGGTTATCGCGCGCTTCCCGCTGCCGGTGATGAAGAGCGGCAGGAACGGTGAAAAGCGGAAGTCCCGGCTGCTCAATCCTGAACTGCTCAAGCACCGCAACCTGGTCTTCGGCGTGCCCGCCATCTTCATCTACCTGATTGCGGAAATCGGTGTTGCCAACCTCTTCATCAACTTCGTCAGCCGCCCCGATATCGGCAACATGACGCACGAAATGGCAGGCAACTATCTCTCGTTCCTGTGGGGCGGTATGATGGTTGGCCGCTTTGCCGGCTCGGCAATCATGCAGCGCTTCGATGCCGCCAAAGTCCTGGCCCTGTTTTCGATCGGCGCCTTCGTGGTGATGATGATCACCGTCTTCGCGCACGGCCCGGTGGCCATGTGGTCGCTGATCCTGGTGGGCCTGTTTCACTCGATCATGTTCCCGACCATCTTCACGCTCGGCATCAAGGGCCTCGGCCCGCTCACCGAAGAGGCCTCGGGCCTGCTGGTCATGGCCATTGCCGGCGGCGCGCTGGTCGCGGTGCAGGGCTGGATGGCGGACACCTACGGCCTACAGACTTCGTTCCTGCTGACTGCCGCCTGTGAACTCTACGTGCTGTTCTACGCGCTCTGGGGCAGCAGGCCGACGCATGTAGAACCCGATCTGGTCGTCGTCGAACCTGATTGATTCCCCGGCAAATCCCTCAAACTAAAAAGGCCCCGGCAGCGATGCCGGGGCCTTTTTCCGTGTATGCCCAGAGCCTCTAGCCTTCGCCCTGCTGCTCCATCGCGCTGCGGGTATCCTCCAACGCGAGGTCGACCAGCACGTTCATCGCCTCGGCCGCGGCATCGGCATCGCCTACCGCAATGGCATCGTAAACGCGCGCATGATCGGGAATCGGATTGCGTGGCAGCGCGCGGGAGCGCTGCTTGAACTGGGTCGTCCAGTTCACCGCCGCGCCGATGCTGGCGCTCAGCACCATCAGCGCGTCGTTGCGCGTGGCGTGAAGAATCGCATTGTGGAAATCGCGGTCCGCCGCCCGCCCCGCTTCGGTCGTCAGCGTGTGCTGACGCATTGCGCCAAGCGCATCCTTCATGATCTTGAGGTCCGCCTTGTCCCGCCGCTGCGCGGCAAGGCGGGCCGCCGCCGGCTCGACGATGGCGCGCAATTCGAAGAGGCTGCGCACGAAATGCACGTCGGGCTCTCCGGCAAAGGCCCAGCCCAGCACCTCGGGATCGAGCAGGTTCCAGCGGTCGCGTGGCAATACGCGCGTGCCTGCCTTGGGACGGCTCGCCACCAGCCCCTTCGCGGTAAGCACCTGAATTGCTTCACGATAAGCGCTCCGGGAAACCTTCAGTTCTTCCGCAAAAGCCACTTCGCCAGAGAGAATATCACCCGGCGCATATTTGCCTGACAAGATGTCCGTACCCAGCTTGTGCGCGATCGCACCATGCAGGCGGCGCCCCGGACCACGGGGTTCCTTGACGGCCTTTGCGCCTTCCACTTCCTTGGTAATGCCAGCTTCTGTCACGATTTCCGCCACCTCCGCTAATAAGCCTACCAGCCCTGACACCGGGAAGGAACGACAAACATTGCGTTTATCCTCATCACGGAATATGTCGGAGTAAATAGGGAGATCCCAGATGACCGAATTCCGTTCCGTGGCTGCCGAAACCGGCGAACCGCAAGGCGCCCCTTTCGATGTCCACGGCCCCGCGGATGTCGCGGCGGCCTGCGCCGAAGCCGATGCCGCGTTCGACATTTACCGCGCCACCAGCCGCGAGGATCGCGCCACGTTCCTTGAGCGAATCGCCGACGAGATCATGGCGATCGGCGATGCGCTGATCGACGCCTACCTCTCCGAAAGCGGCTTGCCCCGCATGCGCGCCGAAGGCGAGCGCGGCCGCACCTGCAGTCAGCTTCGCCTGTTCGCGGACGTGGTCCGCAAGGGCCAGTGGCAGCAGCTTCGCATCGATCCCGCCCTGCCCGACCGCCAGCCCCCGCGCCCCGACCTGCGCCTGCGCATGATCCCGGTCGGCCCGGTCGCCGTGTTCGGTGCCTCGAACTTCCCGCTCGCCTTCTCGACCGCAGGCGGCGACACCGCGTCGGCTCTCGCCGCCGGATGCCCGGTCGTGGTCAAGGGGCACCCTGCCCATCCGATCACTGGCGCGCTTGTCGCGCAGGCCATCAGCAAGGCCGTGTCGGAATGCGGCCTGCCCAAAGGCGTCTTCCAGCACCTTACCGGCCCGTCGAACGAACTCGGCGCCGCGCTGGTGCAGGATCCGCGCATCATGGCGGTGGGCTTCACCGGCTCGCGCGCGGGCGGCCTGGCGCTGGCCAGGCTCGCGCAGCAGCGCGACGTGCCGATCCCGGTCTACGCCGAAATGTCGAGCGTCAACCCGGTCCTGCTGCTTCCCGAAGCCCTGAAGGCACGCGGCCAGGCGCTTGGCACCGCGTTCGTCGGTTCGCTCACCATGGGGGCAGGCCAGTTCTGCACCAATCCGGGCCTCGTGCTCGCGATCCAAGGCGAAGGCCTCGACGCCTTCATCGCCGCAGCCACCGGCGGCGTGTCCGCCGCCAAGCCGCAGACGATGCTCACCACCGGCATTGCCGCGGCCTATGCCAGGGGCGTCGCAACGCTGGCCGGAACAGCCGGCGTCGAGACCCTGGCCAAGGGCGAGGACGGCAGTCACACTTGCGGCGGCGCGTTCCTGTTCCAGACCACTGCCGAAAAGTTCCTCGCCGACAAGGCCATCGGCCACGAGGTCTTCGGAGCCTCTTCGGTGATCGTGCGCTGCAAGGACGAGGCCGAACTCAAGGCCGTGCTCGAAGGCCTCGAAGGCCAGCTCACCGCCACCCTGCACATGGACGAAGCGGACGAAGCCGTAGCTTCCCGCCTGCTGCCCGTGCTGGAACGCAAGGTCGGCCGCATCCTTGCCAATGGCTGGCCAACGGGCGTCGAAGTCTGCCACGCGATGGTCCACGGCGGCCCGTTCCCGGCCACCTCGGATACGCGCACGACCTCGGTCGGCAGCCTTGCCATCGACCGCTTCCTGCGGCCGGTCAGCTACCAGAACCTCGCCCAGCCGGTGCTGCCGTCCGAACTGCGTGACGACGCTTATGGCGACGGTGCTCCGCGCCTGATCGACGGCAAGCTCACGCTGTCCTGATACTTTAGACAATGCCGCGGCGCGCTTCCCAGAACCGGCGCGTCGCGGTCGGGAGAAACCCATGACCTATCTTCGCCTGCTTCAGCATCGCGCGCCCGACGGCTCGCGCTCGGTCATCCTGGCTGAAGGGGATGCTGCCCACATTCTCGAAGGTGTCACCACTGTCCGCGAA
This sequence comes from Novosphingobium naphthalenivorans NBRC 102051, assembly GCF_001590985.1. Taxonomy (GTDB): domain Bacteria; phylum Pseudomonadota; class Alphaproteobacteria; order Sphingomonadales; family Sphingomonadaceae; genus Novosphingobium; species Novosphingobium naphthalenivorans. The sequence continues at coordinate 17,305 of NZ_BCTX01000005.1, forward strand.
CTCGCCCTGCGCGCCATCGCCGCTGGCGAGACGCTGGCGCAAGCGGCCAAGGCCTGTCCGGCCGGTCCCGCCATCGACATAGCCGCCGAATTTGCGGCCGGCCGCCTGCTCGCGCCGATCGATCACGACGATCCCGCGCACCTGCTGATGGCGGGAACCGGCCTCACCCACCTTGGCTCGGCCGAAGGGCGCGACAAGATGCACAAGGCCGCCACGTCGGGAGAGCATCTGACGGACTCGATGCGCATATTCCTGGAAGGCCTGGAAGGCGGCAAGCCCGCTCCCGGCGAAGCCGGCCAGCAACCGGAATGGTTTTACAAGGGCGACGGCTCGCAGCTTGTCGGCCCGACCGATCCCTTCACCATGCCCTCCTTCGCTCAGGATGGCGGCGAAGAGCCTGAAGTGGCCGGTATCTACATTATCGGCGAGGACGGGACGCCTTACCGCCTCGGCCTCGCGATCGCCAACGAGTTCAGCGATCACGTCACCGAGCGCCACAATTACCTGTGGCTCGCTCACTCCAAGCTGCGCCAGGCCTCGCTGGGCGCCGAACTGCTGATCGGCCAGCCCCCCGAAAACATCGAGGGCACCAGCCGCATCCTGCGCGACGGCAAGGTGATCTGGGAAAAGCCGTTCCTCTCTGGTGAAGCCAACATGTCGCACACGCTGGCCAATCTTGAGAACCATCACTTCAAGTACGACCTGTTCCGCCGTCCCGGCGACGTTCATGTCCACTTCTTCGGCACCGCAACGCTGTCGTTTTCCGATGGGATCGCCACCCGGGAAGGCGATGTGTTCGAGATCTCGGCTTCTCCCTTTACCTTGCCGGTCGCCAATCCGCTGGCCCGCGCCGAAGCGCGTCCGGTCGCGGTGAAGGCACTCTGACTCGAAGGCCTCTGATACATGGACCCTATCCGCATTGCCGTTGTCGGCGTCGGCAAGATCGCCCGCGACCAGCACCTGCCCGCGATTGCCGGCACGCCCGCCTTCAGCCTGGCGGCGACCGTCAGCCCGCACGACCCCGGAGCGGAAGGTATTCCGCACCTTTCCAGTCTCGAGGAACTGCTCGAAAAGGGGCCGGCCATCGATGCAGTCGCGCTCTGCACGCCGCCCCAGGTCCGCTATGGCCTTGCCGTTCAGGCGCTCAAGCGCGGCATCCACGTTTTCCTTGAAAAGCCCCCCGGCGCCACTTTGTCCGAAGTGGTCGCCCTGCGCGACCGCGCGGACAAAGTCGGCGTTACCCTGTTCGCCTCGTGGCATTCGCGCTTCGCGGCGGGCGTGGCGCCTGCCCGTGCATGGCTTGCCGAACGCAGGATCGAAAAAGTCTCGATCATCTGGCGCGAGGACGTGCGGGTGTGGCATCCGGGACAGGCATGGATCTGGGAACCGGGTGGCCTCGGCGTGTTCGATCCCGGCATCAATGCCCTTTCGATCATGACGCATATCCTGCCGCGTCCCGTCTTCCTCAAGGCGGCAACGCTGAGCATCCCCGAGAACCGCGCGGCTCCCATCGCTGCCGACATCAACATGTGCGACACCGGCGGGGCCGAGATCCACATGGACCTCGACTGGCGCCAGACCGGCCCGCAGAGCTGGGACATCATTGTCGAAACCGACGCCGGGACGCTCAAGCTCTCCCAGGGCGGCGCGGTGCTGACGACGCCCGCCGGCACCGAGCACAACGAGGACCTGGAATATCCGGGCCTCTACTCGCGCTTTGCCAACCTGATCCGGGGTGGGCGCAGCGATGTCGATATCGATCCGTTCCGCCTCGTCGCCGACGCCTTCCTGCGCGGCCGCCGCGAACCTGTAGAAGCCTTTCACGACTGATCCTCCGGGAGGGGATACTATAAAATGATCAAGGTCCTGCGACACACCGCCTTTACCGCGCTGCTCAGCGCAACCGCGCTTGCCGGAATGACTGCCGGCGCCGCGCATGCTGATACCAACGGCCAGCCGACCACCGCCGAAATCCACGCCGACAGGCCCGGCCCCGTCTACGACAAACGGATCTTCACCCAGTTCGCCGAGCACCTCGGCAACGGTATCTACGGCGGGCTGTGGGTCGGCAAGGACAGCCCGATCCCGAACACCAACGGCTTTCGCAACGACGTCGTTTCCGCGCTGCGCGAACTCTCCGTCCCGGTGATCCGCTGGCCCGGCGGCTGCTTTGCCGACGAATACCACTGGCGCGAGGGAATCGGCCCGCAGAACCAGCGCCCGGTCAAGGTGAATACCCATTGGGGCGGCGTGACCGAGCCCAACACCGTGGGCACGCACGAATACTTCGAGCTGCTGCGGCAGGTCGGCGCCGAAGCCTATATCTCGGGCAACGTCGGCGACGGTTCTCCGCGCGAGATGGCCGAATGGGTCGAATACATGACCGCCCCGGCCGGAACCCTGGCCGACGAACGCGCGAAGAATGGCCACAAGGAGCCCTGGAAGGTTCCCGCTTTCGGTATCGGTAACGAGCTGTGGGGCTGCGGCGGCAACATGCGCCCCGAATATGCCGCCGACGTCACCCGCCGCTATGCCACGTTCGTCAAGGCACCGGCCGGCACGCGCATCCTCAAGATCGCCAGCGGCGCCAATGTCGACGACTACAACTGGACCGAGACCATGATGAAGGTCGCCGGTCCGTTGCTCGATGGTCTCTCGCTCCATTATTACACGCTGCCCGAAGGCGGCTGGCCGCCCAAGGCCGATCCCGTCAATTTCGACGAGACCGCCTGGGCCGACACGCTCCACGAGACCTGGCGGATGGACGAACTCATCGCCAAACACTCCGCGATCATGGACAAGTACGATCCGGACAAGCGGGTCTTCCTTGCGGTCGATGAGTGGGGGGCATGGTATGCTCAGGATCCGGGCACGCACCCGGGCTTCCTGCGCCAGCAGAACACCCTGCGCGACGCGCTGATCGCCGCCATCAACCTCGACATCTTCGCCAGGCACGCCGACCGCGTGAAGATGACCGCCATCGCCCAGATGGTGAACGTCCTTCAGGCCATGATCCTGACCGACGGCAGCAAGATGGTGCTGACGCCCACCTACTACGTCTTCGACATGTACAAGCCCTGGCAGGATGCCACGGTGCTACCCATCGACATCGCGACGCCGACCTACACCAAGGGCAAGTTCACGGTTCCGGCCGTGAGCGGTTCGGCGGTGAAGGCCAAGAACGGCAAGATCCACGTCGGCCTGTCCAATGCAGACCCGGAAAAGCCCAACACCGTGACCATCGGCCTCGACGGCGTGAAGGCATCCGGCGTGACGGGCACGATCCTGACGGCACCGGCGATCAATTCCCACAACACCTTCGACAAGCCCGGCGTGGTCAAGCCCGCCGCCTTCTCCGGCGCGCGCGTCAAGGGCGGCAAGCTGGTCGTCACCCTGCCCGCCAAGTCGATCGTGACGCTCGAACTGCGATGAGCGGGCGTATCATCCACGGCAGAGGGAAGCGGCCTGCCTTGCCGGGCCGCTCCCTGTGGCTCGGCGCCTTTCTGGCGGCCGCTGCCCCTGCGGCAGCGGCCGGCACGCAAGCCGAAACGGTGGAAACCGGCACGCTCAGTTCCCGGCTTTCGGGCGACCTCACGGTGCATGACCCGGCCATCACCCGCGAGGGCGACACCTATTACGTGTTCAGCACTGTCGGGCACTACATAGGCATCAAGACCTCGAAAGACCTGCAGCATTGGACCGATGCCGGTTCGGTCTTCGCCGAGATCCCGGCATGGGCGAGGAAGGCCATTCCCGGCACCGAAGGCATCTGGGCGCCGGACATCTCCTATGTGAACGGCGAATACCGGCTCTACTACTCGGTCTCCACGTTCGGCTCGAACCGGTCCGCGATCGGCCTTGCCACCAATGCGACGCTCGATCCCAAAGCTAAGAACTACCGCTGGAAGGATCAGGGGCTTGTCGTGATGTCGACCCGCGACGATGATTTCAACGCGATCGACCCCAACTTCATTGCCGATGCGCAAGGAAGGCAGTGGCTGGTCCTCGGCAGTTTCTGGACCGGGATCAAGCTGTTCCCGCTCGATCCGGCAACCGGAAAACCCAAGCCCGGCACCGAGCCTTATTCCATCGCCCGCCGCCTTGTCCCGGCCGGTGCGCCCGATCCTATCGAGGCCCCGTTCATCTTCGAGCACGATGGCTGGTACTACCTGCTCACCTCTTTCGACTATTGCTGCAAGGGCGTGAACAGCACCTATTACACGGTCGTCTCGCGCTCGCGGAAGATCACCGGCCCCTATCTCGGCAAGGACGGCAGCGAGGCCATGATGGGCGGCGGCACGGTCTTCCTGCGAGCCGACCTGCAGGAGCAGCAAAGCTTCCGCGGCCCCGGCCATGCGGGGGTCTTCACCGACACGGACGGGACGACCTACGTCGCCTACCATGCCTATGACAAACAGGCAGACGGCAGGCCGACATTACGCATCGCGCCGATCCGCTGGGGCGCGGACGGCTGGCCCATCGCAGAATACTGATCCACCTGCTGACACCCCGGCTCCCCCGGGCCGGGGTGTCCTTTTTTTGAAGGGCGGTACGAACCGCCCACCCGGAGAGGACGAGATGCAATTCACCCTATCGCGACGCGCTTTTGCTGCCGGAGCAGCCATGGTGCCGATCGCCTGCACGCAGGCAGGCAAGACCATGATGGCGAGCACGCCCGCGCCCGGCGCGCCTTCCGCTTCGGGCATCGTCAACCCGCTGGTGAAACAGCGGGCCGACGCGCAGGTCTTCCGCCACGACGACGGCTATTACTACATGACCGGATCTGTGCCGGAATATGACCGACTGGTCCTGCGCCGTTCGCTCACTTTGGCCGGGCTCACCGATGCCGAAGAACGCGTGCTCTGGCGCCACGAGGCCAGCGGGCCGATGTCCGGCTTCATCTGGGCCCCGGAACTGCACCTCGTCGACGGGCGCTGGGTGATGTACTTCGCCGCTGGCCCCAGCGGCGGCGGTGAGGACGTGTTCCGCATCCGCACTTATGCCGTCGTCTGCGACGGGCCGGACCCGATGCGCGGCAACTGGTCCGTGCTGGGTCAGTTCCAGGCGCCGTGGGACAGCTTCAACCTCGATTCCACCATGTTCATGCACCGGGGCACGCGCTATTTCGCCTGGGCCCAGCGTGAACCGGGGATCGAGACCAATTCGAACCTCTACATCGCCCCCATGGCATCGGCGCTCACGCTGGCGGCCAAGCCCGCGCGCCTGACAGTGCCGACGCTCGACTGGGAAGTCCGCGGTTTCAAGGTCAACGAGGCGCCTGCAGTGCTGGAGAAGAACGGCAAGCTGTTCATCAGCTACTCGGCCAGCGCCACCGATGCGCGCTATTGCCTCGGCCTGCTGACCGCAGATGCCGGTGCCGACATCATGGACCCGCGCAACTGGACCAAGTCGCCCAAGCCGGTGTTCACCACCTGCGAGGCAACCTCTGTCTACGGCCCCGGCCACAACAGCTTCACCGTCGACGAGCAAGGCCGCGACATGCTGGTCTATCATGGCCGCGACTACGCGCAGATCGAGGGGGACCCGCTGTTCAACCCGGACCGCCACACCCGCGTGCAGCGGCTCTATTTCGATGCGGACGGCAACCCCGATTTCGGCGTGCCCGTCGGCAACGGCCCCCTGCCCGATCGGTTTCAGGCCGCTGGCAGCCCGGACACCTGGCTCGCCCATGAAGGCTCGCGTCTCTTAGCAGGCGCCGCCCCTTTGCCGCAGACACAGTTCCGCACACTTCCGGCCGAAGGCGATACCGTGCAGCTGTCCCCCATCCTGCTGGGCGGCCAATGCCTGCATGCAGCGCCCGGCGGCGCTGTCGCGCTGGCCTCGGCCAGCGGCGCTTCCGCCGCGAGCCTGTTCAGGCGCATCCCGGGGCGGACAAAGGACCAAGTGCGGTTCGAATCGGTCGCCTATCCCGGCAAGGCCATCGCACCAGGCAACAACGGGATACAACTCGCCCCCACCACCGATAGCGCCACCCTGTGGCGGGTATCCTGACCTCCAACAACTCGGACAAAAAACCCCGAAAAACGCGCTTCGGCGGCACAGACATCACATCAAATAACGCTTTCTTGCCCGACGTTCGTTTTTCCCTTGCACTAAATAACTCCGACAAATAACAGGGCGGCAAGGTTTGGCGAGGCATCGTACCGGCCAGCCTCATTGGGAGGGTAGATCATGGCATTCAAGCCAATCACATTTTGCACAACGTCCGTTCTTGCACTCACCCTGGCGAGCGCTGCCCATGCGCAGGACGCAGCAAACAGCGGCGTTTCCGACACCGACGCGCAGGAGATCATCGTCACCGGCGTCAAGGCATCGATCATCGGCGCCCTGAACGTGCGCAAGGAATCGACCCAGATCGTCGACTCGATCGTGGCCGAGGATGTGGGGAAATTGCCTGACAACAACGTCGTCGAAGCGCTCCAGCGCGTGACCGGCGTCCAGGTCACCGACCGCGCCGGCGGCGAGGCAGCCACCATTACCATCCGCGGCCTTGCCGATCCGCTGACCACGCTCAACGGCCGCAACATCTTCACCGCAGCGGGCCAGTCGTTCGCGCTGCAGGATATCTCCGCGAATCTCGTCAAGCAGATCGACATCTACAAGACGCGCGCGGCAGACCAGATCGAGACCGGCCTTGCCGGCCAGATCGACGTCAAGACCCGCCGCCCGTTCGATTTCGACGGCTTTGCCATTTCGGGTCTCGCCCGCGGCATCTACAACGAACAGGCGGACAGCTATAACCCCAACGTCGCCCTGCTCGTCAGCGACCGCTGGGAAACCGGCATCGGCGACATCGGTCTCCTCGCCAACGTCAGCTGGAGCAAGACCAAGTATCGCAACATGTCGACAACGGCCGGAGCGTTCGTTCCCTTCGCGACCGAAAACCCGCCGGCCGGTTCGGGCCTTGTCCCGCTTGAGCGCATGTTCTCCGGCTGGCAGCCGGGCCTCGACTATGGCCTGCCGACCGAGCCCGGTTCCACGATCAACTACAACGGCGTGGACGTCCCCTACTACCTCTCGCGCGACGCGGTCTTCTCGTCCGACCTCTACGGCGAACGCGAACGTCCTTCGGCCAACGTTGCCCTGCAGTGGGCGCCGAACTCCAGCTCGGTCTATACCGCCGAAGTGTTCTACGCGGGTTTCCGCGGGCACACCTTCAACTCGCTGCAGTTCAGCTTCGTCGACTGGTGGGGCAATCCGGGGCCTGTCGAACTCTATGACGGCACCAATATCGTCAAGTCGCGCACGGTGGACGATGTCTATGGATTCAACAGCGGCGACTATTCGACCAACCGCACCGACAGCTACGTCTATGCTCTGAACGGGCAATGGGAACTGGGCGAGCGCGGCAAGATCATCGGTGACGTCGCCTACCAGACCAGCACCAACAAGACTTCCTTCCTGGCGATGCGCACCGACCGCGTGGCCAATCAGATCACCGCCGATTTCAACGCCGGCGGCGGCATTCCTTCCTACCACTTTGCCGACGATTCCCTGCTCGCCGATCCGAGCGTGTGGAACATCGCCCAGTTCTATGACAATGCGGGCAAGAACAAGGGCAGCGCCATCACGGCCTCTCTCGATGGCTACTACACCTGGGATGAGGGCTTCATCCGCCGCGTCAAGGCGGGCCTGCGCTATGACGACCGCAAGGCTTCGAGCTACGTCCGCACGCAGGACGGCTATCTCGGCGCCTCGCTCTCGACCCTGCCCTCCGAAGCCCTGTTTACCAATTCGGACTTCATGACCGGCATTGCTGACGTGCCGCGCAGCTGGGTTCTCCCAAGCGGAAGCTGGCTTGCCGACAACGCCGACTATGTGCGCGGGCTCTACGGCTTGCCCACCTCGGACGCCCTGTCGCTGGTCAAGACGTTCGACATCGATGAAGTCACGATGTCGGCCTACATCATGGCAGATGCCGAAGTCTCGATTTTCGGCCGCCCGCTGCAGCTCGAAGGCGGTGTGCGTTACGTGGCCGTGACCACGGACTCGAACTTCTTCGACCGCTACAATGGCGGCGCCCAGACGCGTTCGGGCAGCCAGTCGCAGAAGTTCCTGCCGAGCTTCACCGCAAGGTACGAGATCACGCCGAACCTGCGTCTGCGGTTCAACTACGGCGAGACCCTGCGCCGCCCGAACTTCGGTGACATCAATCCGAACTATTCGCTGACGGGTGATCTCACCAATGTCGGCTACGGCAGCGGTTCGGCGGGCACGGCCGACCTGAAGCCGACGCACTCGAAGAACTACGACCTTGCGCTGGAATGGTACTTCGAACGCAACAGCGCGATCTACGTGACCGGTTTCCGGCGCGAGATCCAGGGCCTGGTGGTGCCGCTGACGGTGATGGAATACATCCCGAATAACGGCATCGTCGCCGGTGCCACGGACTATTTCGCGATCACCCGTCCGGTGAACGCATCGAACGGCGTACTCAAGGGCGTGGAAGTCGGGCTGACCTACTTCCCGAACTACCTGCCCAGCGTCCTGAACGGCCTGGGCTTCCAGGGCAGCCTGACCGTCCTGGATTCGAAGCAGAACATTCCGATGACGGACTCGGCCGGCAACGTCACCGGCGAGACGACCTCGCAGTTCTTCAACGTCTCGAAGTTCTCGTACAACGCAACTCTGGCCTATGACCGGGGCCCGTTCAACGCCCGCGTTTCCTACGTCTGGCGTCAGGGCTTCCTGCACAACAACGAAGCGCGCCTGTTCGCCAACCCGATCGGCGTGTGGTTCAAGCCGGAGGAAAGCCTCGACGTCCAGCTCACCTGGAATGTGACCGACCGCATCGGCCTGACCTTCGATGCGACCAACCTGACCAAGTCGAAGCAGCAGAACTACTACAAGTTCGGCGACGTGGGTAACGCGCAGCAGTTCAACCTCGGCACGCTGCAGCTGGCGCGCACTTTTGCCGTTGGCGCCCGCTTCACCTTCGACTGACGACGTGACCGGCCGGAACGCCACTGCCATTCGCGCGTTCCGGCCGGCACAAAGCGGCTGCTTCCCGGGCTCCTCTCCCCACACAACCCGGGAAGCGGCCGCTTTTCCATTTCTTCCGCAAGGATAATCCGGAGGAGGGCATCAATGCTCGCGACATTCCGCCCGATGCTCGCCGCTGCGGCGGTTCTCGCGACGGTCGCCAGCCCTTCCGTTTCCGCTCCTGCGACGCCACTCCATGCCCCGACCACGCGCCCGATGCTGGACCATGCCGCGATTGCCCGCGCGCATTTCGGCAACGACGCCCCCTGGTACGAGCATCGCATCCCTTTCTTCCAAAGCGCCGATCCCAGGATTGATGACGTCTATTACTACCGCTGGTCGATCTTCCGCGCACATCAGCGCGATCTGGGGGTGCGCGGCTACATCACCACCGAATTTGCCGACGACGTATCCTGGCAGCGCGAGCCCTATGCCAGCCTCAACGATGCCAGCGGATTCCATATCGCCGAGGGCCGCTGGCTGAACGACCGCCGTTTCACCGACGACTACATCAATTTCATGTACGAAGGCGGCAACGACCGCCACTTCACCGACTACATGGCGGACTCCGTATGGGGCCGTTACCTCGTCGACGGAGACCGCGCTGCCGCAACGCGCCATCTGGCCGTGATGCGGCACATCTACGGCTTGTGGGACGATCACTACGATTTCGCCAAAGGCCTCTATTTCATCGAGCCCCTGCTCGACGCGACCGAATACACCGTATCTTCGATCGATGCCTCGGGCGGCGAAGACGGCTTCCGGGGCGGCGATGCTTTCCGCCCGACCATCAACAGTTACATGGCCGCCAATGCGCGCGCGATCTCGCGGATCGCCGGGCTGGCCGGAGACACGGCGCTCGCGCACTCGTTCGCGGTCCGTGCCGATGGCCTGCGGGCCCGCCTGCTGGCGGACCTGTGGAATCCGGCGCTCGATCATTTCGCCGACCGCTACAAGGCCGACAACCAGCACGTAAAATACTGGGAGCCAATCCGGGCGCGCGAACTGGCGGGCTACCTGCCCTGGATGTTCGACCTCGTGCCCGACGATCCGCGCTATGCCGGTGCATGGGCGCACCTGCTCGATCCGGCATCGCTGGCCGGAGAGGCCGGGATGCGGACGGTCGAGAAGACCTATCCCTACTACATGCGCCAGTACCGTTACCTGGGCACCGCGCGCGAATGCCAGTGGAACGGCCCGGTCTGGCCCTACCAGACAACGCAGGTCCTCATCGCCATGGCCAACCTGCTCGATCACTACGGTAACACCGGCCCTGTCACCCGCAGCGCCTACATGCACCTGCTGCGGCAATACACTGCCCTGCACTATCAGGGCGGCCGGCTGGATCTGGAGGAGGACTACGATCCGGCCACCGGCGAGCCGATCGTCGGGCTGAACCGCAGCCATCACTATTTCCATTCGGGCTATATCGACCTGATCCTGTCGGGCCTTGTGGGCATCCGCCCGCGCGCGGACGACGTTCTCGAAGTCAATCCGCTGCTTCCCGCTTCCGGCGATCCCCAGGCTCTCGCCTGGTTCCGTGCCGAGGACATTCCCTATCACGGCCACAAGATTGCCGTGACGTGGGATGCCGATGGCACGCACTATGGTCGGGGAACGGGCCTGTCGATCGAAGTCGATGGCAGGGAAGCGGCCCGCCGCGCCAGTCCCGGCCGCCTCACCGTGCCAGTCACCCGGATACCCAATCCGCCGATTGCCCGCACGATAAACCACGCGGTCCAACTCGTGCGCGGTCAGTTCCCCATGGCCAGTGCATCGACCAATCCGGACCCGGAAATGCTGCACGATGCCATCGACGGCAGGCTCTGGTTCTTTCCAGAACTCCCGAACGGCTGGACGTCCGCTGCTTCGAACGATCCGCAGTGGTTCGAGGTCAACTTCGGCAAGCCGGTCAACGCCGACACCGCCGAACTCGCCTTTTTCGACGACGGCCACAGCATTTCCGTCCCCGTGTCGGTGACCATTGAAGGCTTGAGCAACCACCATTGGAGCGTGCTTGCTCAAGCCAGGCCGCTGGCCAACGGGATAACCCGCCTGACCTGGCCAAAACGTGCTGTTTCACGCCTCAAGGTGCGCATGAAGCCCGCTCAGGGGAAACCCCTGCGCCTCGTCGAATTCAGAGCCGTGTCCGAATTCAAGGCCCCGTGATTGGTTTCGGGGCCCGGCCCCGCCGATTTGCCGGGATCCTATCGGTCCTCGTTCCACGCCGCGACGAACGCCCTTGCATTCTCGCCGATCTGGCGGACTGACAATCCATTCCGGTAAAGAGCAGACCCCAATCCGAATCCGTCGGCCCCTGCCTCACGCCAGGGTTGCAGATTGTCCGGGGTAATGCCTCCGACCGCCAGGATCGGCACGGCTGCGGGCAGAACGGCTCGATACGCTTTCATGACGGCAGGCGTTGCAGCCTCGGCGGGAAACAGCTTGAGAGCATCGGCACCCGCAGCAAGCGCCGCGAAAGCCTCGGAAGGCGTGTAGAAGCCCGGCAACGAAACCATCGATTTTTGAACCGTCGCGGCAATCACTTCAGGATTCGTGTTCGGCGATACGATGAGCCGGCCGCCCGCATTACCCACCTGATCGACCTGATCGACGGTCAGAACCGTTCCCGCTCCCACAACAGCAGAATGTCCTACGCATCTGGCAAGGCGTTCGATGCTGGTGAGTGGTTCCGGCGAATTGAGCGGAATCTCGATCAGCCGGAAACCGGCCTCGACCAATACCTCTCCCACAGCTTCCACTTCATCCGGCAGGATACCACGCAGGATCGCAACCAGTGGCATTTGTTCGAAGGCTGACTGGAACGTCATCATTTCATGTTCTTCCTGATTTCCGAAATGCCGGCAACGAATGCCTTCTCGCTGTCGACCGGGATCGCTTTCCCGCCCACCATATCGATGGCACGGCTGTAGAGCCTTGCGAAGAGCGAGTCCGCCAGCAGATGGACCGTCTGCCCAGGCAGGGGCAGCCGAGCCCGGCAATCGCCCCCGATCAGCAATCCGCTGACATAGGAGGCACCCTCGCGGGGCGCCCTGAGGCCGAGGATGGCCGCAGCACGAACACCAAAAAGCTCTGCCAGCAGATCCTTGTCTGCCGATGCCGCAACGCCTGCCTGAAACGCTGGGTCATCATCGACATCGCCTTGCATCTCGCTGCCGATCAGTGCGTGCGACTTCAGCAGGCCGAACATTTCACCAGTCATCGACGTCGTGAAATCCCGCAATGCGCCGCGTTCGATGGTCGCCCATTTGCTATGGGTTCCCGGCTGGCAGAGAAACGCCGATCCCGGCACCCATCCGGCGGCAAAGGCACCAAGCAACTGGACCTCCTCGCCGCGCATCACGTCGCCCCGGCTGCCGTGCGTGACGCTGACCCCTGGAATCACGGCAATGTCCCGCTCCGGAAAGACTGCCGCGGCGGCCAGCGCCTCGATATCCGCCGGACAGGGAATATACCCCGCATCGATCCAGCCGCGGTTCGAACCGATCATTCCGGCGAGAACCAGCGGCAACTTCCCATGCCGGTCGCGGATCAGGCAAATTTCCTTTTCGAACCCGCCGCTCGATATGGCCAGGATGCCCTTGGCATCCCGCTCAAAAGCCTGCGCCACGCCGTTCTCGATCCGGAAAATCCGGCGGTTTGTGGTTCCCCAGTCGATGGCGATGAATGCATCCGCGTTCACTGGCGCATCGCCTCCCGGGCATGAAATCCCAGCAACACGGCTATCCCTTCTGTGGCTGATCACTGGCCACCATCACCTGACAATCTTCTACGCTTCATCGGCTCAGGCGATCCCTTGGCCTTCGATTTTCACAACGGGCACAACACCGGCTGAACGGGGAAATTCCAGGACAGTCGCGTCGGCCGATTGCCTGAAATGCACCGGACCACCGCCGAGCCTTGTCACACGTGCGATCTCCCCCTTCATGCGGCGCCGGCCAAGTGCGCGCACGGACAAGGGCTTCGCCGGAGGCACCAGAGCCAGCATGTAAAGTGCGCCGTCCTTGACCGTGAACCGCACGTCTCCTTCGGCAAATCCCTTGAAGCCCTCTTCGTTCTTCATGCCGGTCTGCAATTCGGTCGGCCCTTCCCCGAAGACATGCCAGGGACGCGTACCAAAGATCGCCTCACCGCCCACCGCCATCCAGGCGGCGAGATCGTCGAGGATCTTTTCTTCCTCGGAATCGATCGTGCCATCACCGCGCTGCGGGATCGAAAGCAGCAGATTACCGTTCTTGGACACCACATCGGCGAGTCGCTGGAGCACGGCTTCGGCACTGGCATAATTCTTCTGCGTAAACCGCGAGCGGTTGTAGAACCAGTCGCCGATGCACGTGTCGGTCTGCCACGGCTCGTCCCAAAGGTGATCGGTGAACCCGCGTTCGACATCCTGCACCAGGCCAAAGCGGGCGTGCGCCTGCAACTGCTTGGCTGTCAGCACGACATCGATCTTGCCATGCCAGCCGATCGACCGGTTGTAGTAGTCGGCTGCCGCCATGAGGCCATACCGCCCGAACGGCAGCTCATAATTGTCGAAATAGCAGAAATCCGGCTTGTAGCGGGATACCAGATCCATCTGACGCAGCAGCCACTGCCGCGCAAACGCCTCGTCGCCGGGCGGTGCGGTCTCGATCCACTGGCCGTCGTGCTTGTCATGCCAATCGTTCATTGCATCGATGCTGTCGATCCCGTCCGGCGCCACCATGTGCCGCCCGGTGTAGAGTTCCTGCGGATCAAGCCCGTCCCACCACTGCCCCGCACCATCGGCCTTGCCGAGCCAGTAGGCATCGTAGCGTTCGCCCTTGCGCGGCCCTTCCGCGTCGTAGGCATAGGCAGGCTGGTACCAGTGCCATGCGTGCGAGGCATGGTTGGAGACACCGAACTTCAGTCCGGCTGCGCGCGCGGCCTTTTCCCAGGTGCCGACGACGTCGCGCTTTGGTCCGACGCGCATCGCGTTCCAGGCGTGGTGCGAGGAATCGAAGCAATCGAGATTGTCGTGGTGGCAAGCCAGGCTGACGAAATACTTCGCGCCCGCCTTCACGAACCGCTGCATCAACCCTTCCGGGTCCCACTTGTCCGCCTTCCACAGGTTATGGATATCCATCATCCCGGTCTGGGCCGGATGGCCGTAAGTCCTGAGATGATGCTCATACATCGGATGCCCCTGCATGTAGAGGAAGCGTCCGTACCAGTCGCCCTGCTCGGGCACCGCCTGCGGCCCCCAGTGCGACCAGATGCCGAACTTCGCGTCGCGGAACCAATCCGGATAGCGGTAGTTGGCGATTAGCGAATTCCAGGAAGGCTCGACCGGGCCCGCAGCCATTCCTTCCGGAGCGGAAGCAAGAGCGCGGACCGATGCCCCCGCAGCGATGGCGGCTGCCAGAAACGTGCGGCGATCGGGCATGACGTAGTACCTCTCCAGGAAAATGGACGGATTTCCCGTCCTGCAGATCGTTCGACGTGCCTGCCCCGCCTTTGGAGGAGAAGCGGCGGAGCAGGCACGCCAGCTCAGCGTCGCGGGCGTTTCACCTGCAGCGCCTTGCCATTCCAGATCACTTCGGCGTCGGCCGCCGTCTGTTCTGCCACGCTTTCGCCTGCGGAAATCCACTTGATGCGAACGGTGCGGCTTTCAGGCATTCCGGCATAGCCCTTGCCCTCGCGTGCACCGAGCGTGACCGTGCCACTGGCATCGTCGTAGCGAATTGGCATGCGTTCCCAGGCCCCGGTCTTGTACTGCTCCGAACGGCCATCGTCGTTGTAGAGCGAGAACACGCCGTCCGCGCCGGTGTAGATCGCCAGCATGACCGGAGCGTCGGGCTTCTCGTCGGTGTATTGCATGACCGGGCCCATCGGCACGATGGAACCGGCACGAACGAACAGCGGCATGCGTTCCGCCGCAGCCGGCACGGCCGCGCTCTGGCCGCCGGCATAGGTCTTGCCGCTTTCGAAGTCGTACCAGGTCACGCCCTTGCCGGGGAAATAAACCTCGCGTTCACGCGCCTTGTAAGTCGTGACCGGGGCGACCAGGAAGGCCTTGCCGAACAGGTACTCGTCGTTGGCCGTGCGGGCGCGTCCATCCTCGGGAAAGTCCATGACGAGGCCGCGCATGATCGAGCCGTCGTTCAGGTAAGTGTCCGCCCCGAGCGTGTAGATGTAGGGCATCAGCCGGTAGCGCAGCTTGTCGTACCACACCATCGAAGCGCGCATTGGCGAACCTTCCGGCGCAATCTCGAAAATCTCGCGCCAGGGGTATTCGCCGTGACTGCGAAACAGCGGGCTGAAGGCGCCGAACTGGAACCAGCGCAAGTTGAGTTCGCGCCATTCGGCCAGATCCTCCGGCTTCGGGTTTTCAGCGGCATAGCGCGGCTCGACCGAGAAGCCGCCGATGTCGTGCGTCCAGTTGGGCAGGCCCGACATCGCGGTGTTGACGCCCGCCGATATCTGCGCGTGCAGGTCATACCAGCGCGTGGCCACGTCGCCCGACCACACGGCGGCGCTGTAACGCTGCAGTCCGCCAAAGCCCGAGCGGGTGAGCAGGAATGGCCGCACGTCCGGCTTGAACGACCGCCAGCCGTCATAGAACGAGCGCGCGTTCATCAGCGGATAGGAATTGAAGAACTCCGCCGCCGGGCCGATCGCCGTGGGGCCCATGGTGTCGATGCGCTTTTCGATCGAAAGGTTGGAGTGCATATCCGGCTCGCTGGCATCGGCCCACCAGGCATCGAAGCCCAGCACGCCGATCCGGTCCTGCACCTGCCGCCAGAAGATCTTGCGCCCTTCCGCCGAGTAGGGATCGTAGAACGTGCTGTGATAGCCGGGGCCGACCCAGTCCGTGTTCCCCTGCTCCAGATTGCCGTGATAGACGGCTCCGGCAGCGTCGAGTTCCTTGTAGTTGTCCGTGGTCGGATAGAACTTGGGCCAGACCGAGATCATGATCTGTGCATGTTCGTCGTGGACCTGATCCACCATCGCCTGCGGGTTCGGAAAGCGTGATGCGTCGAACTTGTGGCTGCCCCAGGTGGGATCGGTCCAGTAGCGCCAGTCGAGCACGATGTTATCGATCGGGTATTGCAGCTTGCGGTACTCGCCGAGCACATCCAGCAGTTCCTTGCTGGTGTCGTACCGCTGGCGCGACTGCCAGAAGCCATAGACCCATTTGGGCATCATCTCGGACTTGCCGGTAAGCTCGCGATAACCCGCGATCACGCCGTCCATGTCCTTGCCGGGAATGAACCAGTAGTCCTTGCCGCGTGCGACATTGCTGGTGAACCAGACCGAATGGCGGTCGGCCTGCGGCAGCGGATCGTTGTGCAGCAGCGCCATGTACCCGGCGTTCGGGTCCCACTCGATGCGGATATGGACCGGCTTGCCCGCCGTCATCGGCAGTTCGAAGTTGGCGTACCAAGGGTTCCAGTTCTGGCGCCAGCGATCGAGCACAAGCTTTCCGTCAGCATAGACCTTGTAGTAGCTGGAACCATAGAGCTCGAACTTGTGCACGCCGGTCTTGTCCGGATGCAGGTCGCCGTTCCACACGACGCTCTGTGTCTGCACGGCGTTGCCTGCGGTGTTCTGCCCCTCGCTGGCAGCCTCGGTCCTGGCCTTGGCCTCCGCAGGCCATTTTGCCTGATCGGACAGATACTGGTAGTCGATCGTCGCTTCCTGCCGCGCGACGGCCAGCTTGCCGTCGAGGAAATATTCGGCCGTAAAGCCGTCCTTTCCTCCGCTGGTCACCTTCATGCCGCCATCGGCGCCTACCAGTGTGTAAGGAGCCGGATTGCCGAAGCGGGTGATGCTCTCGTTATCCCACAAGAGACCATAGCCGCGGGTGGACACGACGAAGGGAATGCCGATGTCCATGTTGTGCTGGGCAAGTTCGACGTCTTCGCCGTTGTAGTCCATCTGGGCGTTCTGGTGCTGGCCAAGGCCGTAAAGCCCTTCGCCGGTGCCCCGGTTGAACTGCTGCGAGACGGTGACGTAGGGTTTGCCGTCAGCCTGGGTCTGCGTGAATGCGGCAGGCGCCGATTCTGCCAGCAGTTCCTTGCCCTGCCTGTCGAGAAAGCGGACCTGCCCATTCGCCAGATCGATATCGGCAACCGCCTTCGCCGCCGTAACGGTCAGGTGCCCGCCGCTTTGCTTGACCGCGAACTGCGCCGCTGCGGGCGGATGGGGCGCCATCAGGCTCTCGTTCGGAGCGGGAGCCTCAAGCCCGCGCGGATGGGCGACGACATGGAAGATGCCGTCCCCGTGCAGAGTCACCTCGACGCGGTCGGAAGGGCCCGCTTCGGGCGTGACCACGACGCCGCCAGGGATTTTCTCGACCGGTGCTGCAGCCGCCAACGCGGGTATCGAACATAGCGTGCTGCCTGCCAGCAGAGCCGCGATCCGGATGTGCTTCATTATCGTAATCCCCTGCCCTTGAGGCTTGTTCATTTGGATGAATAGAAACCGGTGGTGACCTTGAGCACCTGCGGCTTGTCCACGAAGTTGAGCCCGTAGTCGGTCTGGTCTCCATTCCACACGCGGGTCTTGACCCACTGGCCGTTCCGGAAGGTCCCTTCCTCCACGGACACAATGACGCCGTTGGGCTCGCCGCCTGCAGGCGTGAAGCGCACGCGTACGTGATCGCCCATGACCAGATATTCGTTGTCGGACAGCTGCGCCACGGCAGCACCGCCCACCGGCTTGTCGGCCCATGGCGGAGGATCGGCCTGGAGCCAGGTCCATTCCTTCTCGCCGAACTGACGTTCGCCCCAGGTCGCGGTGATCTTCCACTTGCCCATCACGATATGGCGCGGCGTGTTGTCATCCGGCTTGGCCGTGCCCCAGGTGGGCCGGGCGAAGGCGATCCGCGCCCAGTCGCGCATGATCGGGGCCAGCGTGGCATAGGGCAGCGCGAACGTGCCGAGCGTGGCCTCGTCGATCTTCTTCGCCCCCAGCGGGTAGTTCAGGAAACCGCTGTTATCCATGCCGAAGGGCGAAAAGCCGATGCCCCCCCGGCCGATCACCGCCCAGAAGAAGCGCGCATACATCGCGGAATTGCCGATCTCGGGCACCATCAGCGCATTGTCCGGCCGGTTGTACTTGTCGAGATACTGGATCACGTTTGCGCTCTCCCGGTCATAGATGTCCGGTCCGGCGAAATCGATGGCAGGAGCAGCGGCCTTCCAGATATCGAGCACGTCCCACTGCGGCCCGCCGCTGGCTACGCCGGTGGGATCGGGCACGTTCGAAGGGCCCGCCAGCGAAGCGTTGACGTACATCGGCAGCGGCTTCACCGCCTTGCCTGCCTCCGCGAGCGCATTCACGAAGCTGGCGACATACCAGGTGTTGAACGCGCGCGGCGCCTGCTTGCCGTAAGCCTGCTCCCAGGTGCCGGACTTGCCCGTCCTCCTGGCCAAAGCCGCTGGAATTTGCCGGGCGAAGAGCCCGTTTCCTTCCGCGGAGTAATCGCGCGGCACCCGGTAGGAGCCGGTTTCGTTTTCCGGCTGAACCATGATGACCGTGTTCTGCCGGTCATGGTCGCGCAGGTATTCGATGACTTTCACGAAGGCGCGCCTGTCCGCCTCCAGCGTGTTCTTCGACAGCGGCGAGAGCACGTAGTGATCCGCCCCGTCAGGCGCCTTCATTCGCGGGAACCGCTTGTTGTCGAGCTTGACCCAGGCCGGGGTATAGGACGGACTGGTGTTCTTCCAGGTGCCGAACCAGAGCAGCACGATGCGCTTGTTGTGGACCCGCGCCTCATCGAGCAGGGTCTGGAGGTAGGAAAAATCGAATGCACCCTCGACCGGTTCAACCTGTTCCCACGCGATCGGAATTTCCAGCGTATTCGCGTTCATGGCATCGAGCATCGGCCAGATGTCGCCCAGCATGGCCGGATAATTGCTGGAGTTGTTCGCCTGTGCGCCAAGGATCAGATAAGGTGCCCCGTCGACGATCAGCGCGTGGCGGCCATTCCGGCTCTCGATACACGGCACAGGCGTTTCCGCAATTGCTGCCGCAGGTGATGCCGCCAATGCCGGTCCGGGCACCATCCATAGCGCCAGCGATGCGATGAGAGCAGTTTTGTTCATTTTCGCCCCTCCGCAGGGTCACCGTAGATCAAACCCCTGCCATCCGTTCCGATGTAAACTCGCCCGAACACGCGCGGATCGCCGGAAATCACGCGAATACGCAGCCCCCACTGGTGGGCATTATCGTTGATCCGGATCCAGCCGCGGCCGCCATCAACCGAGCGCCAGATCGCGCGGAGGCCGTGCGCCGTGCCCAAAGCGTAAAGAGCCGGAACAGCATGCCCCGGCGCTGCCTTGCCGAGCCCGTAGTGCTCGATCGCAATCGCTTCGCCCGTGCGCGTCCAACTCTCGCCGAAATCTGCCGAGCGCCACAATGCGCCTTCGAGATTGAACCACAGCGCCCCTGCCCTGCCCGGCTCAGCCAGGAGCGGCGGCGGCGCCTCACGGTTGTGGGAACGGGCCGCTGAGAGATCAGCCGGAAGTCCCCTGCCCGCCACCGCATGGAAATGCGCCCCGCCATCGTCGCTGCGCACGATCCGGCCTTTCGCGAAATCGACGGCATAGAAGCGCCGGGGATCCATCTTGTCGGCGGTGACACGCACCCGGCCGGGCAATCCTGAGACCGGTTGCCAGTGCGCGCCGCGGTCCCGAGTCAGTTGCGGCTGATCGGTTTCAACCAGAAAGGCCGATCCGTCGGCCGAAACCGTGATCGCGGCATCGCCCGTTTGCTCGGGCCGCGGCGAACCGTCCGCATGGGCTTTGCCCTCAGGCACATAGAGCCGTGTCCACGAAGCACCGCCGTCGGCCGACCATGCCAGCGAGGTATCCGGGACGACCGGCGCGTGAATATTGCCGCTGCGCACCATCACTTTGGGTGCACGCCCGGCGTAATCCAGCGTGTTGGTGTTCGCGAGAAACGGGTTGAGATGCATATGAGGCGGCGAGGCGTTGAAATCGTCGTGCCGAAACCCGCTGATGTCGCCGAAGCCGGAGACGAGGTGCGCCCCGCCGGTGGGGCTGACGAGTGTGATGATCGCCGTCTGCTCAATGCCTGCCGTCCACGGCGCCCAGTGCATGGTGCCCGGCTTGTCCAGTTCATCCGTGGCATAGACGGTTGCCCCGGTCACATAGGCCGCATGGTTCGCATCGAAGGGATCAATCGCCAGCCCGGCTATCCAGTGCCCGAAGTTGGCCTTTCCATCGAAATCGAGAAACGGCGTTGCCGAAACGTCGCGGACAGAGCGTTCGTACAACGCGTCCCAATGCTCCCCGCCATCGTGTGACAGCCACACCGTATCGACGGGCTTGCCCCGATCCACCGTGCTGACCGCGAGCGTCTGCGGATCGGATGCCGACACCGCAACGCCCATATAACCGCCTTCGGGGGCTCCGGGCCCCTTGATAGGGGTAACGTCACGCCATTCCCCGCTCTCAGGATCATACCGCCAGACCGCACCGCGCGTGATCCCGTTGGGGCCAATGCCATTGCAAAGAGTAACGGTCAGCACACCGTCCCGCCCGGCCGCCGCCTTGACCGGCAACAGGTCGGATGGCGGACCACCGGGAACGGCCTGCCAGGTCTGGCCGCCGTCATCGGAGCGGAACAGGTGGCGAAGTCCGGGATCGGCGCTTCCGGCGAACATCCGCCCCTGAACCCTCGGATCGAAAACGACGAAGGACAAGCCGCCATGAGTCTGATGCGGTTTGGCAGGCAGGCCGAGACCGGGGAGCGGGAATGACGATACCGGGGCCCAACTGGTCCCGGCATCCGTGCTCCGCCAAAGGCCCTGATGGCGAGAGCCGAAGAACAGGCGATTGTGGTCGAACGGATCAATCGCCAGCCGCTCTCCCAGCCCGCGCCCGTCTTCGTTTCCGCCCATTCGAAACGGCACCGGCGTCACCCGCCATGTCTTTCCGTAGTCGGCGGACCGGAAAATGGCGGACGGGGCAGCCCAGTTCATCCCGGCCGCGAGATAGACCGTGCCGGGATCAACGGGATCAGCCGCAATGCTCTCGATGCCCATATAGCTGCTTTCGGACACCTGATCCTGCAGCGGCCACCAGCGCAGCGCCTTTGCATCCCAGCGATAGGCGCCTCCCATGTCACTGCGCAGCCACGCAAGCCCCGGCTCGACCGGACTGAACACAATGCCGGGGGTAAAACCGCCTCCGCCGACGCGCACGTTGCGCCAGTCATAGGCAACGGCCGCATAATTTGTTTCCGCCCGAGAAAGCTCTGCGGACGGGGAATCCGCATGCCCTGCCACCCCTGCGATTGCAGTCAGCATTGTGAGCGCAACTAACGGCGCATTTCTTACCGCTGGGATGCCCAAAGCCTCGCCTCTCTCCTTGCATTTCAGCGCTAACGAACTCGCTTTCAGATTCGCATCTTGACGCTGCAATGCTCGTCATAGATAACGCTAACACCTGTGGAGGGGAATAGCAGTGACGAAAAATTCTCCCGTTATTAACCGGGGGCTGCCCAAAGACTGGCAGGACGGCATTTTTCTCGGCCGGATCGAGATGGGCGAAGGCCCCGTGCCGATTCTGATTCGCGATGGCCGCGTATTCGACATGGCGCGTGTGGCGCCTACGGTATCGGCCCTGATTGCGTCCGGCATCCGGTCCGGCGGTGAGCCTTTGGGCACCATAGAAGTCCTGGCAGAAGCAGGGCTGCTGCCTCCCATCGACCTGCAATGCGTGAAAGCCTGCGGTGTAACGTTCGCGGTCTCGGCACTTGAACGCGTGATTGAGGAGCGTGCCCGCGGCGATCACGTCGCGGCCGCCGGAATCCGCAGCAGGATTGAAGCCGTTCTTGGCGGCTCGGTGCGCAGCACGGTGCCCGGCTCCCCCGGCGCCGATGCGCTCAAGCAAACCCTGATAGACGAAGGCATGTGGTCGCAATATCTTGAGGTCGCCATCGGTCCCGATGCAGAAGTCTTCACAAAATGCCCGGTGCTGTCGGCGGTTGGCCAGGACGCCGAAATCGGTGTCCGATCCGATTCCGGCTGGAACAACCCCGAGCCCGAAGTGGTCCTGATTGCCGGCCCGGACGGAAAGGCCGCAGGGGCGACACTCGGCAACGATGTGAACTTGCGCGACTTTGAAGGCCGCTCGGCGCTCCTTCTGGGCAAGGCCAAGGACAACAACGCCTCGTGTTCGATCGGCCCCTTCATCCGTCTGTTCGATGACGGTTTCACCATGGACGATGTGCGCGCCGCCGATGTGGCAATGACCATAGAGGGTGAGGACGGCTATGTCCTTGAAGGCCACAGCACGATGCGTGAGATCAGCCGCGATCCAGAGGATCTGCTGCGTCAAACCATGAGCGAACACCAGTATCCCGATGGTTTCGCGCTGTTCTGCGGGACGCTGTTCGCCCCGACCCAGGACCGTAACGAACCCGGGCGCGGCTTCACGCACAAGCCCGGTGACGTGGTCACCATATCAAGCGCCCGCCTGGGCACGCTCGTCAACCGGGTAACGACCTCGGCACAGGCACCGGCGTGGACATTCGGCATCGGCGATCTCTTTTCCAATCTTGCCCGCCGCGGTCTGCTCCCGGCATGATGAACGATCAGGACAATATGCTAAAAAAGACAACTTCCGGCGGCCTCAGCGCCATCTATCCCGAGCTGCGAGACCGCCGGGTCATCATCACCGGCGGCGCGACCGGCATCGGTGCCGGGCTTGTCGAGGCCTTCACCTTGCAAGGCGCACAAGTGATATTCGTCGACATTCAAGACGTTGATGGCCAGGCGCTGGCGCATCGCCTGGCCCCCGGCGCGCTTCATGCGCCTGCGTACCACCACCTCGATCTGACCCAGATCGATGCGGTCACCGGTGCCATCAGCGGGTTCGTGAAAGATCTCGGCGGCGTCGATATCCTCATCAACAACGCCGCGAACGATGATCGCCACGCCATCGGCGACGTGACACCCGCGTTCTGGGAAGAACGCATGAACGTGAACCTGCGCCACCAGTTTTTCGCAGCACAGGCAGTCATTCCGGCCATGCGCGGCGCCGGCGGCGGAGTGATCGTCAACTTCGGCTCGATCAGCTGGCACCTCGGCCTGCCCGATCTTGTACTCTACCAGACCGCCAAGGCCGCGATTTCGGGGCTGACCCGCAGTCTGGCGCGCGATCTCGGGCGCGACAATATCCGTGTCAACACGATCGTACCGGGCAATGTGAAGACCCCGCGTCAGGAAAAGTGGTACACGCCCGAGGGCGAGGCCGAAATCGTCGCTGCCCAGTGCCTGCCCGGGCGCATCACCCCGCAGGACGTCGCGGCGCTGGCACTGTTCCTCAGTTCGGACGGCGCGCGCATGTGCACCGGACATGACTACTGGGTCGATGCGGGATGGCGGTGACCGCGATGCAGGCCGAGCACCTTCTTTCTGTCGGCGCAACGCTGGGTGAAGGACCGGTCTGGATCGACGACGCCTTGTGGTTCGTCGATATCAAGCAAGATACGGTGTTCCGGTTCGATCCTGCTTCGCGCAGCCTCAGGAACTGGCAAGCCCCGGAACACATCGGCTGGGTGCTGCCCTCCGCCGTCAATGGACTGATTGCCGGCCTCCGGACCGGCCCGCATCGTTTCCTGCCCGAAACCGGCAGGTTTGAACGGATCGCCCGGATACAGGCCGATCTGCCCGACAACCGCCTCAACGACGCCGCTATCGATGGCCAGGGGCGCATCTGGTTTGGAACGATGGACAACCTTGAGGCGAGCGAGACCGGCCTGGTGTTCGTTCTGGACAAAGGCTCGGTCACGCAAACCGCCCTCGCGCCGGTCACGATCACCAATGGCCCTGCGATGTCGCCTTGCGGCACCAAAGTCTATCATGTCGACACCCTGGGCCGCAGAGTCATCCGCCATGCCATCACGCCGGAGGGCATTCCGGATTCAGGCGAGGTGTTCCTGGAATTCACGGGCGATGAAGGGCATCCGGACGGTGCTACGTGCGATGCCGAAGGCGGTGTGTGGCTGGGTTTCTTTGGCGGCGGTGCGGCACGGCGCTTTGCCCCCGATGGCGAGATGACGCACGAAGTGCGTTTCCCCGTCAGCAATGTTACCAAGCTGGCCCTGGGCGGTCCCGACCGCCACACGGCTTACGCCACCACCGCAAGGCAGGGCCTGACAGAAGAACAACTTGCGGCGCAGCCTCTGGCAGGGGACCTTTTCACCTTCCGCGTCGAAGTCCCAGCCGCACCGCCTCGCCGCGCAAATACCTGAGACAATTCAATCCGGAGCAAGAGGAAAAGATGCACGGATCAAAGGGAAAGAGGATCGCCGCCATGGACAGGGCCGGAATCAACAAACGCCTCGTCGCGCTCGTTGTCGCGGTAGCGACGATTGGCGGCTTCATGTTCGGATATGATTCCGGGGTCATCAACGGCACCCAGAATGGCCTTGAAGCAGCGTTCAATCTGGGGCGGCTGGGCATCGGCATCAACGTCGGCGCCATTCTCGTCGGCTCTTCGATCGGCGCCTTCATCGCGGGCCGCCTGTCCGACCTGATCGGGCGGCGCGGCACGATGATGCTGGCCGCCGTCCTGTTTCTCGCCTCCGCGCTTGCTGCGGGCGCCGCGACATCGTCAGCCATCTTCATCCTGGCACGCATCGTTGGCGGCCTCGGCGTCGGGGCGGCGAGCGTGACATCGCCGGTTTACATTTCCGAGATGACCCCGGCGGGTATCCGCGGCCGCCTGTCGAGCGTGCAGCAGGTGATGATCATCACCGGGCTGACCGGCGCTTTCCTGGCCAACTTCGTCCTCGCCCGCTGGGCAGGCGGATCAACCGCGTCATTGTGGTTCGGCTTTGCAGCCTGGCGCTGGATGTTCTGGCTTCAGGCCATTCCTGCCGCAATTTACTTCGTGGCGCTGCTCACGATCCCGGAAAGCCCGCGATACCTTGTCGCGCGCGGCCGGGAAACCGAAGCGCACGCCGTACTTTCCCGTCTGCTGGGCGAGGCGGAGGCCGACCGCAAAGTGCGGGAAATCCGGGCATCGCTGGCCGCTGACCACCATCGCCCCCGCCTTTCCGACCTTGTCGACAAGCGGACCGGCCGGATCCGCCCGGTCTTGTGGGCCGGCATCGGCCTTGCCGTGTTTCAGCAACTCGTGGGCATCAATGTGGTGTTCTATTACGGCGCGACGCTGTGGCAGGCCGTGGGCTTCACCGAGGACTATGCCCTGCAGATCAACATCCTCTCGGGCACGCTCTCCATCGGCGCCTGCCTTGCCACGATCGCGCTGATCGACAGGATTGGCCGCAAACCGCTGCTGTTGATCGGATCGGCGGGAATGGCGGTTGCCCTGGCACTGGTCGCATGGGCCTTTTCGACAGCAGTCACCGATGCGCACGGCAGCCTCGTTCTGCCGGGGCATTTCGGCCTCGTCGCGCTGATCTCGGCGAACGTCTATACCGTCTTCTTCAACCTGAGCTGGGGCCCGGTGATGTGGGTCATGCTCGGAGAGATGTTCCCCAACCAGATCCGCGGTTCGGCGCTGGCGGTGGCGGGCTTCGCGCAATGGATCGCCAATGCCGCGATTTCGGTGAGCTTCCCCAGCATGGCCGAAAAGCCGGGGCTGGCGATCACTTATGTGCTCTATGCCGCAGCGGCCGCGATCTCGTTCTTCTTCGTGCGCGCGACCGTGCAGGAAACGCGCGGCCGGGAACTGGAGGACATGGAAGGGTGAGGATCGCGGCGGGCGACTGGCAGCTCGATCTCGCCCCGCATCATGGCGGCATGATCCGCGCCTTGACCCGGCGCGGGCGCCCGGTCCTGCGCCCGATGCCGGAAGGAAGCATTGAGCCCTTCGAAAGCGCATGCTTCCCGCTCGCTCCCTATGTAAACCGGATTGCCCATGGCCGGTTCGAATGGCGCGGGGCTAGCCACCATCTACCTCCCAATCATGACGGGCAGGACCACCCGCTGCACGGCACCGCCTGGCTCGGGGAGTGGCGAATCGAAAGCCATGACGCCAGCGGCGTGACGCAAGTTCATCATCATGAAGCCGGTCCCGGCTGGGACTGGCCGTTCACTCTGAGGCAGAGGCTGCAGCTTTCATCCGAAGGCCTCGAGGCAAGGCTTGAACTGCACAATACGGGTGATTGCGCCATGCCTGCGGGCCTCGGCTTTCACCCCTGGTTCTACCGTCCGCCGGTCGAAGCCATCGCCTTTGACGCCGCGCATGTCTGGCTCGCGGATGCGCAGCTTCTGCCAACCCACCCCGCCCCTGCTGGCGCACTGGGGGACTGGGGACGGGGCGCCTGTCTTGAACGCCCCGATCTGATCGACCATTGCTATGCCGGCTGGAACGGCGCGCTGCGGCTATCCTGCCACGACGGTGATCTCCTGCTGGAAGGGGATGGCACCCCGTTCCTTCATCTGTTCCTGCCGCCAGGACAGGACTTCTTCTGCGCCGAGCCGCAAAGCACCCTGCCCAACGCCGTCAACATCGCCCCTCCCGCTCCACTGGAAGCCGGGGCGAAGGCCATCGTGACCATGCGCATCCGGAACGCCTGAGAATCGCTTGCCGGTTCAGCCCGGGACGCGAAGCGCAGGCCTGCGGCGAGGCGCGGCATCCGATTGGCGGCGCACCAGCGTGTGGTCCACCACGATCCTGTGCGCGTTGATCTCGCTCTTGCGCTTGGTCCGCAGCAAAGTGACAAGCAATTCGACCGCGCGGCGGCTCATCTGCGCGATCGGCTGCCGGATGGTGGTCAGCTCCGGCCAGATCGTCGTAGCCAGTGCCACATCGTCGAAGCCGCAGACCGTGAGATCCCCCGGCACGTCCAGACCGCGCCGGTGCGCGATGGCGACAGTCGCGGCGGCCATGTCGTCGTTGCTGGCGAATATGGCGGATGGTGCATCGTCGAGCGAGAGCAGGACCTCGGCCGCATCCAGACCGGAACGATACGTGAAATACCCTTGCACCACGAGGTTCGGATCGAAGGGTATGGACGCTTCGGCCAGCGCCTCGCGATAGCCTTCCAGACGCTCACCGCTGGCAGAAAGGTCGGGATGGCCGAGGATGAACCCGATCTTCTGGTGGCCGAGGCCGATAAGGTGTGCCGTCATTTCACGCGCCGCGCTGCGGTCATCGATCATGATCGCAGCCACTCCCTCGTGCGGCTTGGCCGTAACAACGGCGACTGTCGGCATTCCGGCGTCTTCCAGCACCTTGAGCACTTCGGGCGTTTCGTTGAGCGGCGGCGGAAGGATCACGCCGTCGATCCCGCCCCCGACCATCTTTTCGGTCGCCAGGGCCAGATCTTCACCGTCTTCCACTTTTTGTACGATGATCTGCACGTCTGAGCGCCCCGCTTCTTCAAGGCTTCCGACGATGAATGCGCTCAGGAAGGCTTCGGACGGGTTCGAATAGAGCAGGCCCAGCCGGATCTGCGCAGCGCCGGCCAGACTGCGGGCCGCACGGTTTGGCGCGTAGTTGAGCTGCGCGATGGCGGCATTGACCGCGTCACGAGTCGACTGGCGGACCTTGGGCTCGGAATTGATGACACGCGATACCGTCATCATCGAGACACCCGCGAGCGCCGCGACATCGGCAATGGTCGGGGCCCCGGTTTGCCGGGATTTCGCAGGCCGGCGTTTGCGCTCACTATCGGACATGGGCGCACTCTAGCAGGACTTTCCAAATGGCAAAATGCCCTCGGTGGCAATTCCTTCTCACGATTTATGGTAGCGCAATCATTTCCGATCCCTTAGGGTTCAGCGCAAGGGAATGAAAGAGGATGCCATGAAGCGTTTTCGCCGCGTAATGCAGACTGCCATGCTGGCGTCCTGCGCCTCCATCGCCGTGGCCCAAAGCCAGGAACCGCCAACCACGCCCACGGCGGACGCCGTCCATCCCGAGCGATGGCCAGCCGCAAAGAGCCCCGGGCTCATCGCCCCGGAGACCGAGGCGCAGATTACCGCGATCATGGCGCGCATGAGCCTGCGCGAGAAAGTGGGGCAAATGATCCAGGCCGATACAGCGTCGATCAAGCCGGAGGATCTGCGCGAATACCCCCTCGGCTCGATCCTCGCTGGCGGCAATTCGCCGCCGCTCAATGCACCGGATCGTTCGCCGGCCTCCGCATGGGTTGCCACCGCGCGCGCATTCAATGCCGTCGCCACGCAGAAGCGTCCCGGCCACGAGCCGGTCCCGATCATGTTCGGCATCGACGCCGTGCATGGAAACAGCAATGTCGTGGGCGCAACCATCTTCCCGCACAACAGCGGCCTCGGCGCCATGCACGACCCTGCGCTGATGCGCGAGATCGGCCGGGCGACAGCCGCGGAAACAGCGGCATCCGGAATTGACTGGGCATTCGGCCCGACACTTGCCGTGCCGCAGGACGGCCGCTGGGGCCGTGCCTATGAAGGCTATTCCGAGGACCCCGCTGTGGTTGCAGCCTATGCCGGGCCGATGGTCGAAGGCCTGCAAGGCGAGCCCGGCTCGCAAACCACCGTGCAGGCCGGCCACGTAGCCGCCAGCGTCAAGCACTTCCTGGGCGACGGAGGCACATCGGACGGCATCGATCAGGGCGACACCAAGGTCGACGAGGATACGCTGATCCGCATCCACGATGCCGGATACCCTGCGGCCGTCGATGCCGGAACGATGACTGTCATGGCCTCGTTCTCGAGCTGGAATGGCGTGAAAATGCACGGCAACAAAGCGCTGCTTACCGATGTCCTCAAAGGGCGCATGGGCTTCGATGGCTTCATCGTCGGCGACTGGAACGGCCATGGCCAGATACCCGGCTGCACCAACACCGATTGTCCCGCGACCTTCAACGCGGGCCTCGACATGGCGATGGCCCCTGACAGCTGGAAAGGCCTGTTTAAATCGACACTCGCAGCCGCGCAATCGGGCAAAATCCCAATGGCGCGGATCGACGATGCCGTCCGCCGTATCCTGCGCGTGAAGATAAAGCTGGGGCTGTTCAACCCCGCCCGGCCTTACGAAGACAAGCCGCAGGAAATGGGGTCTGCGGCCCACCGGGCCATTGCCCGCCGGGCCGTCCGCGAAAGTCTGGTCCTGCTCAAGAATGAAGGTGTCCTGCCGATCAAGACAAGCGCCACAGTGCTGGTCGCGGGTGACGCGGCGGATGATATCGGCCGCCAATCCGGCGGCTGGACTCTCTCGTGGCAGGGCGATGGCAACACCAACGCCGATTTCCCGGGGGCAACCTCGATTTACACCGGCATAGCCGAAGCGCTCAAGGCCGGAGGCGGCAAGGCCGTGCTGTCTCCGGACGGCAGCTTCACCCAGAAGCCCGATGTCGCCGTGGTCGTCTTTGGCGAGGAGCCTTACGCGGAACTGCGCGGCGACGTCCGCACCCTCGAATTCCAGCCCGGCAACAAGAAGGCGCTGGCACTTCTCAAGAAATTGAAGGCTGCGGGCATTCCCACGGTCTCGGTATTCCTGTCGGGCCGCCCGCTCTGGGTCAATCCTGAGCTCAACCAGTCGGACGCCTTCGTCGCCGCGTGGTTCCCCGGTTCCGAAGGTGAAGGCATTGCCGACGTCCTGATCGGCGGCAAGACCGACTTTCACGGCACCCTGTCCTTCAGCTGGCCCAAAACCGCAGCCCAGTTCACCCTCAACAAGGGCATGCCGGGCTACGATCCGCTGTTTCCGCTGGGCTACGGCCTCACATATGCAAAAGGCGGCCAGGTCCCCAAGCTCGGCGAGGAAGCCGGCATCGATGCCAGCGATTCCAATACCAGCATGTTCATCGACAACGGGATCGTCGCCAAGCCCTTCCGCCTTGAAACCGCGCCCACCGTGCAGCACCGCCTTGTCGACAGTGCGGACCGGCAGGAAGCCGCGATCCAGTTCGCATTCGGCGGTTCGGGCACGGCGTCCATTCTCGGCCCCAACCTCAAGCTGGAGCGCGAATCCAACGCCGATATGAACGTGGAAGTCACGTACCGGCTTGATACCCCACCCAAGGCACCTGTCACTCTGGCGCTTGGTTCCGGTGCTGTCCGGATCGACGAAGTTCTGGCTCCCGAGGGGAAATGGGCCACCCTGCGCATTCCGCTCAAGTGCTTCGCCGGGCATGGCACTTATCTCGGCGGGATCAGCCGCCCCTTCACGCTGAGCGCCGAAGCGCCCTTCGCGATCACGATATCCGGCATGCAGCTCGCCACCGATCCGGCTGGCGCTGTGTGCCCCCAATAAGGAGACCGCTGGATGACCGAGCCCCGCTCTGCATCGCGCCGCGCGCTTCTCGGCGGGATTGCCGCCGCAGGGTTTGCCGCTGCACTTGCCCCGCGCAATGTGGCGGCAGGCCCCACCGCCATCGGCTATTCCGGCCCCTCCGTCCCGTTGTGGCCCGGCAAGCCCCCCGGCGCCCCCAGGGTTCTGCCGGTGCCGAGAGTCAGCCAGCAGAGCAAGGATGCCGCGTTCGACGACCGCTGGATGACCGGCGTCGCCGTGCCGTCGATCGAAGTTCGCCGCCCCGCGTACCGGGACGGTTCCGCTGTCATCCTGCTGCCCGGTGGCGGGTACGGCTTTCTGGCCTGGGATAACGAAGGCGAGGAACAGGCCCGCTGGCTCACCGCGCGCGGCATCACGTGCTTCATCCTTTCCTACCGGCTCCCCGGCGAAGGATGGGCCAGCCGCGCCACGGTCCCCCTGCAGGACGCGCAGCGCGCCATGCGCATCGTGCGCTCGCGCGCTGGTGAATTCGACATTGACCCCAAGCGAATAGCCGTTCTGGGCTTTTCCGCGGGCGGCCACCTTTCAGGCAGCATGGCGACGCGCTTCGATGAACAGGTCTATGCCCCTGTGGATGCCGCAGACTCGCTTTCCGCAAGACCGGATCTGGCAGGCATGATCTACCCAGTCGTAAGTCTCTGCGAACCATTCACGCATGGCGGATCGCGGGACAACCTGCTGGGGGAAGGCGCAAGCAAAGCCTTGCGCAAGGCCGGTTCAGTGGAAACGCGCGTGACAAAAGATACCCCGCCCGTGTTCCTTACCGCGTCGAGCGACGATGGCCTCGTCCCGATCGCCAACAGCCTTGCCATGTACAATGCCATGCTGGCGCAGCAGCGTCCGGCGGAATTCCATGGGTTCGACAAGGGCGGACACGGTTTCGGCGCGCGCTTGCCAAAGGATGTTCCCGCGCATGTCTGGCCAGACCTGTTCTACGCGTATGGCCAGCGGCACGGGATATTCACGGCGTGAGGCAGCTTGCCCTGCTCCTTCCCGCAGCCGCCCTGCTGATGGCGGCTGGCGCCCCCGCGCACTACCAGTCGAGCCCCGAACGGCGCACGGTCGCAGACAAGCGCGATTGGGGGCCCTGGGCCGGGCCGTTCCGGGACAAGCTTGTCCCCTCGATGATGCAGGATTTCGGCGAACGCTATCTCTATGCGCCGGCCAACGCCGCCCTCCCCCCACCGGCCAAAAGGGAAAAGCGGGTTGTTTTCATGGGCGATTCGATCACCGACTTGTGGAACCTTGCACGGTACTTTCCCGGAAAACCCTATATCAACCGGGGGATCGGCAGCCAGGTCACGGCGCAGATGCTGGTGCGCTTCGAACAGGATGTGGTGGCCCTGAAGCCGAGCGCCGTGGTCATTCTCGGCGGGGTCAACGACGTTTCTGGATTCCTTCAGATCGAAAGCACCGGCGGCATCGTTTCGAACATTGAGGCCATGGCCGATATCGCGGACCGCCATGGCATCAGGGTCGTGCTTTGCTCGATCCTCCCGGTCACCAACACGCCCAAGGCGGACTATGTCGTCAAAGAGCGCAAACCCGCCGAGCTGCGCGAAATCAACGCCAAGCTGGAAGCCTTGGCCCGGGCACGCGGCTATGCCTTCGCCAACTACGCACCTGCTCTTGCCGGAAGCGACGGCCTGATGCTTGCCGATCTCACACAGGACGGCGTTCATCCGCTTCCCGCGGGCTATGCCCGCATGGCGCCGATCGCGGAAGCGGCAATAGAGCAGGCCCTGAAGCCGCAGGATCATTGACCGGCAGGGTTCTCGAAACTCATGCAAAGAGCTGCCCGCTTTGCCGCACAACCAAGGGCTTGGAGACCGGGATTCTGCGGTAATGCGGCCTCCACCCGGCGTCATTTGACGAAGTAATGTTAGCGGTATAATTTTGATGTTGCGCCAGTCTTACAGCAATGTTAGGAGCGCACTCACAGGTGAACTGATCGCAATCGAATCAGAATAACACCTCAGCACAAAATAAAGTGATAGCGCTATCTATTTGTTGCCGCGCAATATCACTTGGGACAGGAGGGGACTGAACAGTGGCCGTATTCCATCAGCTTTGCAGCGGTTTTCCAGGCTTCAGGAGCCGTGAAATCCTGCGCGCCGGCGTTTCCGCAACTGCGCTCGCGGCTTGCGTTCTGCCCGCCGCAGCCTGGGCGCAGCAGGATGCGGCGGACTCGGCGTCGCAACCCAGCGACGAACAGCTCGAAACAGAGCATGCGATCATTGTCACCGGCATCCGCGCCTCCCTGCAGGGCGCCCGCGCCCGCAAGCGCGATGCCGAGCAGGTAATGGATTCGATCACCGCCCAGGACATTGGCGCGCTTCCTGACCGCTCCGTTTCCGAGGCCCTCCAGCGCGTGCCGGGCGTGACGCTCCAGCGCACCAGCGACAACCGTGACCCGGCGCGCCTGTCCGGCGAGGGCGGCGGCGTCTTCATTCGCGGCCTGTCCTTCGTTCGTTCGGAACTGAACGGGCGTGACGCGTTTTCGGCCGCGAACGGCCGTGCGCTTTCCTTCGAGGACATTTCGTCCGATCTCCTGTCCGGTGTCGACGTTTACAAGAACCCCTCGGCAGACATGGTCGAAGGCGGGATCGGCGGCACCATCAATCTGCGCACCCGCAAGCCCTTCGACGCCCCCGGTTTCGTTGCCGCCTTCTCAGGCGACATCAACTATGCGGACCTTCGCAAGAAGAGCTTCATTTCCGGCAACGCACTCGTCAGCGATCACTGGAACACTCCGCTCGGCGAAATCGGCGTCCTGGTGTCCTACTCGATCAGCAACATCGGCAACCGCACGGACTCGATCTCCACGGGCCGCTACGTGCCCACGACCGTCAGTGCGGATGACGCAGCCGCTTCCGGCGGATCGCTTGCCGCGGGCGATACCGTCTACATCCCCAATTCGATGGGCTACCGCCGCATAGATTGGTCGCAGAAGCGCACGGCTTTCGACGGTTCCATCCAGTGGCGCCCCTCCGACACACTGACGCTTACCGGCGAAGCCCTGATTTCCAAGGCGACCCCCCACGATCTTGAATACGCAATGGGCGACTGGTCGCAGCCGGAAACCTACAATCCCAGCTACGTCTATGGCTCGGCCGGTGAATTGATCTCGGGTGTCGCCGAGAACCGCCAGCTTAACATGGACACGCGCGCGGGCAGCCAGCACAAGAAGACGCAGGACTATTCGTTCAAGGCCGAATGGACCCCCGGCGATCACTGGACGATCTCGACCGATGTGCAATATGTGAAATCGGCCGCCACGGTTTACAGCATGACAGCCTTCACCGGTGTCAGCGTTCCGGCGACATTCGATTTCGACTATTCGGGCAGCCCCCCCCGGCTCAACATCTACCCGACCGACTCCTCCCAGAGTTTTGCGGACAAGAGCCTGAACTGGTGGGCGGCGGCAATGGATCACCTCGAAGACAACGAGGCCGATCAATGGGCCTGGCGCGGCGATGCCGAATACCGTTTCGACGACAGCTTCCTGAAGTCGATCAAGGTCGGCGGGCGCTGGACCGATAGCCACGCCATCACCCGACAGACCGGATACAACTGGAGCGTGCTTTCGGCCCAGTACTGGCTGCCTGGCAATGAAGTCTATCTCGATCAGGCGGCCCCGGGCGGCCCGTCCGATCTTCCGAACCAGACCCAATTCATGACTTATCCGGATTTCTTCCGGGGCAAGACGGCCAATCCGACATCCGGCCTGTGGTTCCCGTCCGGTTCGCTGGTCTCGCAGGGCACGGCCCATGCCTACGATTACCTGCAGGCGACGGAGACCAACGGCTGGGGCTGGACCCCGCTCAGCAGCGATTTCTCGCAAACGACCAGCGGCGGCGGCATCAACGACCAGACTCAGAAGACCTGGGCCGGATACGCCCTGGCCCGTTTCGGCCTCGACGAAAGTCCGATCGGGCGTTTCGACGGCAACATTGGCGTTCGTGTGGTGCACACGGAAGCCAAGGCGGTCGGCTCGGCGACAAGCGTCGGTACCGTCAGTGTAAATTGCGACCCGGCGACAACGGACTGCACGGATTACAATACGGCAGTGGCCTTTGTCGCGGGAGACCTTGGCAGTCAGGTCACCTACGGCAAGAACAGCTACACCGATGTCCTGCCGAGTCTGAACCTGCGCTATTTCGTCAACGACGATCTCCAGGTCCGTTTCGCTGTCTCGAAGTCGATCGCGCGGCCGAGCTTCACCCAGCTCAATCCGTACACGTCGCTTTCGTTCTCGTTCAATCCGGACGGCACGCCGAGCGGCACCGGCGTGGGAGGCCGCACCACGGCCTTCACCGGAACGGCGGGCAATCCCGACCTGAAGCCGACGCGCGCGACGAACTTCGACCTCAGCTTTGAGTACTACTACGGGCGCTCGAACAGCCTGACCCTCGGCCTGTTCTACAAGGACATCAAGGACTACATCTTCGCGGGCCTTGTCGAACAGGACTACACCAGCAACGGCCAGACGGTCACGTTCGACGTAACCCGCCAGACCAATGGTTCCCACGGCACCATCAAGGGCGCGGAACTGGCCTATACCCAGTTCTTCGATTTCCTGCCCGGCGCGCTGAGCGGGTTTGGCTTCAGCGGCAACGTGACTTATGTGGAATCCTCCGGCGGCAAGAATACCGCAGTCAACGTGTTCGACACCAATCAGACGACCAACGCCGGATTGGAGCTGCCGCTCGAAGGCCTCTCAAAGTGGTCCTACAACGTCGCCGGCATCTACGAGAAGTACGGCATTTCCGCCCGCGTCGCCTACAACTGGCGCTCCAGCTACCTGCTGACCACCTCTGCCGCCAACATCAACTATCCGGTCTGGGCCGATGCCTACGGACAGCTGGATGCCTCGGTGCTGGTTTCGGTGGGCGATCATTTCAAGATCGGTCTGCAAGGCACCAACCTGCTCACCTCGCGCACGTACCTGCGCGTCGGCGACCCTGATCTGAAGCCGCGCTACAGCTGGACCGAAACCGACCGGCGCGTGGCCATGGTCGTCCGCACCCTGTTCTGATAGCTCCTCCCAAGGTCCCCGCTCCGTTCGGAGCGGGGACCGATCAGATAATCGGGAGAGGCCAGATGGGCGGGCCAGACGGTCAGATCACACGCTTTGTTATTGCAGGTGGTGGCAGTGCGGGCTGGATTACCGCTGCGGTGCTTGCCCGTATTCTTCCAGGCACTGCCGCCAGCATCACGCTCGTCGAGTCCGAAGACATCGGCATTATCGGCGTCGGCGAGGCAACAGTCCCCTTGATCGGCCAGCTCAACGCCCTGCTTGGCATTCACGAACCCGATTTCGTCGCCGCCACCAATGGTACGTTCAAGCTCGGCATCGAGTTCGTGGACTGGGGCGAAAAGGGCAACCACCACTTCCACGGCTTTGGCGATTTCGGGGACAACATCGCCGGCCTGCCTCCTCATCAGTATTGGCTGAGATTGCAGGAGAAAGGGCCGATTGCCCCGCTCGGCGAATGGTCGATGCCCTGGGCGGCGGCCCGGCGCGACCGTTTTGCCCCGCCACAGGCGATGAAGGGGGAAGCGGCGCAATTCCGCCACGC
Organism: Novosphingobium naphthalenivorans NBRC 102051; assembly: GCF_001590985.1. Lineage (GTDB taxonomy): Bacteria > Pseudomonadota > Alphaproteobacteria > Sphingomonadales > Sphingomonadaceae > Novosphingobium > Novosphingobium naphthalenivorans. The sequence goes on from NZ_BCTX01000005.1 coordinate 53,159, forward strand.
CTATCATTTCGACGCCGCCCTCTATGCCGCGTACCTTCGCCGCATTGCCGAAGCCAGCGATGTAACCCGCGTTGAAGGCCGTATCCACGAGGCCGTGCGCGACAGGGAAACGGGCCTTGTCTCGCATCTGCTTCTCGATGGCGGCCGCAGCATCGAAGGCGACGTCTTCATCGACTGCACCGGCTTTGCATCGCTGCTGCTGGGGCAGGCCATGAACGTTCCGTTTCGCGACTGGAGCGCATGGCTGCCCTGCGACCGTGCAGCGGCCGTTCCTTCCAGCCGTTCGGGAAGACTGACGCCTTTTACCCGATCAACCGCTCGTTCTGCTGGCTGGCAATGGCGCATTCCCCTGCAGACCCGCACCGGCAACGGCCACGTCTACGCCAGCCGCTTCATTTCGGACGACGAAGCGGTGGCCCAGCTTCTGACGGGGATCGACGGCGAGCCACTTGCCGAACCCCGCTTGCTCCACTTCACGCCGGGCTGCCGCGAGCGGTTCTGGGAAGGCAACGTCATCGGCATCGGCCTTGCCGCCGGATTTCTCGAACCTTTGGAATCGACGGCGATCCAGCTCATCCAGACAGGTGTGCTGCGGATTCTCGACTTCCTTCCGAAAGCTCATCCAGACCCGGCCCTTGCAGCGGAATACAATCGCCAGACTGCGCTTGAATACGAGCGCATCCGCGATTTCATCATCGCTCACTATTGCCGTTCACGCCGGAACGAGCCGCTCTGGCGTGAAGTTGCCACAATGGATCTGCCGGATACGCTGGCCCACAAGCTGGCCGTATGGGATGCTTGCGGAAGCATTCCGCTGTATGACCTGGAATCGCATCAGGAACCAAGCTGGGTGTCGATCCTCGTCGGCCAGGGCGTGCTGCCGCATAGCCATAACCCGCGCATCCGAATGATCCCCGAAGAGCAGCTTCGACCGGTCATGGAGCAGCGCCGCCAGTTTCTTGCACAAGCCGCTGAACGCATGCCGATGCACGACTACTTCATATCGCGCACTTGCGCGGCCCCACAGGCAGCATGACCAGGCGCATTGACCGCGTCGTCATTGCCGGCGGCGGCAGTGCCGGATGGATGGCAGCGGCTGCACTTTCCCACACTTTGCGCGGAACGGGGATTGCAATCGATCTTGTCGAATCTGCGGAAATCGGCACTGTCGGCGTGGGTGAGGCCACGATTCCGCCGATCCGCATATTCAACCAGATGCTGGGGATCGACGAAGCGGAGTTCCTGCGCGCCACGCAAGGCACGTTCAAGCTCGGCATTGAATTCACGGGCTGGGGAGGAAACGAAAACCACTATTTCCATCCCTTCGGCAGGCACGGAGACGATTTCGGCCCTGTCCCGTTCCACCAGCAATGGCTTGCTGCAAAGGCTTCGGGCGACCGGACGCCGCTCGCTGCCTATTCGCTTGCCACCGAGGCTGCCAGGCAAGGCCGCTTCGCCCTGCCTCCCATGCAGGCGGGCCGCGCCACGGTATGGTCCACCTTCTCGCATGCCTATCATTTCGACGCGGGACTCTATGCCGCTTTCCTGCGCCAGCGCGCACAGGCACAAGGCGTCCGGCGGCATGAAGGGCGCATTGAAGGCATCATGCGCAATCCGCAAAATGGTCACGTCAGTGAACTCGTGCTCGCGGACGGGCGGCGGCTTGCCGGCGACCTCTTCCTCGATTGCACGGGGTTCCGCGCCCTGCTGATCGGCAAAGCGCTGAACACACCGTTCGAAGACTGGAGCCGCTGGCTGCCATGCGACCGGGCCCTGGCCGTGCCGAGCGCTTCGCTTGGTACACCCTCCCCCTACACGCGCTCGATCGCACGCAGCGCAGGCTGGCAATGGCGTATTCCCCTGCAGCACAGGACCGGTAATGGCCTTGTCTGGTGCAGTGCCTTTCTCGATGACGATCCTGCGCGCGAAGAATTGCTGTGCGATCTCGGTGCCCCAAGCCTTGATGAACCGCGAACCTTGCGCTTCCAGACAGGGCGCCGAAGCCAGCCGTGGGTGGACAATGTGGTGGCCATCGGCCTTGCCGCCGGCTTTTTGGAGCCCCTGGAATCAACCAGCCTTCACCTCATCCAGACGGGGATAATCCGCCTGCTTTCGTGGTTTCCCGGCAAGGATTTTGATCCGGGCTCCCGTTATGAGTACAATCGGCTGTCAGCTCGCGAATGGGAAGCAGTCCGTGACCTGCTGATCTTCCACTATGCTGCCAGCAAGCGGGAAGACACGCCATTCTGGCGCCATTGCAGCAAGATGCCGCTGCCAGACTCGCTCACAGCCCGGATCGATTTATTCCGTGCAACCGGCCGGGTCCTGGAGCGTGAAGGAGACGTTTTCGGGCGCGACAGCTGGCTGGCGGTCATGCTCGGGCAAGGCCTTGTCCCCACCGGACGCGACACCCTCGCCGATGCCGTATCGCCCCCGGACCGAATGAAGGTGCTGGCCGGAATGCGGGACGTCATTGCCCGGACAGCTGGCGCCATGCCTGCCCATTCCGCCGCTCTGAGCGGTTTGATCGGCCGAAGCGCGAACAATGGCTGACACCATAGGCGGCGAAGCAGCGGTTGGCCTGTACCCGCCGCCCCGGCTACCGAACTTTGCCAACAGGACCTAAGTCCTGGTCTCGCGCAAGAATGCCGTCCCCACATCGGTCGGAGCCACTGGCATCGACCGCTGTGAGCCCTAAAATAAACCTTCGCGCGCTATGCGCGGGTCGAAGGTGGAAAGTTGGCACGGCCCTATGCTGCATATCGCGTAGATTGAATGTCCGTTCACCACGCCTCTCGCACGCTCCACACCATACCCGCCGCCTAGCGCGCGTCCAGCTTCAGAGCGCTTTCATCGGCGGTCGCGGCGGCGAGCTGGGCGCGGGCGGCGGCGATGCGTGCGCGGGCCTCGATCAGCTTGACCGCCGCGTCGGTGGCGGCCTCCTCGCGGCTGTTGACCAGGAAGAAGTCGCTCGATCCCAGGTCGAAGCGGCGGCGTTCGGCCTGGGCGAGGCGTTCGGCAAGCGTGACTTGCCGGCGGCTGGTCTCGGCCAGTTCGCGCGCGGTATCGACCTCGATGCCGATACCGGCCACTTCGGCGCGGATCTTCTCGGCCAGATAGCGCTGCTTGACCGACAGTTCCTCAAGCTTGGCCCGGTTTTCGGCCAGCTTGCCTTCGGCCTTGCGGTTCTGCAGCGGCACCTTGAGCGTCACGCCGACAATCACTTCCAGCGCCGAACGGCTGTAGCCGCCCAAGCCTTCGGGCCCGACGTCCTTGGCGACTTCGCCCTTGAGGTCCAGCCTGGGGCGCATGTCGTTCTCGGCCAGCGCCAGCTTGACCGATGCCTTCTCGATCTCCTCAAGCAGGATGCCGAAATCGGGCCGGTCCTCGATCTCAAAGAAGGGATCGATGGCCATGCCGTCGAAGGCGCTTGCCAAGGACGGCAGGCGCGATGCATCGACCATGACCGGCAGGCCCTCGGCATCGCGGTAGTAGAGCGAGAGCTTGTTGGCCGCCGCGCGGAAGTCCTGCCGCGCCTGGACGACCAGCGCCTCGCGCTTGACCATGTTGGCTTCGTTCTCGGTCAGCAGGATTGCCGACTTGGCGCCCAGTTGCACCTGCCGGCGGATGCCTTTGCCGCGCTCGGCCGCGATGTCGTAAAGCGCCTGATAGGCCTGAAGCTTGAGGCCACTTTCCACCCATTTCTGGTAGGCCTCGGCCGCGCGGGCCTGCACGCCGATAGTGGTCGCCCGCGTCTCGAACCGGGCGATGTCGATATCGGTTCCGGCAAGCCGTGCATTCGAGCGCCGCGCGTCGATCATGCGGTCACGCAGCAGGGTGTAGAGCGCGCCGATCTTCACTTCGCCCAGCCGGTCGGTGTAGGCCTTGTCCTCGTAGAGCGGGAAATCGCCGCGCGAATTGCGGTACTGGCCGTAGAGGTAGCCGCCGTTGCCGGTGAAGGGGCGCTCCGCCTTGCCGGTGATTTCGGAGCCGTCGTAGTAGCCGGCGAGGCGGCTGCGGGCATCGACCGAGAAGACCGTGTCGAAGGCGCCCTGTGCGCTCAGCGCGCGTCCCTCGGCCTGTCGTACCCGCGCCAGCGCGGCAACGATTTCAGGCGCAGAGCGCGCAGAGGAGCGCAGGACTTCGTCGAGCGTGAGCGGCGAGGCCGACTGCTCGTCGACCGGGGTGAGCGCCGCGGCGGCCGCCGGGATGGGCTGGGCGGCAGCATGGCCGGCAAGGGCGGTCGAGACGCCGAGCAGCAGCGCAGGGATGGCCAGCAGGCGGCGCATGATCATTTCTTTTTCTCGATCGAGCTTTTCACCTCCTTCGCGGCCGTCGCCTCTTTCTCTCCGGCCGGATCGGCGACGCCGAAATTAAGCGGGAAATCGTTGAGCTGACGCCACAACTCGTACCAGACGGTGACGGTGTCTCCTTGTATCCAGCCGAGCACCTTGCTGCCTTGGCGCACGAAGCGGCGTTCCGGCCAGGCGGTCTTGTTCGGAGCCTGTTCGACGAGGACGCGGAACAGCCCGTCACTGCGCGGGGTGGGGTCTACCGACCGCACCCGGCCATCGTAAATGCCGACCGCAAAGCCCGGCCATCCGCTGAACTGGAATGCCGGGAAGCCTTCGAATTCAAGCCGCACCGGGCGGCCCGGCTCGACCAACGGAATGTCGCGCCCGTCGATATAGAGTTCGACCGCACGAGTAATGCGTTCTGGCGCGATCGTGGCCAGCACCGTTCCCGAGGAAATGAGGGCGCCGCCCGAGGCCGCATTGAGGTTCTGCACGCGGCCATCGCGCGGAGCCTTGACCACCTGCGCCGAGCTTTGCGCGAGCTTGATCTCGATCTGCTTCAGCTTGGCGCGCGCTTCGGCGAGCTTGGTATCGGCTTCGGCGACCTTGATCTGCGTCTGTTCGTAGTCGCGCCGGGCGGCGAGGCCCTCGGCATAGAGCTGGCCGGTGCGCCCTACGTCGATCGCGGCGGTGGCACGCGCCTGCTGGACCGCGGCGATCTGCGCTTCGACCTGGGCCTTTTCGCCGGCGAGGCGATCAAGGAAATCGGGATCGACATCGACCACGCGCACGATCGGATCGCCCGCGCGCACGTAGTCGCCGTCCTTGACGTAGAATTCGTCGACCCGCCCGCCCACGAGCGAGGAGACCTCGCGCGCCCGGTCCTGCGCGTTGAGCGTCGTCACTTGTCCGCCGCCCTGCGCGGTCTGCAGCCAGGGCACGAAAAGGATCGCGACGGCCAGGACGAAGCCCATGAGGACGAGCCAGGCGACCGTCGTCACCACGCGCGGCGGGCGAAGCCGTGACAGCGACGGGAAATGGTCCATCTGGGCGCAGTCGAGCGTCATGGCCGCGCCTCCCGTTCGGCGGCAAAGCGCAGGAATGCGTCCTTGTCGGTGAACCGGTGCTGCTCGCGCGCGCCGAGCCAGTACCAGGCATCGAGGTCGAGCGCTTCGGGGCGGCCGCTGCTGAGCAGGACAGTGGTGCCGTTCTGGCGCAGTTCGAAAAGCGTGGCATTGAGGACGCCGAGCGGCATCATGTCGAAGAGCTGCGACAGGACCAGCACCCGCGGGCTGCTGAGCAGGGCGTTGGCGAGCTTGAGCTGCATCATCTCGACGATCGAGAGCGGCGAACCCGAGCTTGCCAGCTGGGTGTCGAGCCCGTCGGGCAGGCTGGCGAGCCGGGCGAGCAGGCCGACCCGTTCGAGCGCCCGCATGATCGCCGCCCCGTCTCCGGCGCCTCCTTCGGCCAGCGTCAGGTATTCGCGCAAGGTGACATCGACGATGGTCGGGCGATTGAGCACCATGACCGCCGACCGCAGCAGGTACATGTCGAGACTGCCCAGTTCGCTGCCGCCGATCGAGACGATGCCGCCTCGGGGCGTGACGTGGCGCTTGAGCAGCAGCGCCAGCGTGCTCTCGACACCGGGCTCGGCGAGGATGACGGCCTGTTCGCCGCTGGCGATGGCGAAATCGAGGTGCGCTCCTTCGCAATCGACATCGCGAAAGCGCACCGATCCGTCGAGCGGGGCCTCGCCACGCCGGCCGGGCCGTTCCTGCGGGATAGCGAAGACCAACGAGAGCTCCTCGCTGCTCGCGACGAGATCGTAGAACGTGTCGAGATACCAGCCGAGCTGGTAGATGCCGTAGAACACGCTCGACAGGATCAGTTCCGCGGCGACCAGCTGGCCGATCGAGAGCTGCCCTGCGAGGATCAGGCTGCCACCCAGCGCGAGCAGGGCCGAGGCCGCGAAGGCGTAGACGAGAAAGTAGCCGAGCGTCTGAGCGAAGCTGTAGCGGAAGTAGCGGCGGTGGGCCTGGATGTAGTCCGCCGTGACGGCCTCGGAGCGGTCCATCGCGAAGTCGAGATGGCGGGCGGACTTGTAGAAGCCGTTCGACGCGCCGACGCTTTCCAGCCAGTGCGCGGCATCGTGCTTGGCGTGGCTGAGACCGACCGCGCCGGTCAGCGCGCCGTGACGCCAGATCAGCCAGATCGCAAGGCAGACCAGCACCAGCACCAGATTGAAGGCCAGGAAGAAGGGATGGTAGAAGCTGGTCACCACCAGCCCGACCGCGCCCTGCAGGATGATCGTGAAGGCGCCGATGACGAGGCTGGGGACCGACTTCTGGACGATGGCCATGTCGAAGTAGCGGTTGAACAGACTGCCGCGGCTCTCGTCGGCGAAGAAGGGGTTCTGGGCATGGACTGCGCGCACCGTGATCTCGGCCACGACGCGCGCGAAGATGCGCCGCTCGAAGATGGCGAGGAGATAGATCCGCAGCGCGCTGAGACCCGCGACCACCAGGAGCAGGACCAGCAGGACGCCCGAGAGGATCCACAGGGGCGCGAACAGCGCAGTTCGGGCGACCGAGTTGATGAGAAGTTGCACGGAGATCGGCGTTGCCAGCGACAGCAGGCTGATCGCGACGGTATAGACAATGCCGACGTTCACATAGCTTCTGTCGGGACCCACGATTTCCGCCAGCCATGTGGCAGCCTGCCGCAGGCCGATACGCTCATTTGCCAAATTCGCCCCCTGTCACGAACCGTTACTCCTCTCGGGAAAGAGGGCATCCCGTTATCCGAAAAGGCTATCTGGCGAGGGAACGTTGCTGACCTAGAAATGCTGCATTGCAATATATTGCTGCATGGCAACCCGCCCCTGCGGCTGGCGTGCGGGGAGGGCTCGAGAACGGGAGCAGGACGGTATGTGGCGCCGCCTCTTTCGGATGTGAACGAGGGCTTTGTTGCATGGCTGGCGGGGAATTTTGGCTTTTAATCCAGCCTGTTAAGGGACGGCGATGAGCGGGCTGGCCCCAGCACGCTATCGGACGACAAACTGGAAATCCTACAACGCGGCGTTGGCGAAACGGGGTTCACTTCAGATCTGGTTTGATCCCGGAATGCAGTGGCTGGCGCCACCCACCGGCAAGCGCGGGCGCCATCCCATCTTCTCGGATGCCGCGATCCAGACCTGCCTGACGCTGAAGGCGCTGTTCAAGCTGCCGTTGCGCCAAACCACCGGCATGGTCGCGAGCCTGCTGGAGATGGCCGGGCTCGATTGGCCAGTGCCGGACTTCAGCACGCTGAGCAGAAGGCAGATCTGTCTTCCAATAGCAGCCATCCGTTCATTAGTTAGGCTCAAGGTCGGGAAATCGGCCCAGGATCGCACTGGCGACACCGTTAGTCCAGCCAAACCCGTCCTGCAGGGCGTACTCACCGCCACCGCCGGGCAGCTGTTCTTCGACGTCGTACTTTTCCAGCATCCGGCCGGTCTCGCTATAAGTGCGCGCGACCGTGCCGATCCAGCGCGAGGCGATCGTTCGTGCGAGATCGCCCCGGTCATAGCGACCGAGCCCGGCAATGGCGATCCACTGCAGCGGCGCCCAGCCGTTGGGGGCATCCCACTGCTGACCCGTGCGATTTCCGGTGGTGCGCAGGCCGCCCGGCGCAAGCAGCTGCACTCTTGTCGTCTTTGCCACGGCCTGCGCCTGTTTGTCCGAGGCCATGCCTACGAACAGCGGATAGAGTGTGGCAGCAGACAGCGTTTCTGCAGGCGCCTGTTCGGCGACAAGCCAGTCCGCGTAGCGGCCCTCTGATGCGCTCCACAGGTAGCGGTCAACTGCAGCGTGGCGCTGAGCCGCGCGCGCCGTGAAATCACGCGCACAGACATCGTCTTTCGCGCGCTCGCAGCGTGCCGCTCGTGGATGCCGCAGCGACGTCCGACTGTTCGCCCCTCCCGAAGAGGGTTCATCAGGGCCTGATGAGTGCTCGTGAGAGATAAAACGACGGTGCTGGGGATGGCAATAGAACAATGAAAAATGTCGAAAATGTCATCGCACTGCCAGCCGTATCCACGAGCCCCAATTTCACTCTCGCGGAGCAGGTCGCGAAAGCATCGGAAGGTCACATAAAATGTCAGAACGAGAACCGCATTCAGACTGAAACATCATCGTGATTTCCCATCGCCATCATCAAATTTTCATTCCGATCGGCCGGCCAGCAATCAATATTGCGGGGAGGAAAGTTGAGTTCTGCGGGTTGTCTCGCCGGCTGCGGGCGGATACCATCGCCAAACACATGTGACAGGGCGCCAGCCGGCAATTCGCGCCTGCCATCACGTTTCAGGACGCATTTCGCGACACTGACCGCATATCCCGTCAACGGGCACAGGAGGCTATCATCGCTGTCGAGGCAAACAGCAATTTCGTCATTTCGAGTTCATTACGCTTCCCCATAGAAAGGCTGCGCTGACATGTGCGGCCTGGCTGGAGAAATCCGCTTCGATGGAGCGCTCGCCGATAGCAGCGCCGTCGCCCGCATGGCGGAAAAGCTTGCACCGCGCGGCCCGGACGGGGCCGGCGTCTATGCCCAGGGGCGGGTCGCACTTGCCCACCGGCGTCTCAAGATCATCGATCTTTCCGAACATGCCGCCCAACCCATGGTCGATCCGGACCTCGGTCTGTCGATCGTCTTCAATGGCTGCATCTACAATTACCCCGAGCTGCGCGAGGAACTGATCGCCAAGGGGTATCGCTTCTTCTCGCACGGCGACACGGAAGTGATCCTCAAGGCCTTCCACGCCTGGGGGGCTTCCTGCGTCGAGCGGCTGCACGGCATGTTCGCGTTCGCCATTGTGGAACGCGATAGCGGCGTCGTCACGATGGCGCGCGACCGTTTCGGGATCAAACCGCTTTATTATTCGCAGGTTGGCAAGCGGCTGCGCTTCGCCTCCACGCTCCCCGCGATCGTCGCGGCCGGCGATCTCGACACTTCGATCGACCGGGCCGCGCTGCACAATTACATGACCTTCCACGCGGTCGTGCCGCCGCCGCGCACTTTGCTCAACGGCGTCAGAAAGCTGCCCCCGGCAACGGTGCGCATCTACCAGCCGGATGGCAGCTTCGCGGACAAGCTCTACTGGAACCCGCCGCACGAGCGCCGCGCCGATGACGCCGGCCTCTCGCGCGAGGATTGGCGCGACCGGGTGCTGGAAGCCCTCAAGCTTGCGGTCAAGCGCCGCATGGTGGCCGATGTTCCGGTTGGGGTGCTGCTGTCGGGCGGTGTCGATTCGAGCGTGATCGTCGGCCTTCTGGCCGAGCAGGGCCAGACGGGCCTCATGACTTTCTCGATCGGTTTCGAGGAGGCCAACGGCGAGAAAGGCGACGAATTCGTCTATTCCGATCTCATCGCGCAGCATTTCGCGACCGACCACCACAAGATCTTCGTACCGTCATCGGAACTCATGGAGAACCTGCCGGGCACGATCGCAGCAATGTCGGAGCCCATGGTGAGCTATGACAACATCGGCTTCTACCTCCTGAGCCGCGAGGTCTCCAAGCACATCAAGGTCGTGCAGTCCGGCCAGGGCGCGGACGAGATCTTCGCTGGCTACCACTGGTATCCCAAGGTGGCGGGCGCGGACTCAGTGGTCGATGCCTATGCCGCCGCCTTCTTCGACCGGGACCATGCCACGCTCAGCCGCCAGCTTGCCCCCGAGTGGCTGGCCGATACTGATGCCAGCCGCGATCTCGTGGCCGCGCACCTCCTCGCGGCCGGGGCGGAGACGCCGGTCGATGCCGCGCTCCGGCTGGACAGTCAGGTCATGCTGGTCGACGATCCGGTGAAACGCGTCGACAACATGACGATGGCCTGGGGGCTGGAAGCGCGCGTGCCCTTCCTCGACCACGAGCTGGCCGAGCTGGCCGCGACGATCCCGCCCGAATTCAAGCTGCACGACGGCGGCAAGGGCGTGCTCAAGGACGCGGCCCGGCTCGTCGTCCCGCACGCGGTGATCGACCGCAAGAAGGGCTACTTCCCGGTCCCGCAGCTCAAGTACATCTCCGGCCCTTACCTCGATCTGGTGCGCGACGCGCTCTCCAGCCAGGCGGCCCGCGAGCGCGGGCTGTTCCGCCAGGAATGGCTCGACAGGCTCTACGCCGATCCGACCAGCCACATCACGCCGCTGCAGGGCTCCGAGCTCTGGCAGGCCGGGCTTGTCGAGATGTGGCTGCAGACGCAGGGGATCGGTTCGTGATGCACGACCATGCCGTACTGCCGCACCGGGCGGCGACCGAAAACGCCGTGGCCGAATGCGGCTGGGGCCGCATCATCTTCGGCAACAGCTTTGCCGAAGTATCCGACTTCGCCGAGGCTCTGCGCGAGGAACAGGCCAACTGCCGCGACATCGCGATCTACGTCACCAATCCGCACGTTCTGCTGGCGACCGCGCCGCAGGAGCTCTTCCTCGATCCCTCGCACACGTTCCGCCTCATGCGAACGGATTATGAGGCGCAACCGCTGCCTTCCGGCATGGCGATCCGCACCATCCAGCCGGGCAGCGATGTGGAGGCCATCAACCGGATCTTCGCGTCCCGCAACATGGTGGTAATCCGCCCCGAGTTCTTCGACGACGATCTGGAGACGCGCGGGCTGCATTGGCTGGTCGCGGAAGACCCGCAGACCGGCGACATCCTCGGTACGGTCATGGGGGTCGACCACACCTTGTACCTTGGTAAGGACGATGGCGGCAGTTCGCTGTGGTGCCTTGCCGTGGATCCCCAGGCGCGGCAGGCGGGGATCGGCAAGGCGCTGACGCGAACCCTGGCCGAGCGCTTCTGGGATCTCGGGCGCGAATACATGGACCTCACTGTCATGCATGACAACGAGGCGGCCATTTCGCTGTACGAGAAGCTGGGTTTCCACCGAATCCAGAGCTTCACGGTCAAGCGCAAGAACACTTTCAATGAAAAGCTGTTCACCGGGCCAGAACAGGGCGCCGAGCTCAATCCCTACGCGCGCATCATTGTCGACGAAGCCCGGCGGCGCGGCATTCATGTCGAGATCATCGACGCCGAAGGCGGCCTCTTTCGCCTGTCACTGGGCGGGCGCATGGTGGTGTGCCGCGAGAGCCTGTCCGAATTCACCAGCGCCGTCGCCATGTCGATCTGCGACAACAAGGAGATCTCGCGCCGCGTGGTCGCCGAAGCCGGAGTCAAAGTGCCCGACCAGGTCGGTTGGGACGGCACGCGCGAGCAGATCGAGGATTTCCTCGCGCGGAACGGCTCCGTGGTGGTCAAGCCCGTGCGCGGCGAACAGGGCACCGGAATTTCGGTCGATCTCAGAACCGTCGAGGAAATCGAAACTGCCATCGCCACGGCGCAACGCATGTCGAGCGCCGTGCTGCTGGAGCAGTATTTCGAGGGGCAGGACCTGCGGCTGGTGGTCATCAATTACCGCCTCGTCGCGGCCGCCATTCGCAAGCCGGCTGCCGTGACGGGCGATGGGTCGAGCACCATCGCCGAACTGATCGCCGCACAGAGCCGGCGGCGCATAGCCGCGACCGGCGGAGAATCGCGCATCCCCGTCGATGCCGAAACGACGCGGATCGTGCGGGCGGCAGGTTATGACATGGACGCAATCCTGCCCGAAGGCCAGGAACTGCCGGTGCGCAAGACGGCCAACCTGCACACCGGCGGCACCATCCACGACGTGACCGATGCCGTGCACCCGGAACTCGTCCAGGCCGCGATCGCGGTGGCCAAGGCCATCGACATTCCGGTCGTCGGCGTGGACTTCATGGTCCGTTCCCCGAGCTTTTCCGACTATGTTTTCATCGAGGCGAACGAGCGCCCGGGACTTGCTAACCACGAGCCGCAGCCAACCGCCCAGCGGTTCGTCGATCTCCTCTTTCCCCTGTCCCTCCCGGCCGAAGCGCGATCCCAGCGCATCGCGCGCAAATCAAGCGAGCAGAAGACTTGAGCCGCCTTGCCATTGATACCGACTACCTCGTCGCCACCCTTTCCAGACTGCTGAAGACCCCCAGTCCCAGCGGTTATACCGACAATGTCGTAAGGCTGGTCACTACTGAACTCGCGGATATGGGCATCGATGCCGAACTGACCCGCCGCGGCGCGATCCGGGCGGTCCGGCGCGGTGCCGATCCGCGCGGCGCCCGGGCCATCGTCAGCCACCTCGATACGCTGGGGGCGCAGGTCAAGAACCTCAAGGACAACGGGCGGCTGGAGATCGTGCCGATCGGCCACTGGTCTTCCCGCTTCGCCGAGGGCGCACGCTGCACCATCTTCACCGAGAAAGGCACCTATCGCGGCTCGATCCTGCCGCTGAAGGCCTCGGGCCATACCTTCAACAAGGAAATCGACAGCCAGCCGGTAAGCTGGGACAATGTCGAAGTCCGCGTCGATGCCTATGCCCGCGGCAAGGTCGGGCTCGCCAAGCTCGGCATCGACATCGGCGACATCATCGCCATCGATCCCCAGACCGAGATCCTCGACAATGGTTACATCGTCTCGCGCCATCTCGACGACAAGGCCGGTGTTGCCATCATGCTGGCGGCCATCCGGGCGTTGCAGACCGAGGAAGCCGAGACGCCGGTGGACATCCACTTCCTCTTCACCATCGCCGAGGAAGTGGGGGTGGGAGCCAGTTCGGTTCTGCAACCGCAGGTCGCCTCGATGGTTGCGATCGACAACGGCACAACCGCACCGGGTCAGAATTCAGACGAGTTCGGCGTCACGATCGCCATGGCCGACCAGACCGGCCCTTTCGATTATCACCTCACCAAGAAACTGGCCCATCTCTGCCGCGACGAGGACATCCGCTACCAGAAGGATGTCTTCCGGTATTACCGCTCGGATTCCGCCAGTGCCGTGGAAGCCGGCGCGGACGTGCGGACCGCGCTGATCACCTTCGGCATCGATGCCAGTCACGGCTACGAGCGCATCCACCTCCACGCGCTGCGCTCGGTGGCGGAACTGGTCACGGCCTACGTGACCAGCCCGGTGATGATCGAGCGCGACCTCGACCAGATCAGCGATGTACGCGGCTTCACCAAGCTGCCGAGCCGCAAGGCCAAGCAGAATCTGTCAGCCGACATCAAGGTGAGCGACACGAAGACGGATCCGAACTGAGCTGCCAAGTTTGCTGCTCCGCCTTCGTTTCGGAAAGTCGGCCCTATCTCGGGGCAACGCAGATGTGAGCAATTCCACGGCAAAGGCGCTCACCTGAGACCGGCGTGTCATTCGGAATCCCACTTGTCGGTTCTGTCCCGCATACCGATCAATCCGCGGCCTTAAAGCAACGAACCTGAGCGAACGGCAGCTTTGCTGCTGACCTCGAAGCTGGCCGTTAATTCAACAAGCTGACACGCGAACGTCTGCTTGCCCAGCCAACCACAGCAGCTAAGTAGGTGGCATGACTGCCTCCGACCTCGAACAGATGCTTATTGCACGCCTTATCCGAGAGAAAGGCGGGACATCGCAGACATGGCAGCGAGCCCTTGGCAAGGTGATCGTGCGTGACGCGGAGACACATGCCCATTGTAATTGGGATGTCAGACTAAGCGGCACCGATGCGCAGCGTGCCGCGATCGAGATGCTTCTGGACGATATACGGCTTGAACATTCGATCGTCGCAGCCGGGTGAGCGACCAAAGGCTCGAAGCACATGAGAAGCGGTCGCGCAGAACCTCATCCGGTCACCCCGGAAGCGGCCCTCCGTTCACCGAGTTGTGGGCGACCGCGAATGACCGACATTGGGACATTCGCGACTGTCGGCTTCGGAGCATCGTAATGTTGATTCCGGACGCCATGCAGAAGCAAGTTTACCGTCCAATAGGGCCGACTTCGCTGACACTCTCTTGTCTCGGAGTCTCGGCAAATTCGCGACGGATCGGCGGACCTGCTATTTCCGGGGACCAGCACGATCCAGACCAGGCTTCGCTACATGCTCTTCGTCCCTTGAGGCTACCGCGTGGCGCAGCGCTGCGGAGGCAAGCCAGGAAGAGCGTATCATCGAAGCTCGCAATCTGGAATTCGATCTGAGCGAGGCGTTGGCTGAAGACGGCGAACGTGAGGCCATGATCGGCCGCCTGAAGGTTTAACGAACCCAAAGATGGACGTCGGCGCTCGTGCGACGAAGTAATCGCCAACGTCAAGTTGCCCCGCTAGACCCGTCAATTCCGTCGATTGCATTTCTGCACGACAGCTCCGTCCCGTCCCACTTGTTACCACTGGATGAAAGCCGGGCCTCACGTCATGGTCTTGCGATAATCGCGCGGTGACAGGTTGGTCCAGCGGCGAAAGGCGGACCGAAAGCCATCTGTGTGCCGAAAGCCGGTTTTGGCTGCGACGGTTTCGATCGAATGCCCCCCGCGAGATATCATTTCCAGCGCCACATCGCGCCGTGCCGCGTCCTTCAGCGCACGAATGGAGATATTTTCCTGCTTCAGCCTACGCCGCAGGGTACTGGGGGCAAGGCCGCACAAGGGGGCCAGCCTGGCGATGGATGGAAGGCCGTTGCCCCGCGCCATGGACTGGGCGTAGAGGCCTCGAAGCCGGTCGGAAAGACTGAGTTCCATCGGTCTGATAGCCATGAAATCAAAAGGAAACTCCTGCAATAGAAGGTCCAGTTCCACAGGCGTCCGGACAACCGGCAGATTCATAAAACTTTCGGGGAAGCTGACTGTGTTGACCCGCTGGCCAAGCACCAGATCGCCCGCGAAGAAATCATAGACAGGCTCTTCGTCAAAGCGAAGATCATAGGCCAACCCGACCTGGAAGGCGTAACCGCCCAATCCGATCAGCCAGGCGAAGAAGCGGGTGAATATCGACATCCCCGCAAGATCGGAAAGAAACGCGCCGAAGCTTTTCCTTCTGCGGAGCGTATCAATGCTGAGCGTTGCCACTCCTTTATCGATGTCCAGCGCAAGAGTGGACAGCCGGTCGCTGCGGGTTCGGTAGAACATGATCAGGCGCTCCATCACCTCGGCAAAGGTGGGCGCCGTTATCACGCAATAGCATAGCAGCCGGAATTCATCCGGATGCATCTGGGGTTTGTTGTCCAGGCGGCTGGAGTGCCAGCCGATAGTGACGATGCACTCCCGATAGATGGCCGCCATCTGTTCACGCGATACGGTCTGGACGTGGCCAGCGTCAAAATCAGCCCAGCTATGGGGAATGTTCGCCTTGATCAGGATCTCGGCCGGATCGCCGCCAACCCGTGCCGCCTTGTCAAGCAGGTTGAGAACGTCATCTCCGGAAATGGGCGGGACGGTAGCGTTGGCATCCATGGCATCGATCGTCTGGTGAGCACTTTTCGTGGTATATTTGAACAAATTTTCGGTGTTCAGTCCAGTGTCCGCGGGCGTATCCGGCTTGCCTGCTCAACGGATGTTTTGCGGGATGAGGATTGTGAAAAAATGAGCAACGAAGCTCCAGCACCAATGCACTACTGGCAACCACCCGAACGGCCGGAATGGCTCAGCGCATTTCTGAAGGAAACGCAGGCCTGGGATGCGAACGCCGTCGCGCCATTGCAGGCCGACGAGATGATCGCCACGGCACAGCGGCGCACGGGCCTTACCGATTTCGGGCCGGACTATTGGCGCGAACCGTTCGAAATCCTGGTGCGCTCGGCTGAGGAAGAAGCCGACATGCATCTGTTCGGGCGGCTATGGACCCGGCAGGAGCTGATCCTTTTCCTGGAAACGCGCCTCAAAATCGAGGCGGAATACAAAGCACATCCCGAGATTGAGGACGAGGTTATCGATCAGCCCGTCTTCATCACCGGCCTGCCGCGATCCGGCACTTCCATCCTTTTCGAACTGTTGGCGCAGGACAAGCAGTTCATGGCGCCGGCGAATTGGGAGTTTCTGCTTCCCTGCCCGCCTCCCGAAGCCACGACTTACAGAACTGATCCGCGCGTGCCGCGCGCCCATGATCTCATCACGCAGCCCGGCCGGGTGGCGCCGACCTTCCGGTCCATGCATGAAATGGGTGCCTGGATCCCGAATGAATGCGCTGTCGCATGGCGCATGACCTTCCGGTCGCCGCATCTGGCCGCCGCATTCCAGGCGCCAACCTTTGCGACATGGCTTTTCAGTGCCGATCAGACGCCCATGTATGCCGATTACAAGCGACTGCTGAAGCTTCTGCAGTGGAAGAACCCGCGTGAGCGCTGGCTGCTCAAGTCTCCTGAGCACCAGTCCTTCCTCCCCACCTTGTTCAAGGTGTTTCCCGATGCTGAAGTGGTGATGACGCACCGCGACCCGGTACGGGCACAGGGGTCCGTCATCAATCTGCTCGGAACCTTCTACTGGATGCGGAGCGACAAGCCCTTCGATGCCCAGGCCTATGAACAGCTTCTGACCCCGGAAGGAACGGCTGCGCGCCTTGATCAGGTGATCGACTGGATCGAAGGCGGCGCGGTCCCTGCCGATCGCGTCATTCATTCGCGCTATGCTGATCTGGTCGATGCGCCGGTGCAGACCCTTGAATCGCTTTACGAAAAGCTGGGTCTTCCGTTCACCGAACAGGCCCGTGGTGCGGTTGAGGCCTATCTTTCCGGCAAGCCCCGGCACAAGTTCGGCGCGCATCATTATACCGTCGATCAGGCGGACCATACGCGCGCGCTCTTCAGCCGCTACCAGAGCTATTTCGACGTGCCGAGCGAGGCGTGACCGATTTCCCGGCCCTCTGATCCTTGCTGCGGCATCAGGGGGCCGTGCGTATCCATCCGCGGCCTTGTCCGCGCCACATGACCGGAAGAACAGCATCCGCCCGCGGTCCCGCTTCATGCGGACGATAGCGGCAAATCAGACAAAGGAGCGTGATCGATGACAGTGGAAGCAGACCTCATGCTGCGCGAAGCGTGGAACCGCTTTTGTGATGACCTGAAATCCGCGGGAGACATCGCCTTTCGCGAAACCGCCGCCAGCAATCCCGTCGATCGTGCCGGAGCGATACGGCTCCTTTCCCGCAACATCGCCCTCGCGCTGATGTTCGAACTGGAGAACAATGATCCGTTGCACCCGGAACTGCTCCATTATTTCGACCCGATCCGTAAGCAAGGCGGCGACAATACGGACGCGCTCTATGTCGGCGGGCCGATCAACGGCACCGACACCTACCGGATTTCCGGCAAGCGCGGTTCCTCCAGATATTTCGGCGTGACGGTCGTTGAACGCGGCAACACGCCCTGGGGCGGCGGTGTCGCCGGCGCGCTGTTCGGGGACGAACTCGAAACCGACGCGGACGGTAATTTCGAACTGTTCCTCAGCCCGGACCCGCAGCCCGGCAACTGGATCAAGACCACTCCGGACAGCTTTCGGGTAACCTTCCGCCAGTTCTTCGCGGACTGGGAAGGAGAGGCGCCAATGGAAGCGCGGATCGACCGCATCACCGGCGATCAGGCTCCTCCCCAACTGACACCCGAAAAGGTGAGCAAGGGGCTGGCCGCGGCAACGCACTGGATGAAATGGTCGATCACCTATTGGGCCGACCTTCTGGAAAAGTGGAAGGCGCAGCCCAACAAGTTCCTCGCCTATTTCGAGATCGAAAACCAGAAGATCGATGCGACGCCGGGTGGCCGGGCGCTGCATGCCTACTGGATATTGCCGGAGGACGAAGCCCTCATCATCCGGGTCACGCCGCCCGAGGCGCATTACTGGGCCGTCGAATTCGGCAATTACTGGTGGGAGACGATGGATTATCGCTACCGCCTTTCCAGCACGAACAGCCATCATGCTATTCTTGAAGATGATGGCGAACTGATCATGGTGGTCTCGCACGATGATCCCGGCGTGCCGAACTGGCTCGACCCATCGGGGCACAGCGAGGGTTATTTTACGATCCGCTGGCTGCTGGCCGATTCCTATCCCTATCCGACCGCGCAGCAGGTGAAGCGGAGCGAACTGTTCGACCACCTTCCGAAGACGGTCAAGCGCATCACCTCCGAAGCGCGAAGGGAACAGCTCGACGAGCGCCGCCGCGGTGTCGTCAAACGGTTCAAATGGTGACGCCATGACCAGTCTTTTTGATCCCGGCATGCTGGGCGATATCCAGATTGCCAATCGCGTGGTCATGGCTCCCATGACGCGCAGCCGTGCTGGTGACGGTGATGTGCCGACGGATCTGCATGTCGAATATTACCGGCAACGCGCTGGCGCCGGGCTCATCATCACCGAAGGCACGCAGCCGAGCCCTGCGGGAAAGGGATATTGCCGCACCCCCGGCATTCATTCCTCTTCGCAGATCAAGGCGTGGCGCAAAGTGACGGACGCGGTGCATGCGGAAGGCGGCAAGATCGTCCTGCAGCTCATGCACGTCGGCCGTGTCGCTTCGCATCTCAACAAGGCGCCCGGAGTAGAGACCATCGCGCCTTCGGCCATACAAGCGGCAGGGGAGATGTTCACCGAATCCGGCATGGTTCCGTTGGACACCCCGCGCGCAATCGAAACGGACGAGATTCCAAGCATCATCGAAGAATATGCCAGCGCGGCGCGCAATGCCGTCCAGGCTGGCTTCGACGGGGTGGAACTGCATTGCACGAGCGGCTACCTGCCCGCGCAATTCCTGTCCTCCGGAAGCAACCATCGAACGGATGGCTATGGCGGACCGGCGGCCAATCGTATCCGGTTCGTCGTGGAAACGATTCAGGCCCTGTCGAGAGCAATCGGCAGTGAACGCGTCGGTTTCCGGATCTGTCCCGGTAACCCGTTCAACGATATCCATGATGACGATCCGGTTGAAACATACGGGCTTCTGCTGAAAACCCTGTCACCGCTCGGCCTTGCCTATCTGCATCTGATTGACTGGCCCAATCCGCAGATCGAGAGCCTTCCGCTGGCCCAGAGCTGCTGGCAGGGGCCACTGATCCTGAACGAAAGCATCACGCTGGAACGCGCAAAAACGCTAATTTCCGGCAAGACGGCTGATGCGGTTTCTTTCGGCCGCCCGTTCATAGCCAATCCCGATCTGGTCCTTCGTTTCCGCAAGGGACTTCCGCTGGCGGAATTCGATCCGAACACGTTGTACAGTCCCGGACCGGAAGGTTACGTCACGTATCCTCCGGCAGAGATCGGGGGCGGCGTGGCGGATTAGCGCGCGTTGACAAAATGTTTCAGCCACAGGCGGTCGGCTCCCGAGGTCAAGGGAGCTGAGGTAGGACAAGGCGGCTTCTCGAAGCGAGTGGCGATGCGGCGCGGGTGTTTCTGTAGACCAAACATGCGCGCGATCCGACTGCGAGCGCGGCAACGGCAATAGCCGGGACACTCGGAAGCCCATACGTATCGATCACGGAGGGATCACAGGCGGGGGTTGCTCAGAAGTAGACCATCGACGCCGCGGTAGCTGGACGCATCGCCACCAGTCAGCCTGTCAAGCGACTGGAAGGCCTGGGCCAAGTGAACCCGGTGCATTGGCGGTTCTCGCGCATGTCGAACCCGAATGGCTCGACGCCTCCTTCGCCACGATCAATGCTCGTTACGGCTCGCTTGAAGGCTACCTTCACGAGGGCTGCGCCTGAGCGATGCAGGAATCGCGTCGATCCGCAAACACATGCTTGAACCGGCCCTACTGACGGGCTTGCCAGCTGTCCTGCATCCCCTGGGATTGGAGTGTCGTGACATGCAGCCATCGCGCTGCTCGCGATGACTTCGATTGTCTGGCCTTCCCGGCCGTGCAGGTGCACCCCGCCATCCGGCGATTGTTGAACCAGCCCCCCATTGGAGCGTGGTGTATTCAACGGCTTCAAGGATCGCCATGCCTCCGTCTGCGGATCATCTCGGCCTTGTAAAGACCGTCGATCGTTTCCGCCGAGGCGTTGCCGCCGTCATGGCGGAGCGAGACGCCGCGTCAACCGGGGCGGGGTGAAGTCCGGATCAGGGCCTTCGCTTGACGGCGGAAGTTCGCCTGACAGCGCCTTTCAGGCGACAATTGACATGACAAGTGTCATTTAATAACGAAGGCGGCGCCGGTGATCTTCCATGGGAAAGTCATTGAGCCAAAGGCAACATAAGGAGAGGGGCTACCATGCAAAAAGGTTGGACGCCCAGCGATCGACCGCTTGACATCCGGATGTTGAATGCTGCCGGAAGGTGCCTGAACGGTATCGGCGTGCAACCGTTCAGGCTCGATGAAGACAGTCTGGTCGACCACGCGCGGCGCAAGACCGGCTTGAGCGATTTCGGCGGCTTTTCCTTCGAGGAAGGCTTGCGCGTTCTTTGCCGCAGCCTGGAAAGCGAGTGCGATCTGACTCCGGTCGGGCGCTGGCTGACCCGACTGGAACTGCGCAATCACCTGATCAACCGCCTGCTGGTGGTCGACACCATCAAGCGGCATCCGGAGATCCGCGAACAACAGATCGTCGAGCCGATCTTCATCACCGGTACCGGACGAAGCGGCACCTCGATCCTGCACGAAGTGCTGGCGCAGGATTCGCTGAACAACCGTGCCCTGTTGCACTGGGAAGTGCTCCGCCCCTGCCCTCCCCCGGATCCGGCGACCCATGCCAGCGATCCGCGCATCCGCGAAGCCGATCATCATGTCCATCGCTGGGAGCACATCGCACCGCCCTACAAGCAGATGCATGAGGGCGGGGGCGCCGTGCCGCAGGAGGATGACTTCCTGTTCAACTTCTCGATCCTGTCGGATCACATGATCGGGCTGTACGGCGTGCCGAGCTTTCAGAAATGGCTGTTCCAGCAGGATCGCGCGCCGGCCTGGGAAATGCACAAGAGCGTGCTCCAGATATTGCAATGGAAGTTCCCGAAACGGCGCTGGGTGCTGAAATCGCCGACCCACCTGATGAATCTGCCGCAACTGTTCCGGACCTATCCCGATGCGCGCGTGATCATGACGCACCGCGATCCGTTGAAGGTCGTGGCTTCGCAAAGCAGCCTGCGTTGCGCCCTGTTCTGGATGCGCACCGACACCATCGAGCCCGTCAGATTCGGTCACGAAATGGAGCAGGCGCTTGCCTATATGCTCGATGTCGCGATCAAGACGAGGGACTCAGGAATCGTGCCTGAATCCCAGATCACCGACGTCAAGTTCCAGGATTTCATGCGCGATCCGGTGGCAACGATACGCAAGGCCTACCAGGATCTTGGCCTCGACCTGCCCGATGATGCTGCAGAGCGAATGAGTGCTTATGTTGCGGCCAAACCACGCGACCGCGGCCATGGCCGCCATCGTTACCGGCTGGAAGATTTCGGCCTCGATCCAACGGCGGTCAGTCAGACTTTTGCCGCTTATCGCGAGCGTTTCGACGTGCCGACCGAGACGGAATAGCCTGGGCGGCAATCGTCCAGCATTTCCGATGATGAGAGAGGAACCAATCATGCAGCCATCCTCGCCGCAATCAGGCAATCTCTATCCTGAACTGGCAACCACCGCTCAGATCGAGCGCGAGCGGCTTGCCATACGTGTTTTCGAACGGCCCGAAATGCGCGACGCGGTAGAGCAGATCAAGGCGCTCTACGCAGCCCACCCGCTGGGCGCCACTGCAACCGGCCAGGCCACCATGCATCGCGCCGCTTCGGCCACCGCATTCATGTCGGTGTATCACGCCGTGCTTGAGCCGCTGACCGCCGACCCGGCGTTCCTCTGGTTCGAAAGCGCACCGCATTGCTGGCATGACATGGAAGTGCCGCGCGCAGCTTACGGCATCGATAATCCCCAGGCGGTATATCGGCACGTCATCCTCGACGTGAATTCCAAATATGTCATCACCGGCAAGGTGCAGCGCCCCGGGCCGGTGCAGCTGCATTTCGAGGCGCGCTCCGAGATCCCGGGGGCGGGACCGACCATCGACCCGGAAGGGTCGCCCCAGACCGCCACGCTGAACGGCGAGGACATGGTTTTTGCCGACGACGGTTCGTTCCTCGTCACGCTCGATACCGAGCCGGCCAATGGCCGCATCAATCATATGCAGGTCCCGCCCGTCGGCTATGTATTCCTGGTCACGCGGGACCTGCTGACCGACTGGACCACCCAGCATATCTACTCGATCGAAATCACCAGGACCGACGGCCCGCCGGCACAGCCGATGCCGAGCGACGAAGCGCTGGCGCAGCGCGCGGCGGAGATCGCCCTGGCCGAGGGCAGGTTCTGGATCGCCTTCTTCGACAAGTACACCTTCGTTGGGCCGGTCAATTCAGCCCATGCAATCGCGCGTCCGGGCGGACGCGGACTGGCCGGCGGGGGCCATTTCAAGCTCGCGGACGACGAAGCGCTGGTGGTGACGGTGGAACCCTTGAGCGCGCTGGCGGTGGATATCCAGGTTACCGACCCGTGGGGGGTGCAGTTCGAGTATCTCGAACATCTGAGCTGCTACAATCTGGCGGAATCGAAGCCCAACCCAGATGGCTCGTACACTTATGTCATTTCCCGTCTCGATCCCGGCGTCCATAACTGGCTCGAACCACAGGGCCATGATAGCGGCATGATCGCCCTGCGATGGCAGGCGCTGACTGGACCGGCCGACCCCAAAGTCGCCTTGCGGCCGACAGAGATGGTCAAGCTTGCCGATCTGAAATCGGCCCTTGCGCCGAACACTGTCTTCGTCGATCCGGACCAGCGCGAGATACAGCGGGCCGAACGGGTGCGCGCTTACTTGCGCCATCGCCCGCCCCAACCTGCAGGCGCTGATTGAGCGGGAGCGGGGAGGCTTAACGTAATTGCGATGAATAACCGCGCCTGGTGCAATCGCCGCATGCCATCTGGGAAATTCGTCGTATGCCGAAGATCGTCGATACCAAACAGCGTCGAGAACAGATTGCACGTGCTGCTGCCGAAGTGATTTCGGAGCGTGGACTTGAAAGTGCGTCGATCCGGGAAGTGGCAAAGCGCACCGGCGCCACACGCGGCTTCATCGAGCATTATTTCGAGAACAAGACCGAACTTGTCGGCGCTGCGATCGACTGGCTGAACGCAAGTTATTTGCGGCGGATCAACAAGGCGGTCGCCGGCAAGCGCGGACTTGCCGCACTGCGTGCCCGCTTCGAGTACTCTTTGCCGAAGTCCCCGACGACGCGAAACGAATGGCGGTTGCGCCTGCGGTTCTGGAGTTCGCCCGACCAGGACATCAACACGGTACAACGCCAGCGTCTGCAAATCTGGCTGAAGGTCATCGAGGAAGACATCATCGTTGCGCAATCGCTTGGCGAAATTTCGCCTGCAATTGATGCGAAACAGGCTGCACAACGCCTTTTCTATATCTTGTCGGGTCTTAGCACCCTGAGCGTGGCGGACAAGCAATCCTACAATCGCGACTTCCTGCTGACCGAATTCGATCGTCAGCTGGGTAAACTTGAAAACGGTACGCTGTAGCTGGCTGCAAGCCGGATACCGAAAGGAAGATGGCCGTGGAAATGGAATATCGGATGGTCGAAAGCAATGGCATCAGCCTGCAAGTTGCGATCGCCGGTGAAGGCGCGCCGGTCGTATTCTGCCATGGCTTTCCGGGCCTTGCCTATAGCTGGCGTCATCAGATGAAGGCACTTGCCGAGGCAGGTTATCGCGCCATCGCGGTCGATCAGCGCGGCTATGGTGGTAGCGACAGGCCGCGCGACGTCGCTTCCTATGACGCCGATCAGGTCATGGCCGACATGACAGGGCTGCTGGATGCACTGGGCGAAAGCGAGGCCGTGTTCGTGGGCCACGATTTCGGGGCGCAACAGGTCTGCAACCTTGCCGTCAGACACAGCGAACGGGTGAGGGCGGTGGTCATTATGGCGTGCCCTTACGATTTTGACCTTGCCGGCCGGTCGGGACAGGGTAGCAAGCCGCCCGAGGGAAGAACGGACATGGATTGGGGCGGCGGCATCCGGCCGACCCAGGCTTTCGCCATGGCGGCAAAGCAGCATTTCCTCCACCTCCACTACTTCCAGGCTATCGGACCTGCAGAAGCCGAACTTGGCGCTCTCCCGGCCGAATTCCTGAAGCGCCTGTTCTGGGCGCTCAGCGCGGGGGGAAAGCTGGGTAATTACGTCAACCATCCGAGCGAAGGGACAGGCTACCTCGACGTGCTTCCCGAGGCACCCGACCTGCCGTGGGACTGGATGAGCGAAGAGGATTTCCAGACTTTCGTCGATGGCTTCACGCGAACCGACCCGGGCGGCTATTTCATCGGCGGGCTCAATTCCTACCGCACGGCTGATCGCAACTGGGAATTGGGCGAACCCTGGGCCGACGCCAATATCGAAGTGCCTGCCCTGTTTATCGCCGGAGCGCAGGACATCGTGCTGCGCATGATCGCAGCCGATGCCCTCGATATCCAGCGCCGCCGGGTGCCCGACCTGCGCGATACCGTGCTGATCGAAGGGGCCGGACATTTCGTGCAGATGGAACGTCCGCAGGAAACCTCGCGCGTTCTGCTGGACTTCCTTCGAAGTCTCTAGGCGCGGAGTGGAATGAATTCGAACCGTCGGCACGCTTGTGCGATGTCCGCAACGGCGTCGGTTACTGAGGCGCATCGGTGTTCATCAGCGGCCGTCGTCAGGACTCACCAGATGCTGCAGTGAAAGCCATCGGCGGGCGCCTGAACGGCGTGCTTGGCGACACGTCGAACCTAGCCGACACCGCTCTGGTCGCGTTGCCGCTTTCACGGCTGTTGGCGGACAGGACGTCGTCAGCGTGCAGGCCGATTGGTCGTCGCAAGCACGCAACTTCCTTGCCTCGCGGCGAGCTGACGGCTCCCTAGGCGAGGCAAGCCGACGTTCGCTGACAACGCACAGGCTTGCCCCGCCGGGGGGGGGGGCACAGCGAACCTGACAGCGCTATTATTCTCACGGCAGGATGTTCAGCGAGAAGATTTGAGGTTAAACCGAAGGGAGCGGCAAACTTAGCATGCAGCAAGTTGGCGTATATCTACGCTAGAGTTACCCCTCACTCCCACTCGATCGTGCCGGGCGGCTTTGACGTGTAGTCATAGACCACGCGGTTGATGCCCTTCACCTCATTGATGATGCGGGTCGCGACGCGGCTGAGGAACGTGGCGTCGAAGGGGTAGATGTCGGCGGTCATGCCGTCGGTGCTGGTCACTGCACGCAGCGCGCAGACGCTGTCGTAAGTGCGCCCGTCGCCCATCACGCCCACGGTCTTGACCGGCAGCAGCACCGCGAAGGCCTGCCAGATCGCATCGTAGAGACCGGCGTTGCGGATTTCCTCAAGGTAGATCGCATCGGCCTTGCGCAGGATGTCGCAGCGCTCGCGCGTCACTTCGCCGGGGATGCGGATCGCAAGGCCCGGCCCCGGGAACGGATGGCGGCCGACGAAGATCTCGGGCAGGCCCAGTTCGCGGCCGAGTTCGCGCACTTCGTCCTTGAACAGTTCGCGCAGCGGTTCGACCAGCTTCATGTTCATGCGTTCGGGAAGGCCGCCCACGTTGTGGTGGCTCTTGATCGTCACCGAAGGCCCGCCGGTGAACGAGACCGATTCGATCACGTCGGGATAGAGCGTGCCCTGCGCGAGGAATTCGGCGCCGCCGATCTTCTTCGCCTCGTTCTCGAACACGTCGATGAAGGTCTTGCCGATGAACTTGCGCTTCTTCTCCGGGTCGGTGACGCCTTCGAGCCCCTTGAGGAACAGGGTCGAGGCATCGACGTGGACCAGCGGGATATTGTAGTGGCCGCGGAACAGGCTGACGACCTGCTCAGCCTCACCCATGCGCAGAATGCCGCCGTCGACGAAGACGCAAGTGAGCTGATCGCCGATCGCCTCGTGGATCAGGAGCGCCGCCACCGCCGAATCGACGCCGCCCGAAAGGCCGCAGATCACGCGCTTGTCGCCGACCTGCTCGCGGATTTCCGCGATCTTGGTCTTGCGGAACTCGGCCATGGTCCAGTCCCCGGCGAGGCCGCAGACATGGCGCACGAAGTTCTTGAGCAGCTTGCCGCCGTCGGGCGTGTGCACGACTTCGGGGTGGAACTGCATCGCGTAGATGCGCTTCTCGTCGTTGGCGATCACCGCAAAAGGCGCGCCCGCGCTCGAAGCGACGGGACGGAAGCCGGGGGCCAGCTTCGTCACCTTGTCGCCGTGGCTCATCCACACCTGGTGCTTCTCGCCGACCTGCCACATGCCGTCGAACAGCGCGCATTCGTCCAGAATCTCGATAAAGGCGCGGCCGAATTCGCCCGAGTCGCCGAGCAGCACTTCGCCGCCCGTCTGGTGCATCAGCGCCTGCTGGCCATAACAGATGCCGAGAATCGGCAGTCCGCTGTCGAGAATCGCCTGGGGAATGCGCGGGCCGTTCTCATCGAGAACCGAGGCCGGCGAACCGGACAGGATCACCCCGGCCGGGTTCATGCGCTTGAACGCCTCTGCGGCGGCATTGAAGGGAGCGATTTCCGAGTAGACGCCCGCTTCGCGCACGCGGCGCGCGATCAGCTGGGTCACCTGGCTGCCGAAATCGACGATCAGTACGGATTCAGAAGTCTGGATACTCATGGCTGGCCCCTAATAGCACAGGCGCCGGGTGTCCAGATGGCTGAACGCCGCCGGAGGCAGATGCATGGCGTTCAATTGATGATTGCAAAACTTGCAAGTAATATTGTTGCTTTTGAATTTGCGAGAATTCCAGCGAAGCCTATTTCGCCCGTCCGCCGTCGGAGCGACCAAAGGAGCCCGGCGCGGATAAAATAAAAAACAATGTTTGCAGGAGCATTACAATGACCATCGTCGAACGCACGTTCGGCCTGGCGGCGGCGCTTGGCGTCAGCGCGCTGGCATTTGCGCTTACCCTCGCCTGAGCGAGAAGGGATGCGCATCGTGCAATAGGTCCCATCAGACCCCTTTTGCATGTGTGACGAGAGCGGCCCGCAAGGCCGCTCTTTTCGTTTCCGCCCCCTTCGGACGCGGCACTTTCGCACCCCCTTCATTTTATCCCTTGCAAATATCCTAACCTAGCTTATATTAAGCATGGTAAGGATATGAAATCCCTTGTGTGAATGGAGATAGACTTGTGACCATCGCTGAAAAGTCGATCGGTTTCGCGGCAGCTCTGGGCGCCTTTGCCTTCGCTTTCGCGATCACCCTTGCCTGAATCTGGCACCTGAACCTGACACCTGATCCCCGCGCCCGGCGGTCCCGCCGGGCACAAGCAAAAAGGGCGGCCCCGCAAGGCCGCCCTTTTGTTTTGGTCAGTTGGCGCAACCGTCAGCCGGCACCGTCAGCCAGCAAGCGCCTTCACCAGATCGTAGAGATAATCGCGCGCGGTATAGAGCGCCCGTGCCTCGACCCGCTCGTTGAGGCCGTGGATGCCATTGCCATCCGGATCGACCCAGACGCTGGGCACGCCGTAAACCGGAATGCCCAGTGCCCCGAAATAGACCCCATCGGTCGCGCCGGTCGACATCGACGGAATCACGGGAACGCCGGGGAAATACTTCGCCGCGATCTTTTCCACCGGGCCAGTGATCTTCGGATCGAGCGGCGGCGGCGAGGCGATCGGCTTGTCCTTCACGCGCAGATCGACAGTGATGCGCGGATCGTCGATCGCCTTGACCAGCGCCGCCTGCGTTTCCTCGGCCGTGCGCCCCGGGAACATCCGGCAATTGACATTGGCCTCGGCCCGCTGCGGCAGCGCGTTGAGCGCGTGCCCGGCATCGACCATGGTGGCAACGCAAGTCGTGCGCAGCATCGAGTGCAGCATCTTGTCCTGATCGACGATCGCCAGCGCCGCCTTGTCACCGGGATTGGCGGCCAGCGCCT
This sequence comes from Novosphingobium naphthalenivorans NBRC 102051, assembly GCF_001590985.1. Lineage (GTDB taxonomy): Bacteria > Pseudomonadota > Alphaproteobacteria > Sphingomonadales > Sphingomonadaceae > Novosphingobium > Novosphingobium naphthalenivorans. The sequence continues at coordinate 81,183 of NZ_BCTX01000005.1, forward strand.
GCATCGCCGCGCCGGTTTCCCCGCCGCGCATCTTGCCCGCCTTGGTGAAAAAGGCGCGGGTGGTGTCGCTGAATTCGACCGGGAATTCGTAAGCGCCGACTTTCAGCAGCGCGGTGGACAGCTCGTAGATCGCATTGTCCGGCACCGGCTGCGAGCTGTGGCCGCCGGGGTTGGTCGCGGTCAGGGTGAAATCCTGATAGGCCTTCTCGCCCACCTGCAGCGTCTCGACCATCAGCTTGCCATGGCCATCGGTCCGGCCGCCGCCGCCTTCGTTAAGCACGAACGCCGCGTCGATCAGGTCCTTGCGGTTCTGGGCCAGCCACTCGGCGCCGTTGAACGCCCCGCTGGTCTCCTCACCGCAGGTCAGCGCCAGCTTGATCGTCCGCTTGGGCTTGTATCCCGCCTTGGCGAAGCGAACCAGCGTGTCCACCCAGATCGAGGCCATCGCCTTGTCGTCCACCGCGCCGCGCGCGTAGTAGTAGCCGTTCTCCTCGATCAGCTTGAACGGATCGCGCACCCAGTCCTCGCGCTTGGCTTCGACCACGTCCAGATGCGCCAGCAGCAGCATCGGCTTCATGCGCTTGTCCGTGCCGGGATAGACCGCGACGAGCCCGCCATCCCGGGGATGATCGGAGGTAAAGAACGCCGTGAGCTGGTCATCCTTGAGCCCCGCCGCCTTGAGCCGGGCCGCCATCCTGGCGGCCGCTTCGGTGCAGCTGCCATGCGAAACGGTCGTGTTGGTCTCGATCAGTTCCTTGTAGAGACCGAAGAAATCCTGCTGGTCCGCGCGCAGCTTCGGCATCGGCGCCGAAGGTTCGGCCGCACCTGCCCCGGTTCCGGTCATCGAAGACAGGAGCAGAGCCCCGCAAGCCATTGTCATCAAACCCTTACGCATCGCGCACCCCTGTATGTCATGCTGTGGGAACGGCGCGATACAAGCACATTTGCCGCAGAAGGCAACTGCTGATCGCGCGAATTGCCCCGCCCTCTCCAGCCACCTTGCGTCATATATTTAACTTTCGACGCCACACTGATTCTGCAATATTCTCGCTTCGAATATAACAATACAAGAGTCTTAAAATTGAGACGATTCTGGCTTTGCATACTGACTGCAGCGACCACATTAACATCAGGCTGCACTTATATTGCCAAAGACTTGCGGCATTCCGGTGGCGTCGTCGGTGATGTTCTCGACACACGCATGTTCGACGCGAGTGGATCGAAACAACTCGCCTTGCTTCGCTATGCGATATTGATCGATATGGTCGCGCGCGGCGGCAGTGTCTATGCGCGCGATTCCCGCGAGAACGAAGCCTATGTCAACTACCTCGTTGCAGCCTCGGACGAACTGAACATCGTTGCAGGCGACATTTACCAACTGGATCAGGTTTTTGATCTCAAGCCCGGAGGCGCAACACCGAACCTCGCCTGCCCCGTTCCCATGCATGGAGCAAATCCCCCTGAAGCAAAGCCTGCCCGCCAGGTCCTGTCCGGCGAAATACAAATGCTAGCCGACCAGTTCGAAACGGATGCGCGCTCAGCCCGTGACAGCGCACAGGTAGCACAGGCGAACGCCGCCATCGCGCAGGCAGCTGCAACCTCGGCAGCGGACAGCGCAGGTAAAATCGAGAACATGCTGGCAGGGCAGCCCGCAAACGACACCAAAGATGACGCAAAGGAAGCACCGACAACGATGCCTGACGACAGCCCCGATACCGGCGGCTGCCTCAGCTATCGCGTGAACTTCGAAACTGACCTGCCCATGATTGAAAAACGCTTGTTCCGCCTCGCCATGGCAGCACTGCCGCAAAAGCAGGCAAAGCAGTTCCTTGATCAGGTTACGTCGGGCAACCTCGTGTCAGCAGTATCCGCCGCTTTCAGCTTCTCGGTAAAAACGCTCGACGGATTGCACAGCGGCGCAGCCACCCATCGCACCGGACTCGAAGTTCTTGCTCGCAACTCGGTAGAGTGCAACAAGGCCAAATATAGCAAAAATGAAACCGTCTCGCAGTTTTTGGAATGCCTAGGACTCAATGACGATAAACTGTTCATCGGAAAACAGGACAATCAGAACTCGTATTATACGGGAATTCAGCCAGCGGCCTTCATGGCACTGATGCGCAATTTGCGCGACAGCTGCAGGATGATCCCCATCAGCATTGACGATCCCACGGGCAATTTGAACGCAGTACGCGCAGAGCGGATCGACACCTGCAACAAAATCGAATTCCTCCCGCGATCGCGCTGGCAAACCAAAGAACAGATCGACCATATGCGCGACCTCATTATCAAACCGAAATCTTCGCCGGTCGATTACCTCGGCTTGTAGGAAAGCACAGCACCGCCCCCTGAAACCCTGCGAAAGGCCCGGCCATGAAAACCGGGACGCCGCCCAACCTTGTGGAAAAGCCCCGCTGCGGAGCCGCTTTTGCTTGGGTTTGGCGGGCGCAAACCCTATATGCTCGGCATGGCTACAGAACCCGAAAGCGGCAAGAATCAGAACACCTACGGCGCGGATTCGATCAAGGTCCTCAAGGGCCTCGACGCCGTGCGCAAGCGTCCCGGCATGTATATCGGCGATACCGACGACGGCTCGGGCCTGCACCACATGGTGTTCGAGGTTTCGGACAACGCCATCGACGAGGCGCTCGCGGGCCACTGCGACCTCGTGCTGATCGAGCTCAACCCGGACGGTTCGGTCTCCGTCGAAGATAACGGGCGCGGCATTCCCACCGACCTGCACAAGGAAGAAGGTGTCTCGGCGGCCGAAGTCATCATGACCCAGCTCCACGCGGGCGGCAAGTTCGAGAACACCAGCGACGACAATGCCTACAAGGTCTCGGGCGGCCTTCACGGCGTGGGCGTCTCGGTGGTGAACGCGCTGTCGGAATGGCTGGAACTCACCATCTGGCGCGACGGCAAGGAGCACTGGATGCGCTTCGAGCACGGCGACGCCGTGGCGCCGCTGATCGTCAGGGGCGATGCTCCGAAGGTGGAGCAGAACTCCGATCAGAACGGTTTCAAGAAGGGGACCCGCGTCACTTTCCTCGCCTCGACCGACACGTTCAAGAACGTCACCGAGTTCGATTTCGACAAGCTGGAGCACCGCTACCGCGAACTGGCGTTCCTCAACTCGGGCGTGCGCATCCTGCTGCGCGACAAGCGGCATGAGCAAGTGGCCGAACACGACCTGTTCTACGAAGGCGGCATTGCGGCCTTCGTGCAGTTCCTCGACCGCAACAAGCAGGCGCTGATGCAGGAACCGATCGCGATCTCGGCCGAGAAGGACGGGATCGGCATCGACGTCGCGCTGGAATGGAACGATTCGTACTACGAAAACGTCCTGTGCTTCACCAACAACATCCCGCAGCGCGACGGCGGCACCCACCTCGCCGCCTTCCGCGCCGCGCTGACGCGCACGCTCAACAACTATGCCGAGCGTTCGGGCCTGCTCAAGAAAGAGAAAGTCACGCTCTCGGGCGATGACATGCGCGAAGGCCTGACCGCAATCGTCTCGGTCAAGCTGCCTGACCCGAAGTTCTCCTCGCAGACCAAGGACAAGCTGGTCAGCTCCGAAGTGCGCCAGCCGCTCGAAGCGCTGATGAGCGAGAAGATGACCGACTGGCTGGAAGAGAACCCGGCTATCGCCAAGTCGATCATCCAGAAAGTCATCGACGCCGCCGCCGCGCGCGAAGCCGCGCGCCGGGCCCGCGAACTCACCCGCCGCAAGGGCGTGATGGACATCGCCAGTCTGCCCGGCAAGCTCGCCGACTGCCAGGAGCGCGATCCCAGCAAGTGCGAACTGTTCCTGGTCGAGGGTGACTCGGCCGGCGGCTCCGCCAAGAGCGGGCGCGACCGCAAGGTGCAGGCGATCCTGCCGCTCAAGGGCAAGATCCTCAACGTCGAGCGTGCGCGGTTTGACCGCATCATCTCGTCGAAGGAAGTCGGCACGCTGATCCAGGCCATGGGCACCGGCATCCGCGACGACTTCAACCTGGAAAAGCTGCGCTACCACAAGATCGTCATCATGACCGACGCCGACGTCGACGGCGCGCACATCCGCACGCTGCTGCTGACGTTCTTCCACCGCCAGATGCCCGACATCATCCGCGCCGGGCACCTCTTCATCGCCCAGCCGCCGCTCTACAAAGTCACCAAGGGCCGCAGCGAAGTCTACCTCAAGGACAACGCCGCGCTGGACCGCTATCTGGTCGAGGCCGGTCTCAGCGGGCGGATGCTGGAAACCTCGGGCGGCGCCCGCAGCGGCAAGGAACTGGAAGCGCTGGTCGAACACGCGATCCGCCTGCGCAACCTCATGGCCTTCGTGCCGCGCCGCTATGATCCGGTGATTGTCGAAACGCTGGCGCTGTCCGGCGCGCTGGAGCCGGACATGTCCGCCACGGCGCGCGCGGCCGCGCTCGAAAAGACCGCTGCCTGGCTCGACCGCGGCGATGGCGAGGCCAAGTGGTCCGCCCGCCTCTCCGAAGACGGCATCGTCGAAATCGAGCGCCTGTGGCGCGGCGTCACCGATCACCACAAGATCGAGGCGAGCTTCCTCTCCAGCGCCGAGGCCCGCAAGCTGGCCCGCCTCGCCGCCGAGAACGCCGAGATCTACGAAGGCACGGCCCGCCTCGTGCGCATTACCGCCGCCAGCGAAGCCGCGGAAACCGAAGGCGATGACGGCGAGGAAACCGCAGCCGCCCGCCCCACCGCGCAGGCCGGGGTCATCACCCGCCCGAGCCAGTTGCTCGAAGCCGTGCTCGCCACGGGCCGCAAGGGCCTGTCGATCTCGCGCTACAAGGGCCTTGGCGAAATGAACGCCGAGCAGCTCTGGGAAACCACGCTCGACCCGGAAAACCGCTCGCTGCTGCAAGTGAAGGTCGAGGATGCGGACGTGACCGACGAGATCTTCACCCGCCTGATGGGCGATGTGGTCGAACCGCGCCGCGATTTCATCCAGGAAAACGCGCTGAACGTGGCGAACCTCGACGTCTGAGCCATTCGCCCCCCACCTCCGTTCGACACGAACGGGTGGGGGGCGTTGGTTGGCCGAGGTTGCGGGGCAGTTGTCCCGCGACTGTCATCGGTCCCGCCTATGCGGCGATCTTTGCGCGCCAAAAGGACCAGCCATGCCCCAGTTCGACATCTCCCGCCGCAGTCTGATCGGCGGCGCGCTGGCCACGGCAGGAGTCGTGCATGTGCCGGGCGCTTTCGCCGCCACGGCTCACCCGCCTCTGAAACGTCCCGCCAAGCCGATCGTGATCGGCCATCGCGGCGCGCCCGCGCTGCGGCCCGAGCACACGCTGGCCAGTTATGCCAAGGCCATCGCGGACGGCGCCGACTTCATCGAACCCGATCTGGTTTCGACCAAGGACGGCGTGCTGATCGCCCGGCATGAAAACAACATCGCCGAGACCACCGACGTTTCCGCCCGCCCCGCCTTCGCGGCGCGCAAGGCCACCAAGGTCATCGACGGCGAGACCATCACCGGCTGGTTCACCGAGGACTTCACGCTGGCCGAGATCAAGTCGCTGCGCGCGAAGGAGCGGCTGGGTCCGCTGCGGCCGGAAAGCCATGGCTACGACGGGCAGTTCCAGATCGTCACGCTGGAGGAAATCGCCGATTTCACCGCCGCCGAAGCTGCCGCGCGCGGACGCACGATCGGCCTGATCCCCGAAATCAAGCATTCGACCTATTTCGCCGGGATCGGCCTGCCGCTCGAACAGCGCCTGCTCGACCGGATTGCCGCCAGCACTTACCTGCAGACCGCCCCGCTGATCATCCAGAGCTTCGAAGTCTCGAACCTCAAGTGGCTGCGCGAGCGCCTGGCCGGGCAGAAGAATGTCCAGCTCATGCAGCTCACCGTCCCGGCCCCGGTGCGCCCGGCCGATCTCGCCGCCAAGGGCTCCGGCCCCACTTACGACGAGATGCACACCCCGCGCGGGCTCGCGGACATGGCCGCCTATGCGGACTGGATTTCGCCCTACAACCTCGCCCTGCTGCCGCGCGACAAGGACGGTGCCCTTTCGGCGACGCCGACGCCGCTGATGGACAATGCCCATGCGGCCGGCCTGCTGGTCTGTTCATGGACCTTCCGCCCGGAAAACCACTTCCTGCCCGCCAACTTGCGCAACGGCGAAGGCGACGGCGCACGCAACCCGCAAGGCAGCATGGCCGAAATCCGCGCCTACCTCGCCGTCGGTCTCGACGCCTTCTTCACCGACGATCCGGCGATCGGCCGCGCGGCGGTGGACGGCTGACGCAAGCCGCAAGACGCCGCGCCTCTTTCATCCTATCATGCGCCGATGACGACCCGTTTCGGCTCCGCCCCCGGCCCCGCCATCTTCGAAGCCCTGGCCCATGCCGCCTTCGCGCGCATCCCTTCTCCCTTCGCCGAACACCTCGACGGGATCACGGTCCATGTCGAGGAATTCGCCGACGACGAGACGCTGCACGCGGTGGGGCTGGAAGATCCGTTCCAGCTCACCGGCCTCTATCACGGCCGGCCGATGAGCGAGGAAAGCGTGTGGGCCTCGGGCGAATTCCGCCCGCGCATCACGCTCTACCGCCAGCCGCTGCTCGCCGAATGGTGTGAGACGGACGTGACGCTGGAAGATCTGGTGACGCATGTCGTCGTGCACGAAGTCGGCCACCACTTCGGCCTCAGCGATGCGCAGATGCACGCGCTGGAAGAGGGCGGGCGTTAGGGCCTGTGGGGATTCAGCCCTTGGTCTGATGGAGCCAAAGTTCGCCTCACAATTCGTCGCCCCCGCGAAGGCGGGGGCGACGTGGAATTGGGATGCGAACTTCCGATTCACGTGACTGGAACGTGATCGCCTTACCTTGAATCGTCATTGCGAGGCCCGCAGGGCCGCGGCAATCCAGAGCGAGCGCAAACCGCCCTGGATTGCTTCGCTTCGCTCGCAATGACGAAGGGTTCATTCAAAGACGATCGCCCTCCAGATCTTCATACTGCCCTATCCGTCCCCGTTCGTGTCGAGCGAAGTCGAGACACCGCGACGTCGGCGTGTCTCGACTTCGCTCGACACGAACGGATGGGATTTGGTGTCCGGGAAGCGGCATGAGAAAACCGCACGCCCCGCGCGCAATTTGGTCGCTGGAGCGTCACGCTTCCATGCGATAGAGCGTCGCCATGCTTTTCCGGATTCCCCCCCGCATCGCCCCGCACATTGCTCCTCTGGCTGCCCTCACCCTGCTGGGCGCCTGTGCCACAACTCCCTCCACGCATCAGGTAGCCGCTCCCGCCGTGCAGCCGGTGGACGTGGGGATCATTGCCATCAACGACTTCCACGGCGCGCTGGAGCCGCCCAAGGCGGCGGTATCCGCGCCGGACGGCAAGGGCGGATCGATCCCGGTCCCGGCTGGCGGCGCGGCCTGGCTCGCATCGGCGGTCGACCAGCTCAAGGCCGAGCATCCTAATCATGTGGTGGTGGCCGCGGGCGACCTGACCAGCGCCTCGCAGCTTTCCTCCTCGCTGCATCTCGACGAGCCGGCGGTCGGCGTGATGAACCGCATCGGGCTGGAATTCAACGCGGTGGGCAACCACGAGTTCGACCGCGGCTGGAAGGAATTGCAGCGCCTGCAGAACGGCGGGTGCGAAAAGAACACGCGGCTGCAGCCCTGCCAGCTCGAACAGTTCCAGGGCGCGCGGTACAAGTACCTTTCCGCCAGCACTTACAAGGCCGACGGCACCACCCTGTTCCCCGCCACCGGGCTCAAGAGCTTCGGCACGGGCGCGCAAAAGGTGACGGTGGGCTTCATCGGCCTGTCGCTCAAGGACGTGCCCACGCTCGTCTCGCCCGATGAAGTGAAGGGGCTGACTTTCGGCGACGAGGCAGAGGCGATCAACCGCGAAGTGCCGAAGCTCAAGGCCGAAGGCGCCGATGCCGTCGTCGTGCTGATCCACCAGGGCGGCTACACGACCGGCGGGAACCCGAACGGTTGTGACGATCTGACCGGCGCGATCAAGCCGATCCTCGACCACCTGAACCCCGGTGTCGATCTGGTCGTCTCGGGCCACACGCACTGGCAATATGTCTGCCAGTACGGCCAGACCCGGCCCGGCGATCCGATCCTGCTGACCAGCGCGGGCGTTTACGGCAAGCTGGTGACGGACATCACGCTCACCATCGATCCGGCCACTCACCGCGTCATCGCCAAGAAGGCGCACAATGTGATCGTGCAGTCGGAAGGCTATGCGAGCGGGCGCGGCGATGTGCCCAATACCGCGCTCTACCCGCAGTTCAGCCCGCGTGCGGACGTGGCCAGCTATGTGGCGGCCTATGTGAAGGACGCCAAGGACCTGATCGCGCGCCCGGTGGGCAAGCTCTCCGGCCCCGCCGCCAAGCCCTCTGGCGAAAGCAACGAGGGCGGCCCGCTCGGCAACCTGATCGCCGACGGCCAGCTCTATGCCAGCAAGAGCGCCGGCGCGCAGATCGCCTTCACCAATCCTTTCGGCATCCGCGCCCCGATCGATCCGGCGCCCGATGGCACCGTGACTTTCGGCCAGATCTACATGGTGCAGCCGTTCAACAACGACCTGGTGACAATGACACTCACCGGCGCGCAGGTCCGCGCGGTGATCGAGGACGGACTGGACGATGACGGTGCCAAGCAGGTCCTCGCGGCCTCGGCCGGCCTGAAATTCACCTTCGACATGTCCCGCCCTTCGCGCAGCCGCGTGGTTTCGCTGACGCTGAACGGCAAGCCCATCGATCCCAAGGCCGATTACCGCGTGACCGTGGTCCAATTCCTCGCCGAGGGCGGGGACGGCTTCTCCACCTTCAAGCAGGGCACGGACGAAGTGCGCGGGATCATCGACAACGTGGCCTTGCAGGAGTGGATCGCCGCCGTGCCGGTGCGGCAGGTCCCGGCCGAAGTGCGCGCAGTGAAGATCGGGGGGTGAAGATCGGGGGGTGATAAGCCTCTCCCCCTCCTCTGAAGAGGAGGGGGATAAATCTGTTACGCTCCGTCCCGCAGGAACGCGACGAACCGGCCTGTAAGCCTGCCCGTTTCGGTATCCCCGCAAGTCAGCACCGAATGCACTTCGATCCGCGCGCGCCTTTTCCGGGCGAGCGTCTTCACGAACGCGGCCCAGGCCGCCTCGTCCGCCAGCATCGATGAGGCGGTGAACGGGCCCTGCATCGGGCGGCCATAGTCCATCTGGTTGGACTGGATCACCACTTCGCTCGGCAGCCCCTCTTCCACCAGCCGCAGATGCACCAGCGACCAGGCGGCAAGGATCGCCAGCGCGGAAGCACTGCCGCCGAACACCGTGCTCTTGTGATTGATGTTGGGTTCCAGCGGCGCTGTGAGCACGACGGATTGCGCGGTGGCCGACCGAACCTCCACCTGCATGGCCGCCGAAAGCGGGATCTGCCGGTGCAGGTATTCGCCAAGCTCTTCCGGGTCCATCGCGCCTATCCGAACAGCCAGCGGCCAAGCAGCCGGTGGAACGGGAACGTGAAGAACCCGGCGATCAGCAGCGCACCGATAATGAGCCCGCGCACGGTCCGGCGGTGGCGATAGACGTCGTGGCGGCGCGCGGCGATCACCAGCACCGGAACCAGCACGATGGTCATCGCCGAAAGTGCATGGATCGGGCTGAGCTGGCCATGGTTCTGCAAGCGCACGAACAGGCTGTCGACCGCCGTGATCAGCATCGCCCCGGCCCAGACATAGCCGAGCTGGCGATGCCCCCGTGTGCCGCGCCGGCGCCAGAGCAGCACGGGCGTCAGCACCAGTGCGACAACGACGGTGGAAAGGTGCAACCAGACAACGGCCGGAACCAGGCCCCAATCGCCCATGCCGCGCAGCACGGCGGCGGCGATAAAGCCCAGCAGCACCAGCGCCAGAGCGCCCAGCAGCTTTTCCAGCTTGTCGGGAGCGGTGGACATATGCGCCTCGGTCATCAGAACCCCGCGCCGTCCGGCCAATCGGGCGCGGCGAGGCCCATCACCTTGAACAAGGTGCCCATCTGATCCTCCGCGATAAGCCGGTCTTTCGCGGCCTCCAAAGCCGCCGCATGATGCGGCGCCGCGGCGGCGAGATTGGCCGCGCGGGTCTCGATCCCCAGCGCGCGCAGGAAATGGCCCTGCGTCACCGTGCCGAGATGGCGCGCCCCGCCCGCCTGCGCGGCATCGGCCATGGCCGCGAAATCGACCAGACAAGTGAGGTCCGCCTCGCCCGGCGTGGCGAAGGGATCGACCTTGGTATGCGCCTTCAGCGCCTGCAGCGTGGAGCCGGTCTGGCTGCGGTCATAGCCATAGTCGATGAACAGCGCCGCGCCGCCCTGCCCGGCCAGCCGTCCGGCAATGTCATGGGCAACCGCCGCCGCGCCCGGACAGGTCTCGATCAGCGTGCCGTCCGCCTGCTCGCGCATTGCGGGCGGCACTGCCGCGTCCATCGGCTTGTCCCCGGCGACCGGCAGGAAGCGGCCGGCCTGAAAATCCACCATCCGCTCGCGCCAGCCCTGCGGCGTCTTCACCAGCTGGCGTACCGGCAGTGCGTCGAGAAATTCGTTGGCGACGACCAGCATCGGCGCGTCCTCGGGCAGGCTGGCGACGTCATGATGCCACTGCGCCTGCGGCACCGCGCCCCGCTGGATGGCCCGCAGCGCGGTGGATGCTTCGACGAGGTGGACTTGCGGCGTCAGCCCGCAGCGCGCCATCGCCCGCAGCGCATCGCGCGCCAGAGTGCCGCGCCCCGGCCCCAGCTCGACGTAGTGGAACGGCCCCTCGCGTCCGGCCCTGATCCAGATGTCGGCCAGCCACAGCCCGATCAGCTCGCCGAACATCTGGCTGATCTCCGGCGCGGTGATGAAATCGCCCGCGCTGCCGAGCGGGTCTTTCCCGGCATAGTAGCGGGCGTTGGATTCGCCCATGAAGTGCTGCAGCGTGACCGGCCCGTAGTTGGCGATCAGCCGCTGGAAAACAGCCGCGAGCGGCTCTCCGCCCCGAGTCATCAGGCCATCATCAGGCGGCGGACGGAGCCATGGCTGTACGGCCGCTGGCCAGCTCCGGCTTCATCAGCGCGCGCGTGATCAGGAACAGGCCGAGCGCGATCAGCGGGATCGTCAGCCACTGGCCCATCGAAAGGCCGGTGTTGCGCGCGAACTCGGCGAGCTGGGCGTCCGGTTCGCGGAAGAATTCGACGATGAAGCGCGCGCAGCCGATGCCGGTGGTAAACACGCCGACCAAGAGGCCGGTGCGGAAGCGCGCGCGTGTCTTCCAGAACAGCGGCAGCATGATCAGGATCATCATCAGCCCTTCCAGCCCGGCCTCGTAGAGCTGGCTGGGATGGCGCGGCAGCGGGCCGGCATCGGGAAAGACCATCGCCCAGGGCAGGTTCGGGTCCGTCACCACGCGCCCCCACAGCTCGCCGTTCACGAAGTTGGCGAGACGGCCGAACATCATGCCGAACGGCACGCAGACCGAAATGTAGTCCGCCACGCGCACGAAATTGAGGCCATTGCGCCAGGACACCCACAGCATCGCCAGCAGCACGCCGATCAGCCCGCCGTGGAAGCTCATGCCGCCGTGCCAGAGCTGGACCAGCTCGGCGGGATGCAGCCACATGCTGGGAATGGCGGAATCGCCGCCGGTGTAGAACGTGGCGTAGCCGAGACGCCCGCCCAGGATGATGCCCAGCGTACAGTAGAAGAACAGGTCGTCCGCATGGCGCTGCGCCAGCGGCGCACCGGGCGCCTTGATCATGCGGCTGAGGTGCCAGTAGCCGAGCAGGATGCCCGCCAGATAGGCCAGCGAATACCAGCGCAGTTCGAAACTGCCGATCCGGAACAGGTAGTTCTTGAGGCCCAGATCCACCCAGTGAATCGGTTCGTGCACTTGCACCGCAGCGGCGGCGGCCAGTTGTATCAGGGACATTCGATCTCTCTGCCTGTGTCTTGCCTGGCTGTGTCCTGTGCGGCCCCGCGCGGACCTGGGGAGGCTCTGTTACGGGCGCCTTCTGGCATAGCCCGGCTGATGATGGTAGCCGCGTTTTCACACCTTCGCTGCACAATCGCTGAACACCGCCGGGCAGCGGGCGATCACCGCGATCGCCTCCGCTGCCTTTCCATAGCCATCCCACCAGTCTAGAAGCCGCCTCCCATGAACAGCGTGATCCGGATTCCCTCGCCCCGCAAAGTGATTGACCGGCGCGAGCTCGTGCAGACACTCGACAAGCTGGTCGAGGCCCATGGCCCGTCCAAGGCGCGCAAGTTCGTGGTCGAGGCGCTGCGCAGCGCACAGGAAGCGGGCCGCGTGGAAATCGCCCGCCGCCTCGTCGAGAACCCCTCCGCCGGGCACGAAGTCGCCGAAGCCCAGGCGTTCCTGACCGACCAGCTGATCCGCGTGATCCACGATTACGTGGTCCAGTACGTCTATCCCGCCAGCAACCGCTCCAAGGGCGAGCGGCTAACGGTCATGGCCGTGGGCGGCTATGGCCGCGGCGAGATGGCGCCGCATTCGGATGTCGACATCGCGTTCCTCACCCCGATCAAGAACACCCCCTGGTGCGAACAGGTGATCGAGGCGATGCTCTATTTCCTGTGGGACCTCGGCCTCAAGGTCGGTCACTCCAGCCGCTCGCTCGACGACATGGTGCGCATGTCGAAATCGGACCTGACGATCCGCACCGCGATGCTCGAAGGCCGCTATGTCTGGGGCGATCAGGAGCTCTATGAAGAGGCGCGCCAGCGCTTCTGGAAGGATGTGGTCTCGGGCACCGAGCGCCAGTTCGTGGTCGAGAAGCTGGCCGAGCGCGACGAGCGGCACAAGCGCATGGGCGACAGCCGCTATGTCGTCGAACCCAATGTGAAGGAAGGCAAGGGCAGCTTGCGCGATCTTCACACGCTCTACTGGATCGGCAAGTACATCCACAAAGTGCGCGACCCGTCCGAGCTGGTGTCCGTGGGGCTGCTCACGCGCAAGGAATATCTCTCGTTCCGCCGCGCCGAGAACTTTTTCTGGGCGGTGCGCTGCCACCTGCACACGATCACCCGCCGCGCCGAGGACCGGCTGACCTTCGACCTGCAGCGCGAAGTCGCCTCGCGCATGAATTTCTCCGACCGGCCGGGCAAGAGCGCGGTCGAGCGGTTCATGCAGATGTTCTTCCTTCAGGCCAAGGTCGTGGGCAACCTCACCGGCGTGTTCCTGGCCCAGCTCGATGAGCAGTTCGCCAAGAAGCAGCCGCGCGGGTTGCTCGCCGGGTTCCGGGCCAAGGAACGCATGGTCAAGGGCTACAAGGTCTTCGGCGGGCGCATCAAGGCGCCTTCGGACGACTGGTTCACGCAGGATCCGGTGCGCCTGATCGAGATCTTCGTGATCGCCGACCGGGAAGGTTTCGAGATCCACCCTGAAACCATGCGCCTGATCTCGCGCGATGCCACGCTGATCAAGGACGAGGTGCGCCACGACAAGCGCGCCAACGAACTGTTCATGGACCTGCTCACCAGCCGCAATCATCCCGAGACGGTGCTGCGCTGGTTCAACGAGGCCGGCGTGTTCGGCCGCTTCGTTACCGAATTCGGCCGCGTCAACGCGCAGATGCAGTTCGACATGTACCACCACTACACGGTGGACGAGCACACCATCCGCGCGATCGGCCTGATGTCGCGGATCGAGAAGGGCGAGCTCAAGCAGGACCACCCGCTGGCGCACGACATCGTGCACAAGGTGCGCTCGCGCCGCGTGCTCTATCTGGCCGTGCTGCTGCATGACATCGCCAAGGGGCGGGACGGCGATCACTCGGTGCTGGGCGCCGAGATCGCGCGCAAGCTGTGCCCGCGCTTCGGGCTGGACGAGGAGGAGACCGATCTGGTCTCGTGGCTGGTGCGCCAGCACCTGCTGCTGTCCGCCACAGCCTTCAAGCGCGACCTGTCGGACGGCAAGACGATCAGCAATTTCGTCGAAGTCGTGCAGTCGCTGGACCGGCTGCGCCAGCTCACGCTGCTGACGATCGTCGATATTCGCGCGGTCGGCCCCGGCACCTGGAACTCGTGGAAGCGCCAGCTTATCGGCGAGCTCTATGCCGCCACCGAGGAGCGCCTGCGGCTGGGCCATGCCGAATTCGGGCGCGAGAAGCGGGTTGCCGCGAAGAAAGCCGCCGTCGCCGCCCTCTCGCCGGAAAGCGCGGCGCTGATCGAGAAGATTGGCACCAAGTTCATCGACGCCTACTGGATCGCCGAGAGCGAGGACGTGATCGCCAAGAATCTCGCCCAGCTCGAAGCGGCCGAGGCGCTGGCCCATGCCCTGTCGATCCATACCGAATACTATCCGGCCCACGGCGCGACGCTGGTGACGGTGATCGCCTCGGACCATCCGGGCCTGTTCTACCGCATCGCCGGGGGCATCCACCTGGCCGGCGGCAACATCATCGACGCGCGCATCCACACCACCCGCACCGGCCGCGCGGTCGACAACTTCCTGGTGCAGGACCCGCTGGGCCGCCCCTTCATGGAGGAAGCCCAGCTCGAACGGCTGCGCACCTCGATCGAGAACGCGCTCGCCAACCGCATCAAGATCCTGCCCCAGCTCGTCGCCAAGCCCGATGCGCGCCCGCGCGCCGATGCCTTTGAAGTCCGCCCGCGCGTGCTGTTCGACAACAAGGCCTCGAACCGCTTCACCGTGGTGGAAGTCAATGCGCGGGACCGTCCGGCGCTGCTCAACCGGCTGGCCTATGCGCTGTTCGAATCGCGGCTGATGGTCCATTCCGCGCATATCGCCACGTATGGCGAACGCGCGGCCGACACGTTCTACGTCACGGACCTGCTGGGCGAGAAGCTGACCTCCACGAACCGGCTCAAGGCGCTCGAACGCCGCCTGCTCGAAGCAGCAAGCGAGCACAGCGCCGAGGAAGCGGCGGCCTGACCGTCCGGCCCGGCTCCAGTGGCCCTGCCTCGATACGGACCCGGCATTGGCCTGGTGTTGAAAGGAACTTTCGGCGATCCCATCTGTTGCATTGCAGCATGCCCAGTGCCATCCCCCCATCACTGCGCAGGATCTCGCCATGAATGCTCCTGATTCCGACCACCACCAGCTTGCACCGCAATGCGTTCTCGTCCTGCAGGGCGGCGGCGCGCTCGGCGCCTATCAGGCGGGCGTCTATGAAGCGCTCGCGGAACACCGTGCCCTGCCCGACTGGGTTGCGGGCATCTCGATCGGCGCGATCAACGCAGCGATCGTCGCGGGCAACGCCCCGGAAGAGCGCGTGGCGGCGCTGCGCCGCTTCTGGTATCGCGCCTCTGCCGAACTGCAGTACCGGCTGGACGAACCGATCGGCTTCGCCCGCCGGACCTTCAACGAAGCCTCTGCCCAGTTCGCGGCCGCTTTCGGGATACCCGGATTCTTCAATCCGCGCTGGCCCATGCCGCTGCCCGAATGGCCGGCCGAAATCGGGCAACTGAGCTTCTACGACACGACCCCGTTGCGCACGTCGCTGCTCGAACTGGTCGATTTCGGCCGCATCAACCGCTGCGAAACGCGCTTCAGCGTCGGCGCAGTCAACATGCTGAACGGCAATTTCACCTATTTCGACAATACCCAGCGCAAGATCGGCCCCGAACACGTCATGGCGAGCGGCGCGCTGCCGCCCGGCTTCCCGCCGGTCGAGATCGATGGCGAATGGTACTGGGACGGCGGCCTCGTTTCGAATACGCCTCTGCAATATGTGCTCGACAACCGCACCCCTTGCGAGATGACCGTGTTCCAGGTCGATCTGTTCTCCTCGCGCGGGAGCGTGCCGCGCACCATGGCCGACATCGACCAGCGGGTGAAGGACATCCGCTATTCCAGCCGCACGCGCCTCGGCACCGATCAGTCCCGCCAGATGCAGAAGATGCGCGCCGCCGCCCGCCGCCTCGCACACCGGCTGCCCCGGGAGTGGCACAACGATCCGGACATGGCGGCCCTGCTCAACCACCATCCCGAAGGGGCCGTGGCGGTGATGCACCTGATCAACCGCACGCGCGGCTACGAGACCAATTCCAAGGACTACGATTTCTCGCGCATGACCGTGGACGATCACTGGGCCGCGGGCCGCGCCGACGCGCTCTATTCGCTGGAGCACCCCGACTGGACGGGCCGCGCGCCCGCTCCCGACGAAATCATCACTTTTGACCTGGCCGGCGACCGATTGGGTCGTGAACTCACCAGCCGCTGACCGAACCGCACGGAGAGAAAGCATGAAGCTCAAGGACAAGGTCTGCATCGTCACTGGCGCTGCCAGCGGCATCGGCAATGCCATCGCGCACAAGTACGCCTCCGAAGGCGGCAAAGTCGCGATCGCGGACCTCAACATCGATGCCGCGCAGAAGGCGGCCGACGACATCAAGAGCACGTTCGGCACCGAAGCCATGGCCATTACCATGGACGTCACCAGCGAGGATCAGGTGAATCAGGGCGTCCAGGCCGTCGTCGATGCCTGGGGCACGGTCGACGTGCTGGTTTCCAACGCGGGCATCCAGATCGTCAATCCGATCGAGGACTTCGCCTTTTCCGACTGGAAGAAGATGCTGGCGATCCATCTCGACGGCGCCTTCCTCACCTCCAAGGCCGTGATCCCGCACATGTATGCGCAAGGCTCGGGCTCGATCATCTTCATGGGCTCGGTCCACTCGAAGGAAGCGAGCAAGCTCAAGAGCGCCTATGTCACCGCCAAGCACGGACTGCTCGGCCTGTCGCGCGTGATCGCCAAGGAAGCCGGCCCCAAGGGCGTGCGCACCAATGTGATCTGCCCCGGCTTCGTGCGCACCCCGCTGGTCGACAAGCAGATCCCCGAACAGTCCAAGGAACTGGGCATTCCCGAATCGGAAGTGATCAGCAAGGTCATGCTCGGCCAGACCGTCGATGCCGAATTCACCACGGTGGAAGACATCGCCGAAGTCGCGCTGTTCTTCGCCGCGTTCCAGACGAACGCGCTCACCGGCCAGTCGCTGATCGCCAGCCACGGCTGGTACATGGAATAAGGGAAAGCGGGCTCCGCGCGGCGTGCCCCCATGCACCCCGCACGGAGCCCGGCCCTCCGGGTCGAAGGGTCGGCAGAGACTGTTTGGGAAATGCCCGTTTGGGCATTCCCGTTGCGGCACCGGTCCGCTCCCCCACCCACTGCCCAACCACGGTATCCTGCGGGTGGGGGAGCGGGCCGGTGCCGCGAAATTCGCCTTCAGCGAATTTCCAAACGGACTCTCAGCCCTTCGACGTTTTCGCCAGAATCTGGCGCGTGACGATCCAGGTAACCGGAATAGCCAGAACCACACCTGCCGCCACGGCAATCAGGATCGGTCTGGCGCCGACCATCCCTGCGGCAAGAACTCCGGTAACACCAACGCCCATGAGCACAGCCACGCACAAGGCATACATGGCCAGCGTGATAACAACGAAGCGCATGACATTGCCCTCCTCGCTTCTTTGACGAGGAATACTAATCCAAACGGCTTCGAATACTTTGATCGCGGTCAAGGGACCGGGCGCAATCGCCCTGCCTCGGCTAGCGCGAAATGCAGGAAACCTGAATCAAAGCCCGCTCACCCTGAGCCTGTCGAAGGGTGTTGAGCATGGCGCTGCGCCAGCGTCCTTCGACAAGCTCAGGACGAGCGGAAGGGGGGATTTCCCGCAAGATGCTCTAGGGCCGCGGCTTTACCGCCGACCAGTCGGAACACCGGTCGGCCGATTCGGTTATCGGCCAGGCGTCGAAACCGGGCGCGATGGCGAAGCGGCGGCAGAGCCCGGCACCGTCCCCGCCGGTCTGTTCGAAGGCATCCCAGAAGCAGCAGCTGGAACAGTTGAAACCCTGGGGCCGGCCGACAATGCGCCGCGCGAACGAAGCGGGCTCCCATGATACATTGACGACCGCGACCTGCATTGCCTCTGCCCTGATGACCGAACGCCCAATCTCGCACCGATTGGTAAACTTCGCACCTCAAGGGTTTAGCTAACGCAGATTAACGCTTTGCAACCCCAAGACGCTCCGCCGCCTTCTGCGGCCCGATCAGCGGAAGCAGCGCGCCCATGTCGGGGCCGTGGTCCATGCCGGTCAGCGCCTGGCGCAGCGGCAGGAACAGGGCCTTGCCCTTGCGGCCCGTGGCGCCCTTGAGGGCTTCGGTCAGCGCCTTCCACACGCCCTCCCCCCAATCGAGCCCGGCCAGAACTTCCGCGGCCTGCGCCAGATAGGCCTGGTCCTCTTCGGAGAAGGCGGGCGCTGCGACCGGGCCGGTCACCACCTGCCACCAGTCCGCCGCCTCGTGCACATGCGTGAGGTTGGGCCGCACGGCCTCCCACGCCGCCTCGTCCATGCCTGCGGGCAAGCGGTCCGCCACGGCCGCGAAAGGCAGGCCATGCACCACGGCCGCATTCACCCGTTCCAGTTCTGCCTCGTCGAAGCGGGCAGGCGCGCGGCCGAAGCGGGACAAGTCGAAATGCGCGGCCAACTCTTCCAGCCCCAGGGCGGGATCGACCGGATCGGACGTGCCCAGACGGCCGAGCAGCGCCACCAGCGCCTGCGGCTCGATTCCCGCCTCGCGGAAATGCGCCGCGCCTAGCGAGCCCAGCCGCTTCGACAGCTTGCCTTCGGTGCCGACCAGCAGCGCCTCGTGCGCGAAGTTGGGGACTTTGGCGCCGAGCGCCGTGAACATCTGCACTTGCGCCGCCGTGTTCGACACGTGGTCCTCCCCGCGCAGGATGTCGGTCACGCCCATGGCCACATCGTCGATCACCGATGGCAGCATGTAGAGCCACGAACCGTCCGCACGCCGGATCACCGGATCGGACATCATGGCCGGATCGAAATGCTGGGGCCCGCGAATACCGTCGGTCCATGCGATCGGCTCATCCCGGTCGAGCAGGAAGCGCCAGTGCGGCAAATCGCCGGCGGCCAGTTTCGCCGCCTTGTCGTCCTCGCTCAGCGAGAGCGCGGCGCGATCGTAGATCGGCGGCAACCCGCGCCCGAGCAGGACCTTGCGCTTCAATTCGAGTTCCTGCGGCGTTTCCCAGCAGGGATAGACGCGCCCGGCGGCCTTCAACCGCTCGAATTCGGCCTCATAGAGATCGAAACGCGCCGACTGCCGCTCTTCGCCTTCGGCATGAAGCCCCAGCCAGGCGAGGTCGGCCCGAATGCCCTCGACATATTCCTCGCGGCTGCGCGCTGCATCGGTATCGTCGATCCGCAGCAGGAAGCGGCCGCCTGCCTGCCCCTGTTTCCCTTTCTGGGCGAGCAGGAAGTTGTGCAGCGCCGTGCGGATATTGCCGACATGCAGATGCCCGGTGGGCGAAGGGGCGAAGCGGGTAACAGTCATGGCCCGCGCGATTACGGCGCGCGCGGGCTCACGTCAAAGGTTTGGCGTCAAAGGTTCGGCGTCAGAGAGCCTGGATCAGGCGCGCGCTTCCGATGCGTAGAGCAGGCAGCCCTCGCCCAGTTCGCGGATAACTTCGGCGATCTGGTTTTCCGCCACGGCAAAGCACCCCAGACTGCGGCCGATCTGCCCTTGCGAACCGATCAGGCTCTTGTCGACGTAGGAGGCCCCGTGAATCACGATCGCGCGTTCGAGCGCCAGATTGTTTTCCGGATCGAGCCCCATCAGCCGGCGCGACACGCCGTGCTTGCCGTAATACCGGCTGGCGATCACGAAACTGCCGGGGCACGATGCGTTCGAGCCGGGCCGGTTCGAAAGGCGCTCGACCCAGCCGGTATGCCGGGGGTCGGACCCGCGCCCATGCGCGACAAGGTAGGAGCCGACAATCGCGCCGTTCGCCACATCGACGATCTGGAAGCGCTTCTGGCTCGAATGCTCGGTGAAATCGACCATACCGATGCGCTGGTGATTGCCGACGCGCGAACCGTGCCGGTCGAGCGCGGCCAGGGCCTTTTGCAGCAAGGGCGGGCGTTCGGCCTGTTTCGGCGCGGCCGGGACGGCCGGCGCAGCGGGCTCGTTCGGAATGTCCGTTTTGGGCCAGATCACTTTCTGGCCGGGCTTGGCAATAACCCCCGAAGCAGACGCGCCCGCGACCATCGCAACCGCGCCGCCGACAAAATAACGACGACTCAAATCCATGTTCTAGCGACCCCGGTTCTATCTCTCTTGCCTGAAAAGCTAAGGGAGCACCGGTTAAACTTCAACTACACTTGAGCTTGTGCACTGCACAATCTGGAGCATTCGGCCTCAATCGAAACACGGCTCGTCTCACCGGCCGATTCAGGCGGGAACCTTCAGAGGACCCCGCCTTCCGCTCCTCCGGCCTATCCGCTGCGGAAGGCGTGGGTGATCGGATAGCGCCGATCGCGGCCGAAATTGCGGGCAGTCAGCTTCACGCCGGGCGGCGCCTGCCGGCGCTTGTATTCGGCAAGATGCAGCAGCCGTTCGATGCGCTGCACGGTTTCGCGGTCGAATCCCTCGGCGACGACCTGCTCCACGCTCTTGTCATGCTCGACGAGCCCGAGGAGAATCGGGTCAAGCACTTCGTAAGGCGGCAGGCTGTCCGAATCGCGCTGGTCCGCACGCAGCTCTGCGCTGGGCGGCTTGGTCAGCACGTTTTCGGGCATCACCGGGCCTTCGGGGCCCAGACCGATGCGCGGCTTGTGATGGTTGCGCCAACGGGCAATGGCGAAGACCGTCATCTTGTAGGCATCCTTCAGCGGATTGTAGCCGCCCGCCATGTCGCCATAGATGGTGGCGTAGCCGACGCTCATCTCGCTCTTGTTGCCGGTCGTCATCAGCATCGGCCCGAACTTGTTGGACAAGGCCATCAGCGCAATGCCGCGAATGCGCGACTGCAGGTTTTCCTCGGCCAGATCGCGGTTGGTGCCTTCGAACGCCTCGCCCAGCATGGCATCGAGCCCGTCGACCGCCGCGCCGATCGGCATGACGTTGTAGCGGATGCCCAGCGCATCGGCGCAGGCGGCGGCATCGTCGAGGCTCTCCTGGCTGGTGAAGCGCGAGGGCATCATCACGCCCCAGACCCGGTCCGCGCCCAGCGCATCGGTGGCAATGGCCGCGCAGATGGCCGAATCGACCCCGCCCGACAGGCCCAGCACGACGCCGGGAAAATGATTGCGGTTCACATAGTCCCGCAGGCTCAGGACCATGGCGCAGTAGATATCCTCAGGATGCGTGGCGAGCGTCTCCAGAGTGCCGCGATCGCAGCGCCACCCTTGCGCGGTCTTGGTCCAGCTGGTCTCGACGACCTGCTCCTCCCAGTCGCGGCACTGCACCGCCAGCATCCCATCGCCGTTGACGACGAAGCTTGCGCCGTCGAACACCAGCTCGTCCTGCCCGCCGACGCGGTTGAGATAGGCCAGCGGCAGTCCGGTATCGACCGCGCGGCGCTTGGCCACGCCCTCGATTCGCAACGCGTCCTTGTTGATCTCGTAAGGGCTGCCGTTGATGCACACCAGCATCTCGGCCCCGAAGTCGGCGAGGTGGCGGCAGACTTCAGGTTGCCAGATATCCTCACAGATCGGCACGCCGATCATGGTGCCGCGCACGATCACCGGCTCGGGCAGCGGGCCGGGCTGGAACAGGCGCATCTCGTCGAACGTGCCGTAGTTGGGCAGTTCGTGCTTGAGCCTGACGGCCACCACCTTGCCCTGATCGAGCAGGGCCACGCCGTTGTGCAAGGCCCCGTCGAGCACGAAGGCGGAGCCGACCAGCATGGCCGGGCCGTCCGAAGCGCTGGCCGCGGCCAGCGTCTGCAATTGGGCGGCGGCCCGTTCGATCAGCGATGGCTTGAGGATCAGGTCCTCGGGCGGATAGCCGATCAGGTGGAGTTCGGGAAAGACGATGAGGTCGCAGCCCCGCGCGCGCTGGCGCGCATCGAGTATGCTCTGGGCATTGCCGGGAATATCCCCCACCGACTGGTTGAGCTGGGCGAGGGCAATCTTCAGCGTATCAGGCATGACGGGGTGATGCCCGGCGGCCTTGCGCGATGCAATTGAAAACCCGCTGCGGAATGAGAACAGTCAAACAAAACCGCTGCCAGACACGCCGCCCAAAAGCCCGGGCGGCCGCCGCTCGTGCCGAGCGGAACCTGATGCTGATTAACGGTACGATGCCTCAGCCCAAAGGCTGCGCGGAACGCAGATACAAAAAACCCTCCCGGAGGGGAGGGCTTCTGTCCGTCTTTCGACGGACTTTCCATTTCACCCGGGAACCGGGCTTGATGGAAAGCGGCGGGGGCCGGCGTGCCGCTATGGCACGCGGCGGCCCCCAAGCCGGATCACATCGCCTCGGACGCAGCCTCGGTCGGAGCGTCGGTGGCGTCACCGGTCATCATTTCCTGCGGAGCGGTCTCAACCGACTCGGTCTCCGTCGGAGCCGGAGTACCGCCGCAAGCGGCGAGCGACAGAGCAGCAGCCGACGCGAACGCGGCGAAAGCAATCTTCTTCATGCGAATCCCCTTGCATTGTTTGGCCCATAGGCCAACGCTTGCAGGCAAGCCTGCGGGCCATTCTTTAGACGAGACAATGGTGCAACGCAAATAGGAAGTGAAAGGGCGGAAACCCGCTGTTTTCCTTGGGGTTGCACACATATAAAGATATCTTTATATGATCTTCCATGCGGATTGACCCCCTCCTGAGAGCGCTTTCGGAACCGACGCGCCTGCGCATCATGCGCCTGCTGGCCCATATGGAGCTGGCCGTGGGAGAGCTTGCCCAGGTGCTCGGACAGAGCCAGCCGCGAGTCTCGCGCCACATCCGAATCCTGTGCGATGCAGGACTCGCCGAACGCCGCAAGGAAGGCAGCTGGGTGTTCCTGCGCAGCGCCGTCAGCGAACAGAGCCGCAGCCCGCTCGGCGCGGCGGCAGCCCGCCTGCTGACCGTAGCCGAACAGGAAGACACCACCTTTGCCGCCCGCTGCACCGAGGACCGGCGCCATCTCGCCGCGATTCGCGCGGGCCGCGAAGCCAGCGCCGAAGCCTATTTCGCCCGTCATGCCGTGGAATGGGACACATTGCGCCTGCTGCACGGCGCCGACGGGCCGGTGGAACAGGCGCTGCTGGAGGCCCTTGCCGGGCAGGATCTGGGCGCGCTGCTCGATGTCGGCACCGGCACCGGCCGGATGGCCGAACTGCTCGCGGCCCGCGCCGCCCATGTCACCGCGCTCGACAAGAGTCCGGAAATGCTGCGCATCGCCCGCGCCCGGCTGCAGGCCCTGCCGGCCGGCACGGTCGATCTGGTACAGGGCGACTTCACCGGACTGCCTTTCGGCGATGCCGCGTTCGATACCGTGCTGTTCCATCAGGTGCTGCACTATGCCCAGGACCCCGGCGTAGTGCTGGGCGAAGCCGCGCGCGTGCTGCGCCCCGCGGGCCGCATCGCAGTGGTCGATCTCGCCGCGCACGACCGCGAGGAACTGCGCGAACGCCACGCCCACGCGCGCCTGGGCTTTTCCGACGAACAGATGCTCACGCTGCTTGGCGAAGCGGGACTGGTGCCGGAAACGCCCGTCGCGCTTCCGGGCACGCCGCTCACTGTGAAGATCTGGACGGCACGGCGCGATTGCGCCACGGCGCCCAACGCAAGCGGCAAGACCGCTGAAACAGGAAAGACGACTTCCGCATGACCGCTGCCACGAGACCGGCCGAACATCCCCTTTTCGGAGAAGTGCCGGGCGACATTTCCGTCTCCTTCGAATTCTTCCCGCCCAAGACGGAGAAGATGGAAGCGCAGTTGTGGGACGCGATCACCCAGCTGGCCCCGCTGTCCCCCAGCTTCGTCTCAGTGACCTATGGCGCGGGCGGCTCCACCCGCGAACGCACCCATGCGACCGTGGCCCGCATCGCGCGCGAAACCGATCTGGTCCCGGCCGCGCACCTGACCTGCGTCGGGGCCAGCAAGGGTGAAATCGCCGAGATCGTCGACCAGTACTGGGAGGCGGGCGTGCGCCACATCGTCGCCCTGCGCGGCGATCCGCCGCCGGCCGACGGCGGCAAGTTCGTGCCCCATCCCGAAGGCTATACCTGCGCCGCCGATCTGGTCGCGGGGCTCAAGGCTCGGCATGATTTCGACATTTCGGTCGCCGCCTATCCCGAAGTCCATCCCGATGCCGTGAGCGCCGAGGCCGACCTCGACAACCTGAAGCGCAAGATCGACGCGGGCGCCAGCCGCGCGATCACGCAGTTCTTCTTTTCGACCGACGCCTATTTCCGCTTCCTCGACAAGGCGCTGGCGGCGGGCATCACCGCGCCGATCCTGCCGGGCATCATGCCAGTGACAAGCTTCGCCGCGATCCGCCGCATGTCGGGCAACACCGAAATTCCCGTCTGGCTCGAATCGATGTTCGAAGGGCTCGACGAGCGCCCCGGCCCGCGCGCATTGGTCGCCGCGGTCGCGGCCGCCGACTTGTGCAAGCGGCTTTATGATGGCGGCGTGCGTGACTTTCACTTCTATACATTGAACAAGGCCGAGCAGACTTACGCGATCTGCCAGCTACTGGGCCTGCGCCCGAAATCGATCCCTGGGGAGAATGCCGCATGACCGCCCGCGAAACCTTTCTCGCCGAGGCTGCCAAGCGCATCCTCATTACCGACGGCGCTTTCGGCACCGAGATCCAGAACTGGAAGCTCTCCGAAGAGGACTATGCCGGCAACCTTGGCCTTTCGCATGAGCAGAAGGGCAACAACGACATCCTCGCGCTGACCAAGCCCGAAGTGCCCGAGGCGATCCACCGCGCCTATTTCGAGGCCGGGGCGGACATTGCCGAGACCAACACCTTCTCCGCCAACCGCATCAGCCAGGCGGACTACGGCGCCGACCATCTGGTGCGCGAGATCAACGTGGCCTCGGCGCAGCTTGCCCGCCGCCTGGCCGATGAATACCAGGCCAAGGATGGGCGCCCGCGCTTCGTGGCAGGCGCCATCGGCCCGACCAACAAGACGCTCTCGCTTTCGCCCGACGTCAACGATCCGGGCTATCGCGAGATCGACTGGGACACGCTGGTCGATGTCTACAAGGAACAGGCCGCCGCCCTCGTCGAAGGCGGGGCGGACTTCATCCTGATCGAGACGGTGTTCGACACGCTCAATGCCAAGGCCGGGATCATGGCGGTCAAGCAGCTCGAAGCAGACCTCGGCCGCGAAGTGCCGATCATGCTGTCGATGACGCTCACCGACCTTTCGGGACGCAACCTCTCGGGCCACACGGTCGAAGCCTTCTGGCACGCCGTGCGCCATGCCAAGCCGGTGACGGTGGGCCTGAACTGCTCGTTCGGCGCCACCCAGCTGCGCCCGCATGTAAAGGCGCTGTCCGAAATCGCCGACACCCTCATCATGATCTATCCCAACGCCGGCCTGCCCAACGAACTGGGCGCCTATGACGAAATGCCCGACACCACCGCCGGCTTCGTCAAGGAATGGGCGATCGCCGGGCAGGTCAATGTGCTGGGCGGCTGCTGCGGCTCCACCCCTGCGCATATCGCCGCGATGGCCAAGGCCGTCGCCGGGGTGCCGCCGCGCAAAGTGCCGGTGCTGGAGCCGGTGACGCGGCTGGCCGGCCTCGAACCCTTCACGCTGGCAGCCTGAGACCGGAGCCCCCTGTTCATGGAAACCTTCCCGATCTGGCGCATCCGCCCTGCCGGCCCCGAAGATGCCGATGCGCTCTCGCTCGTGGGTTCTGCCACTTTCCTTGAAAGTTTCGCAGGCCTTGTCGATGGCGCCGGAATCGTCGCGCATTGCCTGCGTCATCACAGCGCCGATGCCTATCGCGCCTATTTCGCCAAAGGAGCCAAGGCCTGGCTGGTCGAAGTCGAACCCGGCCATGCCCCGGTCGGCTATGCGCTGACTTGCGAGCCCGAGCTGGAACTGGCCCGGCCCGGCGACCTCGAACTGAAGCGGATCTATCTGCTTTCGCGCTTTCAGGGCTCGGCGATCAGCGGCGTGCTGCTGCGCCACGCCTGCGAAGCCGCCGAGGGCCGCGCCCGCCTGCTGCTGGGGGTGAAGGACGACAATCACCGCGCCATCGCGTTCTACCGCAAGAACGGCTTCGAAACGATCGGCACCCGCCGCTTCGACGTGGGCGGCAAGATTTATAACGATCTGGTCCTGGCCCGCCCGCTCGCCCCCGCTTCGCCGTCCTTGCAACCGGCCCTGCACGCCCGTTCGGACTGAGCCCGCCATCCCCAAGGCCGGGGCCCTTCCCCGGAATGCGCGGTGGTGGATGAACGCCAATGCCGCTATTTTGATTCAACGAGAAAACCCATGACCGCGACACCTTCTTCTGCCCGCTTCGTCAACATCGGCGAGCGCACCAACGTCACCGGCTCTGCGAAGTTCAAGAAGCTGATCATGGCCGGCGACTATCCCGCCGCCGTCGAAGTCGCCCGCCAGCAGGTGGAAAACGGCGCGCAGGTGATCGACGTCAACATGGACGAAGGCCTGCTCGACGCGGTCAAGGCGATGACCACCTACCTCAAGCTGATCGCCGCCGAACCGGACATCGCCCGCGTGCCGGTGATGATCGACAGCTCCAAGTGGGAGGTGATCGAGGCGGGCCTGAAATGCGTTTCGGGCAAGCCGATCGTGAACTCGATCTCGATGAAGGAAGGCGAGGAGCCGTTCCTGGCGCAGGCGCGCAAGTGCATGGCCTATGGCGCGGCCGTGGTCGTCATGGCTTTCGACGAGACCGGGCAGGCCGACACCAAGCAGCGCAAGGTCGAGATCTGCTCGCGCGCCTACAAGCTGCTGACCGGCATCGGCTTCCCGCCCGAAGACATCATCTTCGATCCCAATGTCTTCGCCGTCGCCACCGGCATCGAGGAGCACGACCGCTACGCGCTCGACTTCATCGAGGCGGTGAAGGAAATCCGCGAGGCCTGCCCGCACGTGCATTTCTCGGGCGGCCTGTCCAACCTCTCGTTCAGCTTCCGCGGCAACGAGACGGTGCGCCGGGCGATGCACTCGGTGTTCCTCTATTACGCGATCCCCGCCGGGCTCGACATGGCGATCGTCAATGCCGGGCAGCTCGACGTCTATGACCAGATCGACCCGGCACTGCGCGAGGCCTGCGAGGACGTGATCCTGATGCGCCGCCCGGATGCCACGGAGCGCCTCATCGAGCTCGCCGAAAGCTTCAAGGGCAAGTCCGTCGCCGAGGAAAAGGCCGCCGAGGAATGGCGCGGCTGGGACGTCATCAAGCGCATCGAGCACGCGCTGGTAAAGGGCATGGACGCCCACATCGTCGACGACACCGAGGAAGCCCGCCAGCAGATCGCCGCGCGCGGCGGCCGCCCGATCGAAGTGATCGAAGGCCCGCTGATGGACGGCATGAACGTCGTCGGCGACCTGTTCGGCTCGGGCAAGATGTTCCTGCCGCAAGTGGTGAAGTCCGCGCGCGTGATGAAGAAGGCGGTCGCCCACCTGATCCCCTTCATCGAGGCGGAGAAGGACGCGGGTGCCAAGGCCAAGGGCCGCATCATCATGGCCACCGTCAAGGGCGACGTGCATGACATCGGCAAGAACATCGTCGGCGTCGTGCTGCAGTGCAACGGCTATGAAGTGATCGATCTTGGCGTCATGGTGCCGTGGTCGAAGATCCTCGACACCGCGAAGGAAGAGCAGGTCGACATCATCGGCCTCTCGGGCCTCATCACCCCCTCGCTCGACGAGATGGTGACAGTGGCCGAGGAAATGCAGCGCGCCGAAATGACTATCCCGCTGCTGATCGGCGGCGCCACCACCAGCAAGGTGCACACCGCGCTGCGGATCGACCCGGCTTATGAAGGCACCGTGGTCCATGTGCTCGACGCCAGCCGCGCGGTGGGCGTCGCTTCACAGCTCCTGTCGGACACGCAGGCCGAAGGCTTCAAGCAGTCGGTCGCGATCGACTACGAAAAGGTGCGTATCGCCCGCGAGGGCAAGGGCCAGTCGGACCTGCTGCCCCTCGCCGATGCCCGCGCCAATGCCTATGCGCCCGACTTCGCGCAGAAGGCCCCGGCCCCGGTGCAGCCGGGCCTGCACGTCTTCGAGGACTGGGACCTGGCCGATCTGGTCGAGACTTTCGACTGGACGCCGTTCTTCCGCGCCTGGGAACTGGCCGGGACTTACCCCGCGATCCTCAATGATGCCGTGATTGGCGAAAGCGCTCGCCATCTCTTCGCCGACGCCAAGGCGATGCTGGAAAAGATCGTCTCGGAAAAGTGGCTGACCGCCAAGGGCGTCTGCGCCTTCTGGCCCGCGCATCGCGAGGGGGACGATATCATCATCAAGCCCTCTCCCCTTCAGGAGAGAGGGTTGGGAGAGGGGCGGGCCGCCGGGCACACCCCCTCCCCTAACCCCTCCCCTGAAGGGGAGGGGGACCAGGTTCGCCTGCCCTTCCTGCGCCAACAGTTCAAGAAGTCGCGCGGCCGCGCGAACTTCTGCCTGTCGGACTTCGTCGATACCGAGAACGACTGGCTCGGCGGCTTCGCGGTCGGCATCCACGGCATCGATCCGCACCTCGAACGCTTCAAGGCGGGTCACGACGACTATTCGGACATCCTGCTCAAAGCCCTGGC
Organism: Novosphingobium naphthalenivorans NBRC 102051; assembly: GCF_001590985.1. Lineage (GTDB taxonomy): Bacteria > Pseudomonadota > Alphaproteobacteria > Sphingomonadales > Sphingomonadaceae > Novosphingobium > Novosphingobium naphthalenivorans. The sequence continues at coordinate 109,684 of NZ_BCTX01000005.1, forward strand.
CGACCGTTTTGCCGAAGCGTTCGCCGAGCGCCTGCACCAGCATGTGCGCACCACCCTGTGGGGCTATGCGCCGGGCGAGCAACTCACCAACGAAGCGCTGATCCGCGAGGAATACCGCGGCATCCGCCCGGCGCCGGGCTATCCGGCCTGCCCGGACCATTCGCTCAAGCCGATCCTGTTCGATCTGCTCAAGGCCACCGACAATGCGGGCATCACCCTGACCGAAAGCCAGGCCATGCTGCCCACCGCGGCAGTCTCGGGCTTCTACTTCGCCCATCCGGAAAGCCAGTACTTCGGCGTCGCGCGCATCGGCCGCGACCAGTTGGAGGACTACGCGGCGCGGCGCGGGGTGGACCTGCAGGTGGCGGAGCGTTGGCTCCGGCCCAATCTGGACTAGAGCGAAGATGGCTGCGCCGGACCTTACCCTTGCCCCAGCCCTTACCGGCGTGCGCAGGCTGGAGGATTTCTGGAAACGCAGCCGCGACGCGCGCACCGCGACGGCGCAAGAGGCCCATGCGGACAAGGTCATGCTCTCCGCACTGGGCCTCGGCATCGGCGAAGTCCTGCCACTGCTCCACCGCGAGCGCCCGGATTTCGCCGCCTTCTGCCGCTGGATAGAGGCCACCGCCGGTGCCCCGGACCCCGCCCTCGTCACGCGCTATCACGCCTGGCTGGACGGTGCGCCTGCGGCCAGCGCAGGGCCCGCTACAGGATCCGGGACCATCGCCGCCATGCCCCCGGTGCTGTCCGATGCGGATCTCCTGCAATGGGACGAGCAGGGCTTCATCGTGGTACGCGGCGCAATCTCCAAGGCCGAAGCCGCTGCGGCCGAACGTGCGCTGTGGGAGGCGCTGGGCGTCAGCCCCGATGATCCGGCAAGCTGGCCGCGCGCCGAAACCGAGGGGATCTGGGTCAACCTGTTCCACCACCCCGCGCTGGAACCGGCCCGCCGCAGCCCCAAAGTGCGCAAGGCCTTCGCCCAGCTCTGGGGCACGGCGGACTTGTGGATGACCATAGACCGCATGGGCTTCAACCCGCCCGTCATGGGAAAACATACCTACCGTGGCGGCGGCATTCACTGGGACGTCAGCCTGGCGAGGCCGATTCCGTTCGGAACTCTCGGGATTCTCTATCTGACCGACACCGCGGCCGATCAGGGCGCGCTGCGCGTGGTGCCGGGGTTCCACCGGGTGATCGGCGAATGGCTCGACGGCAAAGGCCGGAACGCCCCGCGCGCCCATGATTTCACCGCACAGGCCCGGCCGGTTCCGGCCGGTGCGGGCGACCTCATCATCTGGCACCATGCCCTGCCCCACGATGCCAGCCCCAACCGCTCGCAAAAGTCCCGGCTGGTACAATACCTCAACATGTTCAGCGCGGACGTGCCGGCCAATCCGGTCTGGCTCTAGAGCATCTTGCGGGAAATCCGCACCCCTTCCGCTCGTCCTGAGCTTGTCGAAGGACGCTGGCGCTGCGCGAGGTCCAACACCCTTCGACAAGCTGAGGGTGAGCGGGCCTTGATTCAGATCTCTTGCATTTTGCCTTAGGGTCAGGACCTATCGCAGACATCAGCGGGCCGCACATTCCTGTACACGGTACAGCGCAGGCACCGCCTGCGGCCGCCGGTAAGGCACCGGCGCGGCGAGCGGCTGCTGGGCGACCATTCCGGTAGCCACGCGGACGGCATCGCCAATCAATCCAAAGAGCTTGCCAGCGGTCGGTTCCATGATCGTCTTCCCTTGCATTGTCCGGCCCTTGCGGTCCGGTTGTCGTTCCGATGAAGCCATAGTGCCGCGAACCGGCTCCGGCGTCCGTGGGACACGGCACAGCGGCCATGTGACTTTCCCCACATGCCGGGAAATGCGGCCCGCGGACGCGCGCGACGGCCATGAGTGAGCACGGCATGGCCGCTCACAGCACGATGAAATCCGTGTAACCCTTGGCCGCCGGGGTTTCCTGCCAGCCCCTGTCTCTGCCATAGTGCCCGCGTGAACGACGACGACTGGCCTTACGAGACGACCTTCTACGGCGAACCGGATGCGGACATGCTCGATGCATACGCGCCCGCGTTCGATTTCGCGCCTGCCGAGCCGCCTTCACCGGAAGCGGTGTCGCAGGCGCTGCACGACGTGTTCGGCTTCCCCGGCTTTCGCGGCGTGCAGGATCAGGTGGTGGGCCGGGTGCTGCAGGGGCAGTCGACACTCGCGGTGATGCCCACCGGCGCGGGCAAGTCGCTGACCTACCAGTTGCCCGCCGTGCTGCTGCCGGGCACTTGCGTCGTCGTCTCGCCGCTGATCGCGCTGATGCACGATCAGCTCCGCTCGGCGACCGCCAACGGCATTCGCGCCGCCACGCTCACCAGCGCCGACGAGAACCGGGGCGAGACCATGGACCGCTTCCGCGCCGGCGAGCTGGACTTGCTCTATGTCGCGCCCGAACGCGCCAGCCAGCCGCATTTCCGCGAACTGCTCTCGCAAGCGCGGATCGCCCTATTCGCCATCGACGAGGCGCATTGCGTCTCCGAATGGGGCCACGATTTCCGGCCCGACTACCGACTGCTGAAACCCTTGCTGGACATGTTCCCGCAAGTCCCGCGCCTTGCCCTCACCGCCACCGCCGACCACCACACCCGCACCGACATCCTCGCCCAGCTCGGGATTGCCGAGGATGGCCTCATCGTCGCCGGGTTCGACCGGCCGAACATCCGCTATGCGATCCGCCCGCGCGACAATGCGATGCGGCAATTGAAGGCCGTGCTCGACGAGAACCCCGGTCCCGGCATTATCTACGCGCCCACCCGCGCGCGCGTGGAGCAGCTTGCCGAAAGCCTCGCCTCCAGCACCGGCCGCCGCGTGCTGCCTTACCATGCCGGTCTCTCCCCCGACGTGCGCGCGCGCAACCAGGCCGCCTTCGTCGCCAGCGAGGACATGGTCATGGTCGCCACCGTCGCTTTCGGCATGGGCATCGACAAGCCCGACGTGCGCTTCGTCGCCCATGCCGGCATCCCCAAGTCGATCGAGGCCTATTATCAGGAAACCGGCCGCGCCGGGCGCGACGGCGATCCCTCCGTCGCGGTGATGTTCTGGGGCGCCGACGATTTCGCCCGCGCCCGCCAGCGCCTCTCCGAAGTCGATCCGCAGCGCCAGCAGAGCGAGCGCCAGCGCCTCGAATCGCTCGCCGGGCTGGTCGAGACCGCCGATTGCCGCCGCGCCGTGCTGCTGCGCCATTTCGGCGAGGAGCCGCCCGCGAAATGCGGCAACTGCGACAACTGCCTCGAACCGGCCGATGTGATCGACGCCACCACGATCGCGCAGAAACTGCTCTCGGCCGTGTACCGCACCGGGCAGAGCTACGGCCTCGGCCATCTCGAAAAGGTGCTCTGCGGAGTGAGCGACGACCGCGTGCTCCAGCGCGGGCATGACCAGCTCTCGGTCTTCGGCATCCTGCGCGAGGAGGAAAAGCCGCTTCTGAAGGCCCTCGCCCGCGCCCTGCAGGCGCGCGGCAGCCTCGTCCCTACCGAGCATGGCGGGCTCGCGCTGGGCGGCGATTCCCGCGCAATCCTGAAAGGCGATGCGGCGGTGATGATCGTGCGCCCGCCCAAAAAGGAACGCCAGCGCCGGGGCCGAGCCGATGGCGGGGCCAACCCCGTCGGCGATCCGCTGTTCGACGCCCTGCGCGAATTGCGCCGCGATCTGGCCAAGGACGCTGGCGTGCCGCCTTACGTCATCTTCCACGATTCCACCTTGCGCGAGATGGCGCAGGCCCGGCCTTCGTCACTCGCGGAACTGGGCGAAATCGGCGGCGTCGGCGCGCGCAAGCTGGACACGTACGGCGAGGAATTCCTGCACGTGATCCGGCAGTTCTGAGCGGGTTGGATCTCAAGCCAACCCTGCACGCCTTGTTACGTCTCGTTGGTCAAATCATAGTTGCACTTGCTGCACCGTTCAGCCGGCCATGGCACATGAATAGACCAACGCCGTTTGAACAATGACCTGCCACACATGGGGCATCTGATTGCAAACGCGCCGATACCGCCGACAAGCACCCAGGTAGCTCCAAGCGATGCTTCAACCCACCCAGCCGCGTCTGGTGACAGGCCCAGATCAGCCAAAACCATGGGAACCAGCGAGATAGCCACGATACCACAAAGGATCGAGCAAAGCATGAACAGGCAAGCCTTGACGTAAGGACTGTTGCGACGGTTCTTGCTCATGGTGCAACCGTACTTACAGCGTGTTACAGAGCAAAGTCCGGTCCAGCTTCACTCCATGTCACGATCTTCACGCAATCCTCGCACTTCAGACCACATCGGCTAACCGCCCATAGGAATGGCTGGAATGACGAGAACGCCACGAATTGTGCTCAAAGCGGATTATCGAGCTGGATCACTTCCTCGTCGCTCTTGCGCTGGGTGGTCTTCAGTTCGCGCGGCGCGGCGAAGCTGTCCAGCACCGGCTTGTCGCGGCCGTAGAGATCGTCGAACGGCTTGAGCTCGCCGTCGATCGAACGGGCATAGGTGAAATAGGTCAGGTAAACCGGGAAAGTCCGCGTCATGTCGACCTTGGTGTACTTGCCCGAGCGGGAGATGTCCGCCGCTTCCGTCGCGGGCATCTGCGCGCCGAGGATTGCCATCGTCATGCCCAGTTCCACCGCGCGCTCGGTGCGGATGCAGCCGTGGCTGAACGCGCGCACGTCGCGGTTGAAATACTGCTTGGACGGCGTGTCGTGCAGGTAGATCGCGTGCTCGTTGGGCATGTCGATCTTCATCAGGCCCAGCGAATTGGTCGGCCCCGGCTGCTGGACGACATAGACAGTGCCGTCCCCGCCCTTGACCGCCTTGTAGCCCGCGGCCTTGGCCCAGCCGGGATTGGCGAGCACTTTCGCGCCCAGCCCCTCGCCCTTGACGATCGACTGCGGCACCGTCCAGGTCGGGTTGAAGACCACCGCGCTCACCGTTTCGGCCAGCTGCGGCGTCGCCGTGCGGCCCGGCTTGCCGACCACCGTCTTGTACGTGCGGATGATCTTGTTCTTCACCACCAGCCGCAGCTGGAATTCGGGAATGTTGGTAATCAGGTAAACCTCGCCGAGGTCCTGCCTGAGCCAGCGCCAGCGATCCATGTTGGCCTGGATCAGCGCGCGCTTGGCCTTGTCGGCCACCGGCGTCGCGTTGAATTCGGCCTTGAGCGCGGCATAGTCCGGATTGGTCGGCGCCAGCTTGGCGACGACGCCCGGCACGTCATGTTCGGACAGCGCCTGCGCCATGACTTGCGCGGTCGGCATGGTGTCCTGATCGGGATCGACCGCGAACCACTGCACGCGGTCCTTCATCGGCGTGCGCCCGTCGCGCAGATCCTCGATCAGCCAGCCGAAGACCTTGCTGGCGAGCGTATCGAGAGCATCGCCCTCGCCCCCGGCAATCGCCGCCTTGAGCGCGGCGGGCTGGTAGTCGGCGGGGATGAGGCCTTCCTTGCCGATATAGCCGATGGTCTGAAGCAGGGCCTTCGCATCGGCCAGCGACCACGACATCACCGGCTCGGCCACGAAGAGCTGCTGGACCACCGGATTGGAGACGGTCTGGACGTCGGGAGATGCAGGAGACGATGCCGGCGCTGCCGGTGCACCCTGCGGAGCCTGCGTTCCGGCAGGAGCCGGCTCGGCCGGAACCGGAATCTGGGCTTCGGGAAGGATATTCTCGGGCTGGTCCACCTTCGCCTTTGCCGCCAGCACCGGCTGCACCGGGAGCCCCAGTGCCACCAGAGCCGACACGACGCCGGCACCGAACCGATTGAAATTCGCCATTTCCCGTTAAACCTGCCCTGTTTCCTGTAAACGGAGCGTCCTTGCGGATGATCCGCGGAGCGCTCCCGATCTGCGCCTTTGCCCCGCCATCTTCAAGCATCCGTGCTGTCGCTGCGATGAATTGCTTGCGCACAACTTTCCGCCGGGCGAGAGGCATAACGTCATGCACGCCCGAATGTTCCATCCCTCGTCGCCCTGGCTGCCGGTGCTTTCGGTGGTCGCGGGGATCGGCACGTTCAGCGCGATGGACGCCGCGATCAAGGGCGCCTCGATCGCGACCGGCGTGTTCACCGCCCTGCTGCTGCGCAATGTCTTCGGCACGCTGCTGACCCTGCCGCTGTGGCTGGCTGCCGGATGCCCGCTGCCAAGCCGCGCGGTCCTGCAGGTCCATGCCACGCGCTCGGCAGTCACGGCGGCAATGGCCGCGCTGTTTTTCTATGGGCTGGTGCGAATCCCCCTCGCGGAAGGCATTGCCATTTCGTTTATTGCACCCATCGTTGCGCTTTATTTCGCCGCGGTGATGCTGGGCGAAAAAATCCGTCCCCAGGCGATCACCGCCTCGGTGCTCGGCGTCATCGGCGTTCTGGTGATCGGCTGGGGCCGCTTCGGTTCGGGTGCCTATTCGGCGGACGCGATCCGGGGCACGGTCGCAATCCTGTGCTCGGCGATGTTCTACGCGGTCAATCTGGTCTATCAGCGCAAGCAGGCGCTGCTCGCTGGCCCGGTCGAGATCACGCTGTTCCAGAGCGGCATCGTCGCATTGATTTTCCTGTGTTTTTCTCCGTGGCTCGCGGTCTGGCCGGACGCCATGAGCGTGCGCCTGATCCTGCTCGCCGCGACTATGGCGACCATGGCGCTGCTGTTTCTGTCCTGGGGCTATGCCCGCGCCGAGGCGCAAGTCCTGGTGCCCATCGAGTACACGGCGTTCCTCTGGGCCGCCCTGTTCGGCTGGCTTTTCTTCGGCGAAGGCATCGAGCCGGCAACACTGGCCGGGGCCATGCTGATCGTGCTGGGATGCTGGATCGCCACCAAAAAGCCGCGCGGAGCGACTATAGTCTAGGCCCGCCCCTCTTGACGTTCCGCCGCTGAGCGCGCATCGGCGGGCGCGTCGAATCCGCTTGTCGCACTGCAACACGATCTGGCCCAGATTTCCACATCGAGGCCAGCGATCGCCGCGCCAGCCCGGCAAGCTCCATAAAGAAGGGGAAATTGCCCACCATGACTCAGGTCGGACAGGACACGCTCGGCACACGCAGCACCATGACCGTCGGCGGCAAAACCGTCGCTTACTACTCGCTCAAGAAAGCCTCCGAGAAGATCGGCGACATCAGCCGTCTGCCCTTCTCGATGAAGGTCCTGCTCGAGAACCTGCTCCGCTTCGAGGATGGCGGCTTCACCGTTTCCACCGCCGACGTTCAGGCGATTGCCGACTGGCAGAAGAACCCCACCACCGGCGAGGAAATCCAGTACCGCCCGGCGCGCGTGCTGCTTCAGGACTTCACCGGCGTTCCCTGCGTGGTCGACCTGGCCGCGATGCGCGATGCGATCGCCACGCTCGGCGGTGACACCAGCAAGATCAACCCGCTGGTTCCCGTCAACCTCGTGATCGACCACTCGGTCATGGTCGACGAATTCGGTCATCCCAAGGCGTTCGAAGAGAACATGGAGATCGAATACCAGCGCAACATGGAGCGCTACGACTTCCTCAAGTGGGGCTCCAAGTCGCTCGCCAACTTCTACGCCGTGCCCCCGGGCACCGGCATCTGCCACCAGGTCAACCTTGAGAACATCGCCCAGTCGGTGTGGACCTCGAAGGACCAGAACGGCGAAACCGTCGCTTACTTCGACACGTGCGTCGGCACCGACAGCCACACCACCATGGTCAATGGCCTGGGCGTGCTGGGCTGGGGCGTCGGCGGCATCGAGGCGGAAGCCGCGATGCTCGGCCAGCCGGTCTCGATGCTGATCCCCGAAGTCGTCGGCTTCAAGTTCACCGGCGAGCTGAAGGAAGGCGTGACCGCCACCGACCTCGTGCTGACCTGCACCTCGATGCTGCGCAAGCACGGCGTGGTCGGCCGCTTCGTCGAATACTACGGCCCGGGCCTTGCCGGCCTGACGCTGGCCGACCGTGCGACGCTCGCCAACATGGCCCCGGAATACGGCGCCACCTGCGGCTTCTTCGGCATCGACGACAAGACGCTCGACTACCTGCGCCTCACCGGCCGCGAGGAAGACCAGATCGCGCTGGTCGAAGCCTATGCCAAGGAGCAGGGCTTCTGGATGGACCCGTCGAACCCCGAGCCGGTGTTCTCGTCCACCCTCGAACTCGACCTCTCGACCGTCGTGCCCTCGCTCGCCGGTCCGAAGCGCCCGCAGGACTGGGTCGCCCTTCCCGACGTCGACGACGTGTTCAACAAGGACATGGCGGACGTCTACAAGAAGGCCCAGACCCGCGTTCCGGTCGAAGGCAAGGACTTCGACCTGGGTGACGGCGACGTGATGATCGCCGCGATCACCTCGTGCACCAATACCTCGAACCCGGGCGTGCTGGTCGCTGCCGGCCTCGTCGCCAAGAAGGCCGACGAATTCGGCCTCAAGCCCAAGCCCTGGGTCAAGACCTCGCTGGCACCGGGCTCGCAGGTCGTCACCGACTACCTGAACAAGGCCGGCCTCCAGTCGCACCTCGACAATATCGGCTTCAACCTCGTCGGCTACGGCTGCACCACCTGCATCGGCAACTCGGGTCCGCTCGCCGAACCGATCAGCAAGGCGATCAACGAGAACGGCCTCGTCGCCGCCGCGGTGATCTCGGGCAACCGCAACTTCGAAGGCCGCGTCTCGCCCGACGTGCGCGCCAACTTCCTGGCCTCGCCGCCGCTGGTTGTCGCCTACGCTCTGAAGGGCACCGTGATCGAAGACTTCGTCACCACCCCGATCGGCACCTCGAAGGACGGCCAGGACGTGTTCCTCAAGGACATCTGGCCCAGCAACCAGGAAGTCTATGACACCATGGCGACCTGCATGGACCGCGCCATGTTCCAGGCCCGCTATGCCGACGTCTACAAGGGCGACGAGCACTGGCAGGCGATCAATGTCGTCGGTTCGGACACCTATTCGTGGCGCGCCGGTTCGACTTATGTCGCCAACCCGCCCTACTTCGAGGGCATGGAAATGACCCCGGCGCCGGTTTCGGACATCGTCGAGGCCAAGCCGCTCCTGATCCTGGGCGATTCGATCACCACCGACCACATCTCGCCGGCCGGTTCGATCAAGGCCGACAGCCCGGCGGGCCAGTGGCTGATGGAGCACCAGGTCGCCAAGGCCGACTTCAACTCCTACGGCGCGCGCCGTGGCCACCACGAAGTGATGATGCGCGGCACGTTCGCCAACATCCGCATCCGCAACGAAATGGTCCCCGGCATCGAAGGCGGCATGAGCCGCTTCGGCGACGAAGTCCTGCCGGTCTTCGACGTGGCGATGAAGCACAAGGCCAACGGCACGGCGATGGTCGTCGTCGCGGGCAAGGAATACGGCACCGGCTCCTCGCGTGACTGGGCCGCCAAGGGCACCAACCTGCTGGGCGTGCGCGCCGTCATCGTCGAAAGCTTCGAGCGCATCCACCGCTCGAACCTCGTCGGCATGGGCGTGCTGCCGCTCCAGTTCAAGGACGGCCAGACCCGCACCTCGCTCGGCCTCGACGGCGATTGCAGCTTCACCATCAAGGGTGTCGCGGATCTCAAGCCGCAGCAGGACGTCGAAGTCGAAGTCACCAAGGCCGACGGCTCGACGTTCACCTTCACCGCGCTGTGCCGCATCGATACCGCCAACGAAGTCGAGTACTTCATGAACGGCGGCATCCTGCAGTACGTGCTGCGCAAGCTGGCCGCCTGATCGCAGCCAGCCTGACGGCTTGAAAAGCCCCGTCCCGCCTCGCGCGGGGCGGGGTTTTTCTTTGGCGCTTGCGGGATTGCAAGGCCGCTGCCTACAGTCCTGCCCGGCGGGAAAGCGGACGGCGGGCCCGCGGCAAGGAGTGCGCACAATGAATTCGAAAGTCGCAGGCGCGGGTCTGGCGTTGATGGTGCTGGCCATGGCCAGCAGTCCGGCGCTTGCAGAGGTATCTCCGGAGGCTCCCGTCCCGTCGCAAGCCCCGGCCAAGCCCCCCTTCGTCCCGGCCGGTTTCACCGTTCCGGTGCTGACCGAGGCCAAGGGTTTCAAGCTCGTGCCGCTGGGCCCCAGCCTCGCCCGGATCGATTACGATGCCTACATGTCGTCCGTCGAGCACCTGCAGAAGACCTTCAGCCGCAGCCCGTCCTGGCCGCACGAGGGCATCACGGATGCCGATACCATCAAGGACATGGAGACCGAGCAGGCCCGCTTCGCGAACCGCACATCCTTCGCCTACGCCGTGCTGACGCCCGACGGCCTGCGCGAGCGCGGCTGCGTCTATGTCCGCCCGAGCCCTGTCGCAGGCTACGACGCCGTGGTCAGGATGTGGGTGACCCAGGCCGAATACGATGCTGGCTTCGAAGCCGAACTCTACGGCTGGGTCACGCAATGGATCAAGGCGGACTGGCCTTTCGCGAAAGTCGCCTATCCGGGGCATTCGGTCGACTGGGCGGCGTGGGATGCGCTGGTCGCCGCGAAGAAACCTGCGGGATCGTAAACACCCTTCCTTGCCTGAAACCAGCCGCCAATCCCGCTCAGGCTGAGCTTGTCAAAGCCCCCCACAGCGTGGCGCAATTCCGCCCACCCGCTTGCGGAAGGGCCGCTAGACTTGGTGGTTTACCACCCAGTCGCAGCGGGGTGGGCTGTCTCCACGTCCGCAATGTCAGCGTGACCGCTTAGGCTCTTCGTGGAGTAGGAACGGCTTTAGCTGCCGTGAGGTGAACCGAAGACTGCTATAAGGCCTCAGGCCCCGACCGCTGAATGGCCGAAAAGCCGGGG
>NZ_BCTX01000006.1 GCF_001590985.1 Novosphingobium naphthalenivorans NBRC 102051
TTTCATGAAAATCGATTTTTGGCGGTTTTCTGCCGTTTTTGGGGCGAATTTTTATGGAAATGGAGAAATCAGCCCCTGCTCGCGTTCCCGGCCCGGACGGAAATCCGCCGATCCTCACCCGGCAGGGCAAGGCCGGCAACGAACGCCCCCTGTTCACCGGGGAGCCGCCGGGCAGATTCAGCAATGAATGTCCGGTTCGCGATGCCGCCGGCACGAGCGCGGTCATCAACCACGGCGAGCGGGACGATCGTGAATGCCGGCCTTCAGACCATTCTTTCGGAGTGGTGGTCCGGCTTGTCCCAGGTCCGGGCTTGCGCGAGAAGTGCGATAACCTCTTCATCCCCGGTCTGCCGGAAATCACTGTAGTGCAGACCGACGGCATGGAACGGGGCGGGCGTCGCGAGGCACACGACCTGGTCGCATAAGGTCTGCAGCACCGTCAGCACGTCCGCCGGTGCCAGGGGAACCGCGAGCACGACCCGTGCCGCCCCGGTCTTCGCAATTCCCTGCAGCGCCGCGCGAACAGTGCCGCCGGTCGCGATCCCGTCATCAACGACGATCACGGTGCGTCCTGTGAGCGTGACAGGCGCCCCGGTCCGGTAGAGCGCACGGCGGCGCTCGATTTCGGCCAGCTCGCGGGCAATCTGCATATCGATATAATCGCGGGATGCGCCGACCGCCCGGGCCATGGCTTCGTCGATCACCACTTGCGGCGAGGCGCCGTCGACCAGGGCGCCGATCCCGTATTCCTCATGACCCGGCGCACCGATCTTGCGGACCATCAGAATATCCAGCGGTGCCCCCAGCGCCTTCGCGACCTCGAAACCCACCGGTACGCCGCCGCGCGGCAAGGCCAGCACGACCGGATCACGGAAATCGAGCCCGCTCACGGCCTTGGCCAGCTTCCGCCCGGCATCGCGGCGGTCGGCAAACAGAACCTCGCCGGTCATCATGTCTCTCCCAGATGGTGGCGGAACCACGCGCTGGCGAGCGCAACGACCTGATCCAGCGTGCCCGGTTCCTCGAACAAGTGGCCCGCCCCCGGCACGATCGCCATCTCACGCGCGCAATGCATGGCATGGTAGGCGGCGGTGTTGAGTTCGATGACAGGACCATCCCGTTCACCGACGATCAGCAATGTCGGCGCGGTTACACGGCCCAGCGCATCGGCGCCGGCCAGATCGGGACGCCCGCCGCGCGAAACCACGGCGGCAATACGGGGATCGTCCGCCGCAGCTCGCAGCGCTGCGCCGCCGCCGGTGCTGGCACCGAAATAGCAGGGGCGCAGATCGCGGGTTTCCGGTTGCTCCGCCGCCCAGTCGGCCGCAAGGCGCAAGCGCGTGGCCAGCAGGGCGATATCGAAGACATTGCGGCGGTCCTGCTCCTCGCCGGGTGTCAGCAGATCGAGCAGCAGCGTCGCCATCCCGTCCTCGCGCAGGCACGCCGCGACATGGTTGTTGCGCGGGCTCAGCCGTCCGCTGCCGCTGCCATGGGCGAAGATCACCAGCCCCTTCGCCCCCTGCGGTATTCCCAGCAGCGCCGCCAGGCCAAGGCCGCCACCGATCCGCACCTCCCGCGGTGCGCCGGAGAGCGGGCCCGCGCTCATAGCCCGAACGGCCAGGTTTCGGGCGCACCGTGGGGCCGCTCGTGCCCCAGCGGAGTCACTGCCCGGGTTTCCTCGAACCACACGAAGGCGTCGAACTGGTCGGCCAGGACGGCCTCGAAGTAGTGGCTCGCCCGCTCGGTCTCGGGCCGGTAAACCACGCCGATCGCGCGTTCGAGCAGCGTCTGCGAAAGCATTTCGCCAAGCACTTTGCGCCGGGGTCCACGCCAGTCGGTCAGGCTGCGAGCCAGGCCCGTGCGGCGGAAGGCGGCTTCCCAACTGTCCTCACGCGCCGGGCGGACCTGCATCACCCGCATGTCCGCGCCCCAGTCCGATGCGGCGGCCACAGTGCCCCGGTCCGTGCCGAAACCGATCAGCACGGCTTCCTCGCCAAAGGCCGCGCGGGCCAGTTCGCCGATGTTGAATTCGCCATGCCAGCCCATCGCCGTGGCCGAGGCATTGCCGACATGCGAATTGTGCGCCCAGATCACGGCGCGCGCATCCTCGCGGTGAGCCATGAGGCGCAGCAGGGTATCGAACATGTGCCGGTCGCGCAGGTTCCAGCTCGCCACCGAGCCCCGGTACATCGCGCGGTAGTATTGCTCCGCCCCGCGCACGATCCGCGCATTCTGTTCGGCATCGAAGAAGGCCTCGCCGTCTTCCCCGATATATTCCATGCGCCGTGCCAGCAGCCCTTCGAGCTGGGCCACGACCGAATCCTCGCAGCCGTGAAGCGTGCCGCGTTCCACGGCCCGGCCATAATGCTGCGGCTCGTCCTGCCAGGGCATGAGGCAGGCATAGCGTTGCCGGGCCTCGGCGGCGGCGCCCGGATCGTGGGCATCGAGGTAGGCAATCACGGCATGGATCGATTCGCCCAGCGAATAGACGTCGAGCCCGTGCATACTGGCGCGCCGGTCTTCGGGGAGCGTTGCATTGTGCCCGCGCAGCCAGTCAGCCAGAGCCAGCACTTCCTCGTTGCGCCACATCCAGGTGGGAAAGCGCAGGAACGGTTCGCCCCGGCGCGGCCGGGTGGCGCGGTGCCGGACATAGGCGTCGATGCGCGCAATATCCGGCCAGTCCCCCTCGACCGCGACGATGTTGAAGCCGTGCCGCTCGACCAGCCGCCGCGTGATCGCCGCGCGCGCCGCGTAGAACTCATGCGTGCCGTGTGTCGCTTCGCCCAGCAGCACCACGCGGGCGTCGCCGAAGCGTTCAAAGGCATCGGCGAAATCGGGCGCATCGGGACTGGGCAGGCGCTCCGCCGCGGCACGCATGCCGTGGAGAAGGTCCGTCTCGTTTACGGCCATCCGGCTCTGCATCGTCATGGGATGCTCCGCTCGGTTAAGGTACGCCTTATGTACTCCAGACCTTTGCCTCCCGCAATGGCCGCCATGGCGCGAAGGGCCATCCCCACTGACGGTGCGAAGGGTCTTTGCTACATCCCGCGCTGGTCCCGACAGGCAGAAGGGCCCCGGCAGGCAGAAGGAAGCCCCGATTGAAGCATACCCCCGTTCGTGCCAGACTGGCGCCACTGCTCGCGGCCCTGCTCTTGCTGCAAAGTCCCGCGCCGGTCCTTGCCCGGGACGGCGGATGGCCCGCCCGCGCGCGGACCGCCGCGAAATACCTCGACCGGCATTGGGGCGCGCCCGGCGGATGGCACGGGATCGAGCCCTGGCAGCGCTTCGTCGCGGTCGATGCGCTGATCGACTATCGCAGGCGCAGCGGCGACCGGCGATGGGACCGCAAGATTGCCGATGCCGTGCGCAACCGTGCCGGCCTTTCCGCCAACGACGACGATCTGTGGGCCGTCATCGCCAGCGTTCATGCCTGGCAGGTCTCCCGTGATCCCGAACTGCTGGCCTATGCCGCCACCACATACCGCCGGATCGTGACGACGTACTGGGACGATCATTGCGGCGGCGGGCTGTGGTGGGACCGCCGCCGCACCTACAAGAACGCGATCACCAACGAACTGCTGATCTACGCCTCGACGCAGATGTTCCTCGCGACCGGACAGGAGAGCTACCGGGACTGGGCCTTGCGCGGCTGGTCATGGTTCGCGCAGTCGTCGATGATCGGGCCGGACGGGCTGGTCAACGACGGCCTCGACGCGGATTGCCGCAACAACGGGCAGCCGCGCTTCACGTACAACCAGGGCGTGCTGATCGGCGGCCTGACCGATCTGGCCGCGATCACCGGCGATGCCCAATACCGCGATCTTGCGGTAAAAACGGCGATCGCAGCCACGCGCGGCCTGTCGACGCCGGAAGGCATCCTGCACGAGCCGGTCGCCGCGATCGGTTCGGACGGCCTCATGTTCAAGGGCATTTTCGCCTATCATCTCGGGCATCTGCTGGACGTCATGCCGGAAGGAGCGGACCGCAGCGAAATCATGGCATGGGTCCGCCGCAACGCCAGCGCGGTCTGGACCCTGAGCGCTTCGGGCAAGCAGCCGGTCGGCAGCGACTGGGCAAACAGCACCGTGCAAGTGGGCGCGGCGGCTCAGGTGTCGGGGCTCGCCATGCTGCTTATTGCCGCGGATTGACCGGCCATTCGCCAGCCCGGTGCGTCCTGTGAATGCGAACGCCTCCCTGGCGCGGCAGGGAGGCGTTCTCGCGAACAGTCATTATCACGAGAGGAATGAGGAATGACTATCCGCGCAGCCGGGCCAGAGCGTCCAGGACTGCCTCGGGCGCATGATCCACAGGGATTCGGGCAAACAGGAACTGGCCGGTTCCGGCACCGGGTATCGGGGCATCCGCGAACAGGGCATCGCTCACGTCGCGCCCGGCCGCGTCCGCCCGTGTGCCGATCACGGCGTCGAACAGGCCATCCGCGGCCTGTCCGCCATCGAGACTGACGACGGCCCAGCGATAATGGCGAGCCGCGTTGACGAGCGGCATGTAGCGATCCGCTGGCCCCGGCACTTCGTGTTCGCGCAGCAACAGGCCGCCGACCGGGCGCGCGGCGACACAGCGCACGAAGTCAGCCATATACATGGCGGCATCCTCGACATTGTCAGGATCGGCCGCGTCCGGTTCGCGACCGGCAAGCCGCTGTGCCTCGTCCAGCCAGGCGGCCGGCGAAGGCATGGCCAGCACCATCGGGATCTGCCCCTGCAGATTCGCCGCGACCGCCTCGGCCACTTCGTCGAGCAGCTTGCGCGGTCCCTCCTCCTCCAGCATGCGGCGGAGCGGATAAGTCGCACGCTTCTTGGCCGCCATATCCGTGGCCAGATCAGGGTGTCGACTTATCCAGGAGCGGAACATGTCGCCGACATCGACGATCGCGACATCGGACCGCAGCAGGCCCCGGGCCTGCGAGAAAAAGGACAGATAGCCGGGGGCCCCTTTTTCCCACGGGTCGCCTTCCTGCCCCAGCAGGAGCCGCCGGGCATAGCCCGACGACTCCAGCCAGACCCTGAGCGATCCGGCGCTTCCCGTGGCGGGAAGGTCGTCGATCAGGGAAGCGCTCACTGCCTTTCGTCCAGCGCCGCGCCGGCCGCGACCAGCCGCGCTTCCAGTTCGGCGATGCGCACGTCCTTGGGGTTCAGCATGTAGTTGGGCCGCGGTTCGTCCCCGCGGCGCGTGATGTCCGGCGCCCCCATGTAGAGCGTGCCGACATCGTCGCCCCAGCAGCCGAAATACTGGATATGCTCGGGCGGCGTGGTGCGGTTCCACTTCTTGACGAAATCGGCATAGGGCGTGGACCGCGCAATGCGGGCCTTGCGCTCTGCCGCCCGAGCCGCCTCGGTCGCATCGAAATCGATCGCCAGGGTCGTGTGGTCGAACACGACCTTGTAGAGCCGCGCCGCGACGTCCGGCGAGATCAGCCCTTCCTCGATATCCCGGACCACGCCCTCGGGGTCGCGCTCCAGCAGATCGCCATAGCCCGCGCCTGCGCCCTGCGAGATCATGAACAGATCACCGCGCTTCGAAATCTCGAAACCCATGCCCATGTGATGGGTGGTGTAGCGCGCGCCCTCGAAAGGCTGCTCGTTCATGATCTCCTCGATCGAGTGGCGAAACTTCTCCGGCTCGTCCATCAGCACATCGTAGACGTCGACGCCCTGCACCTTCGAGAGCGGATAGGTACCGCAGGCATAGCCGCCGAACAGCCCCTGCAGCGGCGGGATCTTCGCGCCCTGCGCCGTGGTCATGAAGCCCCACTGCTCGCTGTCCTTGGTGGCGACCATCATCGTATAGCCCTGGCCGCCGCGATATTTGCCCGGCGCGATGGCGTCGCGCGTCATCTTCTTCGAAACGAGCTGGAGGAAAGGCACCTCCTCCTCGTTGAGTTCCTGTTCGCCGATGTCCGCCATGGTGGCGAAGATCGGCGCCAGGGCATGTTCGCCATCCCGGTTGGCCGTCGCGCCCGCACCCATGCCGTTGAGGTCGGCGCACAGATTGCCCAGCGTTTCGCCATGCTGGCTGACGCCGCCCCAGATGAAGGTGTTGATCATGTTGAAGGTCGGCGCGTGGACCTTGGTGAACTTCTCCGGGCAGGAATAGAGGAACTTCGCCACCGCATGCTGGCCCGCGGTGAAGCCGGTGAAGATCGACATCAGCGACTGCGAGTTGGGCGCGTCGTAGGAGCAGTTGACGATCGAATGCGGGTCGGTGATCACCTCGATCGGCGCGAACGCCGCCTGCCCGCGCGGCAGGTCCGGCCAGACGTAACAGAGGAACACCTGCGCCAGCATGCCCTTCAGGCCCGCGACGATGGTGTTGGTCGCGCGGTTGGTGAATTCCGGGCTGGAACCGCGGAAGTCGAAAATCAGCCGGTCGCCGGTCTTGGTCAGCTTGCAGTTGATCTTCACCACGCAATTCTCGCGCAGCGTCGAATCCTGGATGATGTAGGTGCGCACGGTCATGTCCGGCCATTGCGATACGCGGCGCTTCACCTCGGCGCGCACATTCTCCATCGTCAGCCGCAGGGTGGAGACCAGCGCGTCCGGCCCGTCGGACTTCAGCGTTTCTTCCAGCCGCTGCTTGATGCGCAGGCAGGCGAACAGCTTCACCTTCATGTCCTCATATTGCAGCTTCGGCTCGCGCACCGAATTCTGCAGGAAGGTCAGCAGGTCGCGCTTGATCTGATAATTCTCGACCACCTTGAAGGGTGACATCTTCAGCCCCTCGTCGCTGGGGCTTTCGGCCATGGACGGCATGCCGCCCGGTTCGATCGCGCCATTTTCGCCCTCGTGCACGGTCGAGGCGACCCAGCAGATCAGTTCTCCCTCGTGGAAGATCGGCAGGATCATCGACTGGTCGGTATTGTGGACGTTGCCGTAGCGGCTGTCGTTGTGGATGAAGCCGTCGCCTTCCTTCACGCCGACCGTCGGGTCGTTCAGCCAGTTCTTGATGATGAACTTGATCGGATGGTGGACCAGCGCCGAGAAGATGAGCACGCCGCCGGCCGACGCGATGGCGAGGTCGCCCGAAGCGGAATAGACGCCGGTGATGACGTCGCCCCATTTGGCACCCGGCGCGGCGCCCATCTGTTCGACCATTTCATAGCCTTCGTCGCAGCCCGCCTGGATGCGGTCGCGGATCTTGGCGACGACATGGGAGTCGCTCACCTTGGCGATGGCAGCGTCTTCTTGCGCGCTGCGCGGCATCAGGTCGTGGTTCTGCATGATCTCGGGATCGGGGCCGAGGAACAGAGTGGTGTCGTCGAGGAACTTGCGGATCAGTTCCATTTCCTCGGCACTGGGCGTCTTGCCCTTGGTGGTCAGCATATCCATGGCAATCTTCTCCTGATAAGTGGCTGTCTTTCCCGGCGCGGGGTGGCCCCGCGCCGGGACGCTGCTGTTCAGTGGCGGGTGACCGGCGGTTCGTTGCGCAGGAACCAGGACGCTCCCTGCCTGGCGGTCACGAACGTCCAGCCCGGGTTGACCAGGAAGGTCGTGACTTCCGACGCGACGATGGCCGGGCCTTCGATTTCCACGCCGGGTTCCAGGTCGCGTCGCGCCCAGACCGGTGTTTCGAACGGCGCGTCATAGCCGACGAAGTGGCAGACGCGGTGCGATGCGGCTGCGGGAGGTGCCTTGCGCTCGGGCTTGGGCACGGGCTTGATGTCCTCGAACTGCACGGTTTCGTGCCGGGCATAGGAGGCGACGCGGATGGTATTGATGCGGATGCCCGCTTCCGGCGCCTGCGAGCCCTCGCCAAAGCGCTTGCCATAGTCGCTGGAGAACTGGGAGATGATCGCCAGCACGTCGCCCGGCCCCTGCACTTCATGCGCGGGAATGACCGCCGTAGTCTGGACCAGCTGGTTGCCGTAGCGCATGTCCAGTTCCAGATCGTGACAGATGTCCTCGGCCGGAACGCCCTGGCGCAACAGGTCCTGCCGGCCTTTTTCCTTCAGATCCGCGACGATGCCGTTGAATCGCTCATAGTCGTCGAAGATGTGGCGGGTGTTGCTGTCGTAGAGCACCATGTAGAGCGACCGCTCGTGGATGTGCAGCTGATGCATGTTGCCCGCGCCCACCGCCGAGAAGACGGAGGAGAGCGGCGGCGCCAGGATCCGGTCGATGCTGAGATTCTGGGCAATGCCGCAGCAATGCAGCGGACCGTTGCCGCCATAGGCCAGCATGGTGAAGTCCTTGGGATCGTATCCGCGCGCGCGCAGCTCCGTGAACAGGCCATTGGCCATGTTGTCGTCCACCTTCTCGCGGATCAGCTTCGCGGCCTCGACCACCGAGACGTCCAGATCGTCGCACAGGGAATCCTCGATCGCGGCCTTGGCCCGGCGTGGATTGAGCGGAATGGAGCCGCCCGCATAGTTCGCCGGGTCGAGATAGCCGAGCAGCAGGTCGGCATCGGTCACGGTCGGGCGCATGCCGCCGCGGTCGTAACAGGCCGGCCCCGGATCGGAGCCCGCGCTTTCCGGCCCGCACTTCACGGTCTTGTACATGCGGTCATAGGATGCGACGGAACCGCCGCCGGCGCCCAGCGTGACTAGGTGGACCATCGGCACCGACACCAGCCAGCGGTCGATGACCGGGTTGAAGTCGTAATGCTTGATGCCGCCCTCGACCACGATGCCGATGTCGTAGCTGGTGCCGCCCATGTCGGTGGCGACGACATTGCCCAGCCCCGCCTGCAGGGCGAGATGCTCCGACGCGCCGATGCCGGACACCGGACCTGAGTGAATGGTCTGGAGCGCATCGGTCGAGTTCAGCTGCGCCATGCCACCGGAATTGTGGATGACCAGCATCGGCTTGTCATAGCGATGCGCACGCAGATTCTGCTCCAGCGCCGACAGGGCGTGGTACATCGTCGAATGCAGATAGCCGTCGACGATGGCGGAGGTCGCACGGACATATTCGCCCTTACGCCCGGCCACCTGATGCGACAGGATCACCGGGATCGCGCCGAGCAGATGGGACGGATATTCCTCCAGCACGATTTCCTCGATCCGCTGCTCATGCGTGGGATTGACCACCGCATTGACCAGCGCGACGACGATGATCTGCGCGCCGCGGTCGACCAGTTCACGCAGCTGATGGCGCACGTCGTCCTCGTCGAGTGGCATCACCATCCCGCCCTGGAAGTCGAGCCGCTCGCGCACGCCGCGGATCATATGGGCTTCGACCAGCGGATCGGGCCGCTGGGCATTGGGCATGTCCTGCTGGCCCAGATTGTCCAGCCCCTCGCCATAGCCGCGCGCGCGGCTCAGCGGCACGGTCGCCTCGTAACCGGCCGTGACCAGCATGCCGATCTTCGGCCCCTTGTGCTCGATCAGCGCGTTGGTGCCCAGCGTGGTCGCATAGCGCACGCTGTCGACCGCGGTCAGAATGTCTTCCAGCTCCAGCTGGAGGACGTTGCAGGCCTTGCCCAGCGCTTCGTTGAAGCCCATCGCCAGATTGTGGTGCGTGGTCAGCGCCTTGGTCTCGATATACTGGTCGCCCCACACGACGAAGCAGTCCGTGAAGGTGCCGCCGATGTCTACGGATACACGTTTCATGCTCTCTCCTGATGCTTGATCGGGGAACGCGTCGCTCTCATCGGCGCGCGTCCCGGTTGTTCTGTTTCCCTGCGGAGCCGGGCGGCTCCGGGCAGGCTGCGGTCAATGTGCGTGGGAGCGGCCCGGCACCACTGCGGGGCCGGCATCAGGCATCTGATCGGCGCCGCGCGCCGCCCATTGTGCCTTCAGCGCGGGCAGATCGACCTGCATGTCCCACAGGGGCGGATGGCCCGGAATCGCATATTCGGTTTCCACCTGGGTGCCGCAGCCCGGGCAGCAGAATTCCAGGATGCGAACCCATTCGGGGTCCGGGCTGAACGTGTAGCGATAGCGCTCCGGATCGATGATCGGCGGATGGATCTCGCGCGGGTCGCGGTCATGGACCAGCAGCCCTTCCTTGTAATTGCCGTCCGCCGGCGCGATCACATGATCGCAGACGCGGCATTCCCATTTGCCGCTGTCGAGATCGATCCGCAGATATTCGGTCATCGGTACTTTCATGGCTTACTCTCCCTGATCCAGAATGATGTCGCCCGCGTCGGACACGACGAAGGTCCAGCCCGCCGGCACACGGCTGGTGAAATAGTCCTCCTCAAGGATTGCCGGTCCCGTTGCCCAGTCGCCCGGTGCCATCGCCGCGAGGTGATAGACCGGCAGATCGATCCGGCCCTTGCCGGGCACCAGCACGTTGCGGGTTGCGGCCGGCTTGGCTTCCGTCTTGCGCGTAAAGGCGACATGGCGCGCGTCACCCTGGCGCAGGCTCTTGACGGCGATCAGTTCGAGTTCAACGGTGGTGGCCGAAGCGAGTGATGCGGGAAATTCCGCCATGTCGCCGATCGGTTCCACCATTTCACCCGTCGGGGTTTCCGCGACCAGCCGCGCCGAAACCGCATAGCTGCCCTCGCCAAAGCCTTCCGCGAACATGTCACGGGCCGCCTTCTGCTTCAGCGCCGCGAGGACCGCCTGCATCGCGTCGGTATCATGCTCGTCAAGCTCGACGACATAACGCTGGGAAATGTCGCACGAACCGATGCCATAGGCGGAGAACACCGCTGCCATCGCCGGAATGGCGACGCGCCCGATGCCCGCCTTTTCGGCAATGCCGCAGGCGCTGAGCGGACCGGCACCGCCGAATGCCAGCATGACGGTATCCGGCGCGATGCTTGTGAAATGATGCAATTCGGCCGCGACCTTGGCCTCGAAGGCATCGATCATCGCGATGACGGCAGTGTCCACATCCACCCCGAGCGGATCGGCGATATTGGTGCGCACCGCTGCCTCGGCACGGGCAACGTCCAGTCCCATGCCGCCACCGAAATAGGACGAGGGATCGAACAGGCCGGCCAGCAGGCTCGCGTCTGTTATCGTCGCTTCCTTGCCGCCCCGGCCGAAGCAGGCCGGGCCAGGAAGCGCGCCGACACTGTCGGGCCCGATGGTGATCGCGCCGTCCTTGACACGGAAGATGGAACTGCCGCCGGCGCCCGCGCTCTCGATCTCGCACAGCGGGAAGGAAACGCTGATTCCCTCGACATGGCCGCGCCGCATTTCCGCGACCTGCCCCTCGGTGCACTGACCGATATCCGTGGTGGTACCGCCGACATCGATCGAAACCGCATCCCGAAAACCGTAGAGCCCGGCAAAGGCCTTCACGCCCTCCATGCCGCCGCGGGGCCCCGAACTGTACGTCTTGATCGCGACGGTCTTGGCGACGCGCGAGGCATCGCCGTCATTGCGGAAGATCAGCAGCGGATTCTTGGTGCGATAGGCACGCAGGCGGTTTTCGGCATTGTAGAGGAACGCTTCCATGGACGGGTGCAGGAAGGAATTGATGAGCGCGGACCAGGCACGGCGGTCGGGATTGGCATCGACGGTCAGGTCGGATGCATAGAGAACCGGCACCGCGCCCAGCAGGTGGCGCGGATACTTGCGCAGAACGATCGCCTTGATCTTCTCCTCGGCCTTGTGAAAATCAGCGTCGGCGAAGCAGACGACCAGACGGTTCGCACCGATGGTCGCCAGCTTGTTGATCACCTTGACGATTTCGACTTCGGCATCGGCGGTGTCGAGCACCGCCGGTTCGATGAAGCCGACGCGGTCGCCGACAAGCGCATCAAAGACTTCGGGGTCGTGCGCGCGCAGCGCGGCCGGCAAGGCTGCCGCGCCGCTGTTGAGGATCAGACCCAGCTTGGGGCCCTTGCGCTCGCAAATGGCATTGGTGCCTTGCGTCGTGGAATAGCGGATGAGGTCGACTTCCTCCAGCAGCCGCTTCACGTCGGCGGCGCCGTAGACAACCTCGGATGCCTTTTGCAGACCTTCGAAAAAGCATTTCGACAGGTCATAGGGTGTGGTGAGAACCTTTGTCTTGGACACCCCCTCGTCCGACATGATGCACACGTCGGTCAGCGTCCCGCCATTATCGATGTTGATTTGGAATGCCATTATGCATTTCTCCTCTCGTCCTTGTTGCGCAGTCAGTTCTGCCTTGGCGGCACTGTGCCGCGCCGGGCCTCCGGTTTCCGCGCCGGACGAAGTGAGCGTCCGCGACCGGTCCGGTGATCCTGCGAAGAGGAGAAGCAGCTTTGATGCCAAAAGCGCTTGCTCGTCCAAGAAATCAAACATCCATCTGAAATAAAAAGGTAATTATTTCAGAGGTGCGCAAAATGTCCCTGACCGGCATCGTCCACCGTTCGGATTCCGCACGGCGTTCGGACGCTTCCGTCCTGCCCGGCGGATTGAACACTTGAGCAGTCGGGATTTCGGGCAGCAGCAGCCATTCCCACCGCCATGGGCGTCGCGACGATGCGGCCAGCTCTCTCGCCAATCCGGTGGATGCGCATCGCGTCCCGCGAATGGAGGAACGAGCTGGGCGCGTGCAGACGAAGAGCCGAGCCAAGCCGGTCACGCCTACTGCTCCACAACCCGGCATATGGGCTGTTCTACGCCGGCAATGCTCGATCACAGCAAGGGGGAATGACGGCTTTCATCGGCGCCTGCCGGGAGGTCCCCGGATCAGGCCGATCCGTCACCGACAGAAAATCACTCCGCCTTCCGACGTAACGACAAGGCGAAGCAGGTCTCCGGCTATCCGCGCACCCGCGCGATCTCATTCTTGAGGTCGAGCCGCTCAAGCCTCGCATAGAGCGTGCTCTTGGCAATCCCCAGATCCCGCGCGGCCGTGGTCAGGTTGCCGCCATGACGGCGGACCGCAGTCAGGATCGTGTCGCGCTCGGCATGCTCCAGCGGACTGAAGGCAACGCTACCGGACCCGTCCGAAACCAGTGATGCCAGCGGCGCGAGGCAGGTCAGGTCTGGCGGCAGGTCGGCCAGATTCAGCCGCACGCCATCGCTTTCGAGCAGTGCAGCTTCCAGCACGTTGCGCAATTCGCGAATGTTGCCCGGCCAGTTGTGGCTGCGCAATATCGCCAGCACGTCCGCACCGATTTCCGGCACCGGACATTCATAACGCACGGCGATCCGATCGAGGAGGCTGCGCGCCAGCGCCGGAATGTCCAGCGCCCGGTCGCGCAGCGACGGCAGTTCCAGCGTCGTCACCGCGATCCGGTAGAAGAGATCCGCCCGAAACCGGCCCTCCTGCACTTCCGCTTTCAGGTTGCGGTTGGTCGCCGCGATGAGCCGCAGCGCGACCTTGCGTGGCTGGTTCTCGCCGATCCGGTACACTTCGCCTGTTTCCAGCACGCGCAGCAGATGCGGCTGCAGGTCCAGCGGCATCTCGCCGATCTCATCCAGAAACAGCGTGCCGCCGTTTGCGGCCTCGATCTTGCCGACCATCCCGCCGCGCCGGGCACCGGTGAACGCGCCTTCGGCATAGCCGAACAATTCGCTGGTCAGCAGCTCGCGCGAGAAGCCGCCGCAGTTGATCGCAACGAACGGGCGCGCACCACGCGGCCCCGCCTCGTGCAGCGCCTGCGCGAAGACATCCTTGCCGACCCCGGTTTCGCCCAGCAGCAGCACGGGAGCCGGGCTTCGCGCCAGCAGGCGGGCGCGGCGAACCGCTTCGCGATAAGCAGGCGCTTCTCCAACGAAACGATCGAAGGGATCGGCCGCATCCGGCGTAACGGCGCGCGGCACGCTGTGCAGCGCGGCGCGGCGCACGGCGGCATTGCGATCCGGCAGGACCAGCACCGCGCCAAGCGCCTCGCCATCGATCTTGACGGGTTCGATCCAATCGCGATCGATCCAGTCCGGCACGTTCTCGGGGACGATCCGTCCCTTCTTCCATGGCAGGATCAGGTCACGGATCCGGGCGCCGTCATGAGCGCGCTCCTTGGCCATTTCGGTCATCACTGTCGCGGCCCGGTCATTGGCGCGAATGGCACGCCCCGAACGGTCGAAGATAATGACGCCGTCGCGATCGGCCGTATTCAGCCTTTCCAGGCAATGGTCGAGCAATTGGTAGCGCAGCTTCGTCTCGCGCTGGGCGAGCCGGTTCTCGATGCGCCCGGCAGCGGTGATGGCCAGCGCCAGGCTGTGGCGGCTGTAGCTGTCATTCAAACCGGATATGTCGATGGCGCCCAGAATCGCACCGCAGGCCGGGTCACGGATTACCGTTGCCGAACAGGACCAGCGCTTGATTTCCGAACAATAATGTTCGGCAGAATGAATCTGGATGGGCTGGCCGATTTCAAGCGCCGTGCCGATCGCATTGGTTCCGCAGGCCAGTTCGCTCCAGTTTGCCCCTGCCCGCAGGTGAATCTGCTCTGCGGGATCCTGCAGCATATGGTCACCCTCGACCCGCAGCACGACGCCGGACGCATCGGTCAGGACCATCACGGTCCGCGTCTCGAACAGAAAATCGCGGGCCGACGCCATGATCTTGGCACTGGCCGTCATCAGTTCTTCATTGCCGGCAAGCAGGTCGTGCAGGGCATCGCCATCGGCATGCTGCGGAGCGCAACCGCGGCGCGGATCGACTTCGCCATGGCAGCGTTTCCAGGAATCATCGATCAGCCGGCGCAGCGCGTCCGTACCGGGATCCTGACCGGCCATGAACCGTTCCCAGGACGACATGATCTGGCAGTCGTTCTCGGGATAGGAGAATCTCTGCCGCAGAGTGCTATAAGGCATAGCTGTACTTCCTCTCCGTCAGGGGAGCGCAGCGAGGTCTACACCATAAGCAGCCGGTCGATCCGTTCAGGCAGTCTTGTACCGGCTACGCGCCACCCATCTTCCGGATAAAGTATCAGCGCGCCAAAAAATCGCGAGTCCCTATCGCCCCGGAAGTCGCGCAAAATTGCCAAAATCGACGTTCCAGCCGGACAGGAGCGGCCTTGCGTACGATTTTCGAACGCCCAGCGGCCCGTTCTCGAACGCCTGACGCCCCGGACCAGGCGGGCCGGCCTCGCAACGGGCATGGCCACAGTCAGATCGATGCCCCCGCATGCCGCAGAAAAGCGTCACTTCCCGGGCCGGATGCCCCAGGAACCGGACGCGATCCCGTTTGGCAAGAAACCTGCTTCTCCTGTTTCATAATCAGGAGAGGAAGAAATCGATGGAAACACCGAACAGACCACCGAACAGACTGCGGCCAAGCCAGAATTGTTCCGAAGCGGGAACGAACCGGATCCCCGTCAGCATCCTGACCGGCTTTCTCGGTGCCGGCAAAACAACGCTGCTCAACGCCCTCGTCTCCCTCCCCGATTCGGACGGAACCGCCGTGTTCATCAACGAGCTTGGCGCTGTCGGCATCGACCACCATCTGGTCGAGAAGATCGACGACGCCCTTGTCATTCTCGATTCCGGCTGCCTGTGCTGCACGGTCCAGGGGGACCTGATGCAGGCCCTGATGCGTCTGCACGATCGGATCGCACGCCGGGAGATCAAACCTGTCCGCCGCGTCCTGATCGAGACCACCGGCATGGCCGATCCGGCCCCGGTAGTGCGCGCATTGACCGAAGACCGCCTGGTATCCGCCCGCTTTCGCTGCGACGGCCTGCTGACCGTCGTCGATACCGAGCGCGCACGAACGCAGCTGGCACATCATCGCGAGGCGATGGTCCAGGTGGCCATGGCGGACCGGCTGATCCTGTCCAAATGCGATCTTGCCGGACGGGCCGAACGCGCCGCGCTGGAACGCGATCTGGCGGCGATCAATCCCTCCGCGCCGCGCATCGAGGCGCGCCGGGGCAATGTGTCCTGGGACGCGCTGTTCGGAGCAGGCGTCTATGCTGCGGAAACAGGCACGCCGAACTGGACACGCTGGTTGCAGGCGGCACCACCGGCCAGCACACGTACCGGTGACGAGCCCCATGGCCATGAGCATCATCACGCGCACCCGTCGCCGCATGGCAGCCGCATCCGCAGCTTCGTCGTCACGCTTGACCCCGCGCCGGGCTGGCGCGGCCTGACGGTCGTGCTGGGCGACATATTGACCGACTGGTCCGGCCGGCTGCTGCGGGTCAAGGGACTGGTCGATGTGGCGGGGCTGCCCGGTCCGGTGGTCGTGCAATGCGTCGATGCGACAGCCTACAGCCCGGTCAACCTGCCGGAATGGCCGCGGGACGGCGCGCTCGCCGATCAGCACGGCCGCCTGGTCTTCATCGGCGAGGGTCTGACGGATGCCGACGAGACGGCGATCCGCGACCGGCTCGCCGCCTGCCCGGGGGATCGCGAAGCGTTGCGCCGGGCCGCCGCCCGTCTTGGCATGCCAACGCGCAACTGGCTTTCGGAACGCATGCCACTGGCTCCGGCACCCGGCCTTCAATCGCCGGCTTTCCTGATCCAGCCGCGCTACTTGCGCGACGCACGGGCACAGGCGGGCTGAGTCCATGCCCGCTTTCGCTGACGTCGGCGCCTGACCGCCATGGTCAGCCAACGCCTCCATCAGGCGCCAGTCCAGCGCGTCACGCAGCTGATGACTCGCGCCATCGCCATGCTGCCCATGGACAATGCCGCGCTGGCAGGATTGCTGGTCGAGGAAGCCGCAGACAATCCCTGTCTGAAAGTCGAGCTGCCGTTGCCCCGGCCGGACCCACCGGCCTTTCGACGCTTTTCGCACCGCCCGAACACGGCCGCCGCCACCCCGATCGAGGACCTTCCGGACCAGGCGGACGGGCTCTATGCCCATGTCATGGGCCAGATCGGCCTGATGATCCGCGATCCGGCCGAAATGCCGGTCGCCATGGTACTGATAGAGGCGCTGGAGCCAAGTGGCTGGCTCGGCATCGACCTCTCCGAGGCGGCCGGACAGGCGGGCTGTTCGCTGGCCATCGCCCAGCGCACGCTTGCACATCTGCAACAGATGGAGCCGACAGGCCTGTTTGCGCGCTCACTCGCCGAATGCCTTGCACTGCAGCTGGCGGACGCGGGCGCGCTGAGCGTCCCCATGCAACGGCTGCTGGAACATCTGCCAGCTCTGGCACGCGGCGAATTGCCGTTTCTCATGACCCATTGCGATGTCGACGCGGCCCAGTTGGGAGCGATGGTGGCTCGATTGCGCCGGCTGGATCCCAAGCCGGGCGCGCATTTCGACAGCGCTCCGGACCTGCGCCGCGCCCCCGACCTGATCGCGGCGCGCGATACAGACGGACGCTGGCATGTCGAACTCAACGACGCGACCGCGCCCGGGATTTCCGTGGATGCCCTGGCAAGGCCAGATCACCCGGCCGCGCTGGCCACTGCGCGCTGGCTGCGGCGAACCGTGTCCCGGCGCAATCGCCTGATGCTGGAAGTGACATCACATGTGCTGACCGTCCAGCACGCCTTTCTGGACCATGGTCCCGCTGCACTGGTGCCGCTGACTTGCGCAGAGGTCGGCGCTGCGCTCGGCTATCACGAAACGACGATCGGCCGGATCCGGACCGGGTTGCTGATCCAGACGCCACGCGCGGTTCTGCCTCTGCATGCCTTTTTCGGCCGGGGCGGCGTTCGCAACAGCGCGGGCGGGCGCGTCCCCCGCGCAGCCCTGACCCAGATGATCGCCGCTTTGATCGCAGAAGCCGCTGACGGAGCTGCGTTGACCGACAGCGCCATTGCCGAAGCACTGGCGCGCCGCGGCATTCGTGTTGCCCGGCGGACCGTTGCCAATCACCGCCGCCAGGCGGGCTTTCCCGCTGCGGCCCGCCGCACCGGAAAGCAAGAACAACACAAGTGAACCTGCCCGTCGCGGCAAAGTGCATGCAACGCCACATGACGCGCTGGCGGAACGGATGCGCGCCGGAGGCAGCGATGCCGCCCGCCCCGCCACGGAATGCACGGCATGAGCAAGCGGATCAGGCCGCTCGCCCTACCCCAGGGTCAGCGCGTCCCGGCTCCGTGCCATGCCGTAATGCAGCGCCATGACCCGCAGGCAGGACGAGAAATTGGTGAGATCGGCATCAGCGCGGCGCATTTCATCATGCAACACCGTCACCAGCCGTCCCAGGCTCTTGCCCTCTGCCTGCGCCATCTGTTCCAGGACATTCCAGAACCCCTTTTCCAGCCGGACCGAGGTGGAATGTCCGTTGATACGCAGCTTGCGCGTGGCAGTGCTGTAACTTTCCGGCGACGAAAAACTGAACAGACGGCACATCGATCTTCTCCCTTCCACCCGTCATCGGAATTGTGACGCTTATGGCGGCCGGTGGTCGCGACCGGCCCGGGAACGACAAAAGCAAGGGACGTGCCATTATTTCCGATCATCGAGACGCACCAACGCCCGCCCCGGCTCCGCCGGGACGGGCACATGGCCGCGCGCCCGCTCGACGAACGGTCAGAAGACGTAGAGCGCGCGCATCAAAAAGCCGAAATCCTGCCGGAAACCACCGGTCGCATCGAACTGGTGGTTGACTTCACCCAGCAGCTGGAACTTGGGCGTCAGGAACTTCGACGCGACGAAACGCACTTCGTTGAAATTCGTACGGTTACCCGTATCGATTCCGTCCAGCCGCTGCTTGCCGCCGCGCAAGCCCTGATAACCGATCGAAGTTGAAACGCCGCCCGGCCAGGCGTGATTCAAAAAGGCTTGTATCTGGACGGTCTCCGCCTGGGTCAGGCGCTGCGTGCCACCCGCGCCGGCGTCGTTGTTCGCTCCATAGAAGATCATGTCCGCCGATACGTCGACGGACCAGCCCTTGCCGATCCCCTGCGACAACCCCAGCTGCGGGTTATAGACCATGCGGTTGCCCCCCAGATTGAGCGGCTCGTTCTTGTCGTATTTGCCGGTCGGCACAGTGAGATAGACTGTGAACGCAAGATAGCGCTGCCGCTTCGCATCGTTGATCGGCCAGGCGACCGCCGCAAGGATGGTATCGCCAAGCCCCGCGCTGCGGCGCAACCGCGTTCCCGCGACCCGGGCATGATCCAGCGATCCGAAGGGCTGCAGCACTTCAACCAGCGCCAGCGTGTCGCCGACATTGAAATAATGGGCAAGACGGGCAATGCCGAGATTCAGGTCAAGATTGGTCCCGTCTTCAAGATCCGGCCCGGAAACCGGCGTGATCTTGTCATGGTGACCGTAAAGTCCGTAGGCCAGAAAAACGGTCGTGCCCGGAGGGACCGCAACAACTTCATGGGGCTCCAGTTCGGTCGCCTGTGCAACCCCGCATAGCCCTGTCACATTCATCGCCCCCGCGAGAGCTGCCGCGAAATATCGCGCAATTCGCATTGCAAATCCTCCTGCCCATATGTTCTCGGCAAGTCCGTAACATCACCCCCAATCATTCCTCAAATATTATTGCTTATATTTTGAGTTTTATGGGCTGATGTGGAGAAAATGGCACATATATTCACAACATATTACTTCATATGAAGGCATATTTTACTACCGATGGAATTAATAATTCTGATGCGATGCATTGGGAATCACATCGACCCCCAACCTCATGGGGGCAGAACAAACGGCGCATGGGGGCGAGCCGGCTCATCGCACAGACGTTTGCGGCGAGATTCGCATGGCGGGCGGCGATCCTGCGGAGGCGCTTCAGCTGAGAGAAAGAGTGTTCACTTGGACCAACACCCTTCTTCGCACGTCAAATACGCGAAAGAGGTTTCCGACCGCTCATTTCCGGCGGCTCGAAAGAGCGAATCGGCACCCAAAACCGCCACGTCGCGATGGAGCCGACTTTCTCCGGAAAGCTCTTAAAAGGGGGGGAGACGCCACCTCCGAAAGGGGGGTGGCGCACCCGACAGGATTCGAACCTGTGGCCTCTGCCTTCGGAGCAATTTAACCTGCCCTACGATGGTTTTCGACGGGTTTCGCTCCGATGCGCTATGCTACTGTAATCGCTAAACAAATTGAAATTCTGGCTCACTCGACGTACTCTCGGACACGCTCCGACTTGCGTCCGGCTGCTTACGTGGTGCTTACGCGAGAATGGGAGTTTGGACGGGAGAATTCCCATGGCTAAGCTCACAAAGCGCCTCGTCGACGCCGCCGAGTCCCGGGAGAAAGACTATGTCATCTGGGATGACGAGCTACCAGGCTTCGGCCTGCGCGTCTTTGCATCTGGCAAGCGGAGCTACGTCCTTCAATACCGAGCGCTGGGCCGCTCGCGCCGATACACTATCGGCTTGCATGGCGTCTGGACCGCCGAGAGTGCGCGGCAGGAGGCGAAGGTCCAGTTGGGCCGCGTCGCTCAGGGGGACAATCCTGCCGAGGAACGCCAGCTCGACCACAAGGCCATCACCGTCAAGGAGCTCTGCACGCTCTACCTCAATGATCTCAACGCAGGACTCATCCTGGGGAAAGGCGGGCGGCCCAAGAAGCCGACGACCGTCGTAACGGATACCGGGCGCATCGAACGGCACATCATCCCGCTCCTCGGGACGCGCCGCGTGAGGGATCTAACCAAGGCCGACATCAACAAGGTCCTGAAGGACATCATGGCCGGCAAGACGCGAGTCTCTGTCAAGACGAAGAAGCTGCGCGGCAAAGCCATTGTCCGCGGCGGCGCCGGCACGGCCACACGGACTGTCGGGCTGCTCGGTGGCATCCTCACCTACGCCGTTGAAGCCGGCATCATCGCGATCAATCCGGCCCACGGCCTGCGGAAGCCGAAAGACAATGTCCGCACGCGCCGGCTCACGGAGGCGGAGTATCGGACACTGGGTGAAATGCTGCGCGCAGCCGACAAGGAGGAGAAGTTCGCAACGACGGTGGAGATCATTCGTCAGATTGCGCTGACCGGCTGCCGCCGCAGCGAGATGATCGGCCTCATGTGGGCCGAAGCGGACACCGATGGGAGCTGCCTGCGGCTAATCGACAGTAAGGAGGGGACCTCGATCCGTCCGATCGGCCTGCCCGTTGTCGAGTTTCTCGAAGCGCGTCGGAAGACAGCCTCCGGCACCTATGTCTTCCCCGGCTACGGCGACGACAACGCGTTCGGCAGTTTCCCCAACCATTGGGAGCAGATCTTCAAGGACTCACCGCTCTCGGACGTCACGCCCCACGTCTTGCGGCACAGCTTCGCGAGCGTCGGCAACGATCTGGGCTTCACGGAGGTGACGATCGCCGCGTTGGTCGGCCATGCCAAAGGCTCCGTCACCAGCAAATACATTCACGCGCTCGACACGGCCCTCATCATGGCGGCGGACACGATCGCCGGCTACGTCGGCGGCCTGCTAGATGGGAAGGAATTCAAGCAGACAGCCTACGCGCTCGACCGCGCCTCCCGGAAAGCGGCGCTTGCGCGCTTCCTCCGGAAGGCCGCCGGCGATGATGAGCAGGAAAGCCGCCAGACGACGCGTATCGCTGCCTAACTTCGACTCACTACAAGCCCGCTCACTGTAAACGAGCCTGTTGGCTAATGTGTATCCATTGGCTACACTGACCCGCATGATGAAGGATTCGGGTCTACGCATCCGGGTGCAGCGCGATCTTCGCGACAAATTCCTTGAGGTGTGCCGGACACAGGACAAGCCCGCCGCCCAGGTCATTCGGGAATTCATGCGCGACTACGTTGAGCACCACGGCCTGTCGGTCGGACACGCTGACAGGCGTCCGCCTTCGGCAGTAGCCGATCCAAAGGGCGACGCCTAATGCGCATCACCCGTCTCGGCATCTCAAACTTTCGTTCGATCAAGGCCCTCGACCTCGATCTGAATGAAACGACCGTCCTCATCGGCCCGAACAATGCCGGAAAGACCGCTATCCTCGACGCAGTGCGGATCGTTCTCACGCGACGCTGGGGACAGCACGGCACCGGCTTTACCGAATACGATGTTCACCTCGCTGACGAAGATGCTGACCCCAAAGCGCCGCCGGGTGTCTCGATAGAAATCCGCGTCGAAGAACAACAAGCGGGGGAATGGCCCGAGGCACTTCAGCAGGACCTCGACGAGATCGTCCAGACCGATCCCGCTACTGGCAAGACTTTCATCATCCTCCGCGCAAGCTGCGTTTGGAATGAGGCTGCGGGCAGCTTCGAACCATCGTGGATCTTTCTCAACGCTGGGCGCGCGCCACTTGTCGGCGGCTCAGCTCGGCGCATGAACCTCGAACGTTTCTGGCAGTACCTTCCAGTTTTCTACCTGGGCGCATTGAGAGACGCGGACGACGAGTTTTCCCCGCGCTCTCAATTTTGGGGCCGACTGCTCAAGGCCATGGAGATTCCGCCCGCGTTGGAAACCAAGGTCCAGCGCGTCCTCGATCTTCTAAACAAGAAGTTGCTGCAAGCCGATCCCCGGCTCGCGCAGATCGCGGAAACGCTCTCCGGCGCCACGCGCGTCGCAGCGCGTGACCGGGACGGCAAGGTTGATTTGCGCCTCGTCCCCCTCAAGTCGTGGGACTTGCTTTCCAAGGCCGAAATCATTCTGCGCAACGAACCCGACTGGCCTTGGCTTCCGCTGCAACGCCACGGTCAGGGCGTGCAGAGCCTGTCCGTCATCTTCTTGTTCCAGGCCTTCGTCGAACATCTCCTCGCAGAACTCTACGAGGCCGACAGCGCCCCCGTGCTAGCGCTTGAAGAACCAGAAACGCACCTACATCCGCAAGCCGCGCGGACCCTCTGGACCCATATCAAAGCGCTGCCCGGCCAGAAGATCATCACCACGCACTCTCCTTATTTCGTGCAGCACGTTCCGTTTCGCGACCTTCGCCTCGTTCGCCTGACTGAGAGCGGAACCGATGTTTATTCGCTGCCGTCGAACTTCTCCGCACGCATCCCGCATGTAGCGGCGCTCGATGCCGTTGTTGGCGGAAGTGGCGGGTTGCTCGAATACGATCGTGCGGCCGAGATGCTGACCGTTCACGGCAAGCTTGACGAGCAGCGCTACCGGGATGTGCTGACTTGCTACGGCACTCACGCCGACAGGGCCGTTATCCACGGTGTCTTGCGTGACCTGCGCGATCGCGCGTTGCTCTTTATCGGCGACGAGGAATTGAGGGCGCTGGAAACCTTCGCGCGCCGGATTCGTGGCGAAATTTTCTTCGCTCGACGCTGGTTCATCGTCGAGGGGCAGGCCGAGTATTTGCTGGTTCACGCCATAGCGCGGGAACTCGGATACGATCTCGACGAGCATGGCGTCGCGGTGATCGACGCCCAGAACAACGGTAACCCCGCCATCTTCTCCGCGCTCGCACGGGCTCTTGCCATACCGTGGCTCGCAGTGTTCGACGGCGACGGCGCCGGGCATGGCTATTGCCAAAGCATCGAGGCGCGCGACTTCGAGGCGGCGTTCGTCGCGACGCGGTGCCGGACGCTCGCCGCTGGGGACCTTGAAGCGCAGTTGGTCGCCGACGGCCTTGAGGCAGAACTCAAAACCGCGCTGACGAACCTCAGCGTCGCCGGCGCTGCGGCGGCCGACCAAGCTGCGTTGCTAGGTTATTTGCGAGGACACAAGACGGCCTATGCGGCGGAGCTTGCGACCATGCTCCGCGGAAACGTCGCGCTTGCCGGGCGGATGCCCCAAGCCTTTCGCGATGCGATTGCAGACCTTCGGGGGCTGGCATGACTGACAATCCGCTTGAGCAGTCTCTCGCCAAACTGACGGACATCCAGCGTGAAGCAGTAGCGTGGGACAATGGCGCGATGCTGGTTCTCGCCGGCCCTGGTTCAGGCAAGACTCAGGTGCTCACCTGCCGCATCGCCCGTTTGCTTGACGAAGGTCGCGACAGGTCCTTCCGCATTCTCGCCTTGACCTTCACGAACAAGGCTGCCGACGAGATGAAGGAGCGCGTCACCAACTTCGTCCCCGGCCTTGAAGAGCGCGCCAACATAGGCACCTTCCACAGCTTCTGCGGACAGGTTCTGCGTCAACACGGCATCCACCTCGGCATCAAGCCGGACTTCGCCATCTACTCACAGGACGATGATCGTAACGCCGTTCTGGAAGACGCGCTGAAACGCGCGGGCATGGATCCCCTGGCCGTCCGCTATCTCAGCCTGATCGACCGCATGAAGACCATGCTGGTAGAACCAAAGGACGCGGAGTCACGCCTGACGCGAACGACCGACGCCCATGCAATTGCGCTGACCTATCAAGCTTACGAAGACGAACTGCGACGCCTCAACGTGCTCGATTTCAACTCGCTGATATTCGAGGCGCATCGGCTGTTTTCCAATTTTCCTGCCATCGCGGTTCGCTACCGCCGCTCCTATCCTTATTGGCTGCTCGACGAGTTTCAGGACACCAATGACGCCCAATACCGGCTCATTCGCGCGATGGCGGGACAGGACTTCAAGAACGTCTTCGCCGTCGCTGATGACGACCAGATCATCTACCAATGGAACGGTGCCAGCTTCCGTCAGCTTCAGCGTTTTCGCGCCGACTTTGCGCCGCAACTGATCCAGCTTCCAACGAACTACCGTTGCCCGCCTGCCATCGTGACGGCGGCCAATCGGCTCGTGGCCTACAACGTCCAGAGGACGGAGGCGAAGAAGCCTCTTGTCGCCGGCAAGACAGAACTCAAGCTCCCCGCACACGAACATATCCAGCTTCGCGCATTTGATTCCGACGAGACGGAAGCGGAGGAAATCGCGAAGGAAATTGCAGTGCGCGGGAAGAGCCAATGGGGACAGACCACGGTCCTGGCACGAACCCGCGCCTTGCTGGAGCGCATGCAGAAAGCGCTTCAGGTCCAACAGGTGCCCGCCGTCATCGCACAACGTCGGGACGATTTCCTGTCCGCCGAAATCCGGTGGCTGGTCGCTTGTTTAGTCGAGACCGTGCGGCCGTTGGATCGCCGAAACTTGGCCGTCTTAGCCGACGCCTTCAATAGGTTTGCCGAGATTCAAGTGTCGGTGGGTCAGGTCTTGTCGGACGCGGAAGCAAGCGGCGTCGCCTATCTCAGAGTATGGGCCGAAGCGGCTAAGCGAGAGGTCGGAGACGGGTCGCCGCGATTGACGCTAATCGAAGCCGCCAGTCGCCTCGAACCGGCGTCGGCGAAGAAGATCGCCGACGACATTCTCGCGGAGTTTGCAAGCCAGGCCACTGGAAGTGACCCCGACCCGGACCTCGCTGAGGATCTTGCCGCGTGGCGCGAGATTTCTAACGATATTGGCAAACATTTCGGGCGCAACATCACGCTCGACGAGTTCCTGCAACAACTTCAACTGCGGTCGAAGGAGCCATCGCCGCAACCTAACACCGTCACTCTGATGACCGTGCATGGGGCCAAGGGTCGCGAGTTCGACTTCGTTTATCTGATCGGGCTGGCCGAAGACATTCTGCCGTCGTTCCAGAGCCGTCAGAAAGGTGACGGCAGTCCGGAGATGGAAGAGGAACGGCGAAATTGTTTCGTCGCCATTACACGAGCCAAAGAATCTCTCATTCTGAGCCGCGCAAGTACCTATAGAGGCTGGGGAAAGCAGCCTTCACGATTTCTCGTGGAGATGGGGTTGGCTCAGGGGTAGTGAGACGCCCAACGTGAGTAGATCGTGGTGGAGTACGGTGTTCGTTCTGTTAATGCAGGGACCATGACGAGTAGAGTTGCGGAAAAATCCGGGTGATAGGGCGGGGGCGAAGACGTTGAACAGTTTCTATGAGCGGCCGATTCTGAACTCGCCCTATCGCGCGCCGGAATTGCATCATCCGCTCGATCAAAACGGTCAACCCCTCGAAGGGGAGCCGAGGCAGGGGCGCCGCCCATCGCGCTTCATTGTTCCCGTTCCGGCCTCGCGGAAGAAAGCGTCAACCTTGCAGGCCTCCCTCGACCTGGAGACCTACACTGAAAACGCGCTCATCAACGAGATACGCGGGTACGTCGATCTGTGGCGGAGCCTGCGCAATCCCGCCGACTGGGGCGTGACCGCAGTCTCCCAGCGGCTCCTGGAGCATTGGCGCCGGCCTCAAGAATGGTGGGCCGGCCCGCGCCCCTTCTTCTGCCAGCTCGAAGCCGTCGAAACGATCATCTGGCTGACTGAGGTCGCACCCAGGCGCGCGGCCTCGAAGGGCCTCCTGGATCAGATCGCCAATGCCAACGAGGAGGCCAATCCGGAACTCTTCCGCCTAGCCATGAAGATGGCCACGGGCAGTGGCAAGACGACCGTCATGGCCATGCTGATCGCCTGGCAGGCGGTGAACGCCGCTCGCAAGGAATCGAAGGACTTCTCCCGCGCCTTCCTGATCGTCGCACCCGGCATCACGATCAAGGATCGACTCCGTGTGCTCCAGCCAAGCGAGCCGGACAACTATTATGAGACGCGCGAGATCGTGCCGCCGGAGATGTTACCCGACATTCGGCGCGCGGAGATCGTGATCACCAACTACCACGCCTTTCAGCACCGCGAGACGCTGGCCTTGCCCAAGGTCGCGCGCAGCTTCCTCCAAGGCAACGACCCCGAGCCGCTCAAGACGACGGAAACCGACGCTGAGATGCTGGAGCGGGCGTGCGGCAAGCTGCTCCGCTACGACCGTGTCAACGTCCTCAACGACGAAGCGCACCACTGCTATCGGCACAAGGGCGGCGCTGACGCCGAGGGCGCGCTGACCGGCGACGACAAGAAGGAAGCGGCCGAGAACGAGGAGGCCGCGCGGCTCTGGATCAACGGCATCGAGGCGCTGGATCGCAAGCTGTCGAAGGGTGTGCGCGCGGCTTATGACCTCTCAGCCACGCCTTTCTTTCTGCGCGGCTCCGGCTACGAGGAAGGCACGCTCTTCCCCTGGGTCGTGTCCGATTTCAGCCTGATGGACGCGATCGAGAGCGGCATCGTGAAGCTGCCGCGCGTGCCGGTGAGCGACAACCTCGTGCAGACCGACACTGTCGTCTATCGCGACCTTTGGAAGCACATCGGCAAGGATCTGCCGAAGACGGCCGCGGGCGCCGCCAAGCTCAGCCCCTTCGACCTGCCCAACACGCTGAAGACCGCGTTGAACGCCCTCTACAGCCACTATGAAGGCGAGTACGAGCGCTGGCAGCGCGCTGGGATCGGCGTGCCGCCCGTCTTCATCGTTGTGTGCCAGAACACCGCGATCTCCAAGCTGGTGTTCGAATGGATCGCCGGCTTCGAGCGCGGCGACGCCGAGGAAGGCGAACGCGTGGCCTTTCATGCCGGCCATCTGGAGCTGTTCCGCAACTATGACGAACAGGGCGCGCGCCTCCCTCGTCCGCGTACGCTGCTGATCGACTCCCGCCAGATTGAGGCCGGCGACGCCCTCGACAAGGGTTTCCGCGACGCCGCCGGTCCCGAGATCGAGCAGTTCAAGCGCGAGCTGGCGGCACGCGAGGGCGCAGGCGCCGCGCAAGGCGAAGCCAGCGAGAGCGCGCTGCTGCGCGAGGTGATGAACACCGTTGGCCGCCCCGGTCGCCTTGGCGAGCAGATACGCTGCGTCGTCTCGGTTTCCATGCTGACCGAAGGCTGGGACACGAACACCGTGACGCACATCCTCGGCGTCCGCGCGTTCGGCACCCAACTTCTGTGCGAGCAGGTGGTCGGGCGCGGCCTGCGCCGCCAGTCCTATGACCTGAACCCCGAAACCGGCCTGTTCGACGTCGAATATGCCGACATCATGGGGATTCCGTTCGACTTCGCTTCCTCGCCGCAGGTCGCCAAGCCGACCAAGCCGAAGCCGGTCACGCGCGTCCACGCGATCAAGGAACGTGAAGCGTTGGAGATCATTTTCCCGCGCGTCAGCGGCTATCGCCGCGATCTGCCGTCCGAGAAGCTCGAAGCCGTATTCACTGAAGACAGCCGTCTGGAGATTACGCCGGCCGATATCGGCCCTACCTCGGTCGTCATGGAGGGGATAGTCGGCGCCGGCGTGACGATCACGCCCCAGGTGCTGGAGCGGCTGCGCCCCTCAGAGATCAGCTTCAACCTCGCGAAGCATCTGCTCTACACGAGCTTTCGCGACGAGGACGGTTTCCCGAAGCAGCACCTCTTCCCGCAGATCCAGCGTCTCGCGCGCCGCTGGCTCGACGAAGGTTATCTCGTCACGAAAGGCGTTCCGGTCGGCGCGATCCTCTATCAGGACCAGCTCGCCCGCGCGGCCGAGAAGATCGACATCGCCTGCACCCGCGCCAGCGAAGGGCGCATCGTAGCCGTGCTCGATCCCTACAATCCCAAGGGCTCGACGCGACACGTCAATTTCATCACCTCGAAGCCCTGCTGGAGGACCGGCGCGCAGCCGCCCAAGAGCCACATCAGCCATGTTGTGCTTGACTCTAGCTGGGAGGAACAACTCGCCCTGACGCTGGAAACCCATCCTCGCGTGCTGGCCTACGCCAAGAACCAGGCGCTGGGGTTCGAGGTCCCCTATCTCGATAGCGGCATTACTCGGCGCTACCTGGCCGACTTCCTGGTCCGGCTCGACGATGGCGCCGACGAGCCGCTCAACCTTGTTCTTGAGGTGAAGGGCATCAAGGACGAGGCCGACAAGGCCAAGGCCCAGACGACGCGCGAACTCTGGGTCCCTGGTGTCAACGCGCTCGGCGGCTTTGGCCGCTGGGCATTCGCCGAATTTCGCGACTGGGCCGTGATGGACGAGGACTTCGCCGCACTGGTCGATCAACTGCTCAAGAAAGTTCCCGCCTGATGGCCCGTTCTCCCCGATTCTCCAATGGCAAGTCCTCCAAGCAGGTCGATGCCCTCAAGCACGACGAGGCCACCCGCCGGAACATCCCGACCGCGGAGATGGAAAGCTTCTTCCGTCGTGAAGAGGACGCGGCGCCGCGGCCGCCCAAACACTATCCGCGCACCCGCCCGCTAGCCGAGGGCGAAACGCGCACGCCCGAGGAGCCGCGCCGGCCCGAACTAATCTGGAACGGCGCCAAGATCACCATCACCGATGAGCAGATGAAGGAGTTGGCGGAAACCGGCACGCTGACGCTTTCCGACGCGCAGCTCATCTGGCGCGGCAAAGACCGGCAGGACTGGACCGACCTCGTCGTTAATGTGCCGCCGCTCTACATCCAGGAGAAGATCCACCCCAAGGCTATCATCGACGACCTGAAGCGTCGTACGGCCGCGAAGCGCGAGGCCGAGGCCGCCATTCCCGACCTGTTCGCCGATTTCAACGGCATCACGCCCGAGCAGCGCGCTGAGTTTTACCAGCACGACCAGCACTGGTCGAACCGCATGATCCTGGGCGACAGCCTTCAGGTGATGGCAAGCTTGTCCGAACGCGAGAGCCTGAAGGGTAAGGTGCAGTGCATCTTTTTCGACCCGCCCTACGGCATTAGGTTCAACTCAAACTGGCAGGTTTCCACTCAAAGCCCCAAAGTTCAAGATGGTAAGCAGGCTGACATTAGCCGCGAGCCTGAGCAGGTGAAGGCCTTCCGCGATACTTGGAAGGACGGCATCCACAGCTACCTGACCTATTTGCGCGATC
Organism: Novosphingobium naphthalenivorans NBRC 102051; assembly: GCF_001590985.1. GTDB lineage: Bacteria > Pseudomonadota > Alphaproteobacteria > Sphingomonadales > Sphingomonadaceae > Novosphingobium > Novosphingobium naphthalenivorans. The sequence goes on from NZ_BCTX01000006.1 coordinate 29,276, forward strand.
GGCTAACAGCAATGCGCGATCTGCTGACTGAAAGTGGCTCGATCTTCGTGCAGATCGGCGATGAGAATGTTCATCGCGTGCGGGCGGTATTGGATGAGGTGTTTGGGGAGGAAAATTGCGTTACCTGCGTTACAGTTACCAAGACCGCAAGCCAAACAGCCGAACTTATCCCGGCTGTTGCAGATTTCATTCTCTGGTTTGCTAAGGACAAACGGCTGACTAAGTTTCGTCGGCCGCTACGCAACAAGTCATTAGCGGAAGATGCCTCTGGTGTTTATCGTTGTGTCTTCAACGAAAGTTTCGAGGTTGTGCGTCTCTCTGACGAGGCCCTCACCGATTACGTGAAGGCCCACGGCGACGAAGGCATATTCCGCATCGATAATCTTACGTCTCAACGTCCGCCCGGCAGTTTTCCCGTGATGTTGAACGGCAAAACTTATGGTTCCGGACGAGGATTCTGGAAGACCGGCGAAATCGGTATGGAACGGCTCAAGAAGGCCCGTCGCTTAAACGCTGCCAAGAACTCTCTTACCTATATCCGATATCTTAACGACTATAGAGCTGCGGCAGTTGGCAATGTCTGGACTGATACAGGCACCGGCAGTTTCACCGACGAAAAAATTTACGTCGTGCAGTCAGGAGCCAAGATGATCGCTCGCTGCCTGCTGATGGCCACCGACCCCGGCGACCTCGTGCTCGATCCCACCTGTGGTTCCGGTACGACCGCGTATGTTGCCGAGCAATGGGGCCGGCGCTGGATTACGATTGACACCAGCCGGGTCGCGTTGGCGCTGGCCCGCACACGCCTGATGGCGGCTCGCTATCCTTGGTATCTGCTCGCTGACAGCCGTGAGGGTCGTGCCAAGGAAGCGGAACTGGCCCAGCGCGTGCCCGTTGATGCGCCAATCCACAACGACCTCCGCCAAGGCTTCGTCTACGAACGCGTGCCGCACATTACCTTGAAATCGATCGCCAACAATTCCCTAATCGACGACATCTGGGAAAAGTCGCAGGCGGTACTGGAGCAGTTGCGCGCCGCGCTCAATACCGCCTTCGGCAAATCCTATGAGGAATGGCAGATTCCGCGCGACCTGCCCGCCGGCGCGTCTGCCTCTGCGAAGGAAGCGCACGCGAAATGGTGGGAAGCGCGGATCGCCCGCCAGAAGGAGATCGACGCCTCGATCGCTGCGCGAGCTGACGTCGAATATCTCTACGACAAGCCCTACGTCGACAATGCACGCGTCCGGGTCGCAGGACCGTTCACGGTCGAGAGCCTGTCGCCGCATCGCGTGCTGCCGGCGAGCGAGCAGGAACTGATCGACGACATTGAGGCGGTGGAGGGCCGACGCTCGCCTGCGGACGCGGACCTTGCGGGGCAAGACTTCACGGCGATCGTCATCGACTATCTCAAGGCCGAGGGCGTCAAACAGCAGGCAAAGGGCGACCGCATCACCTTCGAGAGCCTGGCGCCCTGGCCGGGCAATTTCGTCGGCGCGAGCGGCACGTTCATTGAGGGCGAGAACGGTCCCGAGCGGCGCGCTGCGATCCTGATCGGCCCGGAATACGGCACCGTTGGTCGGCAGGACCTTGTCGCCGCCGCCCGCGAAGCGGTGGATGCCCGCTTCGACGTGCTGATCGCCTGCGCCTTCAACTTTGACGCCCATTCCTCGGAATTGGGAAACCTCGGCAGCCTCAAGATCCTCAAGGCCCGGATCAACCCCGACATGCACATGTCGGAGGAACTGAAGAACACCGGGCGCGGCAACATGTTCGTTGTGTTTGGCGAGCCCGATGTCGAAATTCTCGATGATGGCGGCCCGGAAATCCGCGTGAAAGTGAACGGCGTCGACGTGTTCGATCCCAACACCGGCGACATACGGTCGAACGACACGGCGGGGATTGCCGCTTGGTTCATCGACACCGACTACAACGAGGAGAGCTTCTTCGTCCGCCACGCCTACTTCCTCGGCGCCAACGATCCCTACAAGAGTCTGAAGACCGCCCTTCAGGCCGAGATCGACGAGGACGCTTGGGCCACGCTCTACTCGGACACCTCGCGTCCGTTCGAGCGGCCGGAAAGCGGTCGCATCGCGGTAAAGGTCATCAACCACTTCGGAGACGAAGTGATGAAGGTGTTCGGGGTGTAGTCCGTGAACTTCCTGATCGCAGACACCTTCACGGCTTCCTTCAACCGTCTGTCCGGCTTGGACCAAAAGGCAGTGAAGGCGAGTGTCTTCGATCTCCAGATGGACCCGGCCGGCAATGGTCTCCAGTTGCACCGGATCGACAAGAGCAAGGACCCCAATTTCTGGTCGGCGCGCGTCAATCGCGACATCCGCCTGATCGTCCACAAGACCAGCGAGAGCCTGCTGGTCGCCTATGTCGGCCACCACGATGACGCCTATGCCTGGGCGGAACGCCGCCGTATCGAGGCGCATCCGCGCACCGGCGCCGTCCAGATCGTCGAGGTGCGTGAGCGTGTGGAGGAAGTTGCCCCGCCGGCCACCCTCGATTTCGTCTTCCCCGAGCCCGCTAAGGGTGCGGAGAAGGTGACGGCCCAGCCGGCGCTGTTCGCCTCCCTGGACGACGATGCTCTGCTCTCGATCGGCGTGCCCGCCGACTGGCTGGCCGACGTTCGGGCTGCCACTGAAGACGGCTTCTTCGCGCTGACGTCTCACCTCCCGGCTGAGGCCTCCGAAGCGCTGCTCGAATATGCCGCCACCGGCAGATTGATCGCACCCGCTCCCGTCCCGGCCGTCGTCGATCCCTTCACACATCCCGATGCATTGCGGCGCATCAGGATTATCGCCGACCAAGAGGAGCTGGAGCAGGCGCTCGCCTTTCCCTGGGAGAAATGGGGCGTCTTCCTCCACCCGTCCCAACGGACACTGGTCGAGCGTTCCTTCTCCGGGCCGGCGCGCGTAGCCGGTTCCGCGGGCACAGGCAAGACCATCGTGGCGATCCATCGCGCCGTCCGGCTCGCCCGCGAGAATCCGAACGCGAAGGTCCTGCTAACGAGTTTCTCTGAGCCGCTGGCAGCGGAACTGGCGAAGAAGGTGCTGGTTCTCGCGCCCGAGACCGGCGGCGTCGTGCCCCGGATCACCATGGCGTCGTTCCAGGGCATCGTCGAGCAGATGTTCCAGCTCGAACACGGCGTGCGCCCCCGCATCGCCAGTGACGCCGTGTTGCGCGAGCGCCTTCGCGCCGCGACCGCCTCCGCCGGCCTCAAAGGCTTCTCCGAACGCTTCCTCCTGTCGGAGTGGACCAACGTCATCGACGCCTGGGGCCTGACTTCGTTCGACGACTATTCGACCGTCCAGCGTATGGGGCGTAAGAGCCGGCTCGGTCCCAATCAGCGCGCTCGGCTGTGGCCGGTCTTCCAGGCCGTGCGCGATGCACTGACAGCCGAGCGCTACACGACTTGGGCGGACGTCTTCACCGGCCTGTCCGACGCGCTGGCGACGCGTGAGAATAAGCCCTTCGACCACGTCGTCATCGATGAGGCCCAGGACCTCGCGCCCGCCGAGCTTCGGTTTTTCGCCGCCCTGGCGCCCAAAAAGCCGGATGGTCTGTTCTTGTCGGGCGATGTCGGCCAGCGCATTTTCCAGCATCCCTTTTCCTGGGCGAGCCTCGGCGTCGACGTGCGGGGCCGCTCGCACACGCTCAAGGTCTGCTACCGCACCTCGCAGCAGATCCGCCGTGCCGCCGACCGGTTGCTGCCCACCGTGTTGCGCGACACCGATGGGCTGGAGGACGAGCGGCGCGGCATCATCTCGGTCTTCGATGGTCCGGCGCCCGAAGTGCAATCCCTCGCCGACGTTGCCGCGGAAGCTGCCGCGGTCCGCCAGACCGTCGAGACTTGGCTTGCAGATGGGATCGCGTCCCACGAGATCGGCCTGTTCGTCCGAACGCCGCATCTCGTCACGCGCGCCCGCGCCGCCATCGCCGGGCTCACTGGCGAGGGCGGGATGACAACCGCGCCTATGAGCCTCGCTAAGGGGCTGGAATTCCGCGCAGTCGTGGTGATGGCTTGCGACGAAGGCGTTCTGCCGCTCGACGAGCGCGTCGCCGACGCCGCCGACGAAGCGGAACTCGACGACATCTACGAAACCGAACGCCGCCTGCTTTATGTCGCCTGTACGCGGGCGCGCGAGCATCTGTTGCTGACTGGCGTCACGCCGACCTCCGAATACCTGGCGGATTTCATCTCTTAGCCTCTTCGGGTGACAGTTGGGCGTACCTTGCTCCCGCCGGCCCCCGCCGCCGGCAATCGGCACGACAGCCGATAGTCCCGACTGTGCAGCGCCGCCTACTGCAATTCCGCCGTGCTCAAATCGCTCCGCGTGATCGAAACCGCCCGACTCATCGTCCGCTCCCGGAGATCTGCTCGAGGCAAACGGATCAGACAAACCCCAAGTCGGGAATCCGATAAGTCAGCAATTTAGGTCGCTGGTATTACGCCGCTATCGCCCGCAGCGCTTTGTCTATTGAGAACTTACCGGTCGTCCCATCTTCAAAGGTCACGCCAAAGCAGCGAGTGGTGTAGCCCGGGCCACGATCGTGAGTGGGATAGAAGGACGCGGGAGGTGACTGCAGATCCCAGCCGGTCTTCGCGCAGTAATCTTCATAAGCTGCCCGAACGTCGGCTAGCTCATCCCCGCCAAATTCCTGCTTCAGCTCACGGCCATTTAGTATCTTCGAGAAGTATTCTTTGGCGGCTGTAACGGTTGCAAAGGCCCGCCCTGTTCTGAGAGACACTGACTTCGCCAAAGTTACCTCCTCAACACGTGCGCTTGTAAGATTAAATACGCGGCGTAATCCGCGCGGCCGTTCGAATATCGGCAATCTGCGTACCGAGGGCCTGCAGGTTTTGACGCATATCGTTGAACACCGGTTGTACGGCATCGGGATCGCTAATCGTGACGATAGCCGTGAAAGGCACACCTTCCTCGGGCATAACCTCGCCGGCTCGGGTCAGGTAGTCGACGAACAAGCGCCAGTTCGAAGATGGGCCGACACCTTGCGGGAACGTTTTGGCTAGAACCTTGACAGGACTCCATTTCAGATCGTGTTCGATCAATTCCGCTTCCACCGCTGGCGCTTCGCGTTTCGTGGGGAGATAGAGCGGCTCAAGTCGCCCCTTCCATCCACCGCCCGCTTGCTCCTGCTGCAAAGTAGCGTTGATGTTTACACGGACGAATTCCGAACCGAATCGCGCATCAAGCGGTGGCGTGGAGACGAGGGTGATCTTCGCTCGCCCTCGGCACTTCCCGCCTGGACCGACCAGCGACGCGGGCCATAGAAACCGGAAATTGATTTGTTGGTCGCGTCGAATGCGGGATGCGAAGACGAGCGTGATCGCATGGTCGCCGGTCTCCAGAATCCGATCAGCGGATGGCGGCATGCCGAAGCCGACCATGTGTCGTGCAATGGGTGCGAGCGCCGTAGCCTGCAATGGCACGGGCATCTCCGCGTGATGCACAAGCAAACCGATCAGGGTCTCGCGCGAGACCTCTCCCTCGATCGCGTGGTCGAGCACAGCAGCAGTTTTTGCGGCAAGTGGCGAAGCGTAGCTCGTGCCGCATCCATCGATGATTGTTCCATCGGGCAGGATCGAGAACAACCCGTGCCCGAGCACTGAATGCTGGGAACTTGCTCCCCCGACATGTGCGAGGTCAGGCTTCACACCGGCACGGAGGCCGGGCCCCCGCCGACTGAAACGAGTCGGTGCAAAGGGCACGCAGCCATCATGCCCAGGCGGATTGAGAGCGGCCACAGCGACATTGCGTGCGCTCTCGGCAGGAGTCAGCAAACCGTCGTTGCGGGCGTTGACCAGGCTAGCGAGCGCAGCCGTGGGGTCTGCGGGCCACTCGGCGCGAAGATCCTGAGCCTGGATATTGCCGGCCGAAATGAACACCACGGCGTTGTTGGCCTCCGCAATCTGATCCAGCCGCGCAGCGTGGGGGCTGTATCGGTCCGGTGCGGCAGGCTGAAGGATATTGAGGCTCATGTTGAATACCCGCACTCCGTGGCGGGCGCGGGCATCCGAGATGGCTGACTCCATCTCGTCGAAAAACTGCGGTAAACCGTCCGGATAGTAGGAGGCGAAGGCCCCCGCCTTGCGTTCGTTCGGGAAAACGGCAAGGTCGACCAACTCTGCGCCGTCGGGCTCCGGACAGATTTCCGAGCCATTCAACGCACCGCCAACCGCAGCCAAACCACCGATAAACGTGCCATGAGCGAGATCAACGTCTTCGTCGGCCAGGATGTCCCAGCGATCGATCACCCAGTCCGACAACGCCTTACTGATTCCGCCATCGATGACGCCCAGACGAGGATGGGTGCGTCGGCTGTCGCGGACTGGAATGGTCACGTCGGTTGGCCGAACGCGCGTGGTTGGCGCGGACGGACTGGCCGCCCGAACAACGATGCCAGGCAAGTCGATCCGCCGAACGAGTGGATGGCTATCAAGAAAGGCGAGAAGCCGAGCGTGGCGATTGACGTCGGGATTAAACAAAGCCAGTTCGCGGTGACGCTCGCCGACCGGTGCCTCATTCAATCGCAGGACGGGTTGATTGGTTGATTGGTCGAGTCGGACCGATAGGATCGGCTGCTTGTTCCGATGACTTGGCAACCGCTCAACGGAAAGGCCCCGTTCCAAGGCATTGAAGCCCGCCACGAAACTCTCGACGAGGCGACGATGACCAGCGTCGAGGCGATCCCAGTCGGACCGTGGCGGTGGGCTCTCGAACAACTCAACCTGATAGCCGCTTCCGGTCATCGGGTTTGAAAGCCACGCGACGGCCTCCTCGGCTGAAAAGCTACGGCGGTCAGCCGGCCCATAAAGCTCAATGCGGTCGATCGCACCCGTCTCGCTCTTCCGCGCGGACGGATATGGCTCATCTTTTTGCTTCTGTTCGTTGAACCGCATCTCGGTGTGGGTTTCAGCCAGTGCCATCTCGGCCGCCACTTGCCGGAGGGTGCCGGGTCTGGCTTCGACGATCATGACGCCGAGGTCGCCGCCGCCGACGACTGGTGTCCGATTGTCGCGAAAGAGGCTTGCGACAGGCCGGTGACTTTTAGCCCATGCTTCGCGGCGTAAAATGACCTTCACATAGCCGACGTCTCCCTGCGACTGTGCGCTGAGCACGCCGGAGATCGTGTCGAGTTGGCCCAACAGTGCGTTCTTATGGGCCACAAACTCAGCATCGCGGTGAGCAAAGAAGTCTTTTCGCCCACCACCGCCACCAGCCTCGCGGCCCTCTTCGTAATTCTCTGGATTGAGGACGATCTGAATCGGGCTAGCCATTCGCCACCTCGCCTTCACCGGACTTGGTTGCTCGGCCGAGCTGACGGCTCACTGTCGACTTGTCTTTGCCGGCGATCTCGCCAATGTCGGCCATGGAGAAGCCAAGGATCGGATCGTCCCGCATGGCCCGAAACAAGTTGCTCGAATCGTCAAACAACAGCGCGCGGCGCTCACTTTGAACACGGGCCGCATTCAAGGTCGCAAACTGGCGCAAGGTATCGAGTAATCCCCGCCTGTCCTCCTCTCGAACGGTAGTGGCCTTCTTATACGTGCGCACCAGAGACTCGATCTCCGCCCCCGTCGATCCCTCGGTGAACCACGAAATCAACCTCAAATGACTTTCCGGAGCCTTCACCGGCGGCATGAAATGCGCGGCGATCGCCTTTCGCATCTCGAAGTCCGGCTTGGGAATTTCGAGCTGAACCTCAAAACGCCGCCAGACGGCCGTGTCTAGCAGCTTGGGATGATTGGTGATCCCGATCGTGAAGCCAACATCCCGGCGTGCATCTAGGTTCTGCAGGAGCGCATTCACGACGCGCTTTATCTCTCCCACTTCTTGCGGATCATCGCGGACTTTGGCGATTGCGTCGAATTCGTCCAACAAGAGAATGCAACGATGGCGGTTCGCGAATGTGAACAGATTTCCGATATTACGCGCTGTGGTGCCCAGGAAGGATGACACTAGGCCGTCCAGTTTCACCAGCACGACCGGCAAATCGAGCTGCTGAGCCATCCACAACGCCAACCGCGTCTTGCCGGTACCCGGCGCTCCGTAGATGAGGCAGGTCTTCGATGGTCGAATATCGATCTCGGACAGGGCGTCGAAATTGGCCCATTCCTCAATAATGGTCCCGATGGCTTGGCTGACCGTCGCGTTGAACAGCGGCGCAGCCGGTTGAATGTCAGTCGGGAAAATCACGTCTGCGAGCGGCGCAGCCGTCTCTCTATCGACAGGAACGGGCGTGTTGCGGGTCAAAACCTCGCCCGGAATCTGAGCCTTCGAACGCTCAATGCGGCTCGGCGAAAGCTCCTTTGTCCGATCCGCCGTTGTCAGGATGCTCGTAAGCGCGGCCGCCTGCTTTGACTCCCCGTCCTTGGTCAAAGCGTCGCGCAAACGCTCGATTTGCTTGCGCAAGGCCGGCGACGCGTCGGCTATCGCCGCGCGGCAAAGCGCTTGCACTATTGTGAAATGATCCATGCTCGTCCTTTGCGCTCGTTGCACCAAAGCGCCATATGGATGCATATATATCAGATAGCGGTGCGATGCAAGGTCATATCGTTGCGCGTCATGGCGCATATGGTGCATGGGCAGCGTTGCGGTAAAATCGCAGCCCCAGGCGGCGCTCACATTCTGAAATCCCGACCTACAAATCTCCGGCTCCACGCTTTTGAGGGGAATGCCTTCCCCCTGGCCGGCGCCTTGGTCGCCGACGCACCCCCTTCTGCGGGGAGATCCCCCAGGCTGTGCCAAAACTCAGCGGCACGATGGTTCTACGGATGGCGCGAGATTCCGGCTCAACTCACCCTGCGGGCGTCAGACGCTCCGCACCGAAGGGGTTCACCGCGTGAAGAATGTTGAAGGCTAAGACCGAGAGTGCGGCTTCTGCTTTCACTGCTCTGAGCCCTCGTGTGAGGAAACGTCCACCTCCGGACATTCGCTTTATTGTGCCGAACGGATGCTCGACGGTACATCGCCGCGTGACCATCAGACTTGGGTCGGCGTAAATCCGAGCCTCCATACGATCGAGAGCGCTCTGATCGACAAGCCGATGGATTGTTCGCTGCGCCCCAGGCGTGCATCGGCTTTTTAGGCGACACTCGCCACAGGCCGACGTGCGGTACCGGATCGCGCGATTGCGCGTGTGCTTCCCAGACGGCTTCATGATCTCGCCGGCTGGACATCTGATCGTGTCCGAAGGCTCGTCGTAGCTGAACTGCACTGGCCTAAAGAAGTCGGCACTCATGGCGCCTCGTTTAATTGGCGCCGCGACCTCGACGTTGTCGTGCTCGCACTTCGCGATCGCTTGGGCGTTGGAATATCCGCCGTCGGCCAAAACCTTGAGCGCGTCGGTTTCCAGGACTTCCATTGTTGCAATCGACATCGGGTGGAGAAGCTGGCTGTCGTTTGCCTCGCGGGCCACGTCGTGGTGGATGATCAGGCCGCTATCGACGTCAACGACGCTTTGCATGTTGTAGCAGGGCATCTTGGGAGAGTGCCCGTAGCCCATGGGCTTGGCATCGGGCTCCCCGAAGACCATCACTCTTTCGTCTTGATCCGTTAGATATTGCTTTCGTCTAGCGAGACGATCCTTTCTGCGATTCAGTGAGGCAATAGCGTCGGTAAAAGCCTGTCGATGTTTCGGCTGATCGTCGAAGCCTTGCCCGACCGCTTCATCCATGATGTCGAGCCGATCGAGGTAGTAGGTGATCTCTTTCTCCGTGTGGGCCAGATCACGGGCGAGCCGGTCGGCACCGGCGATGTTCTTGGGGCTGGCGACGGCGCGCATCTTCGTTCCATCCACGGCAACCAGGCGACCGCTGATCAATCCCGCCTCGCGACAGAAGCGAATGAACGCGGCGCTCGCAGCTATGATGGCTTCGGGATTGTCGTGCCGGAACGCAGCGATGGTTCGATAGTCGGGCGCGACCTGACGCAACAGCCACATGGCTTCAAGATCGCGGACACATGCCCGCTCCAAGAAGCGGGACGAGCGGATCTGGTTGAGATAGCCCCAGATATAGAGGCGAAGCATATCGCCTGGGTGGTAGCCTGGGCGGCCGGTAGCGGCGGCAACGGTGCGACCGAAGCCTAACTGCGTCAGGTCAAGACCCGCGACAAAGGCATCGACAACACGCACGAGTGCGTCGGACCCGACATAGTCATCTATGCAAGGCGGGAGCAGACTTACCTGGTCGCGACCTGTCCCCTCAATAAAGGTCACGATCACCTCGTCTTTGCTGCGATTGAGACGCCGATTCTACAAGACCTCGACTGATTTACACAGTTCTTTCATCGCCGTAGGGCCACAAGATCGATTAGTGATGGTGCCCCTCGGGCTCTTCCATTCGGAAAGAAAGGCGTTCCTGCCGCACGCCATCCGACAGTTGAAGATCGGCATCGAATTCGTGCGGTTCCTCGGGCGCGTTCTCGCTCTGAAAAACATGGTGATCGCCAGCAGTCGGCAACAACGGCAGGCGCTCGACGGCCCGCCCGTCCCGACTGATGCAGACGACAGCCGTCAGCGCTTCAGCGTGAGCTGACACCGTCAGCCTCATACGCTCGCCGGTCGGCGTATCGACGATCGCGAGAAGGCCCTGTGCCAGCGGCGAGTCGACCCTGAACGGCTCGGGCGCATGATGATGACTGTGCGCCCCGCCTTCTGCCACAACGACGCCGGACGTATCGAACTGGACGGTCGCTAGGCCGAGCGGTGGCAGATGTTCCCGCAGTTCATCTTGCAGAGCTACCGTAATCCGGTTCGCTTCCGCGACAGTCAGCGTATCATCAACGGCAATCGTCAGGTCGGCATTGAGCTTGTGGCCGAGCCATCGAGCCTTCACTTCGACCAGCCGGCCGATGCCGGGCACATGCTCCGCCGCATGGCGGATCTCCTCCACCACGCCAGGGCTGACGCCATCGAGGCTCCGCGTGATGACCGCCTTCGCCGATTGCCAGACAATGCCGAAAATGGCGATGGTGATGAGTAGGCCGATGATCGGATCGGCCAAGGGGAAGCCCGCCCACACGCCGGCAGCGCCGAGCACCACAGCCAGGCTCGTCAGCCCGTCCGTGCGAGCGTGGTAGCCATCTGCGATCAGCGCAGCACTGTTCATGGCGCGGCCGACGCGGATACGGAACACGGCGACGACTTCGTTGCCGATGAAGCCAATGAAGCCCGCGATGGCGACGGCAACAAGCTGGGTGATCGGCTGGGGATGGATCAGGCGGCTGATCGCCTCGTAGCCGGCAACGATGGCACTGAACAGGATGATGAGAACGACCAGCATCCCGGCTAGATCCTCGACCCGGCCGAGACCGTAGTTGAAGGTGGCGGACGGCTTCCGCCGCACCAGCACGAACGCGATCCAGAGCGGGATGGCGGTCGTGGCGTCGCCAATATTGTGGATCGTATCCGCCAGCAGCGCCACGCTGCCGGACGTGACCACCACCACCAACTGCAGCACCGCCGTGATGCCGAGAATGATGAAGGACCACTTGATGGCCCAGATGCCCCTTTCTGACGAGGACAGGCTCGGATCGATCACACCATGCGTGTGGCCGTGGCCGCCAGTGCCACCATGCGAATGCCCGCCTTCGCCGTGTGAATGACCGGAGCTCCGATCCTGGGCGCCAAAGCCGAGCCAATCCTTAATCGTCGCGTACATGGCCGACCTCAGAGGTATTTGGACAAGGATTTGAACTCACGGAGCGCCTGCTCAGCGCTCCCGCCGCCTTCGCCCACCGCGTCACCGATACAGTGCTCCATGTGGTCCTGGATCAGCGTGCGCTTGGCATTGTGGATGACGCTCTCCACTGCCTGAAGCTGTTGCGCCAACTCGAGGCATGACCGGCCTTCGGCGAACATGGACAGAAGCGAACCAAGCTGGCCCTGGGCCTGCTTTAGCCGCTTGATGAGGTCGGGATGGGAGGCGTGCTGCATGGCCATACCCTACCCCCTAGGGGGTAGGGAGTCAAAGCTGGAGTTTTAGCACAGCCTGCCCCGCAACGCCCCTTTTAGAGTGAGAGGACGGACCGGCTTCGCCGTGACGGGTTGAGGGTTGGAGGAGAGGCCTCCGGCGCCCGTCATGGAGACTAGCCATGACCCATGTGGAGATTCTGGACGCCGCTCGCGACCGCGCTGGCGGCTACAAGGTGGATGTGAACCGCGGCGAGCGGATCGGTCGCGTATCGTCGGAATGGTTCTCGCGGCCGGCGGACGAGCGTTACCTGTCCCTGTCGGACCTCTACGCCGCCGTCCGTGGCCGGACCGAGCGGAGCCGCACCCGAACCGTCGAGAGCGCGGCGATCCGGGTCGAGGCGAGCCGCGACGATGCCGAACGCCTGGCGCTGATGCTGCCCGGCTCCGACGTGCCGATCGCGCCAACCCATTGGAGCTTCGGTCAGCTTGCCGGCCTGATCGGAGCGCCAGCGGCCTATCTGCGGCAGCTTCCGGCACCGCTAGCCGGTATCAATCTGCAATACGGCTTGACGTCCCATCGCGCCGAGCAGGTGAAGACGCTCGAGATCGAAGATGGTCGCGTCGAGCTGCGCGCCGTCACCGGCCCTGACTATGGCCGCATCTTCGACCACGAACTGGTCGCGGCCGTGCAGCGGATCGCCGGCAACGGCACGGGCGATACCCGCTGGAAGGTGCCCGGCGTGCTCGACTGGTCGACGGGCATCTACAACCCGCGCGTCGACATCACACAGGACACGACGACGCTCTACGCCTCCGATCGGGACGTCTTCCTCTTCCTGGTCGACGACCTCAATCCGATCGAGGCCGGTCGGCTGCCCGATGGATCGCCGGATCTCTACTTCCGCGGCTTCTACTGCTGGAACTCCGAGGTCGGCGCCAAGACGCTCGGCATGGCGAGCTTCTATCTCCGCGCCGTCTGCCAGAACCGCAATCTCTGGGGCGTCGAGGATTTCGAGGAGATCACCATCCGCCACTCGAAACACGCCGCCTCGCGCTTCGCGCATGAGGCTGCGCCGGCGTTGACCCGCTTCGCCAATTCCTCGCCGATGCCCTTCGTCAACGGCATCAAGGCGGCCCGAGAGAAGACCGTGGCCCGCACCGACGATGACCGCAGCGAGTTTCTGCGCAAGCGCGGCTTCTCGAAGACCGAGACGGCGAAGATCATCGAGACCGTCTTGGCCGAGGAAGGGCGCAAACCTGAGAGCGTCTTCGACTTCGTGCAGGGCATCACCGCCGTCGCCCGCGACAAGACCCACCAGGACGCCCGGCTCGACCTGGAGGCGCGCGCGAAGAAGCTGCTCGACCGGGCAGCCTGACTCCCGGAAAGCCGGAGATGCGGAAAAGCGTATCTCCGGCTTCGTGCTTTTCCGTCTTTCCTGATCGTCGGTTTCGTGGCGCTGCCCTTCAGAGGAAGAGGGCGGCGCTGCGCTTCGTGACGAGTTGATGCCGAGAGAGAGGCTTTCGGCGCTCGTCGCGGAGTACATCCCGATGGCTACCACTGTTCAGAAGATCACCCTCTCGCCCTCGCGCGACATCCCTTTCAACAAGCTCTTGCTCTCCCAGTCGAACGTCCGGCGCGTGAAGGCCGGCGTCTCGGTCGAGGAGCTGGCCGACGACATCGCCCGCCGCGGCCTGCTGCAGGGCCTGAGTGTGCGGGCGGTCGTCGATCAGGACGGCGTCGAGACCGGCATGTTCGAGATCCCGGCCGGTGGCCGGCGCTACCGGGCGCTGGAGCTGCTCGTCAAGCAGAAGCGCCTGGCCAAAACCGCCCCGGTGCCCTGCATCGTCCGCGACAGCGGCATCGCCGAGGAGGACTCGCTCGCCGAGAACGTCCAGCGCGCGCCGCTGCACCCGCTCGATCAGTTCCGCGCCTTCCTGGCGCTACGCGAGAAGGGCCAGTCCGAGGAGGAGATCGCCGCCGCGTTCTTCGTCTCGGTCAATGTGGTGAAGCAGCGCCTGAAGCTCGCGTCAGTCTCGCCGGCGCTGCTCGACGTCTATGCCGAGGACGGCATGACGCTCGACCAGCTCATGGCCTTCACCGTCTCCGGTGACCATGAGCGCCAGGAACAGGTGTTCGAGCGGCTGAAGGCCTCGTACGACAAGCAGCCCTACACAATCCGGCGCATGCTGACCGAGGGTGCGGTCCGCGCCTCCGACAAGCGGGCGCAGTTCGTCGGCCTCGACGCTTATGTGGCGGCGGGCGGCACGGTGCTGCGCGACCTGTTCCAGGGCGACGACGGCGGCTGGCTGCAGGATGTCCCGCTGGTCGACCAGATGGTGGCCGACAAGCTCAAGGCGGAATCGGAAGCGGTGGCCGCCGAGGGCTGGAAGTGGATCGAGGTTGCGCCCGATTTCGCCTACGGCCATGCCTTTGGTCTCCGCCAGCTTCGGGGCGAGACCATCGCGCTGACCGCCGAGGAACAGGCGACCCGGGACGCGCTCCAGGCAGAGTTCGACCGGCTGTCCGAGGAATACCAGGACGCCGACGAACTGCCGGACGAGGTGGATGAACGCCTGTCGGAGCTGGAAACGGCGCTGGAGGGCTTCGAGACCCGGCCCGTGGTGTTCGACACCGCCGAGGTCGCCCGCGCCGGCGCCTTCGTCAGCATCAGCGTCGAGGGCCAGCTTCGCGTCGAGCGCGGCTACATCCGGCCGGAGGATGAGTTGGCGGCCGAGCCCGAGTCCGACGTGTCCGCGGATGACGAGGACGAACGAGCTATCGCCGCCAGCTCCGTTGGCGCCGAGGCCACCGTGACGACCGAGGCCGTAGCTGAACCGGAGGAGGACGAGGGTCTGTCGCCCATCTCCGACCGGCTGATGACCGAGCTGACCTCTCATCGCACGCTGGCCCTTCGGCACGCGCTCGGCGAACGGCCCGACGTTGCCTTCCTCGCCGCTCTGCACGTCCTCACGCTGAAGACGTTCTACCACTACGGCTCGGATAGCTGCCTCGAACTCGATTTGAAGAGCGTCAACTTCGGCACGCAGGCGCCGGGGCTGAACGACAGCGCGTCGGCCGAGGCGATCCGGGCTCGGCACGAGAGCTGGGCGAAGGCGCTTCCCAAGGAGTCGGCCGACCTCTGGGACGCGCTGCAGGAGTGGGACGGCGACAGCCAGGCCGGCCTGTTCGCTCACATCGTCAGCCTCTCGGTGAACGCCGTGTGCGAACCCTGGAATCGGCGCCCCCGGGCGTTCGCCCACGCCGATCGCCTCGCGCAGGCGGTCGACCTCGACATGGCCGCCGCCGGGTGGAAGCCGACCGTGGATAACTTCCTCGGCCGAGTGACGAAGGCCCGCATCCTGCAAGCGGTGGCTCAGGCGAAAGACCAGCGCGCCGCCGACCGGATCGAGCATCTGAAGAAGGGCGACATGGCCGCCGAGGCGGAAACGCTGCTGGCCGACACCGGCTGGCTCCCCGAGCCGCTTCGCACGCCGGGCCGCGCCTCTGGCGACGAGCAGACATCGGAATCTGCGAACGAGGAAACTCCAGAGCAGTCCAGCGAAAAACTGCCGGAAGACGAAGACGAGCCGGCCGCTCAGAATGAGGACACCGGCGAGCCGATGATCGCAGCCGAATAGCTGCCCTGCGCAACGAGGCCCGCCGGAGACGGCGGGCCTTTTCTTTTCGAGGACCATCATGGCCGATACTGTGCGTGATCTTGCACAACGCCTTGGGCAGCAAGCCGAGGCCGTGTGCCGCCATTACCTCTCCTCCGGCCGACGGGAGGGTGGCTATTGGCTTGTGGGCGATGTCCGCAACACGCCTGGCCGCTCGATGTTCGTCCGTCTCAAAGAGTCGGTGAAGGGGCCCGCCGGCAAATGGATCGACGCCGCCACCAGCGAGCATGGCGACCTGCTCGATGTGATCCGCGAGAGCTGCGGCCTGGTCGACTTCAAGGACGTCGCCAGTGAGGCGCGTTCCTTCCTCAGTCTGCCGCATCCCGAACCGGAGCCGGATCGTCCCCGATCACGCGCACCCAGCGCCCCGACCGGATCGCCGGAAGCGTCTCGGCGACTGTTCTCTATGTCGCAGCCGATTTCTCATACTCTCGTAGAAACGTATCTCCGGAGTCGCGGCATTACGGCTTTGCACGGAACCGGAGCGCTCCGCTTCCACCCACGCTGCTACTACCGGCCCGACGACGATAGCCCGACCGAGACCTGGCCGGCGATGATCGCATCCGTCACCGACCTCGCCGGCCATCTGACTGGAGCACATCGCACCTGGCTCAATCCGGGTGGCTTCACCGAGGCGACGCTCGGCAAGGCGCCGATCGACACGCCGCGGCGGGCGATGGGCGACCTTCTCGGTCACGCCGTGCGTTTTGGCGTGGCGGGCGAGGTCATGGCGGCCGGCGAGGGCATCGAGACGATGCTGTCGCTCCGCTGCGTCTTGCCGACCATGCCGATGGTTGCAGCCCTCTCGGCGGCGCATCTCTCCGCCATCCTGTTCCCGGACACGCTGCGGCGACTCTACATTGCCCGTGACGACGATCCCGCTGGCGACGGCGCGATGGCGACGTTGATCGACCGGGCGCAGGAGGACGGGATCGAAGCGATCGTGATCTCGCCACGGCTCGGTGACTTCAACGAGGATCTCCGCCTGCTTGGGATCGACGCGCTTCGGGCCGCGAGCCGGGTCCAGATCGCGGCGCAGGACGTCGCTCGCTTCATGGAGCTGGCGGCATAGCCGGAACGGGATGAAGGGCGGGTCGGCACCGTCGTCACCGTAGGGCGGCGGTCATGCTTTCCCTCAGCGTCGGAGAGGACCACGCCCACGGCCTTCTGAGAGGGCGATCGGGCAGCAAGCGGCCCGGACCGGCAACCTTGTGGGCCGACTATTTTCCGTCGGCGGCGGAGCCGCCTTTACATCGCGAGACAAAATAGTCGGCCCCCTTCGGTCCTCCGCCGAGGCTTCGGCCCTCCGCTGCGCTGCGGGTGCAAGTCCGTTCCGCCCGCCGCCTTCGTCGCCATGAAGGCCGCGATGGGCGCGGCCGATCCGACAAGGAAAGCGCGATGACCACCGACCACGACGACGATTTCGAGCCGCACCACACCTCATCCCCAACCGACCAGGTCCTCCACGAACTCCAGCTCTATGGCTACCGTCCCTTCCAGGACGAGCCCGATCCCAGGCCGCTTCCGGAAGCGCACACCCTCGCCGGCAGCATCTCCGACATCTTCGACGCCCTCGTGGTGGCGCTGGCCGACACCCGCCTCGAACCCGACCTCGAGAACCTGCTCTGGTCGACGGTGAACGTCTTCCACCGCGCCATCGACCGGATCGAGCGCGAACTCGACGACAACGAACTGGCACAGCAGCGTTCGCAACGGGAACAGGACGGCAGCGAGGTCAAATCCGTCGAGCTGGAACGACTGACGGCGGAGGGCCAGACGCTCATCGAACGCCGCAACGCCTTCGAGCTGATGCGCGACCAGGCCGCCGACCAGTTCGAGCACCACACCCATTCAGCCTGGCGGCCGCGCAACGGGTCAAAGGTCAACCATCGCAACCTGACCTCGGCGATGATCGACAGCCGCGACTTCCTGGCTGCGAAGAAGCGCGCCGACAACCAGGTGCTCCTGCCAGCGGGACCGAAGGTGGCGCTCACCGGCGGGCTCGACTTCAACGATCACCGCCTAGTCTGGGCCAAGCTCGACCAGGTCCACGCCAAGCATCCGGACATGGTGCTGCTGCACGGCGGATCGCCGAAGGGCGCGGAGTTAATCGCCGCCAAATGGGCCGACATTCGCAAGGTGCCGCAGATCGCCTTCAAACCCGATTGGACGAAGCACGCCAAAGCTGCACCGTTCAAGCGCAACGACACATTGCTGGAGACCCTGCCGATCGGCGTCCTGCACTTCCCTGGCACCGGCATCCAGGACAACCTCGCCGACAAGGCGAAGAAGCTCGGCATCCCGGTCTGGAAGTTCGGCGGCGCGTGAGCGCCGCCTTTTCTCAATACGTATTGACGTCGAACCGCAAAGGCGGATCACCGGCTTTCCGCAAGATCGCCTTTCAGTCCGGTTCACCCGTCACCGCGATCCGGGCCGCGCGAGCATAGTGCGCCAACTCCGTATCATTCTCGATCAGGCCGTCGAGCAGCGCCTTCATATCGCTCTGATCGGACGCCGATTGAAACGGCCCCGGCTGCCGCTCGATCGCCAGTACCGCAATGGCGAGTGCCTTCTTCACCAGGTGCAGGTCGCGTCCCGCGAATTCCGCCATGCCGCATGCCTCAACCATCATGTCGACTCGTAAGCACACCTTAGCCGATCGGCCAGCGCACCGTGAGGACAACGAGGTTCCATGCATCGCCCGTGACGGCCTTTGAGTGGCGGCTCCTGCCGGCGGGCGCCACCCCGCGTCTGTCAGCGCTGATCCTTGGTCCGGCCGAGGGCCTGACGCCATCAACCCGTAAAGGGTCGGCTTACGCGAAGCGTGCCGCCGCTGCGTCTTCGCCTTCGCGGTGATTGCGGCCCTCGGCCGAACACATCGGGCGCCTGTCGCGCGGGGATGGTCCCCGCCTCAGCACAGGAGCCGGATCAATGTCTCAAGCCCTCGCATTCGCTAACGGCTGGAACCTCGCCATCACTCTCATGGTCTGCGTCGTCGTCTTTCATGCTGACGCTGGCAACTTCGGCGTCATGCTGGCCGCCGAATATGACGGCGATCCCGCCGCCGTCATCCACGAATTCGACCCCTTCCAGCGATGAAGGGGCGCATCCCCACGCAAGCTGGACCGCACAGGGCCAGCGGGATTTCCGCTCCCGCTGGCGCCTGTTTGCGGCTATACTCACGGTCGCGCCGTGGTGGTGGTGGAAGGCGCGACCGTCAGACCTTTATCTCACGGAGTACACCGCCATGATCATCTTCGGACCACTCCTCGTCATCGTCGGCGTCGGCTTTATCTGCTGGCTGCTGTTCACCCTCGCTGTCTTTGCGCTGCCGTTTTTCGCCGGTCTGACGATCGGCATCTGGGCCTTTCACACGGGGGCCGGCGTGCTCGGCGGCATTGCCGTTGGTCTTGTAGCCGGCGGCGTCACCTTTGGCCTTGGCCAACTTGCGCTCGCCGTTGTGCCATGGGCGTGGGCTCGGCTCCTGATCATCCTTCTCTATGTCGCGCCCGCCACCGTCGCTGGCTACAGCGCCACGCATGGAATCGCCCAGATGGCGATGCCTTCACCCACTTGGCAGACGATCTTCGCCGTCATCGGCGCGGTCGCTGTCAGCGTCACGGCGTTCGTCCGCTTCATCGGAATGGCCGCGCCCGGACCAGCCGGACAGGGCTTGGCGCGGGGCTGACACCGTCACGTCGACGGCGCGGAGCGGGGCTGGATCAAGCGTTCCGTATGCCCGCCGTCCTCGTCGTCGAACACGGCGTGAGGGCGGTCTCGCGTCGATGCTCCCCCGATCATCGCAGAGCCCCAGGCGTCGCGGCGGGTCGTTGAGGCACACGGCCGAGGTGGCGAGGTTTCACCGATACGGCCAACAAAGAGCGTGAAGGAGGCGTGCAGCCGGAGCATGGTCTCCGAAGCAGGAGATCCGTTGGTGGCCAGGACAGGTCCCGCATCGCCGTCGAATATACTGGCCGGTCTCCACGGCGGCTCGAAAGTCGCCACGTTCTCCTTGATGTCAGCTCTGTCAGGCCGAGCGCACCGAACGGCCTCTTCGATGGATTGATCTGGCCGAAGGCCGGCTAAAGCCTCGACCGCCTATGGCGCAACAGCGGCGTCAAAACTTTCTTCCCCTGCCGGCTGCGCCGTCATTCCTCGCGAGACAAGAAAGCCCCTCCTTTGCTGTCGAGCCCCTTCGGGGTGCGCCGTCGATCGCCTCCGGCCCTTCGATCACCATCGAGGCCGCAATGGTGCGGGCTCGGAAACAGAGATCAAGGAGAACTACCATGGCGACCATCGGCACCTTCAAGAAGTCCGGCAACGAATTCACCGGCGAAATCGTCACCCTCTCGGTCCAGGCCAAGAACGTCCGGATCGTCCCCGAAACCACCCGCTCCGGCGACAACAGCCCCAGCCATCGCGTCTATGTCGGCCGGGTCGAGATCGGCGCCGCCTGGTCCAAGCGCTCCAACGAGGGCCGCGACTATCTGGGCCTCAAGCTCGACGATCCGAGCTTCACCGCCCCGATCTTCGCCAACCTCTTCGACGACGAAGAGGGCGAGGGCTACAGCCTGATCTGGTCCCGCCCCAACGGCCGCCGGAGCGACTGACCCCGCCTCCAATGCCCCGTCCGGCTGGTCCGGGCGGGGCATCGCCTTGTGCCCCAAAGGCGACCCGCCAACCTTGAACGGGCGGAATACCTAGTTTACTAGGTGGCAGTATATTAGGTGGCACGGCGATCTCACCGCATGAGCTTGCGGGAGATCGTCGCCACGAATCTGCGAAGACTGAGACATGCCAAAAGCATGTCACAGGAGGAGCTTGCCGATCGTGCTGGCATCAATCGCAACTATGTTGGCATGCTGGAGCGCGAACAGCACTCCGCGACCGTCGACATGCTGGAGAAGCTCGCCGAGGTCCTTGAAGCGGACCCTGTCGAATTCTTCCGGCGCGAGACGTGAACCGCAGTCGTCACAGAAACTAAGGCTCGACTGCCGCCCTTTTTCGAGCCTTCACGGGCACGGCGCGGACCAGTTCAGTCGCTTCCACCTCCAGCGCCTCCGCGATCCGGCCGAGCACCGTCACGCTCGCCGAGACATCGGCGCGTTCGATCCCTCCGACGTACCGGGCGCTCAACCCAGCACTCTCGGCCAATTCCTCCTGCGTCATCTTTTTCGCATGACGCAACCGACGCAGATTGACCGCCATGACCTCCTTGAGATCCATGGCGATGATGGAGCCGATATAGGAACTATCGTTCCAGGAATGATCGTTCCGATTCGTACATGGCTTTGCTATTCATCGACGCTGCGGAGGGCTCAGTTTGCCATTTCCGAGCGCAACGTGATGCGCCCCATGCATCGCGGCGTAAGTATTCGCGGCGCAAATCTTGCAAAAATTCGCGGTAAATGAATGGCTAACACATTGCTTTGATCTCTAGGGGGTAGATCGCAATGACTCAGGCGCCTTTCCAGGACCGGCCGCCGCTCACCGACCGCTTAAACGCCTATGACGAGCAACATCTGGCGGTCTATCTTCGATTGCTCATGGCCGACGAAGAGGGCGCTGACTGGCGCGAAGTCGTCCAGGTGATCTTCGGCCTCAATCCGGCCCAGGAACCCGCCCGTGCCAAAACGGTTCATGACAGCCATCTGGCGCGGGCCCGCTGGATGACTGAGACGGGCTATCGGCACTTGCTTGAACCCCGGATGCAGTGAACCAACACCCCCCACTCCCACGGCTCGCAGCCACACGCGATGCAACCTTAAGGACTACTTTTGCCGGCGAATTTTCCGGATCGTGGCGACCCTCCTTGAGAGAGGACAAACGAGAGGAAACGCCATGCCCACGGAGTATTGGCGCTCGCCGGAGACGATTGATCGCCTGAACCGCCTCGAACGTCCCGGCTTTGCCGCCGAATTTCTGCGTCGCAACCCTGATTACCGCCGCGATTTCGTCCGCACCCAGCGCCAGATCGCGCGCGCTTCCGTCGACGCCGAGACTGCCCGCGTCAGTCTCGCTCGGCGATGGGGGTTGCGCTTTCGCCCATGACCCCGCGTCTCCAGTCGGACTCGAACCCGTCATGTGGCTGCCGGAAGTTTCGCCGGCCACGCTGATCCTGGAACCGGCGCCAACCGGGTTCGAGGCCGCTTCATCCCTCGATCCCAGCGCCTTCGGTCCGGCGCTCGTCGAGCGCGCTGACGCCGATGGACGTGAACTGGTGATCGTCGACGGCTCGGACGAACTCCATATCCGTTTGCAAGACGACCAAGCCACGCGACGGCCGGCCGTGCTTCTGCCGCTCGACAGTATGTTCGAGCTTCGGCTCGACGTCGCGCTACGCTTCGCCCGCCGACTCGGCGGCCAGCGCATCAACTTTCTCCCGACCGCCCTGCGGCTCACGTCTTTCCAGAAACGGCGACTGATTCAACTCCTCCACGCCTTCGACGTTCACGATGCCGGCGGTGGCCCGCGCGACATCGCGGCGGAAGTACTCAGCTCCGACCACGCCCAGCTTCCCTCTGTCGAGTGGAAGGATTCCCACGCGCGGCGCAAAGCCAACCGCCTGATCCACGATTCGATCGCCCTAGTCGAAAGGGGCTATCTGAAGCTCCTGCGCGGTCTCTGACGCGCGCCTCCATCCATTTCCACGCATTGCTATCACCACACCGGCCATGAGCCACTGGCGTCGTCCGCGACGTTTCCGTTCGCCCCGTCGCAAACGGGGGGACACACGCCAACGAAAATATTCGTCCACCCCCAACGCCTGAACTCTCCGCCACCGTCACCCCGACATGCCGCGACTTGGCCGCGGCGCTTCGAGGCAAGACGGAGGCACATCATGCCCGACAGGGCCGCGCAACTCGCCACGCGTTACGTCCGCACACATGAAGCGGCGCGCATCCTCGGCATCTCGCCGCGGACGCTGGAGAAATACCGCTGCCACGGTAGCGGCCCGACCTTCCGCAAGCTCGGCGGGCGTGTCGTCTACGCGATCGACGACCTCGAAGCTTGGGCCGACCAGGCCGCGTGCAGCTCGACATCCGATCCCCGATACGTCGAGGCCCGCGCCGCCGGCCACGCGCATCGCTGAAGCGGCGCTCGTCGATGTCATCGCGCCGCCTCATCACAGCCAGCGAACGGAGCAAGCTCGATCCGTTCATCGTCGCCACCGGCGACGCAAGTCCGCGCGACCAGCGCGACTTGATGGAGCGGCCGTTCTTCTCGCTCGCCAAAGCCAGGCGCACGGCGCCGATCCTATACGAAGCCGCCGGTGTTCGGGTCGAGGTCTACGCTGTGCCCGAGCATGGCATGGCGACCATCTGGGACGCCGATGTGCTGATCTGGGCGGCGAGCCAGATCGTCGAGGCCGAGAACCTCGGCTTCAAGACCTCGCGTTTCCTTCGCTTCACGCCCTACCAGCTCCTGACCGCGATCGGTCGGCAGACAGGCGCACGCGACTACAAGCTCCTGAAGGGCACGCTCGCCCGCCTGCAATCGACCGTCATCCGCACCACCATCCGCAACGGCGAACATTGGCGCCGTCACCAGTTCTCCTGGATCAATGAGTGGGAGGAATGCACGACGCGCGACGGTCGCGTCGAGGGCATGGAGTTCGTGCTCCCCGACTGGTTCTACCGCGGCGTCATCGACCGCTCGCTCGTGCTCGCCATCGACCCGGCCTACTTCCGGCTGACTGGCGGCATCGAGCGCTGGCTCTATCGCGTCGCGCGCAAACACGCCGGTCGCCAGCCCAAAGGCTGGTTGTTCGAGATCGCGCATCTCCACGAGAAGTCCGGCAGCCTGGTGCGCGTCTCCGATTTCGCGCTCCAGATCCGCCGCATCGCCGCGCGCCAGCCGCTGCCCGGCTATCGCCTGCACATCGAGTGGCAGGGCCGCCGCGAGCTGCTGCGCATCCTGCCGGCCCACTTATCCACAGTCCCTGCGGATGGCGCTGTGGAAACGCTCGGGACTTCACACGCAAACGGTATCGAGACTCCGCACGCAGCCCTATCGGGACTTCGCACGCACGAACCGGAGCTAACGCTGTGGCCGGAAACCGCGATTCCGAGCCTTAACTTAGAGTCTAACTCAGAATCTAACTCTTGTAGTGGGCCTGCCCGATCTGCGGATAAGCGCGCCACCCCGGCTGAGCAGACCTCCGAACCATCAGCACGACAGCCTTCGCTGCCCTTCGGCCGCAAGCCGGGAGGGAAGAGATGATCGTCGCTCTGCTCAACCAGAAAGGCGGCGTCGGCAAGACCACGCTTGCGCTTCATCTCGCCGGCGAGCTGGCGCTGCACGGCAAGCGCGTCACGCTGATCGATGCGGACCCCCAAGGCTCGGCACTCGATTGGTCGCAGCAGCGAGCGCGGGAGAACGTCTCGCGGCTGTTCGGCGTCGTTGGCCTCGCGCGCGACACGCTCCACCGCGAGGCGCCGGAGATCGCGCGCACCGCTGATCACGTCGTCATTGATGGGCCACCGCGCGTCGCGGGACTGATGCGCTCGGCGCTGCTCGCCGCCGATCTCGTGCTGATCCCGGTGCAACCATCACCCTTCGATGGTTGGGCCTCGGCCGAGATGCTGGGCCTGCTCCGCGAGGCCCGCATCTATCGCCCGCAGCTCGTCGCGCGCTTCGTCTTGAACCGCTGCGGCGCGCGCACGGTCATCGCCCGCGAAACGGCCGAGACGCTCGCCGATCACGACCCGCCGGTTCTCTCCACCACCGTCGGTCAGCGTGTCGTCTTCGCTGACGCCGCGCAATCCGGCCGGCTCGTGTTCGAGCTGGCCGAGCAGAGCGCAGCGGCGCGCGAGATCGCAGCGCTCGCCGCTGAAGTCGCGAGGATCATGCCATGAGCGCGGGTGGCGCCCGACGCGGCTTCGCCGCCCGGCCCGGCGACGCCGAGAGCTGGATCAAGGCGCCCAACGCATCGCGCCGTCGCGGCGATGAGCCCTCCGCCTTCACCGCGCGCCTGACGATCGACGTCACGCCGGCGCTGCGCGGCCGCATCAAGGTCGCCGCGTTCCAGCGCGGGATCACCGTTGCCGACATGCTGCGCGACCTCTTCGCGCGCGAATTCCCAACCGATCCCGGAGAGAGTTCATGAACGACAACGAGCCGTCGCCGCCGCGCGTCGTGCCGTCATCGCATCGGCGCACAGTCGCACTCACCCATGTCGAACTGACCTGGATCGAGAAGAAGATCGAGCACTGGCTACGCTTCGGCCGACGTGCCGAGGAGAAGATCCTCGATCGCCGTCGCAGCATCTCGAGTTTCAAGCCCGGCAGCATCTTCGCGTTCGTGCGCTGGGCGTCGAACGACTACGGCACCGTCATCTCGCGCATGGACATCGTGCGCGCGGTCGAGCCCGGCGCACGTTTCCAGACGCTGCCCTTCGTGCGCCCCGGCGGCGAAATCCTGCTGCGCGTCGATAGCTGGCCGAAGGTCGAACGCGTGCTGCAGGCGATCGACTCCGTCGAGGCGCTCGACATCGATCCCGCCGACGCCGCGCCGGAATACTGGCGCCACCTCAACAACCGTCTCGCCGCCGGCCATGAGCCGCGCCCTTACACGCGCGATCAGCACGCCGCCTGGCTCAAGCGTCGGAGCGTCACACCATGACCCGCTTCGGCTACGTCATGACGACGTATTTCGCCATGCTCGTCTTCATCGGCTTGGCCTTCGGCCATCCGGCGCCGCGCCTTATCTGGAACGCCACGGCGAGCACGCCGACCGGGCTTTATGTGCTCCGGCCGGCCGGACAGCTTCACGCACT
The DNA here is from genome assembly GCF_001590985.1 of Novosphingobium naphthalenivorans NBRC 102051. Lineage (GTDB taxonomy): Bacteria > Pseudomonadota > Alphaproteobacteria > Sphingomonadales > Sphingomonadaceae > Novosphingobium > Novosphingobium naphthalenivorans. Next base: position 54,681 of record NZ_BCTX01000006.1, read on the forward strand.
TGAGCTCGTCGCCGTGCGCGCTCCCGAACCGATTGCCAGCTATCTGGCCGATGGCGGCTTCCTGCCCAAGGGCGTGCCGCTGCTGAAGCATGTGATGGCGCTGCCGGGGCAGACTGTGTGCCGCACAGGCGACGCCATCACCGTCGATCGCGTCTCCGTTGGCGCGGCGCGTGAGCGCGATCACCTCGGCCGTCCGCTGCCGCGTTGGAGCGGTTGTCACACGCTCGGCCCCAGCGAAGTCTTCCTCATGAACCCGACCGTCCCAGACAGCCTGGATGGACGCTATTTCGGCCCGCTTCCCACCACCGCGATTGTCGCCCGCGCGGTCCCCTTGTGGACCGACGAGGCCGGTGACGGCCGCTTCATGTGGCGCGCCACCACCGATTGACCCGCTTCTTAACCCGCCAACAATGGAGGTTTCCCATGGCGCAGATTGGTCAGTTCACCCGCGACAAGACCGGGTTCACCGGACGTATCCAGACGCTCTTCTTCTACCGTGATCTCTCCCTCGTTCCGGCCGAATCCTCCGATGCCGAGAACGCGCCCGACTACCGCATTCACATAGGCGGCGGCGACGGCCCGGAGATCGGCGCGGGCTGGAAGCGCACCGGCGAGAAGGCTGGCGAGTACGTTTCACTCGTCATCGATGATCCCGCGCTCGCCCAGCCGATCCGCGCCAATCTCTTCCAGTCGGGCGACGACAAGTCCGTCTGGGTGCTGAACTGGAACCGTCCACCGAAGCGCGGCGATCGGAGTTGATCGCATGCAGCGCGCGCTTCTTCTGCTCGCCAGCATGACGGCGCTCAGCATGCCCACCGTCGCCGTCCATGCTCAGGCGGCGCCCATCGCGCTGCAGGCTTCGGGCGATTCCTACGCCGCTCTCGTGGCCGAAGCCGCGCAACGCTTCGCCATCCCAGCGGCGTGGATTCGGGCGATCATGCGCGTCGAGAGCCGTGATGATCGCCGTGCCGTCTCACCGAAAGGTGCGATGGGGTTGATGCAGCTCATGCCCGAGACATGGGCAGCGCTGCGCGCTCGATACGGCCTCGGCCGCGACGCGTTCGATCCGCATGACAATATCCTGGCGGGCGCGGCTTTCCTGCGCGAGATGTATGACCGCTACGGCTCGCCGGGGTTCCTCGCGGCGTATAATGCGGGGCCCGGGCGATACGAGGACTATCGCGACCGGCATCGTCCGTTGCCGCCGGAAACCGTCGCTTACGTCGCGGCGCTTGTCCCTTTTGTCGGGGACGGCGCGACCGATGGGCCTGTCCTCGTGGCGGCCTCCGATCCGTCGTCCTGGACACAAGCGCCGCTCTTCATCATGCGATCGGCAAGCGCTGAACCGGCCGATCACGCGACATCCAAACAGCCGACGAGCGATGCGCCGGCCGTCGTCGCTTTGCGCGACCTGTCGGCCATCGCCCCGCAATCCGACGGCCTGTTCGTCCACGTTTCCGCAGCGGGGCCAAAGCCGTGATCGCGCTATTTCCCTGCCGCCCTTCGGCAGTTTTGTCTCGGTCAACTCTCGCTTTCCCGAGCGGCGCGACGGCTTCCAATGAATCAACAGACTGCATCGCAGGTCTCGGGCACGTTTTCGCAGGCGAGCGCGGCGCGGCGTGCTCCCGGGAAGAAGGAAGGGCGATCAGGGGAGAAGTGCAGGAACCGACCGACAGAGGGCGAGATAAAAGGCCGCAAGGTGCGGCTCGGTCGGTCGGTTGTTTTTATTGGGATTTTTCAGCGATCCGGCAATGTGCGGCCCTGGGGCGCAAGGTGCGCTTGACCCGCAACGCTTTGCCGGACCTGACTTTTCCGCACATTGCCGAGGCTGGCGATGGCTGAAGAGAATGACTTCCAGCCCCGACCAGGCCGCATCCGCTCTTCGCGGAGCCAACGGGTCAAGCCCTTCATCGCCCAGGCGCTCGCCGCCGCCCAGCGTGCCGGCGGCGGCGTGTCGCGGCAGGGCATGCTCAGAACTGGGAAGCGCTCGACCTTCGGCCGCGGCCGGGTCGCTAGCGTGCAGGCGAACCGTCTGCTCACCGGCCGCTCGCGTCTGGTGACGATCAAAACCCGCGTCGTCCGTCATACGGCGAGATCAGCGCCGCTCTCGGCCCACCTTGGCTATCTCCGGCGCGAGGGCGTCACCCGGGACGGGGAGAAGGCGAGGCTGTTCGGACCGGAGACGGAGGATGCCGATCCCAAGGCCTTCGCCGAGCGCTCTCAGGATGATCGCCACCATTTCCGATTCATCGTCTCACCCGAGGATGCCGCCGAGCTGTCCGACCTCAGGGGTTACGCCCGTGAGTTGGTCGGGCAGATAGAGAAGGATCTGGGGACCAAGCTCGATTGGGTGGGCGTCGATCACTGGAACACCCAGCATCCCCACGTCCACATCATCGTGCGCGGCGTCGCCGACGACGGCCAGGACCTCGTCATCTCGCGCGACTACGTCAAGGAGGGCATGCGTGCCCGTGCCCAGGATCTGGTCACCCAGGAACTTGGGCCGCGCACAGATCTCGACATCCGCCGCGCGCTCGAGCGCCAGGTCGATGCCGAGCGCTGGACTCAGCTCGACCGGCAGCTCGTCCGGGATGCCGATCAGCACTGCGTCATCGACGTCGCGCCGGACGCGGGACGCCAGCCTGATCCACTCGAAGCGCTCAAGGTCGGGCGATTGCGGCGTCTGGAGAGTCTCGGTCTCGCGCACCAGCTCGGGCCGGGCCAATGGACGATGGACGCGGCCGCCGAGACGATCTTGCGCGAGCTCGGCGAGCGCGGCGACATCATCAAGCGCATCCACCGCAGCCTGACCGAGCGCGGCATTGAGCGGGCCGCCGCAAGCTACGTCCTCGCTGGCGAGAGCCTGGACGTTCCGGTCATCGGCCGCCTGGTCGATCGCGGTCTCGACGATGAGCTGAAGGGTACGGCCTACGCTGTCGTCGACGGTGTCGACGGGCGGACCCACCACATCAAGCTTGCCGATCTCGACGCCGCCGGCGACAGCACACCAGGCTCGATCGTCGAGTTGCGCAAATTCGACGACGCGCAAGGCCGGCGTCGCGTCGCCATTGCGGTGCGTTCCGACCTCGCCATCGAGGACCAGGTGACGGCGAGCGGCGCAACCTGGCTCGATCGCCAGGCAGTCGCGCGCGATCCGGTGGCGCTCGGCCAAGCCGGCTTCGGCGCCGAGGTCCGCGAGGCGATGGATCGCCGGGCGGACCAGCTCATCGAGCAGGGCCTTGCCGACAGACAGGCGCGGGGGATCGTGTTCGCCTCCGGCCTGATCGGAACGCTTCGACGGCGGGAGGTGGAGGCGTTGGGCGAGCGGCTCGCCGCCGAAACCGGCCAGCCGTTCAACGGCGCGGCGACCGGCGAGTATGTCGCCGGGACCTATCGGCAGCGCTTCGCGCTCGCCTCCGGCCGCTTCGCCATGATCGACGACGGCTTGGGCTTCCAGCTCGTGCCCTGGACGCCCTCCCTCGAAAAGCAGCTCGGCCGCCACGTCTCCGGCGTCACCCGCGCCGATGGCGGAATCGACTGGGGCTTCGGCCGCAACCGGGGGCTCGGCCTGTGAACAATCCCTCCAATCATCGACCTCAAGAAAGGACGTCGTCTATGTCAGCGACCAAGATTCTCTGGGGCCAGGTCATCACCGTCTTCGCGATCGTCCTGCTGGCGATCTGGAGCGCGACGGAATGGACGGCCTGGCGCCTCGGCTTCCAGCCCCAGCTCGGCCACCCGTGGTTCGAGTTTCTGCATTTCCCGTTCTACCTTCCGCCGGCCTTCTTCTGGTGGTGGTACGCCTACGACGCCTATGCGCCGTCGATCTTCATCGAGGGCGCCTACATCGCGGCGTCGGGCGGATTGATCGCCGCGGCCGTCGCGATCGGTATGTCCGTCTGGCGGGCCCGCGAAGCGAAGAACGCCGAGACCTACGGCTCTGCCCGCTGGGCGCAACCGAAGGAGATCGAAGCCGCTGGACTCAGCGGACCGGACGGCGTCGTGCTGGGCCGCTACCAGCGCAGCTATTTGCGCCACAACGGGCCGGAGCATGTGTTGTGCTTCGCGCCGACACGATCGGGCAAAGGCGTCGGACTCGTCATCCCCTCGCTGCTCACCTGGCCGGGCTCGGCGATTGTCCACGACATCAAGGGGGAGAACTGGCAGCTCACCGCCGGCTTTCGGGCGCAGCACGGGCGCGTGCTGCTGTTCGATCCAACCAATGCGAAGTCGTCGGCCTACAATCCCTTGCTCGAGGTGCGCCGGGGCGAGTGGGAGGTGCGCGACGTCCAGAACATCGCCGACATCCTGGTCGATCCCGAAGGCAGCCTGGAGAAGCGCAATCACTGGGAGAAGACCAGCCACGCATTGCTGGTCGGCGCGATCCTGCATGTCCTCTATGCGGAGGCGGACAAGACGCTCGCCGGCGTCGCGTCATTCCTCTCCGATCCCAAGCGGCCAATTGAGTCTACGCTCTCGGCGATGATGCGGACGCCGCATCTCGGCGAAGCCGGCGTCCATCCCGTCGTCGCCAGCGCTGCGAGGGAGTTGTTGAACAAGTCGGGCAACGAGCGCTCCGGCGTGCTGAGCACCGCCATGTCGTTCCTCGGCCTCTATCGCGATCCGGTGGTCGCCGAGGTGACGCGGCGTTGCGACTGGCGGATCGGTGACATCGTCGCCGGCGAACATCCGACAACGCTCTACCTCGTGGTCCCGCCCTCGGACATCAACCGCACCAAGCCGCTGATCCGCCTGATCCTCAATCAGATCGGCCGACGGTTGACCGAGGACCTGCAGGCCAAGGCCGGACGCCGCCGCCTTCTCCTGATGCTCGACGAGTTCCCGGCCCTGGGGCGGCTCGACTTCTTCGAGTCGGCGCTCGCCTTCATGGCGGGCTACGGGATCAAGAGCTTCCTGATCGCTCAGTCGCTGAATCAGATCGAGAAGGCCTACGGCCCCAACAATTCGATTTTGGATAACTGCCATGTGCGCGTCAGCTTCGCCACCAACGACGAGCGAACCGCCAAGCGCGTCAGCGATGCGCTGGGCACGGCGACCGAGATGAAGGCGATGAAGAACTATGCCGGCAGCCGCCTCTCGCCGTGGCTCGGGCATTTGATGGTCTCACGATCGGAGACGGCGCGGCCGCTGCTGACGCCGGGCGAAGTCATGCAGCTCCCATCGACCGACGAGATCGTCATGGTCTCCGGCGTCCATCCGATCCGCGCAAAGAAGGCGCGCTATTACGAGGACGCGCGCTTGCAGGAGCGCATCCTGCCGCCGCCTGTGCCAACGCAGCCGAAAGTGAGTCGTTCCGACGACTGGAGTTCACGGCCATTGCCCCCGCGGCCGCCGGCGTCAGCCGCGCGTGACGGCGAGGAGGCCGACGATGAAGACCCGAAGAACTCGGACCACCGTCGCCAGCCTGAACTGAACCAGGAGACGGTCGAAAAGAAGCAGCCGATCGACAACGAATTCGCCCTCGATCCGATCGACGAGCTTGAGGAGGATGCGCCCCGCGTAGGTCGGATGAACGACCTCATGCAGGGCTTGGCGCGCCAAGCCTCCCTCGATCCCGGCGACGACCTCGGACTGTGAGGCAGGCATGCCGGCGCCAAAGAAGAAGGCTCAGGTCTCAGTTTATCTCGATCCGGACGTGATGCGTTCCCTGTCCAACTACGCGGCGCGCCGGGAGCAACCGATGTCGCTGATCGCTGAAGCCGCCATCGCCTCCTTTCTGTCGCCCGATGCGGACGAGCGTCGCGAGGCTGCGATCGCCAAGCGCCTCGACCAGCAGGATCGCCGCCTCGCGCGGCTGGAGCGCGACGTCGGCATCGCCGTCGAAACATTGGCCCTGTTCATCCGCTTCTGGCTCACGACGACACCGGCGCTTCCTGAACCGGCCGCCAAGGCGGCGCGGGCGCAGGCTGGACCGCGCTACGACAACTTCGTCGCGGCGCTTGGCCGGCGCCTCAGCCAGGGGCCAAAGCTTCGGCAAGAGATCCCCGACGATGTCCGGGAAGACCCGACTCGCTCGACGGACACAGACTAGACGCGATCCCGAATAACCCGAGCTTCACCGAAGCCGGCGAAACCAAGTCCGCACCCAGCAAGTCTTTTTTCTCTGCTTTACGCTCAGCCCCTACGCCATCTGAATACTTGTTGATCCGCCCCATTTCCTGCCTCTTCTAATCGTCCCCGTCGCTAATCGCGTGTTGCGATTGGCCAAAGACGGGGACGATCGTGGCGGTCACACCACTTCATTCCGAGGCCTTCTCCCGCGGCGCGCGCATGCTGCGCACCGCGCTTGGTCCAGCGATCGCCGGCTTCCTCGAAGACCCCTCGATCGTCGAGGTGATGCTCAACCCCGATGGCCGGCTTTGGATCGACCGGCTGTCGGGTGGTCTGGAGGATAGCGGCCGCACGATGTCCGCCGCCGATGGCGAGCGGATCGTGCGCCTCGTCGCGCACCATGTCGGCGCGGAGGTCCATGCCGACAAACCGCGTGTCTCGGCCGAGCTGCCCGAGACGGGAGAGCGGTTCGAGGGACTTCTGCCGCCGGTGGTCGCCGCGCCGGCCTTTGCGATCCGGAAGCCCGCCGTCGCGGTGTTCACCCTCGACGATTATGTCGCTGCCGGCATCATGCTGGCCGGCCAGGCCGCAGTGCTCCGCGCCGCCGTTGCAGATCGCAAGAACATCCTCGTCGCCGGCGGCACCTCGACCGGCAAGACCACGCTCACCAACGCACTGTTGGCCGAGATCGCCGGCACCACCGACCGAGTGGTGCTGATCGAGGACACCCGCGAGCTGCAGTGCCGCGCGCCCAACCTCGTGGCCCTGCGCACCAAGGACGGCGTCGCCTCACTCTCCGACCTGGTCCGCTCCTCACTGCGCCTGCGGCCCGACCGCATCCCGATCGGCGAGGTGCGCGGCGCTGAAGCGCTGGACCTGCTGAAGGCGTGGGGCACCGGACATCCTGGCGGCATCGGCACGATCCACGCCGGCACCGCGCTCGGAGCGCTGCGCCGCCTCGAACAGCTCATCCAGGAGGCTGTCGTCACCGTCCCCAAGGCGCTGATCGCCGAGACGATCGATCTCGTCGCGGTGCTGCGCGGCCGCGGCAGCGAACGCCGCCTTTCCGAACTCGCACTCATCGCCGGTCTCGATCCCGCCACCGGCGATTACCGCGTCCAGTCCGCCGGGGCGGGCGGCGACCTCTTGCCCCCCGGAGACCCATCATGATCCGTGTTCTCGCTGTCGCTCATTCTTCGCGCCGCCGCGTGGCCGAGCTCGTCACGCTCGCGACCCTGACGCTCGCCTTCGCCCCGGCGGCTTACGCCTCCGGCTCCTCCATGCCGTGGGAGACCCCGCTCAACTCCATACTGGAGTCGGTGCAAGGGCCCGTCGCGAAGATCATCTCGGTCATCATCATCACCGTGACCGGCCTGACGCTCGCCTTCGGCGACACGAGCGGCGGCTTCCGCCGGCTGATCCAGATTGTTTTCGGCCTGTCGATCGCCTTCGCCGCGTCGAGCTTCTTCCTCTCCTTCTTCTCGTTCTCCGGCGGAGCGCTGATCTGATGGCCGCGATCGTCGATCCCGACGTGCCCGGCTTCTTCGCGCCGGTCCATCGCGCGCTTACCGACCCGATTCTGATGGGCGGCGCGCCGCGGACCGTCGCGATCGCCAACGGCACGCTCGCGGCGGCGATCGCGCTTGGCCTGCGGCTCTGGATCCCCGGCGCGCTGATCTGGGCGGTGGGTCACACCGCCGCCGTCTGGGCGGCGAAGCGCGACCCGCAGTTCGTCGACGTGGTGCGCCGGCACCTTCGTTACCCAGCCCATCTTGGCGTGTGAGGCTCGGATGCTGAATCTCGCCGAATATCGCAATCGTCCCGCCGGTCTCGCCGACTTCCTACCTTGGGCGGCCTTGGTCGAAGAGGGCGTCGTCCTCAACAAGGATGGCTCTTTCCAGCGCACGGCGCGCTTTCGCGGACCGGACCTCGATAGCGCCACGCCAGCCGAGCTAGTGGGCGTGACCGCCCGGCTCAACAACGCGCTGCGCCGTCTCGGTTCCGGCTGGGCGATCTTTGTCGAGGCGCAACGGATCGCCGCTCAGATCTATCCGCACAGCAGCTTCCCCGATCCGGCGTCGGCGCTTGTCGATCTCGAGCGGCAGGACGCCTTCGAGGAGGCTGGCGCGCATTTCGAGAGCCGTTACTTCCTGACCTTCGTCTGGCTCCCGCCGGCCGAGGACGCCTCCCGCATCGAAGGGTGGCTCTATGAGGGCCGCGCGCAGACCGGCGTCAATCCGTGGGAGCTGCTGCGCGGCTTCGTCGACCGGACCAATCGCGTCCTGCAACTCGTCGAGGGCTTCATGCCCGAGGTGGCCTGGCTCGATGACGGCGACACGCTGACCTACTTGCACTCGACCATTTCGACCCGGCAGCAGCGCGTCCGCGTCCCGGAGACGCCGATGCACCTCGATGCGCTGCTTGCGGACGAGCCTCTCGCCGGCGGCCTCGAACCCCGCCTCGGCGCGCATCATTTACGCATCCTCACCGTGGTGGGTTTCCCGACCGCGACGCATCCGGGGATTCTCGACGAGCTCAATCGTCTCGCCTTCCCCTACCGCTGGTCTACGCGCGCGGTCCTGCTCGACAAGACCGAGGCTGTGAGGCTGCTAACCAAGATCAGGCGGCAGTGGTTTGCGAAAAGGAAAAGCATCGCCGCGATCGTCAAGGAGGTAATGACCAACGAGGCGTCCACGCTGGTCGACTCCGATGCCGCCAACAAGGCCATGGATGCCGACCTGGCCCTGCAAGAGCTGGGCACGGACGATGTCGGTCAGACCTACGTCACCGCGACTGTCACCGTCTGGGATCAGGATCCGGGCCTCGCCGCTGAGAAGCTTCGCCTCGTCGAGAAGGTGATCCAGGGTCGCGATTTCACCTGCATGCCGGAAGGGGTGAACGCGCTGGAAGCCTGGCTCGGGTCCATCCCCGGCCACGCCTACGCCAACGTCCGACAGCCGCCGGTCTCGACGCTGAATCTGGCGCACATGATCCCGCTCTCGGCAGTCTGGGCCGGGCCGGCAAGGGACGAGCATTTCCAGGCGCCGCCGCTGCTGTTCGGCAAGACCGAGGGGTCGACTCCGTTCCGGTTGAGCCTGCACGTCGGCGATGTCGGCCACACGCTGATCGTCGGTCCGACCGGCGCCGGCAAATCCGTGCTGCTTTCGCTAATGGCGATGCAGTTCCGACGCTATCGCGACAGCCAGATTTTCGCCTTCGATTTCGGCGGCTCGATCCGCACTGCGGCGATCGCCATGGGCGGCGACTGGCACGATCTCGGCGGCAGCCTGTCCGCCGGCTCGGAGCACTCCGTCTCGCTCCAGCCGCTGGCCCGAATCGACGATCAGGCCGAGCGCGCCTGGGCGGCGGAGTGGGTCGCCGCGATCCTTGCCAAGGAGGGCGTCACCATCGATCCGACCGCGAAGGAGCACGTCTGGTCGGCGCTGACCTCCCTGGCATCATCGCCGGCGCAGGAGCGCACGATCACCGGACTCGCGGTGCTGCTGCAATCGACAGCGTTGAAGCAAGCACTGCAACCGTACTGCATCGGCGGCGCTTCAGGCCGGCTGCTCGACGCCGAGACCGAGCAGCTCGGCTCCGCATCTGTCCAGGCCTTCGAGACCGAGGGCCTGATCGGCGCTGGCGCGGCGCCTGCCGTGCTGACCTACCTGTTCCATCGCATCGAGGGTCGCCTCGATGGCCGGCCGACGCTCCTCATCATCGACGAGGGGTGGCTGGTCCTCGACGATCCGGCCTTCGCCCAGCAGCTCCGCGAGTGGCTGAAGACGCTGCGCAAGAAGAATGCCTCCGTCGTCTTCGCCACGCAGTCGCTGTCGGATATCGACGGCAGCAACATCGCGCCCGCGATCGTCGAGAGCTGTCCGACGCGTATCTTCCTGCCGAACGAGCGCGCGATCGAGCCGCAGATCACCGCGATCTACCGCCGCTTCGGTCTCAACGATCGCCAGATCGAGATCCTCGCGCGCGCTACGCCGAAGCGCGACTACTACTGCCAGTCGCGCCGCGGCAATCGCCTGTTCGAGCTCGGCCTCGGCCCGGTCGCGCTCACCTTCTGTGCCGCTTCCTCCAAGGCCGACCACGCGGCGATCGAACGTGTCGTCGCCGAGTACGGCCGCGATGCTTTCACGCCCGCCTGGCTTGCGGACCACGAGCTCCTGTGGGCCGCCGATCTCATCCCTGACCTGACCAACCTGGAGACGTCATCATGATCAAGCTGCGCCATCTGGCGGCGGCAAGCGCCGCCGTGCTCACCCTGGCCGTCGCCGCACCGCCCGCGTCGGCGCAGTGGATCGTCTACGACCCGACCAACTTCAGCCAGAACGTGCTGACGGCCGCGCGGGAGCTCCAGCAGATCAACAATCAGATTCAGATGTTGACCAACCAAGCGACGAGTCTGGTCAACCAGGCGCGCAATCTCGCCAACCTGCCGATGTCGACGCTGACCCAGCTTCAGTCGTCGATTGCCCAGACTCAGTCGCTGCTCGGTCAGGCGCAGAACATCGCCTTCAACGTCCAGCGCATCGAACAGGCCTATTCGACGAGCTACGGTTCGGCCGCGGGCACGGGTTCGACCACCGCCATGGTCGCCAACGCGCAGGCTCGCTGGCAGAACTCGGTCGGCGCCTTCGAGGACAGTTTGAAGGTGCAGGCGGGCGTGGTCGGCAACATCCCGACCAACTCCAGTGCGATGACCTCGCTGGTCTCGGCGAGCCAGAACGCCACGGGCGCCTTGCAGGCCGCCCAGGCTGGCAACCAGCTTCTGGCGTTGCAATCCCAGCAGCTCTCCGACCTGGTGGCGGTGCTCTCCGCCAAGGGGCGGGCAGATGCGCTGGAGCAGGCGCGCAGCGCCGCCGCCGAAGCGCAGGGCCAGCAGAACTACAAGACCTTCTCGACGCGCACCGGCTACCAGCCCGGCAACGTCACCATGTTCACCGGCAACTGAGGCGCGGCGATGCTGGGACGGTCGGAGATCTTCCGCGCGGCCGCGATTGTCGTCCTGGTCGCGGTCTTCATCGCGACTCTCGTCGCGGTCAACCGGCGTCCCCCGGCGCCCGTCGTCGAGGCGTCTCCGACCATCAATCCAGCATCCGATGACCTCTCGGCCGGGCTGCGCCGTTGCAGCGCGCTCGGCCCCCAGGATGCCGAAGACCCGCATTGCGTCGCGGTCTGGGAGGAGAACCGCCAGCGATTCTTCGGCAGGCCGGCGCGGCCGCTATCGCCACAAACGCCCCCAGGCGCTGCCGCGCCGGCCACCCCTTCTAGGGGAGACGCGCGATGAACAATGTCGGCGTCATCGACACCTTCCTCAACACCTTCACCACCTACATCGATTCCGGTTTCGGCCTGATCAAGGGTGAGGTCGGCTACCTATCGTCCACGCTGATCGTCATCGACATCACACTCGCCGGCCTGTTCTGGGCCTGGGGCGCCGACGAGGACATCCTGCAGCGGCTGGTGAAGAAGACCCTCTACATCGGCTTCTTCGCTTTCATCATCAACAACTTCAACAATCTCTCGGCCATCGTCTTCAACAGCTTCGCCGGCCTCGGTCTGAAGGCGGGTGGCTCTTCGATCTCGACCGCCGACTTCCTGCGGCCGGGCAAGCTCGCGCAGGTTGGCCTTGACGCCGGTCAGCCGCTGCTCGACGCGGCCAGTCAGATGATGGGCTTCACCAGCTTCTTCGCGAACTTCGTGCAGATCGCGGTGCTGATGGTCTCGTGGGTCCTGGTGCTGATCGCCTTCTTCATCCTGGCGGTACAGCTCTTCGTCACCTTGATTGAGTTCAAGCTGACGACGCTCGCCGGCTTCATCCTCATTCCCTTCGCGCTCTTCAACAAGACCGCCTTCCTCGCAGAGAAGGTGCTCGGCAACATCGTCGCGTCCGGCATCAAGGTGATGGTGCTGGCCGTCATCGTCGGCATCGGCACCGGGCTCTTCTCGCAGTTCACGCAGACCTACGCCGGCGGCCAGCCGACGGTCGAGCAAGCGCTGTCCGTCGTGCTGGCCGCGCTCGCCATGCTGGGCCTTGGCATCTTCGGCCCTGGCATCGCCACCGGCCTGGTCTCCGGCGCGCCCCAGCTCGGCGCGGGCGCCGCCGTCGGGACTGGCCTCGCCGTCGCGGGTACGGCGATGGCCGGCGCCGGCGCGCTCGGCCTGGCCGGTAGGGGGGCGATGGCTGCGGCTTCCGGCACTGCCGCCGCCGCGCGCGGTGGAGCGGCAATGGCCGGCGGCGCGTCCTCCGCCTACAGCCTTGCTTCAGCCGGCCGGCCCGGCGCGTCGGGCGTCGCGGCCGGACTCGGCGGGGTCGGGCGAGCGGCCGCTTCAGCCGCCGCGGCTCCTGTGCGGCGCGCCGCCGCTCAAGCCGGCAGTTCGATACGGGAAAGCTTCGCCGCCGGCGCCCGGTCCAGTTTCGCCGCAACCGGCGGCTCGTCGACCGGAGGGACGGTCGGCGGCAATTCACCAAGCACGCCCGCGGCGCCCACGGGCGGATCGGAGGGTTCCGGCCCGCCGGCCTGGGCCCAGCGCATGAAGCGCAACCAGTCGATGGTCCACGGGGCGCAGACCGCCGCACAGGTCCTCAGGTCCGGCGACAGCCATGGCGGCGGCCATTCCATCGATCTCTCAGGAGGAGAATAAGACATGGCGCTGTTCCGCCGCCCCACGGTTCGTTACGGTCGGACGCCCGAGCCTGAAACCCCCTATCAGCGCGCCGCCCAGGTGTGGGACGACCGCATCGGCTCGGCCCGGGTGCAGGCCAAGAACTGGCGGCTGATGGCCTTCGGCTCGCTGGCGCTGTCCATGGGCCTCGCCGGCGGTCTCGTCTGGCAGTCGACCCACGGCAGCATTGTCCCTTGGGTCGTGCAGGTCGACAGGCTCGGCCAGGCGCAGGCTGTCGCGCCCGCCGCCGCCGACTACACGCCAAGCGACCCGCAAATCGCCTGGTATCTCGCCCACTTCATCCAGCTGGTCCGGTCGCTGCCGGCCGATCCGATCATCGTGCGTCAGAACTGGCTGCAGGCCTACGACTTCACCACCACCTCGGGCTCCCAGGCGCTCAATGACTACGCCCGCGCCAACGACCCCTTCGCCAAGCTCGGCAAGCAGCAGATCGCTATCGACGTCTCGAGCGTGATCCGCGCCTCGCCATCGAGCTTCCGGGTCGAATGGATCGAGCATCGCTACCAGGACGGCGCGCTCGCCGACAACACCCGCTGGACCGCGATCCTCACCATCGCGATCCAGACGCCGACCTCCGCCGACGTGCTCCGCAAGAACCCGCTCGGCATCTACGTCACCGCCATCAACTGGTCGAAGGAGCTAGGACAATGACCTCGCCGATTTCCATGGAAGCCAGCGGTCCGGCTTCGTATTTGCCTGTAGTTCAGCAGAGCCGGAAAGGAGGGAATGCGGCTTTCCGTAAAGTCGGCCTCGCGGCTTTGCTGATGTCCGCCACCGCGCTGGGCGGTTGCGCGCATAATTTCATTCCGCCGGACATCAATTACGACAGCGCGGCGCCGGCCAAGCTCACCGTCGATCCACCAGCGCCCATCAAGATTGTGGAGTTGCCCAAGCCTCTTCCGCTACCCGGACAATTGAAGCCGATCGACGCTGGAAAGCCGACACCTGAAGCCGCTGACCCAACCGTGCGCGTCAACCAGGCCAACGCCGCCGCGCGGATCCAGCCGGTGCGCAACGGCTTCATCAACGCGGTCCAGGTCTATCCGTTCTCCGGCGGAGCGCTCTACCAAGTCTATACGGCGCCAGGTCAGATCACGGACATCGCGCTGCAGGACGGCGAACAGCTCGTTGGCTCCGGGCCCGTCGCGGCCGGCGACACCGTGCGCTGGATCATCGGCGATACCGAAAGCGGCGCGGGCGCCACCAAGAAGGTCCACATCCTGGTCAAGCCGACGAGACCGGAGCTGCTCACCAATCTGGTGATCAACACGGATCGTCGAACCTATCTCCTCGAGCTGCGCTCGACCGAGAAGACCTACATGGCCTCCGTCTCCTGGCAGTATCCCGAAGATCAGCTCATCGCACTTCGCCGGCAGAACCAGGAGGCCGACGCCGCGGCGCCGATCGCTTCCGGCGTCGATCTCGCCTCGATCAACTTCCGCTACACGATCCAGGGCGACAATCCGGCCTGGCGGCCGCTGCGCGCCTTCGACGACGGGCACAAGGTCTACATCGAATTCCCGAGCGGCATTGCCCAGGGTGAAATGCCACCGCTGTTCGTCATCGGTCCGGCCGGCGGGTCCGAACTGGTGAACTACCGAGCGAACCGCAACTACTACATCGTCGATCGCCTGTTCGCCGCCGCTGAATTGCGTCTCGGCGACAAGGATAGCGAGCGGCGCGTGCGCATCGTCCGGACCGACGGAAGGCCGCGGTCATGACGGCCGAAGGTCCTGAAGAACAACCGCCGACGCCGACGCCCGTCGTACCGCCCGATCTTCGGCTTCGGGGCGAGCGGCCGCGCGTCACGCGGCTCTCGCGCAAGGTGCTGATCGGCCTCGGCGCCGCATCGGCGCTCGCCGTCGCGGGCGCGCTCGGCTACGCGCTCCAGACTCGCAACCAGGCGCAGACCGGCCAGGAACTGCTCTCCACGCAGAATCGTCCCTCCGCCGAAGGCCTCGCCGGTCTCCCGAAGGACTACACCGGCTTGCCGCGCCAAGCGCCCCCGCTTGGGCCGCCGCTACCCGGCGATCTCGGCAAGCCCATCCTCAATGCGGGGGCTGCGCCGAACACCGTGGCTCCTGGGACGACGCCTGATCCGGAAGCGCAGCGCCGCGCCCAGGAGATCGAGGCGGCGAGGCTCAGCCGTCTCTTCGCCCAGACCAATCAGCAGCCGCGGTCAGTCGGGCTCGCCGCGCCGGCTGCGGCGGGAGCTACCGCAGGCCCAACGCCCGCTCCGCCGGTCGACGCCGGCGCCGCGCAGAACATGCAGGACCGCAAGACGGCCTTCCTCAACGCTTCGACGGACAAGCGCACGGTTAGTCCCGACCGGCTCGACGCCAAGGTCTCGCCCTATGTCGTGCAGGCCGGAACCGTGATTCCCGCCGCGCTCATCACGGGCATTCGTTCCGATCTGCCGGGCCAGATCACCGCCCAAGTGACGGAGGCGGTCTATGACAGTCCGACCGGCAAGTATCTTCTGATCCCGCAGGGCGCGAAGCTGATCGGCCAATACGACAGCTCCGTCGCGTTCGGCCAGAGCCGAGTCCTCTTGGTCTGGACCCGCATCATCATGCCGGACGGCGGCTCGATTGTGCTGGAGCGCCAGCCCGGCGCCGACACGCAGGGCTATGCCGGGCTCGAGGACGAGGTCGACAACCATTGGGGCATGCTGTTCAAGGCCGCCGTCCTCTCGACTCTTCTCAGTGTGGGCGCGGAGGCGGGCACGAGCCAGGATGAGAACAACCTTGTTCAGGCGATCCGCAGCGGCGCTTCCAACAGCATCAGCCAGACTGGCCAGCAGATCGTTCAGCGTCAGCTCAATATCCAGCCGACGCTGACGATCCGGCCGGGTTTCCCAGTGCGCGTCATCGTCACGCGCGACTTGGTATTGGCGCCCTACGGCCAGGGAGGAACGACGCCATGACCAAATTGAAGCTCGGGCCGCTCGCCGACGACAAACCGGTAAAGCTCAGCGTTGAGTTGCCGGCCGCAGTGCATCGCGACTTGGTCGCTTATGCCGAGGTGCTCGCTCAGGCTACGGGTCAGATTGTGTCCGATCCGGCCAAGTTGATCGTGCCGATGATCGAGCGGTTCATGGCGACGGATCGGGCTTTCGCGAGGACGCGCAGGGCGACCGCTCAATCCGGCCCGCGAGCTGCTGGGAGATCCGGGTAGCGCTCCCGGAGCATGTCGAGAAAGGGTTGCAGCGAGGGGTTGCAGTTCGCCTGCCGCCAATAGGCCCGGAAGTTCAGACGCGTTGGCCCCTCTGAATCATGCACCTCGCGAAAGGTAACGCCCGGATAGGCTGCGCCGGTTGCACCTTCTAGCGCCAGCAAAACACCCCAGCCCGCCCCAACAAGGGTGAGGAGCCGGTCGAGACCCACGTCATGGTGGAGAACACGGCAAGGGTCGGGACATCCCACCCTGGCAACGAGAAGCTTCAAAAATTCAGGGCCGGGGCCGCGTTGCGGCAACAGCAGAGGCTCGTGTCTTAGCTCGCTCCAGTGAACAATATCACGGCTGGTGAGCACATGTCCTTCCGGAAGAGCAACGGCGATGCGTTCGCTCCATACCGACAGTGACTTGTCATTCCATCTGGGATTGTCTTCCGCAACGAAAGCCACATCAATAGCGGAGCTTGCGAGATCAGAGATCAAGTGGTCGCTTGATCCATCGACCAGATGCGTCTCAACGTCTGGGAAACGACGTCGGTGATCAACGAGTGTCGCCCGAAGATTGCCTGCGGAAAGTGAGGCGTGGACACCGATAGTCAATCGGCCACTCTCGCCGCGAGAGCGAGTCTTGAGGCGGGCGGTGATCGATTCTGTTTCCTCGATGATGTGCCGAGCAGCGTCGAGGAATTCTTGGCCTACGATCGTCGGCCGAGTGCCACCGTTGGTGCGTTCGAACAGTCTGGCGCCGAGCTTGTCTTCGAGATCGCGCAGGCAGCGACTGAGCGTCGACTGTCGAATATTGAGCACCTCGGCCGCCTGCCGAAGACTGCGATGCTGGGCGGCGACGATCGCCCATCGCAAATCTCGAAGCTCGACAGTCACGACGCAGCTCTTGCCTCACCGTGCAGGGGGGTGGATCAAGTGTCGCCTCGATCGCATGATGATCATCATGTTGCCGGTGATCTTGACGGCATGGGCCGCTGGAGATTTCGCGCCCATGTTGGCTATTTTCGTCTGTATATCTCGTTCCATCATGGTCGCCTCAATTCGGTTCACCGGCGCCACGTTTCTTGTCCTCCCGTGGGAGCAAGACCATTAGTCCGATACTGCCGACGACCGCGAAGGCCGCGCCGTAATAGAATACGGCAGCATGGCCGATCTGATCCCAGAGGAGTCCGGCAACGACGCTGGCCACGAGTTGAAGCAAGCCCACGGTGGTGTTGTACCAACCGATGCCGCTGGCGCGCAGATGCTCCGACACAAAATCCGCAGCAAACGCTTTGCCAACGGCGCGGAATATTCCTTGATATGCTCCGTAAAAAACAAACAGCGCGGTGATCAGAAGGATGTTATGTGCCAGGGCAAAGCCGAGATAGACGATCAGGAAGATGATGAACGAGGCAAGAAGGATATTTTTCCGGCCCCATGTGTCGGAAAACGATCCCGCTGGATAGGAGATCAGCGCGGCGACTAGATTGAACGCTGCATAGATCAGGATTGTCGTTTCCAGAGAGGCGCCGATTTCCTGTGTCCGCAGGATCAGAAACGCGTTGCTGGAATTCCCCAGTCCAAACAGAGCCGTCACCAGCAGATATTGCCAATATCCCTTCGGAAACTGCCGCAGGCTGACATCGATCTTCGATTTGGCAACCACCGCCGCAGGCTGCTCTTTCACCAGCAGGACCATGAAAAAGGCCAGCAGGCCGGGGATGATCGCCAGATAGAAGACGGTCCGGATGTGAACATGCAGCGCGTAGAGGAGGAAGACGGCCAGCAGCGGTCCGAGGAACGCGCCGGCATTGTCGCCAATGCCCTCAAGCCCGAAGGCTCGACCTCTGTCTTTCTCATCGACCGAAGACGCGATGAGCGCATCGCGTGGCGCCGAGCGGGCGCCGGAACCAAGCCGATCCAGCAGCCGCGCGCCGAACACACCTTGCCAGATCGTGGAAAGTCCCATTAGCGGCTTGGAGATCGCCGCCAGAAGATAGCCAGCCAGTGCGATGGATTTTCGCTTTTGCAGCTTGTCCGACAACGTGCCGGAGAAGCCTTGCACGATGTTCTGCGCCGCCTGAGCAAAGCCGTCCACCAAGCCGACGATACTGCCGCTTGCGTTCAATGTTTGGGTCAGAAAGACCGGCAGGACCGGATAAAGCATCTCCGTTGAGATATCGGCAAACAGGCTGGCTAAAGCGAGAAGAAACGTGTTTTTTGAAAGGCCGCTAAAGTAGCGTGGGGTCGCTGGTCTAGCCATGGATAACTTACCTTAACATCAGAGAAGACTGGATGTTCAGTCCCGAGCGGATGCAGGGGCTATCGGGCTGATCCAACTCCTCAGGCATAATTGAAGAGCGCCATAAACCCGAAATCCATGTGCAACTGCTGGTGACAATGGAACAGCGTCGGCCCTGGATTGTCGGCCACGAAGTCAAACTCGAGTTCCTGGAATCCGCCGAGCATCACCACATCTTTCATCACGCCCGCGGTCGCCTTGCCGCCGACGCGTGTTAGTTCGAAGCTGTGCCGGTGCAGATGCAGCGGATGGATATCGTCGCTGGCGTTGCGGAACTTCAGCCGGTAGCGGCGTCCTTCATGTACCGTGTACATCGGCTTCATGGCGTCCATCGAAAAGGCTTCGCCGTTGAGGGTCCATTCATTGAAACCGGCGAGGGCGCCGTTGTGCTTGACGATGGTGAACTCCATGGTTTCGTCTGGTTGCGCGGGTGTGGCGCCGTTCTTGCCGAAGATCGCGTAGTCCCACTTAAATGGCTTGGGCTTGCTCCATTGCGGCTTGCCTTTCGCGTTTGCGTACTCGATGACGATGCCCATGCCGTGACCGCGATCATCGTCACTAAGATCGCCCATCACCCAAACACCCGGATGGTTCATCTCGACGATAGCCGAGACGCGCTCCGCCGTGCCGAGCCATAACACCGGGACGTCTGCCGGCGTAGGCACCGGATTGCCGTCGAGCGCAACAATCTTGAAGACGTGGCCGGGTAACGCGAGGCTGCGGATCTCGCCGGCACTCGCGTTAAGTATGTGGAACAGCACGCGCTCGCCTGGCTTGACGCGGATCGGCTCTCCGTGCCCGAGCATCTTGCCGTTGACGCTGAAGAGATCGTAGCTGACTTCGTAGCCCTTCGGTCCTTTGAACTGCTCGTCGGCCTTCTCGGCGATATCCTGAAGCTCCTTGATCGGCGCACCCGCCAGAACCTCCATCGCCATGTCACCGCCCCGGCTGAAGGAGGGCTCAAACTCTTTCAGCACGAGGAAGACCTCGCGATCGAAATTTCCCGGCTCGTTCTTCGGCTCGATGTAGACGGGACCTACCTGGCCCGTATAGGTGCCGCGGTTGAGATCGGCGCCGGCGACGACGTGCGTGTGATAGAAACGAAAACCGGCGGGCCGCGGAACGAAGGCGATCCTGCGCATCCCATGCGCGGGAATATACGGCGAGCCTTCCTCTGCTGCTCCATCGACGTCGCTCGGAATGATCTGCCCATGCCAGTGAACCAACTCCGGGGTGTCGGTGTCATTGTAAACGTCGACCACGGCCCGTTGGCCTTCCTTGAAACGCAGCAGCGGACCAGGGAATTGCCCATTGTAGGTCGTGGTCGAGACAATATGCTCCGGCGACAGCTCGACCAGGCTTGTGCCAATGCGCAGCGTGTAATCGGGCTTCACTTGATCGGTTTGTGCGCGAGCGGGGATCAAGCCATCAATGCCTAAAGCCAGTCCAGCCGCACCTGCCCCGACGAGGAACTCCCGTCGGCTGGTGTCAGTAAAACAGGGAAATGGCCTTTTCGATTTGGTCTGCTTCATCACTTGACTCCTTTGACGTTCGACAACCAATTCAGCTCCCCCTTTTGCAGTTGGAGTCAGACTACTGGAAGCGCCGCCACGAACTTTTCGATCAAACTCTCTACGCACCCCGAGCCTCACGCCATAGCGGCAATAGCTCCTCCAAGGGCGCTCAGTATGACAACCAACCACGGCGGCACCCCCCAAATGGCCAGCAGTAGAAATGCTGCGATGCCAAGTGCGAAGTCAGCGGTATTGGTTATGCCCGATGTCCAGACAGGATTGTAAAGCGCGGCCAGAAGGAGACCGACAACGGCCGCGTTCACGCCGCGGAGTACAGCCTGTGCCCAAACACGGCGCCGTAGTTCGTGCCAAAAGGGAAGCACGCCCATGACAAGCAAGAACGACGGGAGGAAAATCGCAATCAGACAAATAAGACCGCCAAGCCAGCCGTTTGGCTCAGGGCCCATTGCAGCACCGAGATAAGCTGCGAATGTAAAGAGCGGCCCGGGAACCGCCTGTGCCGCACCATAGCCGGCCAAAAATGCGTCATTGGTCACCCAATCCGGCGGTACCACTGATGCCTGCAAAAGGGGCAGAACGACGTGGCCGCCGCCAAAAACGAGTGAGCCCGCCCGATAGAACGCATCGACAAGCGATACAGTATGGTTCTGTGTTGCAGCTGCAACGAAGGGTAATCCACCAAGCAGGGCAAAAAACAAAATCAACAACGCGGCACCGGTACGGCGACCGAGCAAAATCGAAAACTCGACAACACCAGGCGCTGGAAGCTTCCTGAAAATGGCGAAACCGGCGACCCCGCCGAGCACGATGGCGCCTACTTGGCCAATCGCCGATGGAATTGCCAAAGTTAGCACCGCGGCTGCCACCGCCACCGTCGCCCGCTCTCGGTCAGGCGCGAGCGCACGCGCCATACCCCAAACAGCCTGCGCAACGACCGCCACCGCAGCGATCTTTAGCCCGTGCAACCATCCCGCATCAAGGGGAACACTGAAGACCTCAAGTCCATAGGCGAACAGGACGAGAGCCATCGCAGAGGGCATGGTGAACCCGACCCAAGCCGCTATGGCGCCGGCAACACCAGCGCGCGACAATCCAATACCAATGCCGACTTGGCTGGATGCAGGTCCGGGTAGGAATTGGCAAAGTGCCACCAGATCAGCATAGGAGGCTTCGTCAAGCCAGCGACGCCTCGCAACATATTCTTCCCGGAAATAGCCGAGATGGGCGATGGGCCCGCCAAACGACGTGAGTCCCAGTTTTAGGCTCACACCGAAAACCTCGAGCCACGTTCCCGGATGACTTTTTATCTTCGCTGCTTCGCTTGCCACGCTCATTACCCTCTCCGTCCCGATTGATGTGCCTCTGGCGAGCGCTGCATCGTCACAACTGATTGCTCTTCGGTCTCACGCAGCATCGATTGGAGCCGCGGCTTCACTTCTTTCGCAAAGAGCTCAAGAGTCCTGACCACTTCAGTTTGAGGAAGATGGCCCAGGAATCCCGTGACGAGCTGGAGACTTCCGAAACCCAGATCGTCATGTAGAGCAGCGATGCGCGCGGCCACGGTCTCCGGACTGCCGACAATCGCCACTTCGCGCAGCCATCGTTCGGTTTCAAGATCCTCTTCGGTCGAGATGCGCCGGCGAAGCTGCTCCCCCGAGCGGCGATAACCTTCGGTTAGCTTTTCGGCCGCAGGCCAAGCAGCTTGAAGTGCCACTTGGTCGGTTTCGCCGACGACGACAAAGCGCCCAACAGGCACGTTGCCTGCATCGCCGCCGGCATCCCTGAATGCCCGGTTGCATCGACGGAGGCTGTCGGCTGATTGCTGGCTGCCTTGGAACAAGGAAAGGCCCTGCTCGGCCGCCCAGGCGGCTCCTTCTTCGCGATACGTCGCGAAGTATATCGGCGGATGCGGCCGCTGGATGCATTTCGGCTCGATCGATTCGATGCGGGAGCCAACCTCAATCTTGGGCTCGGTCCAACATCGGATCAGCTTATCGAAGCACGAGGAGAACGCAGCCGAGCGGTCCTCATAGGAAAGCCCCCATGCCTCGAAATAGCGGCTCGTGTTACCGCGAGAGACGCCCAAATCGACGCGCCCTTCCGAGAGCACGTCAAGCGTCGCGATCTCTTCGGCCAGCCGTATCGGTTCAAAAAGCGGCAGCACCAGAACCGAGAAGCCGATGCGGATCGTATGAGTCCGCATCGCCAGGGCGGTTGCGAGCGGGATCGGCGACAGGCAGGTGCGACTTCCCTGCCCAAAGTGCTCTTCGTTGATCCACAGCCCATCGTAGCCGAGCGACTCGGCGCGCGGCCCCAGCTCGAGCAAGCCGGCAGCACTCTCGTCTAGGCCGGCACCGCATCCCGAAAGGTCGAAACGCATCACGAGTACCTCCCCTCAACTTCAACGCGATCAATCTGGTACACCGAAGACCATCTCGACAAGGCGATCCGCTTGGTCAGTCCCTGCATAACAACTCACTGTATCGGTACCGGCATTGGGCCAAGCGGCATTGGCCGCAGCCCGCCTTGTCCTCGGTCGTGCCAATGCATCCACATATTCCAGCATATCATTCGAACACGGTTGTCGCTATCGAAATTCGATATTATAAACTGAGAACCTAGAGTCAAGATTCGATCCTGAGAGGCAGCAATGGGATGCGCGGCCGCGACAGCCCGACTGATCAGAATACTGTTTGGTGTTCTTCCGGCCCTTGCCGCGACGCATGTCTGCGCCCATGCCGCGACCGCTCGATCAGATCAAAATTCACGCTAGTTGGAACGGAGTCGCAGCCATGAATGAAGCATCAGTTGCCGAGCGGAACCGCCGGCGCTTTGTCGCGGCGAATGGGTCTCGGACCCGGGAAAGCGGCATCGCGACGAGCTACATACGCTTGCAAAACGCGCTAGTTGCGTGGTCTGAGGTTTTATCGGCAGGCGCGTTGCTGGAGCAGCGGACGGCCGCCGAGACTGTGGTCGTGCTGCCAGAGGCTGACGCCGTCCTGCGTGCCGACGGGGAGAGCGTCAACGCGCCGGCACGCAGCATCTCTATTCTCCCGGCGGGAGCGAGCTCGATCGAGGCGAAGGCTCCCGGCTACATAATCCGAGTCTTCGCGCCGGTGCCGGAAGCGCTGGCGAATCTCGCCATCAACGCCGAGGATTACCGCCAACCGTGCGCCGGCGTGAATCCGATCGGTGCGCCGCTCACCTATTCGGGCGCGCCCGGCATTCGCGTCTATCCGATCGACCAGTTCAAAGCTGCGGCGGGACGGCGTCCACCGAGCTTCCAGACCGGAACCATGAACGTGATGTGGATCGAGCGCGAAGGACTGACCGACCGCACCAAGCTCGACCCGCATTCCCACGATGACTTCGAGGAAGGCGCGCTCGTCGTCGCTGGCGAGTATGTCGAGCATTTGCGCACGCCCTGGGCGGCCGACGCCTGGGCTTGGCGCGAGGACGAGCACGTAACCTGCAGGCCTGGTACATTGATTATCGTCCCGCCGACGGTGATCCACACGACCGAAACGCTCGGCACGGGCCGGCATCTCATGCTCAACATCTTTGCGCCAGCGCGCAGCGACCACATCAAGAGCGGGATGGTGCTCAACGCGGAAGACTACAGCTCCATATAGCGCGCGCGAGCGTCGCAAGGCGCTCGGCACATGAAAACGAGGAGGTCCGCAATGGATAAGGTCAGCATCCGCTACATCGTTAATGACGTCGATGCCGCGATCAAGTTCTACTCAGAGTTGCTTGGCTTCAAGCTCGAGATGCATCCGTCACCGGGCTTCGCGATGCTCAGCAAAGGAAATCTGCAGCTTCTCCTCAACAAACCCGGCGCCGGCGGCGCTGGCCAGCCGATCGGCGACGGGCGCGCTCCCACTCCGGGCGGATGGAATCGGTTCCAGCTCGTATTCGCTGATCTCGCCACTGCTGTCGATAAGCTGAGATCAGCCGGGTGCCGTTTCCGCAACGAGATCGTCGTTGGCAATGGCGGCAAGCAAATCCTCGCGGAGGACCCTTCCGGCAATTGCATCGAGTTGTTCGAGCCCTTTTGCGCAGAGGCGGAGGGAAGGCGGAAAACACCAGCACAGGGTGGGGCACAAGCTCAATCGGCAGCCCCATCCGCCGCGTCGTCCGACGATGCGCACCGCGCGGCGATGCGGGCCGCCGCCAAACGCATCGACCGCGTCAACGAATGGCTTCATCTCGGCGGGGCGATCCCAGCCGACGAATACTGCCGGCTCAGTGAAAGCGGCATCACACATGTCATTGACCTGCGCGACGATTCCGAGGTCGATGCCGATCTCGCCCGCCTGCAACAGCTGAACATCGCGCGGCTTCAGGTTCCGGTGCCGAATCATGGCGCTCCAACCGCCGAGCAACTGGAGGAGATCGTTACATGGCTCGATGCGCAGCGGAGCGAGCCGGTCGTCTACGTCCATTGCGGGGGCGGCTTCGGCCGAGCTGCGACCATGGCCGTCGGCCTTTTGGTTGAGGACGGTATCGCCGTTGATGCAGCGATCAAGCAGGTGCGCGCGGTCCGTCCCGAGATTCGAATCAATGAGGAACAGTTGAGGTGGTTGAAAGATGTCCAGCGAACCCGCTAACCCGATGTCAAGATTTCGATCCTGCGAGGCAGCAATGCAGCGAGCCGCCGCAACAGCCCGACTGATCAGAATGCTGTTCAGTGTTCTTCCAGCCCTTGCCGCGACGCATGCCCGCGCCCAGGACGCCGCCGCGCCACCGGATCAAATGGAGATTCAAGGCCCGTGGGCTTACAGCAACAATTCCAAGACCCAAGGTGACACTGCGCCCCGTCTTGCCATTACACGGGCCGGCGAAAGCAGCGACGTGTGGTTCGGCTTCACCTGCGCCAAAGATCTCAGAATCTTCGCCTCCGTTCTCGACCAGAGCGGGAGCTTCGCGTCAGTCAACGATGAGATCTCCGTCGATATCGAGTTGCCAAACGTCACGCGCCTGAACTCTTCTGCGAAAAAGGCGTCGGACACTGTCATGGCGTTCAATCCGGAACTCAGCCAGAAGCTTTTCATCTACGCGATTCACGAGAAAGCGCTTCAGATCACGTTCTCGAACCCGAATAGCGGCCCGCACACCTACACGTTTCAACTTCAACCAAACCGTGACGCCTTCCAGGGAATCGTCGACGCTTGCTTGCCGCAGCATCTCGGGCGCGACCTCTAGCGAAGACACTCACCCGACAGCCAGAACCAAAGTGTGCGCACGAGATCAGTCGGAAAACAGGAATGCCGCCGCTGCAACCAGCAACATCAGAATCACGACATAGGCCAGGGTCCATAGGAGGAGTTCGCGCCCCGACCGATCGCGTGATGACATCTCTGTCCGGCGCTCGGAAGGAGAGGCATTCGAGTGAAATGGGTGCCTTGCCAGAGTGTTCGCCGTCCCTTGCTCGTTGGCTGATTCGGACGTCCGGTCACGCTTCATGGAACTGCCTCATACCCGCCAATAAGATCCTAGCCGGGGCCGCGCGGATGTCGGTCATTCCACTCGGTTCGTACAGAAGTCCCGCGTCCGCGCTCAGTCATCGCCTCTGTACCGTCGAGCGTAGGTATGAATGGCCGTCCGGGCACGTACCGGCGGGTAACGCTGCGTGTCTTGCAGGGCATTTGAAACGCTCCGTTACAATATCTCTGCCCGCAGATCCTCCTTATCAAGGGTAGCATCCAGCCTATGGGACGATCTCCACACATCACTATCGTCGAGGATGACCGCGACATCAGCAGGCTCGTTGCGAAATTTCTAACCGAAAACGGTTATCGGGTCTCAACCGCGGCCGATGGACGAGCGATGGACCGCATACTCGCGTCAAATCAAATCGACCTTATCGTGCTGGACATCATGCTGCCGGATGAAGATGGCCTGAGCATCTGCCGGCGCCTCAATGTCACATCCCGCATTCCCATCATTATGCTGACAGCCCGGGGAACAGAGACTGATCGAATCGTCGGGCTCGAAATGGGAGCGGACGATTACCTCCCAAAGCCCTTCAATCCGCGCGAGCTGCTGGCCCGCATCCGATCGGTCCTGCGCCGCTCTAGGGAGTTGCCCGCGACCTTTTCCGAAGACACCCCCTCAGTGCTTACCTTCGACGGGTGGCGGCTCGATTTGGCCCTACGACAACTCTACTCCCCCGATCGCGTACGCATTCGCTTAACCAGCGGCGAATTCGATCTTCTGGTCGCGCTTTGCCAACATCCGCTCCAAACGCTCACACGAGATCAGCTGCTCGACCTAACGCGAGGGCGCACTCCCAACGTCTTCGATCGCAGCGTCGACATCCAAGTCAGTCGATTGCGACGGAAGATCGAAGTGGATCCTAAGGACCCGCAGCTCATACAAACCGTGCGCTCAGGTGGATACATGTTCTCTGCACAGGTCGAACCCGCGTGATCCCGCTCCAGCGATTTCTGCCCAAGAGCATAGGCGGCCAAGTCGTAGCAATCCTTGTGTCGGCGCTCCTGCTTTCTCAAGCCCTCGCTCTGATACTTTACCTACTTCTAGTGCCTGAGCGAGATGCGCTTCAGCGACCGCGAAGCATTGCCGCAACGATCGCTACTTTGGTGAAGATCGTTGAGGCTCTTCCACCCGAGCAGCGGGCACACGCGGCATCCGCCGCAGCAGGAAAAGGGCTATCCTCTACCTATTCGTTGAACCAACCTCAGCTCGTTCCCAGTGGAGAGCTAACACCACCCTCTGATGTCGTGCGGTGGATTGCTAATGAGACTGGCAGGAGTCCAAATGACATTATTGTCGTTCCCTCCAACGGACTGGAACCCACATCCCGGCTCCGAATGGCGATCCCTCTGCGCGGAGGTGGGTGGCTGAACATTGACACCAACCTTGGCCTTTTTGGGCGATTTGGACTCTTACAGCAGATTGCGGCAGTGGCTTTCCTCTTCCTCTCGATTGGGTGCCTTTCGATATGGCTTGCGCGATGGGTCACGCTGCCCTTGTCGCGTTTCGCGTCCGCAGCCGAACGACTTGGCACGGAGGGAACAGCACCGCTGTTGCCCGAACGCGGTCCGATAGAGATCTCCCGCGCGGCGCACACGTTCAATCTCATGCAGCATCGACTGCGTCGCTTTCTGGAAGCGCAAACCAGAATGCTGGCTGCGATCAGTCATGATTTGCGTACACCGCTTACGCGGATCCGTCTCCGCCTCGAAATGGCACCTACGACCGAGAACAACGCCAAAATGCTCCACGACCTGACGAGGATGGAGCAGATGCTTGCGTCGACCCTTTCTTTTCTGCGCGATCAAGAAGACTCCGAGGCTGCTGAAGCGGTCGATCTCGCATCCCTGCTGCAAGCGTTGTGCGACGAGTTCACCGATACTGGTACTGCCACGATCTACAGCGGCCCTTCACACTGTGCATTATGGTCTCGCCCGCAGGCTCTGGAGCGGGCGTTCTCGAATCTGATTGGCAATGCAACAAAATTCGGTACCGGAGTGGATGTGCGCTTGACGCAGTCAGCCACGCAAATCATCATAGACATCGAAGATGACGGCCCGGGAATACCTGAGCCGGAAAAAGAAAAGGTATTCGAACCCTTCTATCGCTGTGATGACGCGCGCAATTGCGAGGAGTCTGGCGTTGGCCTGGGTCTTTCTATCGCTCGGACGATCATCCTGAGCCACGGCGGCGAGGTCCAATTGCTTGATCGCACACCACATGGACTAATTGTCCAGGTTCTCCTGCCAGGCATCAACGCATCGGATCTGAACGCAGGAAGCCATGATCGGCAACGCGCAGCGGCCACAAGCGGCGAGCGCCATTCGAAAGCAAATTCAGCGGTCTGAACAGGATTTTCGACAGCTATTGTCCGGTCGCCGCAGACAACTTCCAGGGTCGGCATTTGCCGCAATAGCAGGGCGATTGAAAGCCTACGGGATGCTCGTTCAAGCCGTCCGTTGCGACAACGTAAAATGCCTCGAACCTTTCGTCGCTTTCGCCCGCCTTCCTCCCAAGTCGGCATGCCCAATTGTCCATCGTATCGGCGCACAGAAGAGCTTCGGCAACGCTGGCGGTATCGTCGCCGTCCGCATGGCGCAATAGGGCCCACAAGCGTACGAGGCCGGAAGCGTAGCGATCGCGTCCGTGCAAAACGAACACCGGTTCACCGGAACCAGCATTTGCATAGTAGTCAAGGTCAACTGGCTTATCGGTCGGTCCCATGTTCGGCTCCTCGGCTTCCCCCTAACCGCTAATCTTGGTTAGGAACGCCGACCACGATAGCGGCTGCTCGCTAGCATTTTGTAACGGGCCACTTCAGGCACCAGGCCTGCAATGTGCTGTTACAAATCCCCAATCCCCGGCACGCCATTACATTGTATCAGATCGCCACCGCCGCATTGGTTTGCGGCAAAGGCTGGCAAACGCCAGTGAGCGCGGCGGGGCTCGGATCGTCTCGCCGCAGGCCCGTGCGGCCGCCACCAAGGAGATGACGAATGCACTGTGCTCGATGGTTTCCGCTGCTTCTGATACTCACTGTCGCCATCGGCGGCTGGTTCATGTTCGACCCCGTCTACAGCAAGGGACGGCACTCACAAGGCGAAGGGCACGGCAATCGGCATCGGCAGGACGCGGCGATCACGGCGAGCCCGCTTTCCGACACCGAAGCCAAGCAGGCAAGTGTCCTCTTTGCGAAGACGTGCGCCGCCTGCCATGGCGAGAAGCTCGAAGGCGGCGTCGGCCCATCGCTCGTAGGCGTTGGTTCACGGTACTCGTTGGACAAGATCGAGAGGATTGCACAGTACGGCAAAGGCCGACAGAAGCCGGTTTCCATGCCTTCAGGGCTGGCCACGGCTGACGAAGCAACGTTGCTCGCGCGGTGGCTGGCCACAAATCCAGCGCAGGCCAGTAGTCCGACGACGCAGCCCAAAGCCGATTAATGGCAACAGAGCATAGCGGCTAACAGAAAATGCAGCAGCCGCCGCCCCCTTTGCGCTTCACATGTGAGGATGCTTCATGATTCGGAATGCGCTGGCGAAGACCATGATCGTGCTCGCTCTGTCGTGCAGAACCGCCGCTGCAAACGCCAGTGCTGAGGAACGTTATTTCACGCTCGTGAGTGGTGCTGAAGTTGGTTTCGACGGAAGCGCCTATTTTACCGCCGGTAACGGGCATCATGGCTTCTTTGGGCGCGGCGGCGACATCGATGGCGAACCTAATCCAACTCTCAGCGTGCACCTGGGAGACAAGGTGACAGTCACTCTGCTCGACCTCGATGAGCGCGGCCAAACTGCGCAACTCGCGGTCCCTGCCTTTCATGCAGAAACGCCAGTGCTGACCCGGAACGGCCAGAGCGCAACGATCACCTTCACCGCCGATCGGGTTGGGTCATTCGATTACAACGGCGTTACTGTGTTCGAAGGTCGAGATCAGCACGTCCATATGGTCGGCCAGATCGTGGTCAACCCATGAAAGCAACTCCGACCCTCTGCCCTTTTGTACACCAGTATGGTTAGGTGGCGATCGCGTCGATACCACTACATCGCCATCGTCGCGTCAGGACTAACGATCGGCGGCATCGGCTACTGGTGGACGCAGGGATCAGCCACCGTCCGTTATGACACCACTGAAGTGGAGCGCGGCGATATCGAGGAAACCGTGTCTGCTTTGGGCGTAATGGTCCCTTCACAGTACGTCGATATTGGCGCTCAGGTCGAAGGCCAGCTCATCAAGTTGTTGGTTGCGCCAGGGAATCAGGTCCAAGAAGGCCAACTTGTTGCCGAACTCGACCCTACTCAGTACGCCGCCCAAGTCGCTGAAGATCAGGCGGAGATTGTCGATCTTCAGGCTCAAGTTAATGCTTGGGAGGCCAAGCTTGCTCTCGCAGCCTGGATAAATTCAGCGAACCAGACGCTGGTGCGCACACAATCGACGTCCCAACAAACAGCTAGACAGAGCGAAGCAGATGCGAAGGTCGCGAAGGCGACGATCGAATCGCTGAAAGCTCAAATTGAAAAGACCCAAAACGTCCTGAAATACGATCAGGCGCAGTTGGACCGCACCAGCATCCACTCTCCGATATCAGGTGTTGTTGCTTCGCCAACGACATCGGCATACGGGACGACCTGGAGCAAGATGGACGTGGCCCACCCGGGCCAAATTCTGAACAACAAGCAGACGGCTCCCATCCTATTTCGTGTCGCTGACATCGATCGAATGATGGTACGCGCCCAGGTCTCGGAGGCAGACGTCGCGAAGTTGACGCCTGGGATGCGAGTTTACTTCACGACGCTCGGACGGCCGGATCATCGCATCGAGGCAAAGCTCGCTTCCATCGAGGTGACGCCAGAACTTATAAACGGTGCGATCTTCTACGATGCGGACTTCGAGGTCTCCAATCCCGATCATCAGCTCCTGCCGCAGATGTCCGTCCAGGTGTCGTTTGTCGTCGCCCAAGCGAAGGACGCACTGGTGGTGCCGTTAGCAGCGCTGCTTTCCACGCAGCGCCAGAACGGTGCAACCGTGCCGCCTTGCCCCAAGCAGGGTCGAGACGGTACGGAGGATAAGAGTTCCGACTGCGTCCTGGTGTTGCAAAACAGCAGGCCTCAAGCGCGTGCCGTAACAGTCGGAGTGAAAAACGACACGAGTGTACAAGTTATAAGTGGTGTCGAGGCAGGCGACGAACTTGTTGTCGCGACCGCCGGCGAAAAGGCGCCTGGCGCCGGGAACGGCGGTGGCAATGGCAGGCACCGCGGCGGTTGAGGAAAAGCCAATGCGGCCATTAATCGATCTCGATAATGTCACAAAACGCTATGCGCACAGCGGGCTTGAGGTCGAGGTTTTGCACGGCGTCTCACTTACTGTCCATGAAGGCGAATTCATCGCCATCATGGGAGCGTCCGGCTCTGGCAAGACGACGCTAATGAATTTGATCGGCTGCATGGATCGCCCGACCACTGGCTGCTATCGCCTCAAAGGACGTGACGTCGCGAATCTCGACACCGACGAACTCGCTACGTTGCGGCGCGAGACGTTTGGCTTCATCTTCCAGCGTTACAATCTCCTCTCCAATGCCAGCGCCCTGGAGAACGTTGAAATGCCGGCCATCTATGCCGGTGTTCCGGCCGGCCGGCGACGTGAGCGAGCCGCAGCGTTGCTCCATCAGCTAGGGCTCGGCGAGCGACTCGGCTACGCGCCCGGCCGGCTGTCCGGCGGACAGCAGCAGCGGGTCTCTATCGCGCGAGCATTGATGAACGGAGGCTCCGTCATTCTCGCCGACGAGCCCACCGGTGCGCTCGACAGTCGAAGCGGCCAGGAAGTGATGGCACTCCTTCACAACCTGCACCGCGAAGGGCACACGATCATACTTATTACGCATGATCAAAAGATCGGGGCGGAAGCGGAGCGGTTGGTAAGAATCGCCGATGGCCGCATATTGGAGGATCTAGGCTCTGGACCGCGAGTTGACAGTTTGATTTCGTCGCCGGGCGCCGACCATAACCCGGGCAGAACGAGTCCCGCGTTGCTGCTTGACGTGATGTCATCAGTCAAAACCGCATTGCGTGCGCTTCAAGTGAGCCCTGTCCGCACTCTGCTCACGCTGCTCGGGGTAATCATCGGCGTTGGCTCGGTCGTCGCCATGCTCGCATTCGGCAATGGTGCTCGGGAGCAAGTGCTCAAGCAGATCCAATCGCTCGGCACCAACCTCCTGCTCGTCAAGCCAGGTGCGCCAGGGGTGCGTGGCGCAGGAGCCCAAGTTACAACGCTTGTACCGGCCGATGCCGAAGCCGTCGCACGCCTCCCCAATGTGCGCTATGCCGTACCGCAAATGGTGAATCCTGTCACGGTGC
Source organism: Novosphingobium naphthalenivorans NBRC 102051 (assembly GCF_001590985.1). Classification (GTDB taxonomy): domain Bacteria; phylum Pseudomonadota; class Alphaproteobacteria; order Sphingomonadales; family Sphingomonadaceae; genus Novosphingobium; species Novosphingobium naphthalenivorans. The sequence continues at coordinate 86,299 of NZ_BCTX01000006.1, forward strand.
GCCGCAGCAATGTTGCGTACGGCACCACCCTTGACGGCACGACTCCTGAGTTTGGTGCAGCCAACAACTGGCGACCCGTCCAAGGTGCCTTTTTCACCGCAGGTCAGCAGTCAAGCTACGCGCCGGTAGCTGTCCTAGGCAGCACAGCCGCCCGGGCGCTCTTTGGAGTCGTGAATCCCGTAGGGCAGTTCGTTCTGGTCAACAACACGCCACTCCGGGTTATAGGAGTGCTCGGCGCGAAGGGGGCCGATCAAAACGGCAACGACCGCGATGACGTCATAGTAACGCCCATTACTACTGCGCAAGCGCGCATTTTGGGCCAGACCTACCTCAAATGGATCACCGTCGTGGTCAACGACACCAGTGAGATCGCGGCAACGCAGGCCGGTGTGCAGGCCCTTCTCCGCAAACGCCATGGTGTCGTGGATTCTCAGGTTCAGAGCATGACGGCGCTCTTGGAGAATCAGGCCCAGACCCAGCAGACCTTCACGCTCATGCTCGGCGCTGTCGCCCTCATCTCGCTTCTGGTCGGTGGCATCGGCGTGATGAACATCATGCTCGTCTCCGTCACCGAGAGAACCCGCGAAATTGGCATCCGCATGGCCGTCGGCGCTCGCCAGTTTCATATCCTGCTGCAATTCGTCACCGAAGCGCTCGTTGTCTGCGCGATCGGCGGCATAGTCGGCGTCGCGGCTGGTTTGTTTGCGGCAGCCGCAGCCGCGTTCTTCGGAACACCGGTCGCTTTCAGTGTTCCCCCACTGCTCATTGCTCTGGCCAGCGCGGTGACAACTGGCTTGGTGTTTGGATATCTGCCAGCAAGGCGGGCGGCCAGCCTCGACCCGGTCATTGCGCTCAGCGCAGAGTAGGCGGCAACCATCGCCGCCGCTTCTGGCGCTCGCGCGCCGCAAAGCCACATCGTGGCTTTGACTAGTATCGAAGACGGTGTAGATCGGGTATAGTTATCGATATCCGATATTGAGAGAGGTCAAAATGCGCGCCGTCGAACATAGGGGTCTCAGTTCGGGCGACGCACGCGCACGCATGCTGCACGCCGGTCCCAACGCAATATTCCGCCCTGGGTCTTTGTCGGAATCTATAAAGTTGGCGATGTATGGGCACTGCAAAGTAAAACCAGATATCGGTACCACCGAATAGACGTTCCTCAAATGGCCATCTCCGAGTTCAATGACCGAAAAACCTGAAATCACACTCCTTCTTATTTGTTTCAAGCGGATCAAGGCGACGGCGCAAGGTCTGCTTCGCAAGGTTGTAACGCCGCCACGCGTAGCTTCGCCGCGGTCTTGGACAGAGCGGATGACGCTAATTGGCCTTTTCGCCTGCTTCGGCATCGTCATCATTCATCCTTTTGATGCGGATGTGGTACGGGCGCTTTCGAGGAGTCCTGATCCGCCTATTGTCCTTCTGCGCGCCATCACCGATGTCGGCCTATCGACATGGTATCTGATCACTGCATTTATTGTGATGATGGTAGCAAGCCTCATGAACTGGCGTGCCCTCAAGCCCAATCACCGCGCGCTCCTTGCGCTCTCTTACAGCCAAGCGGCTTTCGCGTTTACCGCTATTGCGGCGACGGGCTTATTGGCCGATCTTGCTAAGATTCTAGTTGGTCGTGCCAGACCGAAATTCCTGGACCTCTATGGACCCGATTATTTTCGGCCCCTCCATGTGGGATATGATTTCGCAAGCTTTCCCTCGGGCCACTCCACCACGTTGGGAGCGATCGCTGCGATTCTCAGTCTCTGGTTTCCCCGCGCACGGTTTGCCATCACTGGCTTAGCGCTCGTATTTGCCCTTTCTCGTTCTGCGGCCGACTCGCACTATCCAAGCGATGTATTCGCCGGCTTTGTTGTCGGTTTCCTCCTGACGATTCTCCTCGCCCGCCTTCTCGCCCGTCGTGGAGCTGGCTTCCGTTTTTCGGGCAACGCCTTGATGCCGGCCCTGCGCTTCAAGCGCACTTCATCGCTTCACCGCTGCCCGGCTCGCAGCCAATTCTCCTCGTGATCCGGGGGCCTTCTCTTTCAGTTGCGTCTTCTTCGTCTTCGCTTTCATCGCTTCGCCGCTCAGCTCCCGTAGACGTATCTTGGCGAGAGCCAGCCCTGCCTTCCCGAAATCAGTGGCCGAGTAGAGCTTGCGTACTGTTCTTCCCTCTCTCAACCGGCGACAAGAAAGATAGCCTCTGCGCTCCATCGCATGCAGCATTGGGTAAAGCGTGCCGGGGCTTAGCTTGTAGCCATGACGCGCCAATTCATCGATCATCCACTGGCCGTAGATCTCATGTTCGGCCGCGTGATGGAGGATGTGGAGCCGTACCAAGCCGGCAAGAAGATCATGATGCTCAAGGGAAGACATATCCTGACCAGTAGCTTCCTAAACAGGGGTTGCGGCTCGAGCCCAAGCCGGAATTAGCATAGCACGGTTCTTCTGGGCCGACATGAGCGACACTAGGCAACAGCCTGCGTCCGCAACAGGCCCTAAGATCGAAAATCCGACCCCCACTTCCAAGCATCCAACAACAACCCAGGCTGCGGCCGCCGGACCGGCTCAAGGAGCCCGTTTGAAACCGCGGTGCAACCATTCATAGATCACGCGATCCAAGGAGAATTTTCCTCCGCCGACACCGATGATATCAAGCAGCAGCGTGACAGCGCCAAGGTACACCGCGCCCCACACCCAATCGCCGTACGCCTCGATACCCGCCACGGTGCTCCCCTCACCCACAAAAGAAGCCGCAAACCCCGCGAGCGCTCGCGCGCCGAAATCGGCAACTGCCAGCCACCCGGCTAAGCGAACGAGTGCACCCACGATCAAACTCCCGCCGAGAACAATTTCGGCGACACCGATGCCAGCGCATAGGATTCTCACCGACTGACCACACGCGGGACCGCAGTCGCAGACCGTCAGGAGCTCCGGAAGACGCTTTCCATAGGGAATAACAAGCATCAAGCCGATCAACATGCGCGAAGGCATGTGCCACCAAGACGCATCGGTTTTCGTAAGCGAAAGAACGGATTCAGCCCATCTCATAATCGGGCAACGATATCGGTATCCGATTATGATATCAAGCATGCATAAGCGATCAGATTCGCCCTGCCGCTCCCACCGTCCTACCGCACTTTGCCACACCGGATCTGTAAGCCCGGGACTCGCGACCCGACGTTCCCGCGAACCGTAGCGAGCCTGCCATTCGGCACGGTCGCTTGGCCTCAAGATGTTCCCCGTCAGCCCCCCTGAGACAAATTGAGGGACTTTCCGAAGGGAGGATTTCTGGTTCATCGTAGCCGTAAGGAGCGAAGATGAGACAGAAATCCGGACCGGGCAAAGCGCCCGCAGAACAAGTGCTGAAGGACATCCGGCGCCAGACGCGTCGGCAGTATTCGGCGGAGGAGAAGATCCGCATCGTGCTGGAAGGACTGCGCGGCGAGGAGAACATCTCCGAGTTGTGCCGCCGGGAAGGCATCGCCGCCTCGATGTATTATGGCTGGTCCAAGGAGTTCCTGGAGGCCGGCAAACGCCGATTGGCCGGTGACACTGCGCGAGCCGCAACGCCTGGCGAGGTGAAGGATCTTCGTCGCGAGGCCATCGCCTTGAAGGAGGTCGTGGCCGATCTCACCCTGGAGAACCGCCTGCTTAAAAAAAGCATGAACGGGGATGGGGAGGACGAGGCATGAGATATCCCGCATCCGAGAAGGCCGAAATCATCGAGCTGGTCGAGCAGTCACATCTGCCAGCCAAGCGCACGCTGGACAAACTCGGCGTTTCCCGCTCGACGTTCTACCGCTGGTATGACCGATATTGCGAAGGCGGGCCTGAAGCGCTGGCGGACCATCGCTCACGTCCCGACCGCGTCTGGAATCGCATCCCGGACGATGTCCGCCGTCAGATCATTGACCTGGCGCTGGAGCTTCCTGAACTCTCGCCGCGGGAGTTGGCCGTTCGCTTCACCGACGAACGAAAGTACTTTGTCTCGGAGGCTTCGGTCTATCGGCTGTTGAAGGCCCATGACCTCATCACCAGCCCGGCTTATGTGGTGATCAAGGCGGCGAACGAGTTCAAGGACAAGACCACCGCGATCAACCAGCTTTGGCAGACGGACTTCACCTACCTCAAGATCACCGGCTGGGGCTGGTACTACCTGTCGACGGTGCTGGACGACTTCTCGCGCTACATCGTGGCGTGGAGGCTCGGTCCTACGATGTGCGCCTCCGACGTCACCGCCACGCTCGATCAGGCGCTGGCGGCATCGGGCCTTGATCACATCACCGTTGCGCACCGGCCGAGGCTGCTCAGCGACAATGGCGCGTCTTATGTTGCAGGCGATCTGGCCGACTGGCTCAAAGACAAGGGCATGCAGCACGTGCGGGGCGCACCGTATCACCCGCAAACCCAGGGCAAGATCGAGCGCTGGCACCAGACCCTGAAGAACCGCATTCTGCTCGAAAACTATTATCTACCAGGCGATCTCGAACGACAGATCGGCGCCTTCGTCGAGCACTACAATCAAGTTCGCTATCATGAGAGCATCGAAAACGTCACACCAGCCGACGTCTACTTCGGCCGAGCGGAGACCATCCTCGCAGAACGCAGACGCATCAAGCTTGCTACCATCGCAACCCGTCGCTTGCAGCATCGGCTGCAGGCAGCTTAAACTCTAACCCCTGATGAGCCAGAGCCTCTCTTCTCGAAACGCCTGATCAGTCTCAAATTATCTGACGACGAACAGGCCTCAAGACAGACCTAAAGGCGCCTCAGCATTGTCGGTGAAAACTCATGAGGCCCGCTTCAGGCTCTCTCGGGACGCGTCCGCGCAATGTGCCGCAAGTCTGAGAAAAGCAAAACGGTGAGCAATCGCTCACACCTCAAGCCAACCTTGAGAGGAGTGGCGCGCCCGACACGATTCGAACGTGTGGCCTCCACCTTCGGAGGGTGGCGCTCTATCCAGCTGAGCTACGGGCGCATCTCACATTGCCTAGTCCGACCGACCTCTACAGGTCAACAGATTCGGCAAATCATTCTCAAAGCCTCAGCCAGCTCGCTGGATTGCTACGCCCGAATCCGCTGTGCTTTTCCGGAAGCTGCTTACGCGGCGCTTACGCGGAAAAATATCGAACTTGAGCGCTCTGCTGAGGCCAACCTAACAATCGGACTTTACGCGTCTTTCCTCATTATACTCGAAACACAGCACCCTTGACATCAGCCTTCGGAGGGCAGCGCTCTATCCAGCTGAGCTACGGGTGCAGTGGAGGGGCGGTTAGCAGAGCACGGCGGGGGTTTCCAGCGGCAATTCATCGCCATCCCCGTTCCAGCGCATATTGTTGCCCCGCCAGATGTTTCCCTGCCCCCCGCCGTCAGGGAATTGGCGTCATTAGGGAATTGGCAAGGCGCGCCGCACTATCTTGGGGCGTCATGGACGTCACTCCGAACAATCTGGACAGCATGAACCTGACCGGCATGGCGGCCGGCGGGCAGGAATGTGCGCCGTGCGAACCGGAATCGGCCGGCACGCTCGGCCTGAAGTGGTCTGCGCTCCATGATGCGGCCGATGTCGTCGCGGCCATTGCCGGTGCGGACACCGGGCCCCGCCCGGCCGGGATTCGCGATTTCCCCGCCGCGATACGCAGTGCCGGGAACAGCCGGCGCGCCATGGCCGAGCAGGGCATCGAGGATCTCTCCGCGCTGATGGAAGCCGGGCTTGCCGCCCTGCTCTCCGCCATCGGGCACGGAACTGAGCCGCACGGGGCGGCGAAGGCGCTGTGGCGCGAGTTCAATGCGGCACGCGACGCGGTGCTGGACCTTGCCCCGGCCGGCCCCGGCGATCCCTGCCAGGTGGCCTGACCGCCGAATCGGCCTTGATCGTTCCTGCTATGTTCCTATGATGGGGCATGGCTGACGCTGATTCTCCCCTTTCCGGCTCTTCCCTTGCCAGCTTCACTGCGCCCGATGTTGCGCGCGGAATCGGGCGGCTCTTTGCCCGCAACGACATCTGGTGCCTTGCGGAAATGCCGCTGCGTTGCGGGCGGCGGGCGGACCTGATGGGGATCGACGCCAAGGGCCACGTCATCATTGTCGAGATCAAGGTGAGCCGGGCGGACCTGCTCGGCGATGGCAAGTGGACCGACTATCTTGATTACTGCGACCGCTTCTACTGGGGCCTGTCCCCGGAACTGGACAGGGCGCCGCTGGAAACGGAAGCCTTCCTTCCGGACCGCTGCGGCGTGATTGTCGCGGACGGCTATGACGCGGAAATCCTGCGCCCCGCGCCGCTGAGCCAGCTTGCCGCGGCCCGCCGCAAGGTCGAGGTCGAACGGCTTGCCCGCGCTTCGCTGCGGCGGCTGGTAAATCTGGGCGACGCACACACGCAGCAATGGGGCGGTCAGGGCTGATACCTTTGCGGCGCGATCGCACGGCGATAGTGCAGGCACTGCCTGCAGGAGCCGCCTAGGTCCGGGCCAGGTTCCGCGCCGTCAGCCGCTCCGCGACCGTCCGGCGCTCCTCCTCGCTCATGTCCCGCCAGCTTGCGATTTCGTCCAGGGTGCGGCGACATCCCAGGCACCAGCCGGTTTGCCGATCGATCCGGCACACGCCAGTACAGGGCGAAGGGGTGCAGGGAGAGGGAACGCCAGCCATCGCGCGCCTCTCAGCAGGGCCGGGCATGGCAGGCAAGCGCAATTTTCTTGCGTTATGGTGCAATGCACACTAGAGGACCTGCCAGCAACCGGCGCGCGAGGCCCAGCTTCGCCGCAATCCGAGAGCAGCGTGGGGTTTCGGCGGATACCGCCAGACCGGCCCGGACGAGCGGTTGTCCTTGAACCCAAGCTTCCTTCTTCACGCAGGGTCGCCCGAAACGACACCTTGCCGTGTGCGCGGACCAGAAGCCCCGCGCGCTCCGCACTTATTGAAAGTGACGTATGTCCTATTTTTCCGAACTTGGCCTTGCCGAGCCCATTCTCCGCGCGCTCGAAGCCAAGGGCTACACCGACCCCTCGCCGATCCAGCGCAAGGCGATCCCTTCGCTGCTGGAAGGCCGCGACCTGCTCGGCATCGCGCAGACCGGCACCGGCAAGACCGCCGCGTTCTCGCTGCCTTCGCTGCACCGGCTCGCCGGTGATCCGCAGCCGCGCAAGAACGCCGGCTGCCGGATGCTGGTGCTTTCGCCCACCCGCGAACTGGCGGCGCAGATCGCCGACAACATGCGCGGCTATGCGAAGTTCCTGAACCTCTCGATCCAGTGCGTGTTCGGCGGCGTCCCCGCCGGCAAGCAGGCGCGTGCGCTGGAGCGCGGCACCGATATCCTCGTCGCCACGCCCGGCCGCCTGCTCGACCTGATCGACAGCCGCGCGCTGACGCTGCGCCATGTCGAGATCTTCGTGCTCGACGAAGCCGACCAGATGATGGACCTCGGCTTCATCGTGCCGCTGAAGCGCATTGCCGCGCTGCTGCCCAAGCAGCGCCAGAGCCTGTTCTTCTCGGCCACCATGCCGCAGGCGATTGCCGAACTGGGCAAGCAGTTCATCAACAACCCGGTCAAGGTCGAAGTCGCGCCGCAGTCGACCACGGCCGAGCGCGTCGAACAGTACGCCACCTTCATCAACCAGGCCGAGAAGCAGGCGCTGCTGACCATCCGCCTGCGCGAGGGCCTTGCCCCCGATGCGGCGGAGAAGGCCGAGCACGGCGCGATCGACCGCGCGCTCGTCTTCACCCGCACCAAGCACGGCGCCGACCGCGTGGTGCGTCATCTGACCGCCGCCGGCATTCCCGCCGCCGCGATCCACGGCAACAAGAGCCAGGCGCAGCGCACCGCCGCGCTCGGCGGCTTCCGCCAGGGCACCGTGCGCATTCTCGTCGCTACCGACATCGCCGCGCGCGGCATCGACGTTTCGGGCGTGAGCCACGTCTACAACTTCGAGATTCCCAACGTGCCCGAGCAGTACGTCCACCGCATCGGCCGCACCGCGCGTGCGGGCGCCGACGGCGTGGCGATCAGCTTCGTCGCGCCGGACGAGAAGCCCTATATCCGTGATATCGAGCGCCTCACCCGCGTGAAGCTCGAAGCGCTGCCGCTGCCCGAGGATTTCCAGAAGCAGGCCGCGCGCCTGCCCGCTCCCTCGCGCAAGGCCCCGGCCCAGCCGCAGGGCGAGCGCCGCCAGGGCGAGCGCAAGCCGGGTTCCGGCAAGCCCAGGGGCCAGCAGGGCCAGGGACGCGGTCAGGGCCATGGCCGGGACCAGGAACACGGCCGCGGCGGCCAGCGTGGAGGCCAGCGTGGCGACGAACGCCGCCATGATCGTCCCGCAGGCGAACGGCCCCAGGGCGAACGCTATCGCCACGAGGCCTCTCACGGCGAACACCGCCCCGAACACCGGGCAGACCACCGGGCAGATCAGGGCAGCGAGGACGGCGGCGATCGCAAGCGCCGTTTCCGTCCGCGCGGCCCCAAGGGCATGGGCGCGCACAAGAACAAGGTGCGCCGCACCGGCTAAGTCTGGCCTCCCGCGTCCTGCCGCGCCATAAGGCGGCCCGATGCCAGCGAGTTTAGGTCCGGGCCTGTGGGCAATCGCCGCTTCCGCCGCCGCCATGACGGCGATCGTGGGCTTGCGCTATCTGCTGACCTCGGGCCTGTTCGCGTGGATCACCGGCAAAGTGCGGCCCGGCCTCTATGAGGGGCTGGACCGCCAGATCCGGCGCGAAATCGGCTGGTCGCTGCTGTCTGCGGCGATCTACGGCGTTCCCGCAGGCCTCGTCGCATGGGGCTGGCGGGAGCACGGCTGGACGCGGATCTACACCGACCCGGCGGCCTATCCGCTGTGGTGGATGCCGGCATCGCTGCTGGCCTGCCTGTTCCTCCACGATACCTGGTTCTACTGGACCCACCGCTGGATGCACTGGCCCCGGCCGTTCCGTATGGCCCATGCCGTCCACCACGCCAGCCGCCCGCCGACGGCCTGGGCGGCCATGAGCTTTCACCCGGTCGAGGCCGTTACCGGCGCCGTGGTGATCCCGGCGCTGGTGTTCCTCGTGCCGGTTCACGTTGCCGTGCTGGGGCTCCTGCTCACGATCATGACGGTGATGGGCATTACCAATCACATGGGCTGGGAACTGTTCCCGCGCCGGCTGGTGCATTCGCGCATCGGCCACTGGCTGATCACCGCCAGCCACCACCACCGGCACCATGAGAGCTACCAGTGCAATTACGGGCTCTACTTCCGGTTCTGGGATCACGTGTGCGGAACGGACCGGGGCCTGTCCGCCCCCTGATCGCACCTGATCGCACCTGATCGCACCTGATCGCAAGGGACGGCGGACAAATGGCAGTTCGAACGCCCAATCCGGTCCGGCCGGGCTTGCCGCCGCTCTCCGCTCCGCTTAGGCGGGCCGGGTGTCACGCGAGGAAGACATCGTAGAGGAGATCGTCGAAACGGCGACAGCGGGGCTGGTTCCACCGCCGCCCGGCAGCACGTTCTCCCCCTTCCGCTATCCGGTCTTCCGCGCGATCTGGATCGCCAACCTGTTCTCCAACATCGGCTCGACCCTGCAATCGGTCGGCGCGGCCTGGCTGATGACCGAGCTGACGCCCTCGCACCAGCTCGTCGCGCTGGTGCAGGCTTCCGCCACCATGCCGATCATGCTGCTGGGCATGTTCGCCGGCGCCATTGCCGACAATTTCGACCGCCGCCGCGTGATGCTGGCCGCGCAAGTGGGGATGCTGACCGTATCCGCCGTGCTCGCGGCGCTGACTTATGCCGGATGGATGACACCCTTCCTGCTGCTGGCCTTCACGCTATCGGTGGGCGCAGGCACTGCGCTCAATTCCCCGGCCTGGCAGGCTTCAGTGCGCCAGCAGGTCGATCCCAGGGAACTGCCGCAGGCGATCGCGCTCAATTCGATCTCGTTCAACATCGCCCGGTCGATCGGTCCGGCCCTGGGCGGGCTGCTGATCTCGATCTGGAACGTCTCGTTCGCCTTCGCGATCAATGCCGTGAGCTATATCGGCCTGATCGCGGTGCTGCTGTGGTGGCGGCCCGAAGCGCGCAAGATCGAGCGTCATCCGATCCTGCCCGCCGTAGCCGTGGGCATTCGCTATTGCGCGGGGAACGGCCCCTTGCGCCGCATCCTGATCCGCGGACTGGCACTCGGCTTCAGCCTGGCTGCCTACCAGTCGCTGCTCCCGGCCGTGGTCAGCACGCAGATGCACGGGTCCGAATTCGATTTCGGGCTGATGCTGGGCCTGTTCGGCATCGGCTCGATCCTGGCCGCGCCGACCATCGGCACGATTCGCAGGAAGCTGGGGCTGGAAGGCATTCTCGCGCTCGGCTCCGCCATGACCGTGTGTTCGCTCTCGCTGGTGGCGGAAATCGACCATGTCCTCTACGCCCTGCCCGCCGCTTTCGCCGCCGGCATGGGCTGGGTCTGGATCCTGACGACGATCAACACGGCGGTGCAGATGCGCTCGCCCGAAGATATCCTCGGGCGGTGCCTGTCGATCTACCAGGCCGTGACATTCGGCGGCATGGCGCTGGGATCCTGGACCTGGGGCGCGCTTGCCGACTGGAAGAGCCTGCCCTTCGCGCTGCACACCGGATCGGTGTTCCTGATTGTCTCGTTCGCGGTGCTGAGAGTGGTCGCCCCGCTGCCGCGCCCCGGCGAAGGCGTTCTCAAACACACCTGAAAATCCCCCCTTCCCCATCGGGACCGCCGCGCAAGCGCAACTTAAACATTAATTCACCATGTTGCGCCAAAATGGGCAGGACAGGTTTTATGGGGAAGCCGCATGGATACGTTGCGTGGTCAGTTTTCCGGTCAGGACGAGACCGATGGGGTCTCTTCGGACCTGGACAACACGGGCGCGGGAACGCCGCCCGCCGCGGTCGGTGCGGACGAGCGCCGCATGCATGTGCGCGCCTACAACTTCTGGGCCAGCCTGCTCGACAACCGCACCTTCCCCGACATCACGGCCCTTCACCCCGAAGAGCTGCATGATTTCGGCCCGCACTCGGTGCTGCTCGATTTCACCAGCGGCATCGACAACCCGGCCATCGGCTATCTGGGATCGAAGCTGGCCGCGGAATGCGGCGCCGAAGGCGACATCGGCCGGCTCAGCGACGTGCCCGCGCGATCGCTGCTCTCGCGCATTACCGACCACTACATGCAGATCCTCGCCAATCAGGCGCCGATCGGATTCGAGGCCGAATTCGTCAACCAGCGCGGCGTGACGATTCTCTATCGCGGGATCCTGCTGCCGTTCTCGCGTGACGACACGGCGATCGACTACATCTACGGCGTCATCAACTGGAAGGAACTGGCCGACCAGTCCGCCACCGACGCGCTGATGAGGCAGGTCGACGAGGCGGTCGATGCGCGCCCGGCCATGCTGCGCGAAGCGGCGATGAGCGAATGGGCCGACGGCCCTGCGGACCTCGGCCTGGGCCAGCCCGATCACGACTACGCGCCGGTGGAATTGCCGGCAGCCGAGTTCGGCATGCACGGCGACTATTTCGACGATGCCCCCCTTCCCGAAATAGCCGGAAGCCTGTCGCTCGGCGACTGGCTCGCGGCCGCGCGCGAAGAGGCGCTTAATGCCCGCAGCAGCGAGGACCGTTCGCGCCGGGCCCTCTACGAAGCGGTCAGCCGGGCCTACGATTTCGCGCTGGCCGCGGCGGAAGCGCCGGAAGATTTCGCCGAGCTGGTGGAAGACGCCGGGCTGAAAGTGCAGGAACGCGCTCCACTGATCCCGCTGGTCAAGCTCGTCTTCGGCGCCGATTACGACAAGACCCGCCTCACCGAATTCTCCACGGTCATCGCCCACGGCCAGCGGCTGGGCATCGAACGCGGCGCGCTGGGCGCGCTGCTGACGGAAACCTCCGGAGGGCTCAAGGGCCTTGTCGCGGAGGAACGCCGCCTGCGCCGCGCCGAAGGGGACAAGCCCACCCGCGCCCGGACCGGCCACGAGGATCTGGTGGAAGGCCTGCGCAAGCTCGAACCGCGTTCGTTCGATTCGGTGGCGCAGGGCAACGAGTTCGCCGTGCTTGTCGCGCGGCGCATGGACGACGGGCGCCTGGTGCTGCTGGGCGAAGTATCGGGCGACGAAGCCCTGCTCGACCGCGCGGCCCGGCACTTGCTCGACTGAGCGCGCCCGGCCCTCACGACAGAAGGTCGCCATCATAGGCCCCGCGTCATAGGCTCTTGCAACGGCGCGCGCCGTCCCTACCCTTGGCGGGCGGCGCGGCGCTTCAGCACCGGTTAAGGCCGTGAGGTCCCAAGAGGCACGATGCCGAAGCTGCGAATTTCCGCCTTCATCCTCATGTTTCTGGCGCTGCTCGGCTGGTCTGCGGCACCGGCGGCGGCGCAGTCGATCCTGCGCGACGCGGAAACCGAAGCGCTGCTGCACGACATGGCAACGCCGCTGATCAAGGCCGCCGGACTCGACCCCGCCAATGTCGATATCGTGCTGGTCAACGATTCGTCGGTCAACGCCTTCGTGGCGGGCGGGCAGGCCGTCTATGTCAACGCCGGCCTCATCAACGAGGCCGATACCGCAGCCGAAGTGCAGGGCGTGATCGCGCACGAACTGGGCCACGTCACCGGCGGCCACGCCGTGCTCAACCAGGGTGCGAAGAGCGCCACCAGCGTTTCGCTGCTCTCCCTGCTGCTCGGCGCAGCAGCGGCGGCGGCTGGCGGCGGCGAGGCGGCAATGGGCGTGATCATGGCCGGGCAGCAGGCGGCGCTGGGCAAGTACCTTGCCTATAGCCGCTCGCAGGAAGCCTCTGCCGACGCGGCCGGGGCCAAGTATCTTTCAGCCGCCGGCATCAGCGGACGCGGCTCGGTCGAATTCTTCGAGAAACTGCAGAACCTGGAATACCGCTATGGCTACAGCCAGCGCGACCAGAACCAGTTCTACAGCACCCACCCGCTCACCAGCGACCGCATCGCCACCCTGCAGGACACTTACGAGCACGATCCCGCATGGAACAAGCCGGACGATGCCAGCCTGCAGAAGCGCTTCGTGCGGATGAAGGCGAAGCTCTACGGCTATCTTGCCGAACCGCGCGACGTGTTCCGCAAATACCCGCTGACGGACAATTCGGTTCCCGCCCACTATGCCCGCGCCTATGCCTATAACCGCGAGTCCAAACTGGACGACGCGCGCGCCGAGACCGAGGCGCTGATCGCGATCGATCCGGACGATCCCTATTTCCTCGAACTGCAAGGCCAGATCCTGCTCGAATCGGGCCAGCCGGGCGAAGCGCTGGTCCCCTTGCGGCGGGCGACGCAGATGACCGGCAACCAGCCGCTGATCGCCACCCTGTTCGGCCATGCGCTGATGGCGACCGAGGACCCTGCCAATTACAAGGAAGCCGAGCGCGTGCTGCGCGCCGCCGTCGTGCGCGACCGTGAAAATCCTTTCGCCTGGTATCAGCTCGGCACGATCTATGCGGCCAATGGCGACATGCCGCGCGCGCGGCTGGCCAGCGCCGAGCAGCAAGTGCTTTCGAGCAATATGAACGAGGCACTGATCAGCGCGCAGGCGGCCGAAGCGGGCCTTGCCACCGGCTCGCCCGACTGGCTGCGCGCGCAGGATATCGAGATGCAGGCGCGCGCCGCACTGGAGCGCGACAAGAAGCGGCGCTAGAGCCGTAAATGGCCCGCGCCGGGCCGCAGGAACAATTGCAGGAAATCGCATGGGTAATGGCACGAAGTTCGCAGTAATCGCCGGATGTCTCGCGCTGGTCGGCGCGGGCGGCTGGTATGGCGGACGCAAGGCGGTCGAACACGTGGTGCATGACTACATCATGGAGCACCCGGAAATCCTGCCGCAGGCGATGGACGAACTGCAGCGGCGGCAGAACGCGCAGCAGCTTGCCGGGGTGCGCTCCACGGTCGAAACACCTTTCCCCGGCGCCGTGCTCGGCAATCCGAACGGCAAAGTCACGCTCGTCGAATTCACCGATTTCGCCTGCGGCTACTGCCGCCAGAGCCTGCCCGACGTGCAGGGCCTGATCGCCCACAATCCGGACTTGCGCATCGTCGTGCGCGAACTGCCGATCATCAGCCCGCAAAGCCCGGACGCCGCCAAGATGGCGCTCGCCGCGGCCGAGCAGGGCAAGTACCCCGCCTTCCACGACGCCATGTTCGCGGCCGGCCAGCTCGACCCGCAGACGATCGAGGCGGTGGCGCAGAAAGTGGGCCTCGACATGGACCGCGCCCGCAAGGTCGCCGCCAGCCCGACGGTCGAGGCGGAAATCAACCGCAACCTCGAATTGGCCAGCCGGCTGGGCTTTTCCGGCACGCCGAGCTGGATCGCCGGCGACCGGCTGATCTCGGGCGCGGTGGGCATGGACCAGCTCTCGAAGGCCGTGCAGGAAGCGCGCGGAGGTTGAAAACCCGGGCCCATGGCACCTGCGGCATTTCAGCTTCGGCGTGATTTCGGCTAAACCATCGCCATGAGCGTCCTGCCGATCCAGCCCATCCCGTTCTTCGCCAACAAGGACCAGGCGTTCTGGCGCCTGCAGACGGCGGGCTGGGCCGGGGCGATGCTGCTGCGCACGATGTCGCTGATCGCCAACAACCAGCCGCTGACGTCGCTGGTGCTGGTGCTGATCGCGACGATCACCGGCTTTTCGATCTCGCTGGTGCTCTCGGTGATCTACCGCGCGCTGATTACCCGGCGCGCGCTCGTGACCTGGGGCCTGACCGCGCTGGTCCTGCCTTTCGCGGTGGCGCTGCACGCCTTTATCGACGCCTGGGTCTGGTCGCTGTGGCGCACCGACAGCGAGGCGAGCTTCACCCAGCTGTTCCTCGGCGTGTTCTATCTCGACGCCACGCTGCTCGGCGCCTGGACCGCGCTCTATTACATGGTGAACTTCTACCTGCAGGTGGAAGAGCAGAACGACCAGCTCATCCAACTGGAAAACCAGGCCACCAGCGCCCAGCTCGCGATGCTGCGCTACCAGCTCAACCCGCACTTCCTGTTCAACACGCTGAACTCGATCTCGACGCTGGTGCTGCTCAAGCAGACCGAGCCGGCCAATGCCATGCTCAGCCGCCTGTCCTCGTTCCTGCGCTACACGCTGGTCAACAAGCCCTCGGCCCGCGTCACCGTCGCGCAGGAAGTGGACACGCTCAAGCTCTACCTCGACATCGAACGGATGCGCTTCGAGGAGCGGCTGCGCACCACCTTCCAGATCGACCCGGCGACCGAGACCTGCCTGCTGCCCTCGCTGCTGCTGCAGCCGCTCGTCGAAAACGCCATCAAATATGCCGTCAGCGCGCAGGAATCGGGCGCGGAGATCACGATCACCACGCAACTCATCGGGTCCATGCTTCGCATCACCGTCTCGGATACCGGGCCGGGCTTGCAAAGTCCGACCACCGACAACAGGTTATCGGGCATGACCTACGATGGAGGCGAGCCGGTATCCACCGGCGTCGGCCTTTCGAACATTCGGGACAGGCTCGTGCAGGCCTATGGCGACAACCATCGCTTCGAGACGATCGAGCCGGTGGAAGGCGGCTTCGCCGTCGTGATCGAGCTGCCGGCCGAACGCCGCGAACCCGTCGAGGACCATCCGGAAATCCTGCGCCAGCCGGCCCTGGCAGCGCGATGAAACTTTAGGGGCCGCCACGCGTTGATGCGGCCCGGAGACCTGAACAGATGACCATTCGCACGATCCTTGTCGATGATGAAAAGCTGGCGATCCAGGGACTTCAGCTGCGGCTGGAGAAATATCCCGACGTCGAGATCATCGATACCTGCTCGAACGGGCGCGAGGCGATCCGCAAGATCAAGACCGAAAAGCCGGACTTGGTCTTCCTCGACATCCAGATGCCCGGCTTCGACGGCTTCTCGGTGGTCAAGGGCGTGATGGAGATCGAGCCGCCGCTGTTCGTCTTCGTCACCGCCTATCAGGAACACGCCGTGCGCGCCTTCGAGGCCAATGCCGTGAACTACCTGATGAAGCCGGTGGAAGAGACCAAGCTCGACGACACGCTGGCCCGCGTGCGCCAGCGCCTGGCCGAAAAGCGCTCGGCCGAGGAAGCCGAAAAGCTCAAGACGGTGCTGGCCGAAGTGGCGCCCGACGCCATCGACCAGATGCCCGAGGAAGCCGATGCCGGCGCCGACCGCTACGAAAAGCTCATCAACATCAAGGACCGCGGCCAGATCTTCCGCATCGACGTGGACAGCATCGAGCATATCGAAGCCGCCGGCGACTACATGTGCATCCGCACCGCCGACAATTCGCTGATCCTGCGCGAGACGATGAAGGACCTCGAACGCCGCCTTGATCCGCGCGTGTTCCAGCGCGTCCACCGCTCGACCATCGTCAACCTCAACCAGGTCCGCCAGGTCAAACCGCACACCAACGGCGAATGCTTCCTGATTCTCGAATCGGGCGCGCAAGTGAAAGTCTCGCGCTCCTACCGCGACGTGATCGCGCGCTTCGTGCACTGAAGGCAGGCTCCTGTCCGGATCAGGGCACGAGCACGCAGCTTCCGGTCGTCCGCCCCGTTTCGAGATCGTCCTGCGCCCGCGCCGCATCCGCCAGATCATACGCCGTACCCGCGCACGGCACGATACCCTTGCGGATGGCATCGATGACCGCGCCCGCGGCCTCGCGATAGGTATCCTGTTCCGCCGCATAGGCCATGACGCTGGGGCGTGAGAGCGACAGCGAGCGGACCGGACCGAGCTCTTCGACCGGGACCGGCGGGATCGGCCCGGCCGCCTGCCCCACCGAGGCCACCCGGCCGAACCGTTTGACGCAGGCAAACGTCTTGCGCAGCGTTTCGCCGCCAATGCCATCGACGGCCCAGTCCGCCCCCGCACCGCCGGTCAGGCGGCCAACCTCACCCGCAAAGTCGGCGTCGCGCCCGACGATGACGTGATCGGCGCCGTTCGCCTGCGCAATCCGCGCCTTGGCCGCCGAACCGACCGTGGCGATCACGGTATGCCCCCTGTGCTTGGCCCAGCGCGTCAGTGCCGTGCCAAGCCCGCCTGCACCGGCATGGACCAGCAACACCGTCCCCTCGCCGGCGGGACAGATACGAGTCAGGAGCATATGCACCGTCAATCCGCGCAGGAACGAGCCCGCCACGTCCCGCGCCACGATGTCGCCGGGCAGCCCGACCGCACGCCAGGCAGGCAGCAACCGGGTGGACGCGTAGGCGCCCGGGACGCCGGCATAGACAATACGATCGCCCGGCATGGTATCCTCCACGCCTGGGCCTACCGCCTCGACCACGCCCGCGCCCTCGACACCCGGCACCGCCGGAAGCGACAAGGGGTAGAGGCCGGTGCGCTGATAGATGTCGATGAAGTTCACGCCGATCGCCTCATGGCGTACACGCACTTCGCCAGGTCCGGGCTGCTGCGGCACACATTCGGCCAGCCTCAGCTTGTCGATGCCGCCCGGCGCGACGAGTTCAATCTTCCTGTCCATGGTAACCTCCGTTTCCGGTGCGGAGATCTGGCACTTGCGGTTTGGGCAATAAATTCCCTATTTCTTCCCCATATCCGGGAAGAAATTATCGAATGAACTGGGACGACCTGCGCTATTTCCGGGCACTGGCCTCGACGGGTTCGCTATCCGCCGCCGCGCGGATGCTGGGAGTCGAACATGCCACCGTCGCACGCCGCATCGTTTCGCTGGAAGAAGACCTGGGGCTGGCACTGGCCGACCGGCGCGGGCGCCGGTGGACGCTGACACGCGAGGGTGAGCGAATCGCCATGCTTGCCGAGCGGGTGGAGAGCGAGACACAGGCGATACGGAGAGCGGCGGACGGGGCGCGTTCGAATCTGGCCGGAACCGTCACTATCAGCGCGCCACCGGCGCTGGCTGCAGCGATGCTCTGCCCTCCGCTGGCAGACCTGCAGCGGCAGCACCCGCATCTGACCGTACAGATCATCGGCGAAGCCCGCGCCGCCGCGCTTGATCGCAGCGAGGCGGACATCGCCATTCGCCTGACCCGCCCTGAAGGCGGCGACCTGACGATTGCGAAACTGGCCCGGATGGATTTCCGGCTCTATGCCAGCCCCGGCTATCTCGCAGCCCATGCCGAACGGGACTGGCACTTCATCGGCTACATGGCGGATGCGCCGCAGCAGGCCGCGCTGACCGCCTTCGCGAAGGAGCGGCCTTTCCGCTTCCACGCCAGCACGCTGGAAATCCAGCAGGCGGCGGCGCGGGCAGGCATGGGGATCGCGGCCCTGCCGGACTTCATGGCCGCGCCGGACAGCAGCCTCGCGCCCGCTACGCCCGGCAGGATTCTGATATCGCGGGACATATGGCTGGTCGTGCATTCCGACCTCAGGCGGAACGCCGCAGTGCAGGCCGTAACGCAACACCTGCGCACGGCCTTCGCCAGGGGCTGACGCCAATTAGAAAAGGCGGCCCTTGCGGACCGCCTCTTCCTCCCTCTCCAAACCTTGCTGGGCCGGCCCCGTCTGTAACCGCGGGATCCTTTGCCTTGGCTTGAAACTTTCTGGATCAGCCGCCCTTGGCTTTTTCCGCCTCGGCCGCGGCCAGACCGGCCGTCGACTGCATGTAGGGCACCGGGTTGACCGCCACGCCATCGACGCGGACTTCATAATGCAGGTGCGGGCCGGTCGAACGGCCGGTGGTGCCGACGAAGCCGATCACGTCGCCCTTGTGAACCATCTGCCCCTCGGCCACGTTGAGGCGCGAAAGGTGACCGTAGCGGGTCTCCATGTCGCCGCCGTGTTCGAGCTCGATGAACAGGCCGTAGCTGCTGAACCACGAAGCGCGGCCGACGACGCCATCGGCCGGCGCATAGACGGCGTACCCACCGGCGCCGCGAGATCGATGCCCTTGTGCGCGCGGCGGCCGCCCAGAACCGGATGCTCGCGCATACCGAAGCTGCTGGTCATCACATCGCGGTCAAGCGGATTGCGCGACGGGATGGAAACCCCGGCGAGGCCACCCGAAACGGCCGGCTTGGCCTTCGAGACGGCGAGGCCGGTTTCCTCGAAGTTCTGCCAGGAGCTGAAGAGTTTGCGGAACTGCTCGTCCTCACCGCCGGAAACCGACTGATTGGCCGACTGGGCGGCACGCAGCGGGGCGGAAATATCGGCGGAAGCAGCAGCGCTGTTGGCCATCGCGGGATGGGCGGCGATGGTAAGGCCCGCGGCGACGAATGCACCGGTCACTGCGCGGAACTTGGCGAAAGACTTCGTTACGACCACTCGCAATACCTTGTTATTCGCCGAAACCCGCGACAGGCACGACGTTTGTTTCCAGGACACGGCCCCCGAAAAGCCGTCCGGTGTTATTGTTGGAGATGGTCGGAACCCCCCGCCGTCTCGCGAGTTATGACTTATGCCGTCATGTTTCGTTCAGGCAACCCCATGGTAAAGATCCCGCGATAAACCGGCTGCAAGACGCGCTGAGTCGTTGAACGGCGGTTTGAGCGTGCCCCGAAAGTGGCGGGAAACCAGTACTTTCCACAGTTCACCGTTTACCGCGCCGAGACGTTTGGCAACGTCGGCGAAATGATTTGCGCCAAAACGGACGTGGCGAATTTCATCGTCAAGGATTCGTTGAAGGATGCGTGCGCCGCGTTCGTCGCCCGCCGCGCGCACCCGTTCGAGCGTGGCGGGGGTGACGTCAAGACCGCGCGCCTCCAGCACCATCGGCACCACCGCCAGCCGCGCCGCGACATCGTGGCGCGTCTCGTGCGCGGCGCTCCACAAGCCGGCATGGGCAGGCAAGGCGCCGTAGTGGCTGCCCAGCCTATGCAGGTGCCGCTCGATCAACGCGAAGTGCATCGCCTCGTCCGCCGCGACGGAGAGGAAATCGCTGACGAAAGCCTCGCCCATCTCCGCCCCGAACCGGCCCGCCATGTCGAGCGCGAGATCGATGGCGACGAATTCGATGTGCCCGATCGCGTGCCACAGGGCGATGCGCCCGCGCTCGGATCCCGCCTTGCGGCGCCGGGGCATCTGGCCCGGCGGCAGCAGTTCGGGCGCCTCGGGCCGCCCCGGCTGCTCGGGCATGGGCGCATCGAACACGAAAGCCAGCCGCCCCAGCCGCCAGTCGCGCGCCACCTTGCGCGCAGCCATCACTTTGGCGCGCGGATCGCTTTCGAGCAGCACCGCGCGAATCGCGGCGGAAACGGAAACGCGATGGGAAGCGGGCATTCAGAGCGCCTTGGCGGCCTCCAGCACGGCGGCGGCGTGGCCTTTCACTTTCACCTTGTCCCAGACTTGCGCGATCTTGCCGTCGGGGCCGATCAGGTAGGTGGTGCGGACCATGCCCATGTAGGTGCGGCCGTAGTTCTGCTTCTCGGTCCAGATGCCGAGCGCGTCGGACAATCCGTTCTCTTCGGCATCGCTCGCGAGCGGGGCCTTGAGATCATGCTTGGCGATGAACTTCTGGTGCATCTTCGCCGGATCCTTGCTGACGCCCAGCAGGGCCACGCCGGCCGCATCGAACTCGCCCTTGAGCGCGGAGAAGTCCATGTTCTCGACCGTGCAGCCGGGGGTATTGTCCTTGGGATAGAAGAACACGACGAGCTTCTGCCCCGCAAAGTCCGATGCCTTCACACTGCCGCCATCGGGCGTTTCCATCGCGATATCGGGGAATGCGTCGCCGGGGGCGGGCTTGCTCATCATGTCGTCTCCAGTGTTTCGCCGAAGGCTTCGTGCCACGCGGCGGCGACTTGCGCGCGCGCGGCCGAGAGCCCGGCTTCAAGGGTGTTCCAGTCCTCATAGCCGCAGGCGCGCACGAGCGCCATGCAGGCCGCGGCGCAAGGCACTTGCGAATCGGGCGCAAGCAGGCGGGCGGCGACAAGGAAACGGGTGAGCACGTCGTGCGCTTCGCCCAGCGGCAGCGCCAGTTCGCGAATCGCATCGGCCAGATCGGGCCGGAACCCCTTGCCCTCGCGCAGCTGGATAAAGTGCACGATGAATTCGAGATCGACGAGACCGCCCCGTGCCAGCTTGACGTCAAGCGGCCCCTTGGGCGCCTTGTGCTGGGCGATGGTGGCGCGCATGTCCAGCACGTCGGCACGCAGCTTGTCCTGATCGCGCGGGGCCTTGAGCACCTCGCCGATCACCGCGCACAGCGCCTTGCGCGCCTCCGGCGAGCCATAGAGCGGGCGGGCGCGGCACAGCGCCATGTGTTCCCAGGTCCAGGCCTGCTCGCGCTGGTAGCGTTCGAAACTGTCGAGGCTCGCGGCGGGCGGCCCCTGCGTGCCCGAGGGGCGCAGCCGGGTATCGACTTCGTAGAGCGCGCCTTCGGCCGTCGCCACCGACAGCGCCGAGATCGCGCGCTGCGACAGGCGGTTGTAATAGTGCGTACCGCCCAGCGGACGGC
>NZ_BCTX01000007.1 GCF_001590985.1 Novosphingobium naphthalenivorans NBRC 102051
CGGACGGCTGTCTGACGGCCAGTCGCAACCGCGGGCGCGGGGATATTCGGCCATGGCCTGCTGGAGAAAAAGGAGCCTCAATCATTGAGCGTAAAGCCACTAGGTATAGTTCACGATGGCGATGCATTGCCTGGAGATACAGTGTACGGCGGTCGTCATCCCGGGCAATTTTGCGGGAAATTGAAGGAGAATGGATGATCCGCGAGATCGCCATGATGGCAGCGGTTGCGCTGGTGCTGGCCGGCCGGGATGGAGACGCGTACTGACCCGGCTTTTGAGGGACCTTGGCGGAAATCTCGGGCATGATGCCCAACTCGTATCGCCGGCCGCGCGTTCGGAGAGCGAGCCGCTTGCGCCCGCGTCAATCGGACCGGTCGCAGTCGAGCGCGCGCCGACGGTTCTTTCGATCGCCGGGATCGAGAAGTCCTTTGGCAAGCGGAAGGTGCTTGACGATGTCGCGCTCGAAGTGCGGGCAGGCGAAATCGTGGGGCTTCTGGGGCCAAACGGGGCCGGCAAGACGCTCTGCTTCTATGCGATTGCCGGCCTGATGAGCGTGGATGCCGGCAGGATCGAGATTGGCGGTCAGGATGTCACCGCGCTTCCCATGGATCGAAGAGCGAAGCTGGGCCTCGGCTATCTTCCCCAGGAAGGATCGATCTTCCGCGGCATGACGGCTGCGGAGAATATCGCGGCCGTGCTCGAACTGCATATCGCCGATCGCGATGTAGCTGCCGCGCGGCTCGATGAACTTCTTGCCGAGTTCAATATCGCCCACATTCGCGACGTTCCCGCACAGCGGTTGTCCGGCGGGGAACGCAGGCGCTGCGAGATCGCCAGGGCCATGGCGGCAGCGCCCTCGGTCATCCTGCTCGATGAACCGTTCGCGGGCATCGATCCCATGTCGATCGCCGACGTCAAGGCGATGGTGCGAAAGCTCAAGCGAGAAGGCGTGGCGATCCTTCTGACCGACCACAATGTGCATGAGATGCTCGAACTGGTCGAGCGGGCCTATATCATCGATCAGGGCAGGATGCTGTTCGAGGGCGGCCCAGAAGCGGTACTCGACAACCCCGAAGTCCGGCATCGCTATCTTGGCGAGGGCTTCAGGATGTGAGGCGGTTACCGCGCCCTTCGTTCAGGAACGGAATGGCCTTTGCCATGAGGTCGAGCGCTCGCTCGATATAGGCAGCCTTTGTCCGGGTGGTGTTGTGCAGATCATGGCGCTGCAGGATGCGCTGGCGCGGCACGGTGACCAGCGCGTCGAAGAGAAAAGCAGCGAGGAACGGAAGATCGCCTGCTTCCTCGCTGTTCGGTTCGCTCGCCTCGGCAAGGATCGTCTGCATCAGATCG
The DNA here is from genome assembly GCF_001590985.1 of Novosphingobium naphthalenivorans NBRC 102051. GTDB lineage: Bacteria > Pseudomonadota > Alphaproteobacteria > Sphingomonadales > Sphingomonadaceae > Novosphingobium > Novosphingobium naphthalenivorans. The sequence continues at coordinate 1,351 of NZ_BCTX01000007.1, forward strand.
ATGCCGAACTGGGTGCCGATCGCGGGCTGTGCCCGCATCATGCCCGGATTGTGGTTTGCCAGCCAGATGATGAGCGCTTCGATGCCCACGACATCGCCTTGAAGCGACAGGTCGAGCATCCTGCGAGCGATATAGGCGATTTTTTTGCGGGTGCTTCCTCGAGGGACCGATGCCGCGATCGGATCGAGATAGCGGGCAAGGCTGTGTTCCATGGCGGCGACGAGCAGGGCGAGCTTTGAGCCGAAGCGGGAATAGAGCGTTCGCTTCGATGTCTGTGCGGCGGCGGCGATAGCTTCCATACTCGTACCCTCGACGCCGCCGGCGATGAATTGGGCAAGCGCCGTCTCGAGGATATGATGTCCAAGCCGGGCTGCGACCTCCTGTGGCGGCCTTCCTCCCCTGGGATCGCGGGCAGGCAGACGCGAGCCGGTTCCCGATGCGGCGCCGTCATCTTTCATGAATCGCTCGCGGCCCATCGCTGCTTCATTCCAGCTTTCGCGCTTGATCGGCAAGTGATACCGGGCAATATCAAAACCACTAAGTGTAGATACTAATAGTCCGGAGAGGTGCTTGCCCATAGGCGTACCGCCTGTTTGAACCAGAATGGAACCGGACTAGATGGCTCGCAGCGCTCATATTACTGGCCGTTTATGCGGGTTCCGGGCCGTCATGGCGGCGATGATCGTGCCATCTTTCCTGTCCGGCTGTTCCTTCGCGCCGCCCAATGTCCGGCCGGCCCAGCCGGTGCCGCAGGACTATCCCGCGCCAGCCGCGCTGGGCGCGTCCATCGCGCGGATCGGTTGGCATGATTTCTTCCGGGAAGAGCATCTGCGTGTGCTGATCGCGGCCGCGCTGGAGAACAACCGCGATATCCGTATCGCCGCGGCCCGCGTCGATCAGGCGCGCGCGGCCTGGCGTATCGAGGGATCGGCGCTCTATCCCGAACTCAACGCCGTCGGCACCGGCACGCGGGGTCGTTCCATCATCAGCCTGCCGGGCGCAGGCACGCAGAGCTATGACATCAAGCAGGTCACCGCGCAGGTGAGCGCGAGCTGGGAAATCGATTTCTGGGGCCGTCTGCGCAACCTGAACGACGCCGCGCGCAATCGTTATCTGGCGACGGAAGAGGCGAAGCGCGCCGTTGCCACCGGCCTGATCGCGCAGGTCGCCAATGGCTATCTGCTGGAGCGCGAATATGAGGAACGCCTCGCGCTTGCCCGGCGGACGATCGTCACGCGCGAGGACTCACTGCGGATCATGCGCCGCCGCTATGAAGTCGGGTCCGGCTCGAAGCTCGAAATGACCCAGGCGCAGTTGCTGCTGGCGCAGGCGCAGGATGCGCTGCAAGCGCTTGAGCAGGACCGCGACGTGAACCGCAACGCGCTGGCGCTGCTGGTCGGGCGGCCCGTGGAGATCGTGCCTGGGCCCCTCGGTCTTGCCGAAACCGGACCGGATATCGCCCTTCCGCCGGGCTTGCCCTCCGACCTTCTGGTCAACCGGCCTGATATCGTGGCGGCGGAATATCAATTGCGGGCGGCCAACGCCGATATCGGCGCGGCGCGGGCGGCGTTCTTTCCCAATATCAGCCTGACGGGTGCCTTCGGCACGGCGAGTTCCGATCTCGACGGGCTGTTCGGCGACGGGAGCCGCGCGTGGAGCTTCACCCCGACGATCGCCCTGCCGCTGTTCAATGCGGGCCGCCTTTCCGGCAACCTCGATCTGGCGAAAGCGCGGCAGGTCGAAGCCGTGGCCAGCTATGAAAAGACCGTGCAGGGCGCGTTTCGTGATGTTTCCGACGCGCTGGTCCGGCGCCGGCAACTGGCGTTGCGGATCGACACCGCGCGCAGCTCGCTGGACGCCTTGCGCGAACGGGCTCGGCTGGCCGGGTTGCGGTTCGACAACGGGCGTTCGGCCTATTTGGAAGTGCTGGACGCGCAACGCGACCTTTTCGACACCGAACAGGCGCTGATCCAGTTGCGCCGCGCTCATCTGGCGAGCGGCATAGCCCTCTACGCGGCGCTTGGCGGGGGCTTTCCCGCCGAAGTCGTCCACGACAGCAACGATCAAGGCGGAGAACACAGGCGATGACGGCGTCCCGGAAGACATGGCTCATCAGGGGCGGCATCGCGGCGGCGCTCGTCGTTGTAGCTCTGCTCCTTTGGCAGGTGCTCAAGCCCGGCGATTTGCCCGAAGGCATCGTCGGCGGTAACGGCCGGATCGAAGCGGTTGAAATCGACGTTTCCGCCAAATCGCCCGGCCGCATCCGCGAAATCCTGGTCGACGAAGGCGCGTTCGTGCAGGCGGGGCAAGTCGTCGCCCATATGGATACGGACGTGCTGAGTGCCCAGAGGGCCGAAGCCGAAGCGCAACTGGCGCAGGCGCTGAACGGCATCCAGATCGCGACCAGCCAGGTCGCGCAGCAGCAGAGCAACCGGGCGGCGGCTCTCGCCGGCGTCCGCCAGCGTGAGGCGGAGCTGAACGCGGCGCGCAAGCGGCTGGCGCGATCGGAAACGCTGGCGCGAGAAGGTGCGACCGCCGTGCAGGAACGGGATGACGATCAGGCCCGCGTCGAAGGCGCGGCGGCGGCAGTGGAGGCCGCTCGCGCCCAACTCGCGGCCGTCGACGCGGCGATCACGACGGCGCGCAACCAGGTGATCGGCGCGCGTTCGCAGGTCGATGCCGTGCGCGCCACCATCCAGCGGATCGAGGCCGATATCCGCGACAGCGACCTCAAGGCGCCGACGGCCGGCCGCGTGCAATATCGCGTCGCCCAGCCGGGCGAAGTCGTGGGTGGCGGCGGGCGCGTGCTCAACCTGGTCAATCTGGGCGACGTCTACATGACCTTCTTCCTGCCGGAAACGGTCGCGGGCAAGGTGGCGCTGGGCAGCGATGTACGCATCGTGCTCGATGCGCTTCCGGATCGTGCGATCCCTGCGAAAGTCAGCTTCGTTGCCGATGTGGCCCAGTTCACGCCCAAGACGGTGGAGACGCAAAGCGAGCGCCAGAAACTGATGTTCCGCGTGAAGGCGCAGATCGATCGCAAGTTGCTCGATCGCTATATCACCCAGGTCAAGACCGGCCTTCCGGGCATGGCCTATGTGCGGATCGATCCGAAATCCGAATGGCCCGCGAAACTGACCGTCAACGTGCCGCAATGACGGAAGCTGTCGCCCGCGTTTCGGGCGTGAGCCTGCATTACGGCAAGGTGCTGGCGCTCGATGATGTGAATCTTGAAATCCCCGCCGGGCGCATGGTGGCGATGATCGGCCCGGACGGCGTCGGCAAGTCCAGCCTGTTTTCCCTGATCGCGGGCGCGCGAGCCATCCAGGAGGGCCGGGTCGAGGTGCTGGGCGGCGACATGGCCGAGGCCCGCCACCGCAACGCCGTGTGTCCGCGCATCGCCTATATGCCGCAGGGGCTGGGCAAGAACCTCTATCCTACGCTCTCCATCGACGAAAATCTCGAATTCTTCGGGCGGTTGTTCGGGCAGGACGCGGCCGAACGCGAGCGCCGCATTGCCGACCTCACCGAAAGCACGGGCCTCGCGCCGTTCCGCAAGCGCCCGGCGGGCAAGCTTTCGGGCGGCATGAAGCAGAAGCTCGGCTTGTGCTGCGCGCTCATCCACGATCCCGATTTCCTGCTGCTGGATGAGCCGACAACCGGCGTCGATCCCATGTCGCGCGCGCAATTCTGGGATCTGATCGACCGCATCCGCGCGAACCGCCCGCACATGAGCGTGCTGGTCGCCACGGCCTATATGGAAGAGGCCGAACGCTTCGACTGGCTAATCGCGATGGACGCGGGAAAGGTGCTGGCCACCGGCACCGCAGCCGACTTCTATGCACGCACCGGCGAACAGTCGCTGGAACAGGCGTTTATCTCGATGCTTCCCGAGGAGCGCCGCCGCGGGCACAAGCCGGTGGAGATTCCGCCGCGCAGCGACGGCGGCGAGGCCGAGATCGCCATCGAGGCGCAGGGGCTCACCATGCGTTTCGGTGATTTCACGGCAGTCGATCATGTCGATTTTCGCATCGAGCGCGGCGAGATCTTTGGATTCCTCGGCTCCAACGGCTGCGGCAAGTCGACCACCATGAAGATGCTGACCGGCCTGCTGAAAGCCAGCGAAGGCCAGGCCTGGCTGTTCGGCCGCGAGGTCGAGAATGACGACATGGCGACGCGCCGGCGCGTTGGCTATATGAGCCAGGCCTTCTCGCTCTACTCGGAACTGACGGTCCGGCAGAACCTCGAGCTGCATGCCCAGCTCTTCCATGTTCCCGCCGGGGAAGTGCCGGCCCGCGTGAGGGAAATGGCGCAGCGGTTCGGCCTGGATGGCATCATGGATGCGTTGCCCGGCGCCTTGCCGCTGGGCCAGCGCCAGCGGCTCAGCCTAGCCGTCGCCATGATCCACAAGCCGGAAATGCTGATCCTGGATGAACCGACGTCCGGCGTCGATCCGATCGCGCGGGACCAGTTCTGGCAGATGATGATCGACCTGTCCCGGCGCGACAAGGTGACGATCTTCATTTCCACGCACTTCATGAACGAAGCGGAGCGGTGCGACCGCATATCGCTGATGCATGCGGGCAAGGTGCTGGTCAGCGACACCCCCGCCGCCATTGTCGAGAACCGCGGCGCGGCGGACCTGGAAGAAGCGTTCATCGCCTATCTTCAGGATGCGAGCGGCGAGACGCCGACAGAAAAGAGGGACGATCCGGTTCCTGCGGGCGCGCCTGCCGCGGCCGATCAGGACATTTCGGCTGCACCGGCCCGCTCCCCATGGTTCATGCGGCGCCGGATGATGAGCTATGCCCGGCGCGAAGGGCTGGAATTGCGCCGCGATCCCATCCGCGCCACCCTGGCCCTGCTGGGCAGCGTCATCCTGATGTTCATCATGGGCTATGGCATCAGCATGGACGTGGAGGACTTGCCGTTCGCCGTGCTGGACCGCGACGGCACGACCACCAGCGAGAACTACGTCCTCAACCTGGCCGGATCGCGCTATTTCATCGAACGGCCGCCGATCACCGACTATAGCCAGTTGGACCGGCGGATGCGCTCGGGCGAACTGAGCGTGGCCCTGGAGATTCCGCCCAATTTCGCGCGCGACCTGCGCCGGGGCGTGCCGGTGCAGATCGGTGTATGGGTCGATGGCGCCATGCCGCAGCGGGCCGAGACCGTGCAAGGCTATGTCCAGGCCCTGCATGCCCACTGGCTCAGTGAAATGGCCGTGCAGGAAACAGGTGCGCGGCCATCGATGGGTCTCGTCAATATCGAGCTGCGCTATCGTTACAATCCGGACGTGAAAAGCCTTGTAGCCATCGCGCCGGCCGTGATTCCGATGATGCTGCTCTTGTTCCCGGCGATGCTGACGGCTTTGAGCGTGGTGCGGGAAAAGGAGCTGGGTTCCATCGTCAATTTCTACGTGACGCCGATCAGCAAGGTGGAATTCCTGCTGGGCAAGCAGCTTCCCTATGTCGCGCTCGCCATGCTGAACTATGTCTTGCTGGTGTTCCTCGCCGTCACGATGTTCGGTGTGCCGTTGACGGGCAGTTTCCTCGCGATGACGCTGGGCGCTCTCTTCTATACGCTGTCGGCGACGGCCATCGGCCTGCTGTTCTCCATCTTCATGCGCAGCCAGATTGCCGCGATGTTCGCCACCGCCATCGGCACGATCCTGCCCGCCGTGCAGTTTTCCGGCCTGATCAACCCGGTGTCCTCGCTCGAGGGGGCGGGCGCGGTGATCGGATCGATATATCCCGCGACCTGGTTCGTCACCATCTGCCGCGGCGTCTTTTCCAAGGGGCTGGGCTTCGCCGACCTCTGGCCTGACCTTCTCGTGCTGTTCGCGACGTTTCCCGTCATCCTGGCGCTGTGTGTCGCGTTGCTGCGTAAGCAGGAGAGCTGATATGCGCCACGCGGCCAACATCTACCGGCTCGGCATCAAGGAACTGCGCAGCCTGTGGCGCGATCCGATGATGCTGTTCCTGATCCTCTATTCGTTCTCGGTGGGGATCTACGTCGCGGCAACCGCCATGCCGGAAACGCTGCACAAGGCGCCTATCGCGATCGTCGATGAAGACCAGTCGCAGCTTTCCAGCCGGATAACCGGCGCCTTTTATCCGCCGCACTTCACGCCCCCTTCGATCGTGGGACTGAACGAAGTGGACAAGGGGCTGGATGCCGGGCGCTATACGTTCGCTCTCGACATCCCGCCCGATTTTCAGCGAGACGTACTTGCGGGACGCCAACCCGGCTTGCAGCTCAACGTTGACGCTACGCGGATGAGCCAGGCTTTCACGGGCGGCGGCTACATCCAGCAGATCGTGCAGGGCGAAGTTGCCGAATTCATGAAAGGCACGCGTGCGAGCACGCCGGTCCCGGTCGAGCTGGCGCTGCGCGTGCGGTTCAATCCTACGCTGGCGCAAAGCTGGTTCGGCGCGGTCATGGAAATCATCAACAGCGTCACCATGCTGTCGATCGTGCTGACGGGCGCGGCCCTGATCCGCGAGCGCGAGCACGGCACGATCGAACACCTGCTAGTGATGCCGGTGACGCCGTTCGAGATCATGGCCAGCAAGGTCTGGGCCATGGGGCTCGTTGTCCTGGTCGCCTGCGCTTTCGCGCTTTTCGTGATGGTGGAAGGGGTACTGTCCGTTCCCGTCGAAGGGTCGATCGCGCTGTTCCTCGCCGGAGCGGGGCTGCACCTGTTCGCCACGACCTCCATCGGCATCTTCATGGGGACGATCGCGCGCTCCATGCCGCAGTTCGGCTTGTTGCTGATGCTGGTGCTGCTGCCGTTGCAGATGCTGTCCGGCGGTTCGACGCCGCGCGAAAGCATGCCGGAGTTCGTCCAGACGGTCATGTTGGCCGCGCCCACCACCCATTTCGTGAAGATGGCGCAGGCCATCCTTTACCGGGGCGCGGGCTTTGACGTGGTCTGGCCCCAGTTCCTGGCTATCATTGCTATCGGCGCGATCTTCTTCGCCATTGCGTTGGCGCGGTTCCGGCGAACCATCGGCACGATGGCGTGAGGAGGCAGTCGAATGTCAGAACACCAAATTGCGTGGGACATCGTAACGATGCTTCAGACTAACGATTGCCGAACGGTTCCGCGCAGGTTTCGCAGGAGAATAATACCGGCGGCGGTGTCGCGGATCCTGAGCCAGGTTTTCGAAACAGCGAATCCACGATTGCCCTAGCAGCCTCACGCGTCAGCCATAGCGCTGGCTGACGGCTGTGAATGCCCCCTATCTCCCATAGGTATCACAACGGCTTCTTCTGGCACGTTTGCCGGTGCACGGCCAACACAACCCAAGGAGGATGCCATGTATGTCAATGCCAGAATGCGTGAGACACTCTCACGCTTCAATGCCGCTTCTTCAATGGAAGCGCTGCTCGCCGCCTTAGCTGATGCCGCCACGAAAATGGGCTTCCCCTATGTCGCGATGATCCAACATGGCGGCCTCCCACGCTTGGTCGAACGGGCGCTGGTTATTACCAACTATCCGGCGGAGTTCGTGCGTTTCTACACCGAGAGCCACGCGTACGTCATCGATCCAGTCTATGAGGTGAGCCAGTTGCTGGACCGCCCGTTCAGCTGGGACGAGATTCCCGGTTATGTCGATCTCACAGGCACACAATCAGCCCTGTTCGAAGAAGCGCGGCTGCATGGTCTCGTCCACGGTGTCACCGTGCCGCTCCACATACCGAGCGAATCCCATGCGTCTTGCACTTTCGCACGCGCGGAGCCGATCATGGCTTCGCCATCGCTACTGACGACGCTCCACATCGTCGCTGCCTTCGGGTTCAAGGCGGGCCTCAGACTACATCATGCCTCGCGCGGACATGACGTACCCAGGCTCACGCGCCGCGAAGCTCAATGCACGGCATTGGTCGCCGTCGGCAAGAGCGATTGGGAGATCAGCCAGATACTCGGTCTGAGCGAGACCTCGGTGCGCTATTTCGTCTCCCACGCAAAGCAGCGTTACGGCGTCTACAAGCGCTCAGAGCTTGTCGCCAGGGCGCTCATCGACGCGCAGATCCTTCGAAACGACCAAGGGATCATTGAGGCTGGACCCCGCCGCCCGCGCCACAGGGCGAAACGGCGCAGTCCTTGACAGTCCTGTCGGTGTCGCCGTGTTGCGCATCCCGTCAATTGGCCCGCGAATCGCCATGCCTAGGGCGGATAAGTGTATTGACCTACGGTCGCACGATCCAGTTTGCCGAGCTCTGATAATGCCAAGCAAGGCTTAGCCAATTTCGAAATTAATAAACTCGACAGTAGTTTCCCAATCTGTCAAAATGCATAGCATGGCTTCGCAAACATTAGGAAAATTAAACCGGCTGCAACGGGATCTCCCAGAGAGCCTGCTGGTCGACGCGGCATGGATGGAAGCCCATGGTTACTCATCATCGCTGCGGAGCCAATATGTTCGCGCGGGATGGCTCGATAGCCCGACCCGGCGCGTCTATCGCCGCTCGCGTGGACCGCTCACCTGGGAACAGGCCGTTATCTCACTGCAATCCCTGTTGGACCTGCCTTTGACAGTTGGCGGGCGCACAGCGCTCGAACAGCAGGGCTACGCTCATTATCTCTCCATAACGGTGCGCGAAGTCCATCTCTATGGGCCAAGCCGGCCGCCGACATGGCTCGACAGCCTGCCACTCGATGTCTCGTTCCGCTGGCATAACAGCCTCCGGCTGTTTCCAGTCGACGGCGAGATTCCTCCCGAGCCTGCGCCCCGGATGTCCAGCACCGCCGGCACGACCTTGCCGATCCGCTGTTCGAGCAAGGAACGCGCCGTTCTCGAACTGCTCGATGAGCTTCCCCATGAGAGCTTCCATCAGGTCGACATGCTGATGGAAGGAATGAGCGACCTCAGCCCACGTCGCCTTCAGACACTTCTTGAGGCGTGCGCGAGCGTAAAAGTGAAGCGTCTCTTCCTCTTCTTCGCGGATCGCCATGGCCATGCCTGGCGTTCGAAGCTCGATGTTTCCCGCCTGGATCTCGGATCGGGCAAACGCGTCCTGGTCAAAGGAGGGAAGCTCGACCGGCGCTACAACATCACCGTGCCCTCCGACCTGGCGGGAGAATAGCTGTATGGCGTTTCTCGACGGCTACCGGAGACAGGTCGCTCTTCTTCTGCGTGTTATGCCTCACGTCGCGAAGGAGGATATCTTCGCGCTGAAAGGCGGAACAGCGATCAATCTGTTCGTGCGTGACCTGCCGCGACTTTCGGTGGACATCGACCTCACCTATCTGCCGATCGAGGACCGCGCGACCTCGCTCGCCACGATCGATGCGGCGATGCTGCGGATCAAGGAACGCATCAAGGAAGGACTGGTCGGAGCCAGGATTCATGCGTCGCGTTCCGCTGACGAAAAAATCGTCACCAAGCTCATCGTTCGTGCGGATGATGTGCAGATCAAGATCGAGGTCACGCCAGTGTTGCGCGGGACGGTCTATGATCCCGTCGTTATGGGTGTCGTTCCCGCAGTCGAGGACGCCTTTGGTTTTGCTGAGATTCAGGTGGTGTCCTTCGCCGATCTCTATGCGGGAAAAATCGTGGCGGCGCTCGACCGGCAGCACCCTCGCGACCTCTTCGACGTCCGCGACTTGCTGGCGAACGAAGGCGTCACAGACGATTTGCGACGTGCATTTCTCGTCTACCTCGCCAGCCATAATCGCCCGATGGCCGAGGTTCTCGCTCCCGCCCGTAAACCGCTCGCCGAGGAGTTCGAGCGCGGTTTCGTCGGAATGACTCACCAGCCGATCACTCTGGCGGAACTGGAATCAGCGCGTGAAGACATCATCGCGCGCATGGTTGCCGGGATGCCTGACACTCATCGGCAATTCCTTGTCGGCTTCAAGCGTGGTGAACCGGACTGGGCGCTTGCGGGCATTGATGAGGCGAGGCGACTGCCCGCGGTCTTGTGGAAGCAACGTAACCTGGACCGGTTGGACCCTGGCAAGAGGCAGGAGCTTGTTGCCGCGTTGGAGAAGCAATTGCTGCCGGGATAGGTCAGGCGCCCCTCCGACGCCTGCAGGTCAGCCTGTTTGCGGCGAGCAGCGCGGAAGGGTGGTGGTTAGGTGAAGTGCGGGAGCAGCGAGGAAAGGGTGGAGGTGATGGGAGAGGGAGCCGCTCGCGTTTGGGACCAGCAGGTACATTGAAGGCTTACGGTTCGACATGGATTTTGGCGGAATGGCCGGGCAATGTCTTTCCGCTAGCGCTGCCTATATTCTTGGTGATGCAGGCGCGCGAACATAGCGCACAGCGTGGTCGAGGCGCTCCGCCGCGTCGGCCTCGCTGATGCGGAGGCGGCGTGCGATCTGGCCAACGGTAAAGCCGTCATTGCGATGAAGGAACAAGGCCCGCATGGTCAGGTGCGGTAGATCGGTAAAAACAGAATCCCATACCTCGCCTTCTTCCCCCATCTTGCCCGACGACCCCATGACCCTCTCAATCACATCGTGGAGATCGGCAGCAGCGGGTTCCTGCAAGGCGTATAGGATCGCCAAGGACTGCTCCATCATTTCCAGCGCTTGTTCTTTCAATTCGTCGTTGCCCGGCTCGTTACCGCTCCCCATGCTCTCACCTCCTTCTTAGTTGCAGAGGAGCATGACAGAAATCGCGGGATTTTCATCAACAACAACCCCCAACTTGGATATTGTTGTGCGCTGGCTTTTTGCGCGAAGGTGCCATGCGCTATTTTATGATTTCCGAGCCGTTAGCCGGACTTCAGATTTTGAAAACATCATGACTGCCAGCCTTACAGGTCGCGCCGCCGCTCGCATCAGCGGAGGTGCCGAGAATGGGGTTGCCCGGGGATGGAGATGCTCGAGATATGGAAAATGCACGGTCTCGTGCCGACCTTGTAAGTCATATGCCCAGCAGAAGCGGCTGAGACGCAGTCCGTGTTGGACACCGCAAAAGCTGTCCCAACCGCGACATTTACCGGAACTGGCAAGAACGACCGTCATGCATTGACATTGGTGACGGTTATTGCGGCGGCGCCAATACCCTCTCTCTGGAATTGACGCCGCCACATCGATCCCTGTTCGCAAAGATGGGTCAATGCCGATAGATTAGAAGCGTTGTTCCCAATCGGTTTCCAGATCGAGCCGATTCACAAATGATGGAACACCGACAGAATTCTGCTATAGTCCTCCAGTGAGGATATAGCGATGAACAACGCCGCCCATATTCAAGCGCCCGAACCGGCATCGCCTCGGCTGAAACCGTCCGATTGGCTCTGGCGTCCGTGGTACGCGAAGCTGTGGTGGTCGGCAATTCCGGTCTGGTGGATTGGCATGGCTACATCGACCAGGATCGCGCCGCTTGAGGCGTTCTACGACAGTGCGGCGGCCGGTTTTCTCAACCTCCTGTTCTTTCCGATGACGGCACTCATGGTGCTTGGACTCGGCTATGTGCAGCAGTGGGTGGCCGGGTTTTCATCGACGGGCGAGGGTACGCCTGTGTCCGATGAAGCGGTGGCCAGAACCTCCAAAAGAATGTGGGAGGAACATGAGCGAGGAATGGAAGACCTTCGTGCTGGCACCGATATATTCGATCCACGGTCGGGAGGTCTCTACATCGGCAACCCGCTGAGCCTTCAGCACCCTAGTCGGTTCTTCAAGCACTAACGATTCTTGAAGCTGCTGTCGCCATCGCCGGGGCTGCCATCCACGTCCGTAGAAAATCTACCGCTCTTCAGGACGGAGTTCTGTTCGACCGAAGTCAGGGGCCCGGTAATGTCGAAAGTTGCCCGGCCGGAATCCGCATCATGGAGATATCGGTTGCGTATGCCATCCGGGCCAAGAATCCGGTCCGACAGTTCACGCGAGAAGGTCGCCGCCGGGTCGCTCGAGCGCGCGGCTTCGCGCTCGGCGGCGGCAATCGCTTCGCGCACGTCGTAGTTGACGATGTCAATCGACGACTGTGCTGTCTCGTTGCTGATTCCGACGTCACGACTTTCAAAACCAAGACTGGCGCCCACTCGACCTGAGGTCGACGTGGTCTTCTGTGGCGACTGCGCTTGGCCCGCTTGCTTGCCTTTCTCTGCAGGCTGCCCGCGACCGCCTATCGCCTCCGATTCATCGACCCCAACCGAGCCTCCGAGTTGAGCGCCGACGCTTGTACCGATCGTGACATTATCCTGCGCGGATCGCGAGAGCCCGCGCTGCCACCCGGTCTGCGCGATGATCGCCTGCACGTCGCGCGTAAGCGTATCGGCCACCTGCGGGTTCAGACGCCAGTTGCCATGACGGTCCATCTCGAACCCGCCCTTGAGCCAGTTCTGCATCATCGCCTGGCCCTGTTCGCCGCTGCTGAGGAAATGCTCGATCGTGTCGGGCCCGGCCTGTTTCCCTGCCTCGAACCGCGTAGAGGTATCGTTGCGGGCCGATTGCTGGAACCCGACCGAGCTGGAGACGAGAAGATCGTTGTCGGCGAACGAGAACCTTGCCCGCCCGCCATTGGCGACCGCGCCCAATTGGCTCTCGTTGATGAGCCCGCCGCGCCACATCTGCGCCGCCGTCTCCGGGGTGAGATTGAGGCTCAGATCGCCATTCTGCGCCATGGCGATCTGCCGCTTCGACATGTCGACACCATGATCGGCCAGCAGCTTCTGCATGCGCGTCAGGCGCTCATTATCGATGATCCGCGTCATCCGTTCGTTGCGAGCGCGGTCAGCGATCCCGGCCGCACCACCTTCGGCCATGTCGACCTGATTGCCGGCGCCCTGCGACAGCGTGCGGATGAAGCTGTCGAGATGTGCGGCCTGGCGCACCGACATGCCCGCGGCGGCCGCGCCTTCCGCGAACCCGGCATTGTCGGCCTGTCGCCGCTGCTCCCCGATCCGGGCGGCCGAGCGCGTACCGTCGTGACCGACCTCACGCTGCGCGTCGAGCTTGCCCGACCGCTCCGCAAAATCGAAGCCCGCTGCCTCGCGGGTGCGGCCATAGACGCTGGCGCCCTCGCGCGCGGCCTCGACGGTCGCACCGTCGGCGGTGCCGACCTGCACGGCGGCATTGTAGGTTTCGAGCGCCCGCATGACCTGCGCCTCGTTGCGGCCGGTTGCGCGGGAGAGTTGGGAAATGGCTGTCGACCGAGCCTCTCCGGATAGCGCATTGATAAAGGCGATGCGGCGGGAGGTTTCCTGGACTGAGAGGCCGAGCATGGAGGCGGCGTTGCGCTGGCCCTCATTGCTGCCGGTCCTATGCGCCTGCTCGGTCGCGACATTGCCGCGCTCGATCCGCCTTACATTGTCGCCAGCAAAATCGCGCCGGCCTTCCATCGCGCCGACTTGAATCTGCGCGCCGGTAAGATCGTTGCGCAGCATCTGCTCCTGGTCGAAGGTATTGGCGATCAGTTTGGCGAAGGTCGGATCAGCCGACGCTTGGGCGATCACCGTCGAGGCTTTGAGCGCGGCATCCTTTTGGTCGTAGCCGTTCCTCTCAAAATGCCGCTGGGCTCCGGACAGCATCATGTCATAGGCGCGCGTATCCCCGAACGCCTTCCACTGGACCATCTTCTGCGTGAAGGCCGCGAACGAACGTTCCCCGGATTGCCCCTCGCCAAAATAGCCGGTGCCAAGGCTGCGGAGCGCATCCTTCTCGGCAAAATTATGGATCGCACTGGTCGCGGCATTGTCGCGCACGGCGCGCACGGTCGCGGGATCGGTGAGGCTGCGGCCGGTGAGGGCAGGGGAGAGCCCGCCCAGTTCGCGTGCCGCATCGAGCTTGCCCATGCCGAATGCGGCCGTCCCGCTGGCGCCGCCGCCATGTTCGCCGAGCACGCTGCTCGCGGCACCGAACGCACGGGTTGCGCCGAAGGCCGAGCGCTCCCCGAAATCCCCGAAGTTCGAAGCCGCGCCCCGCCGCGCCATGGTGCCCGCTGCTCCCGCCTGCGCCTCGAGCGCGCCGGCATAGCCTTCGCTGGTGGCAAGCGGTGCGGCGGCTGCCGTGCCCTGACCCTGCACACCGAGCGCGCCGGATGTGAACGAGGTGAACACATTACCGGAGAACCGGAAAACCGTGAAGACGAACGCCCCCGCAAGACCCGCGGACGCGGTGCGGAAACTCCCGAAGATGGCGAGCGCCTTCATCGCGGACGACGGCGCCAGCATCCAGGCATTGGCCGCGACATGGTTGGCGCGCATCTCGGCCAGCACATCGGTCGCGCGGCCGAGCGTCAGCTGATAGATCCCGGCGTCGATCACGCCCCAGAGCGCCACGAAGACGAACAGGCCGAGGGCGAAGGAAGCCACGCGCAGATTGATCGGGGTGAGGATGAACAGCAGCGCGACGGGCATCATGAAGAGCATGATCCCGAAGACCGTCGCCCGGATCGTGGGCATCCACTCGTTGGCCGTCGACATGGTGGCCAGGCCTGACGAGACGACAGCGCGATTGGCCATGACACGCGCCGCCGTTGCAGGACTGTCCTCGAACAGCACATCGCCCACCGTGCTGCCGAGCATCACATTGGTCAGGAACTGCTGGAGCGAGAGCGGCGTATCCATCATCATCTGGCCAAGTTCGCCGATGTTGGAGCGGCAGCGCTGAAGCTGGGTCGCATTGCCGATGTCGTAGCCGGTGCGGGTGCAGACCTGCGCGACATAATTGTCGAACAGCGCAGGTTCGGAGAGGCGTGTCGAGATATGTTCCCACGCCTCGTTGCAGCTCACCGTCGTGCCGCCCTTGTCGGTGGACGTGAACACCGTGCTGAAGGTCGCCGGCCCCGCCATCGCGGCAAAGGCGGCAGGAAGATCGGTCGCCGTGCGGAACAGCTGATCGTCGTCGACGCCATAGGCGGGCGAGACCCGCGCGACCGGATAGCATTGCCGGACATAGTCCTTGATCGTCGCGTCAAGGAACGTGTCGGTCATCGGGCCGCGCGGGCTCGCTGCATTGAGGAACAGGTCGAAACTGTGCCCGCCCGCCCCGAACTCAAGCTTGGCATGGGGATCGGTGGTGTTGTCGTCGATCACTTCCGCGAGCGCGCGCTCCATCATGTTGGTCATGCCCGCGACCAGCACGATGAGGTTCGGCACGTCGCCGACCGGCTGATAGGCGTTGCGGACGCGGTCGTAGACATGGACCGTGCCCGTCGTCGCGACCAGGCCGACGAACAGGCCGACGCCGATCAGCATCTGGAACCCGAAGGCGACGATGCCCATGCCTTGCCCGCGG
Source organism: Novosphingobium naphthalenivorans NBRC 102051 (assembly GCF_001590985.1). GTDB lineage: Bacteria > Pseudomonadota > Alphaproteobacteria > Sphingomonadales > Sphingomonadaceae > Novosphingobium > Novosphingobium naphthalenivorans. The sequence goes on from NZ_BCTX01000007.1 coordinate 16,544, forward strand.
ATGCTGGCGAGCAGGACGCCGAGCGCGATGCCCACCACCGCGACGATCAGCACCAATGTCTCGTAACGCGAATCCCCGAAGATCATCGAGACGAGGCGGAAGGCGTCCACCGTCTCCGCAAAGCCGTCATAGGTGTGGAAACTCGCATCGATCGCCAGCGCGGGACTGGCCGAGAAGAGAGCGATCAGGACCGAGATCGCGCGAACTAAGCGGTGCATGACGCGGCCCTCCGTCAGCGGTTGCGGTTGGCGGCGGCGCCGGCGGCGTCGCGCGCATCACGGTCGCGCTGGCGCACGACCCCGGCATAGTTGGCCGAGAGGTTCGCCTGGTTGAGGGCGGCCATGTAGGACTGGCGCATCTGCGCGCGCTGGCGCAGCACCTCGTCGCGTAGCCCGCTCAATTGCTCAATGCCCTTGGCGAGGATGCGGGTCTGGCAGATCCGGGCGCTGCCGGCATCGGCCGCGCCGGCGGCGGTCACGCCACGTTCGGCATTGGACACGGCAAAATCTATGCTACGCGTGAGGTCGTTGAGCATCTGGTATGCGAGCGTCAACGCGACCAGTTCGTCGGTATCGCCGATCACGCTCTCGACCAGCCCCTGGCGCACGCCCCATTCCAGAAGACGATAGACGGGGAGGGTGCGCACATTGGCGACGAACTGGCGTTCCTCCGCCGTCAGCGCGGCGCGCGTGCGGATCTTGATCGCGATCGACTCCATCCGGCCGCGCGCGAGCACCAGCGCGCCCTTGCCGCTGCCGTCGGTCGAGCAGTCGGCCGAGGTCGGCGGCACCGCGATCGCGCGGGTCTGGACCTTGCCGGTCAGGAAATCATCGACGCTCTCGGTGTCCTGCCGCGCGCAGGCGGGGATAGCCGTGAACAGCGGTACCTTGTCCGCCGGGTCCCAGCGCATATAGACGTCGCCGACGCGGGCGCGCATGACGCCGGCCCAGTCGGACGCGCCGACACGCGCGGCGGCATGGGCGAGGAGCGAGCCGGTCTTGAAGATGTCGGTGACCTCGGCCGGGCAGTTTTCCAGCGCGTCGCGCAGATCCTCGGTCGGATTGCCCTGGTTCGCCTGAATCTTTTCGCGGCTCTGCTGATAGCTCTTGGAGAAGCCCTCGCGGACGCTCTTGTAGCCGGTCATCTCTTCGATGATGCCCGACATATTGTCGTCGCCCCGGGCGATCTGGACCATGCGGTTGGCGAGCCGGCAATCGTTGACCTGGATCGAGTTGAGGAAGTTGGTCGCCGCCTCCATCTTCGAGATGATGTTGCCCATTTTTTCATCGAGGGTTTCCAGCAGGTACTGGAAAGCGACCGCCGGGGCGGCCTGAAGGATGCTTTCGAGCTTCTGGACGAGATAGTCGGGATCGAGGAACGACATGCCGCCCAAAAACATGTCGATTCCCCCGCAGCCCGCGCGGACCTTGGGCAGCGTGACCGACATGAGATAGTCGTTATGGACATCGATCCGGCCCGACATGCCGCCCGCGGTGATATAGCCGCGGGTCTGGTCCTCGAACGAGCCGGGGCTGGTATAGGTCACATTGTCGAACCAGCTTTCGGCCCAGCTTTGCGCACAAGCCGGTGTGGCGAAGGCAACGCAAGCCAGCAGGGGCAAGGCGAGCAGGGTCAGGCGGCGGCGCGGGTTTGCCATGGCGGGCAGCTTTCGTTTGCGCGGGCAAGGGTCTGGCTCCCCATGTCAGTTCCTTGCTCGGTTGGAGGATGGAGGCGTGGGCGCGGCCACGATTCCGGTGAACTTCGCCATGCCGCGCACGCCGACAGCGGGCTTCACCCCGGTCAGCATCTTGGCGGCGAGGTAGAGATTGCGCGCGAGGTTGGGCGCGTGATCGGTGCCGATCGCGACGGGAATGATGCGATTGGAATCGGCGACAGGGCGGACCCAGGCGACCGGATGCCCGACCCATGGCAGACCGAGGCGCCCGGAGCGCAGCATCGCTTCCTGGCTGCCGATCGTGCGGACCTTCCAGCCATAGCGTTGCCCCAATGTGCCGAGCCGCGCCCAGAGATCGGCGCAGGGGATGCAGCCGGGCGCCGTGCTCATCTCGACGATGAACGCGGGGGCCTGGCCTTTCATGGTTTCGGCGAAGTCGGGCGGCCAGTCGCGCGTCACCGGAACGCGGGCGAGCCATTGGCGCATCTTCGCGTCGGTGGCGACCGGGTGGATCGCCGCGCGCATCGCCTGTTCGTGCGTCGGCGCCTGCGCGTGCGCGGATCCATTGGCCATGAGCATCGCCGTAAGCAGGATGGGGGCAAAGCGGATCATGGCCGGGGTCCCATCCGAACGTCCACCAGATCGCCGCCCAGGACGCGCGGATCGGTGGCGGAGACCGGGCCGTTGGCGAGCGCGTCGAAGAACCCGTCTTCCTCGCCCGCGCCGGTCAGGAACTGTTCGGGCCGGATATCGCCCGCGAGCAGCCGGACCGCCTGGTAGGCCATCTGGATGAGGTTGGGATAGGCCTCGACCCCGCTGGCGATCACCATGCGCTGCTGGCTGCCCCGCCGGATCACCATCGTCGTGGGCGTGACCTCGACCCCGAAGCGCTGCGCGAGTTCCGGCTTGCGGTCGATGTCCTGAAGTGTGACCTGCCAGCCCATCTCGTCCTGGAAGCGCTGGACGATCGGCCACTGGACGCGGCAGTAGCCGCAGGTCGAACGCGAGAACATGACCAGCGCGAATTCATTGGCGCGGCTACGCAGATACTGGCGGCGGACCTGATCCTTCTGAGCGGAGAGTTGGTCACGCGCCTCGCCGACCATCGGATTGGCGGACTTGGCGTTGAGTTCGGGATTTTGCAGCATGGCGATCTGCGTGACACCGGCGAAGGCTCGGGCCTTGCGCCGGGCGAAGTCCTGCAGACGCCAGAAATCCGCGACCGCATCGACGGTGAGCACGGTCGCCGCGTAGTCGCGCTGTTCCTCGATCAGCTTCCTGATCTTCGGCGGCGTCCAGGTGGCCAGTTCGACCATCGGCGGGATCACCGGCTTTTTGAGAGCGTCGGGATCGGCATCCTCTTCCGTGGGTTTGGGCGGCGCCTGATACCACCAGTAGCCGGTGCGTTGCTCGCCGGTCTGCGCATGGACAGGCAGGATCGGCAGGAGCACCGCCACGATGAGGAGGGCGAGGCGGATCACAGCAGCTTCTCCATGCGCTTCAGCCGCTCGATCTCGACCGGGCCGTAGTAGCGGCTGTCGAACCCGCTGGCGTGCGACGAGCCGACATAGATCATGCCCGGCGGGATCGTTCCGATCATCGGACGCCAATGGTCGAGCTTCTGCCCATTGTGCCCATAAGGCTTGCTGATCCCGAGCAGCTTGCCGTTGCAATAGTACCAGCCATCCCATTCGCCGGGATGTATGGGGCCAGATGCAGACGACGGCTTCTCGATCCAGTCGATGCGGTCGCCCGGCAGGCACAGCGCCATCTTGGTAACATCGACCGGCTTGGGACCGGCGAGCGGATGCGACAGGGTAAACGATACGAAATCGCCGCGATGGATCGGCCCCGGCGCCTTGCGGACGAGCCAGGCGTCGATCGACGGGCTCATCACGATCGTCGCCTGGGGAATGGCCCACCACGTCAGCAGGCCCACCGGCAGGACGATGCCGAACGCCTTCCACAACTGTTCGGGTCGGGGTGGCTGGCCGAGCCCCGAACTGCCGAGCGCGACCGCGGCCTTGAGCGGCAGCAGCTTCAGTTCGGCCCAGCCGGATCTAGCGGCCCTGAAGGCGAGTCTGAGCATCGCGCACCTCCTGCTTGCCGCCGAGGCGGGCATATTCTTCGAGCAATCCTGAAAGTGCGGCGTCGCCGTAGATGACATGCGCGGCGCGCGGGGCATCATCCTCGCGCTCGCAATAGGGCAGCGCCGGATCGCCGGGCACCATGGCGAGTGCGGGGACGCGGGTGACGCCGTGCTGGCGGAAAATGAGCGGATCGACGATCAACTGCACGTCGCGCATCGCGCAGGCCGGGCCTTCGCATCCCGGATCATGGCGCAGGATTTCCGCGGAGAGTTTCGCCATCGGCGCGACCTTCGTGAGCCCGCCGGGCATCCCGCGAAAGGCCAGCACGCCGCCGACCCGTTCGAGCTGCCCGGCATAGATGCGCAATGTCGTCACCGGCATCGAGGACGAGACGAACAGCACCGGCACCCAGCCTTTGGTTTCGGGAGGCGTGGTGATGCCGGCTACGGCCTGCATGTCGGGCGCATCGAGACCGAGCGCCTGGCCGAGCCGTCTGGCCATGGCGTCGTGCTCGGCGGCCATGGCCTCCTTGCCGTTGTCGAGCGCGGTTCGCGCCCGCGCATCCATCGCCGGCGACGGAGCGCGCTTGCGCAGCCCCTCGAAAGCGCGGCGGCGGGTCTCGTCCGATGGCGTCGGCAGCGCGGTCGGACCGCGCATTTCCGCTTCGGCCTTGCGCGCGGCGGTGGCGCGTTCGAGCCGGTCCATCGCCGTGTCGCCTTGCTCTTGCGCGCGCTCCCTCGCGCTTACCGGCGGAGCGGTGTCCTGCGCTGGCGCGGAGGTGGAGAGGAAAGCGATACCGGCCAGCGCGAGCGAGACGCGCGCGTTATTGGCCGATGACCTGCATATAGGCATCGATCTTGTCCTTCATGTCGATCTGGATGTCGGCCTGGGCGCGGGCCTCGATTTCGGAATAATATTCGGAGAGGTCCATCTTGCTGAAATCCAGCGCCTGGAATTCCTCGGGGGTGAATCCGCGGCAATAGGGGTTCTTCGGCGTGCCCCAGCCAAGGCCGTTGAAGCTCTTGAGCTGCGGGCGACCCTGTTCCTGGATGATGCGGCCAAGCTTGGTGTTGAAGCAGCAGTGGCCCTTGGATTTCTGCACGCAGATGCCGAGGATCTTCGAGGAGCAATACGTCCCGACCTCGTGGCACATGCCCGACCCGCGCAGCATGCCCACTTCCATGTCCTGCTGGTCACAGCCGGACAGGAGGAAATCCATCATGAAATTGATCGCGAGACTGATGGCGATCGAGGTCGGATCGATCCCGGCGATGATCGCGTTCGCGCCGGAGCTCGCGGCCTGGCCGGCGGTCGCGCCCGCCTTGAACGCGCCATAGGCGGCCTTCATGCCGGTGAAGACGCCTTTCGCCACCGCGATCTTAGTGCCGATCGACGAGATGGACGAGCCCATCCCGTCCTTGACGATCTTGCCTTTGTCCTTGCAGCAGTTCGAGAAGGTGGTCTTGAGACCCGCTGGGCGGCAGCGCACCGCGCGTCCCGCGAATATCTCGATATTGCCGAGGCAATGCCCTTCGGCATCGACTTCGCCATCGGCAGGCGCGCCGGGATCGTCGACGATGGGATCGTCCTCAATTCCGGTGCCGTCGCTGCCGGTGCAGGCATTGGGCGAGCACATCGGCGTGCCGCCGCCGACCGGCGTCAGGCATGAGTGCTGGCTGCCGAGCGGGCAGCTATACGCGCCCTCGGCATCGGCCACGCACATCACTTGCTGGATCGGGCAGAGCCATTCTTCATCCGCCATGATCGTGCAGTTCGCGACCTCGCCAGGATCACCGGCATCGCCGTTGCCATCGAGATCGACCGCGCAGACCGGGAGCGTTTGCGCTTGCGCTGGCGTGACATGCCCCGCGAGCAGCAAGCCGTACAGGCCGAGCGCAAGCAGCTGTGCGCGCTTCCGCCAGGGAAGGAGGCGCCCGATCATCGGACTTCCCCCGTGCAGACCATGTCGGCCCCACCGAGGCGGACGGTCTGCATCATGACGACGGCTTCGGGAAAATCGTCGAGGCAGCCGCAGGCCGAGACGATTTCCTCGCCCGGACCCACAGGGCAGACATCGCCGCCGCCTGCCGCCGTGCAGGCATGGTAGAAGGTGTCCCACCCGACAGGCGCATTCTGTTTCGTGCCGACCACTCCGTCGAGGGTAGCCGCCGTATTGCGCGCGGGCGCGCGGGTCTTGCAGACCGGCTCGCAGGCCGGAACCGAGCCGCGATCGGGCAGCGCGAAGGGCCGTGACGCGGTGGCATAACCCCCGTCCGAGGTCCTCGTCCGGTCGGCCAGCATGGTCTCGGTCGAATGGTCGATGATATAGGCGCCGCGGCTCAGATCAGGTTCCGGCATCGATCCGGTATCGACGGTACAACGATAACGGCGCTGACGCTCGAACCATGGCCGCGCGAGACGGAGCGAGCAGGCGCCGCTCTCGAACAGGCGTGCCTGGGGGAGGGGTGTAAGGCCGGTGCCGACGCCGTTGCGGAACGTCTCGACGCCATCGACGCTTTCGTCATGAAGCGCGCAATTGACGTCGCCGGCATAGCCCGCGCACAGGTCGACGATCCGCTCGGTCGGGTTGCAACTGAGGTCGAGCATTGCATCGAACTGCGCGAAGGCCTCTCCTTCACCGCCGACCGCGATGCGCATGGAAATGACATGCTCGCCGCGGGTCAGCCACGGCTTGAGGTCGAGATTGGGATAGGCATGCCAGGTCCGTTTCCGCTCGCACTTGCCGGGCGGCAGGCCGGTCCCGGTCCAGTTCGCCGGATTGGACAGCACGAGCTCGCCGTCGATGCGAAGCTGGAGCCAGTCGTCGAAGAAATAGTGCGAGAGCCGGAACTGCGCGAGGCGATCGGGATCATCGATCCGCAGCCGCATGGAAAACTCGAAGATGCGGCAGCTCCCGCCTCGCAGGCTGTCGTCGCGCGGCGAGCCCATCTGCAATGTGAGCTGATCGGGTGCGGGCGCATAGATCGCATAGGCGCCGCCGAGATGCGCGATCACATCGTCCGCCTTGACGGCGTTCAACGACACCTCCCGCGTGATCGTGCAGGACCGGATCTGCTCGGCCTTGCCGACGCCGGCGGGCGAGCCCTTGAGCGCCTGGAAGATGCTGTTCGATGCGGCGACGCTCGCGGCATCGCCCTGGATCGTGGCGGGACTGGCGCGATAGGCCGTCTGCGGGAGCGCGGGGTTGGGCGAGCAGGCCGTGCTTTGGGCGCCAGTGTAACGGATGGCCGGGCCGTCGATCACCGCCTGCGCGACGCCGACGCGCGGATCGGCCGTGGTGAGCGCGCCGATGACGCCGCCGCCCAGGTCTTTCAGCACCGAGGCCATATTGCCCCAGACGAGGTTGCTGCCGCAGCTGTTGTTGATGCAGTAGCAACCGGCGAGATCGGTCAGGTCGACTTGCGCGAGCTTGAGATCGCCGCCTGACGCAACATCCCATTTGAAGCTCTTGCACTGGTTCCAGGTGCCCGGCTGACAGGAGACGACGCCATTGGCGCAAATGCCCGATACCGGCACCGGCAGGGTCAATGTCTGGTCGACCGTGCCGTCGAGATCCTTGTCGCGCGATATCCGCAGCGTGCCGATATCGCCGGTCGCCGCCGGCTGCGCGATCAGTTCGAGCAGCGTCGCCGTCTTCTGGCACGCTATATTGGGGTTGAACGTCCGGCTGTTGTCGACTGTCGAGATCGGTTGTCCGGCAAGCCCCGGCGTCAGATAATTCTGCTGGATCGCATCGCTGTCCGAGGTCTTCGCGCGGGATGCTTCGGCGGCGGCGCGGGCGCGGTCCTCGACCGTCTGGGCCGAGAGCGGCGCCGGCGCCAGAGCGCTGGCCGCGAGGAGGAGGATGCCGCGCTTCACCATGGCGTCCTCGCGCGGGTGGTTCGCGAGCCATGGGCGAAGCGCAGCACGTCTCCCGCCCGGAACGCGCTGGATCCGGGCGAGAGTATCCTGAAGACGGCCTGTCCCTCAAAAATGGTCAGCGCGGCCGCCACCGGAGATACGGCGGGAGGGGGCATTGCCGGCCCCGGCGGGGGGCTTTCGGCCGCGCTGACCGAGGGGGGAGCGGCGGTTGAAAGGCACACCGCCGCTCCTTCCGCGCGCCCGCTCACGGTGGGGAGCGTTCCGTGACGAGCGGGGCAGCTACCCGCGCGAGACGCACGGTTTGGGGGAAGCGATCTGCTCATGGCGTGGAAATCCCCGCGCAGCAGATCGCCTTCTCGAACAACATGAATTGGGCATTGTCCTTGCCCGGCGCGTGCTTGCCCGATGTCCAGAGCGCGCCGGGACGGCCGATGTTGACGCACTTGCCGCCCTTGACCGGCTCCATGATCTGCATCTTGTAGCGGCTCTTGGTCCAGATCGGCTGCGGCTTGAACGAGCAGCCGTCCGCCGAGTGGATCGTGAGAGCGCCCAGCCTGCCCATCATGAACGTCGAGCGCGCGGCGAGACCCGCCCAGGCCTCGACGCTGTCCCCGAAATGGATGTCGCCGGCGACCGGATAGGTCGCGCCCCAGGAGCCCATGCACCAGAACAGGGGATCGATGACCTTGCCAGCAGCTGCGGCGGCGCTGTCGGCCATACAGGCGAGGCCGGCCGCCGGATTGCCGAACAGGATGCCTTCGGGCTGGATGATAGCGCCCAATGTGCCCGACTGCCAGGTCGGCAGCACCTCGGTGATCATCGCGACGTCGAAGCCATCATCCTCGATGCACGGCAGGTCCGTGAACATGTCGAGCATCTTCCAGACCGGCGAGATGTAATAATGCGCCTGCGCGAACATCTTGCGGGTGTTGGTGCCGTCCGAGATCGACGACTGGCTGCCCTGCAATTTCCCACCGGTCGGCATGAGATCGACACCGAGCGCCATCATGCAGCCCGGCTCGGTCACGACATCAACCATGCGATTGGGTGACCAGAACGAAACCTTGACCCCTAACCAGAAGGTCGCACCCTTGCGGCAGGCGCAGAGCGGTTTGGAGGCCGACTGGGCGTCCAGTTCCTTGTCGAGCTTATCGTAGGAGCCCACCCGCACGCCCCCGATCGTGATCGGGAAGATGCAGTTCCAGCGCACCTTGGTGATCGGATTGAACACGGTGCCCGCCTCGCATTTGGAGGCATGCGCAGGCGTGGCGGGCGCGACGAGCGCCAGAGCGAGGGCCGCCGCGCCGGTGCGCAGCATCGAGATGAGCCGACTCATGGGATGGCCTTTCGTACGGGAGCGCGATCGACGCGCACCTCTGTCAGCTCCAGCTTCTGGCCGACCTGCCGGACGATCACGGGCGCGACGGTGAGGCCCAACCGCTCCTTCACGCGCTCCTCGAGAATGAAGAGGGCACGGCCGTGCTTCTCGCCAAGCGAGAGCGCATCGTCCTTTGCGTCCCCACCGCCGGTGAGGATGATCCAGTCGGTGAGCGCGGCGGTCTTCAGCGCCCAGCCCAGATCGCGGGGATGCACGACCACCAGCTTCTGCGGCAGCGACACATAGGTCAGCGGGTTGAAGGTGAAGCCCGCAGGATAGAGCAGCTTGCCGTCCGGCAGCCGGATTTCCTGATCGAGCGTGTAGAACGGCACAACGCTGCGAACCTGGTTCTGGCGCGCGACACCGAGCGTCGCGCCTTTCAATGCGCTCCAGCCCGAACGCGGCCCGAACTTTTCGGCCATATTGGGCGGCTGCTTTGCGGCACGCGCCTCGATCTCGGCCATCGCGTCGGGCTCGGCGATCGGCCATGTACGACCAATGGTCGATGTCTCGGCGTGGGCCACCCCCGCGACGATCAGCGCGCCGGCCAGACACCCGGCGATGAGCGCGGACTGGATGGCGAGGACATGCCAGCCTTGGGGGACACGTCTATCGACCACGGCGGCGCTCCCTCCAGGGAACGGCAGGCGTACGACTCTCGCCGCAGACCGCGCAGATGAACGCGGTGACGCCCAGGAACAGCGTGAGCCAGATCAGCGCCTGGCTGCCGCCGAGGTCGGGGGCCGACCAGAGCACCAGCGAAGACTGGAGGATCAACAGCAGATGGGTGCCGACCAGCAGGCGAATGGATGACGGACAAGGCGCGCCGGAGAAGATGCCGTTCATCGGCCCCACCTTTCGGCATGTCGGGCGAGGGCATTTGCCATCCTCGACGCGCGGTGCAGGAACCAAAGTCCTCCCCGCACAAGCGCGATCGGCGTCAGGACAAGAATGGCCGCCCGCATGAACAGGGGCATTTCCGGGACGAGCAGGAACAGGCCGACGATGATCGAGGCCGCCGCCGCTTCGAGGCCCACGATCTGCCGAAAGCGCAGAGCCGCGATCCTCTCGTCCCGACCGGACGTATATTCCATGGCAAGCGCGGAACGGGTCATGATCAGGAGCACGGCTTCATTCGAGCGATGCAGGCGTTCGACGTAGGCTTCCTGCGTCTCGCCCGGCAGGCGCGGGGCCATCCCTGGACGGATCAAAAGATTCTCCGGCCGTTTTCCGGGACGAGGAGGGATTTCGTCGATCCCGCCGTCGATCTGTCGGGCAAGCCAACGGATCATGTCGCCGATCAGCGGCCGGATCGACGACGGGTCGGGCGAGCCGGAGAAGCTGCCGTTCATGCCCATCTCCGTGCCCTCCGCGTGACCAGCCAATTCGGGATGCTGTCGATGATGCGGGCGATGCCGATCGCCAGCGCGGCGCCGGCAATTCCGGCACAGGCGATCAGCCCGGCCATGAGCGGCACTGGCAGCACGCTGTCCGCGGCCCCGCACAAGCCAAGAGCGGCATAGGCCAGGGCGGTGATGACCGGCCCGGTGAAGGTTAGCAGGAGAGCGTGCCGCCGCCAGCGCTGGCGCTCGCTTTCTAGGATGGTCCATTGCGCATCGCGAACGGACGCGAGGAACCGGACCCGGTCGCCCAGTTCCCACTGGCAGCGGACCAGGTAGTCGTGAAGGGATTCGTCCGGCCTGCGCACGACGAGGGTCAGGCGCTCATTGCCGCCACTGGGCGGGAGTATGTCCAGCATCATCTTTTCCTCCTGAGTTTTGCGAGCAAGCGGCCCGCGGCCCCGGTCAGGCTGATGAGGATGAGCCCGGTCAGGAAACAGCCGCCGCCAACGATCGCCGCGCCGCGAAGAACGATGCCAGCGGGCTGTTCGAGCACCAGCCCGGCCGCGAGCACGAGCGATGCGATCATCACGGATTCGATGACCACCAGGCGGAAGCGCCAGCGCAATGCGTCGGCTTCCGCCCGTGCGGCGACGCGCGCCTCGATGATCCGCTCGATATCCTCATCCGGGCTCTCCACGAGCCGGAGCGGCAACTGGTCGGGGGAGGGGGAGCGCCGCGTCATGACAGCGCGCTCCGCTTCAGCGGCGCTGCGTCATCGAAGGACGTGCCGATTATCCCGGCGGGATCGACGCCGGCGAGATCGCACACCGCTTCGAGCGGCGAGCGTCCGGCGCGGACCAGCGCCTCGAACGCGGCCACGTCTTCGGGCGCGGAGGTGTTGATCCAGTAGCTGAACGGATCGACGACGAGCCGGGCGATGCCGAGGCCAAGCGGGCTGTCGATGAAGACTTCCGAATAGTTCGGTTTGTTGTTGCGGACCGATTTCAGGAGGTCGAGGACGAAACCCGAATAGTCGAGGATCTTGTTTTCGACCGCCTTGTCATAGGTCGATCCCTGCAGGAGGAAGCGCGTCGCGGCATTTTCCAGGATCACCTGTCCCGTGCCGCCGAACAGCAGCAGATCGTTCATGCTCTGGAGAATGATGCCGAAGCTGCCGCGATATTTTCGGGCGCGGCGATAGCCCTGGCTGATCGCCTCGGCGAGGCGCGACAGGTCCTGGCCCTCTTCGCGGGTCATGAACTGCGCGGCTTCATCGCACAGCACGAAGCGGGGGCGATCACGGGCGGACAGGTAGAGTTCCTGCGTTACCGCGTTGATCACCACCATGACGACCACGTTGAACAGGTCAGGCATGGCCTTCAGGCGCTCGAGTTCGAGCACCACGAATTCATCGTTCGAGATGTCGAACGTGCTGGGACCGTTGAAATAATGGCCGTAGGCTCCGTCCGACCCGAAATCACGCAGGTTGAAGGCCAATTCGCGCGCCGTGGGCACGAGGTGGTCGACCCGGTCGAGATCGGAGACGGTGTTGGCCGGATAGGAGCCGAGCCATTCGCGCACCGCATCGATCCCGGCTTCCGCGCGGCCGCTCTCGATCGCCCATTGCACGGCGGACTTGAGCAGGTTCCATTCGGACGTGGTGACGCCCTTGCGCGTCCCGGCGTTGGCCATCTCCGCGACGATCGACACCGCCATCGAGATCGCGGACTCTCGATCGTCGCCGTCGAGAGCGAGCCCCAGGTCGAACGGATTGAGGACGAGATGCTCTTCGCCCAGATCGATGTAACGGCCCGAGCAGAGCGTGCAGAGCTTCTTGTAGCTGCCGCCGATGTCGATGATGCGGATGAGCGCGTTCTGCGCGAAATACTGCTGGCACAGGTTATTGAGCAGGAAGCTCTTGCCCGCGCCCGATTCCGCCGAGACGATGAAGTTGTAGTTGTTGATACGCGGATCGAAGAGGTCGAGCGTGATGAGCTGCCCCTTGCGGCCCGTGTAGAGCAGCGCCGGCCGCCCGCCGCCCCGGAAATCGGTTTGGATCGGCGACATCAGCACGCCCGCGCGCACCGGCACGCGGAAATCGCGCTGCAGCATACCGATCGTGCGTCGCTCGGGGTACAGGCCGAAGGGCAGGCTCGCGGCCAGCAGGATCGGGTTGAGGTAGGATTCCTCCTGGACCATCCACGGCAGCGGTTCGCTCTCCCACAGCCGCTTGGCGCGCGCCGCCATCTCGCGGGCCTGATGGCGGTCGCGGCCGAACACCCACATGGTGGGGATTACCGAGACGAACCGGGTGTTTCCGGCCTCGTCCAGGATCCACCCGATCTCTTCGATCTGCTTGCCGACCTCGACCGCGAAGGACCCCGCCGCCTTCTGCGCCGAGAGAATCTGCGCGCGCTTGTGGATCTCGAAGGCCGAGTGATCGAAGAGGACATTGAGCGTATAGAGGAACGGCCCGCCGATCTGGTCGCTGTCCTCGGACGACCCGCGCATGCCGCCGGTGAGACGATTGGCACGTTCGGCGGTGATCCGCCGCGGCGGCGACTTGGGCGTCAGACAGCGCGCCACCTGGTTGCCCAGATATACTTCCGGCCCGTCGAAGCGGAGCGCCGGCCCGGCATCGATGATCTGGCGGCGCAGCGGCACGTCGGCGGTCTGGGTGAAGACGCCGGGCGCGGGCGCATGAACGCCGTTGAAAATGCGCCGGTAGAGCGAGATGATCTCGCTCGGCGCCATCGGGCGGATGCCGAGCTTGGCGAGCTGCTCCTCGATCTGGCGGCGCAGGTCGCTGTCCATCGGCGCGCGCGTCTTGACCGACAGGAATGCGCGGAAATCGCGGATCGGGATGCCATGCAGGGCCTTCAAGCCCATGGTGCCGGCGCGCAGATAGTCGAAGGTGCGCCGGGCCGAGGCCTGGATGAGCGGATCGGGCCGTGTCTTGAGGTCGAGAAAGGCGTCGAGCGCATCGTCGATCAGCGGGTCGGCGAAACTCTGGAGCTGGAGGATCGTGCCTTCGGGAAAATTGACGTTGAGCAGCCCCAGCAGCGCCTCATGGACATGGGCGAACATGTAGGGGGAGGGGATCAGCTCCCAGCTATAGCCCCAGCCATCGTCGATGGTGAGGAAGGCCTGTTCTTCCTCGACCCAGGCGGCGAGCGGAAGAAAATCGGAATAGCTGTCGCGCTCGACGCTGCGGCGCAGCCGCGCCAGCGTCATGCCCGATTGATAGCTGGTCATGGCCGGGCCCCCGCATCATTCTGGCCATCGTCGGGGCGGTCCCTGACCTGTTCGAGCACGTTCGCGCGGGACGCGGGCGAAACCGGGGCGACAAGATAGTCGCCGACCACCCATTGCGGGCGCTCGACCAGCGAATAGACATAGCGCGGCATGTAGAGCCGGTCGGGCCGCTGGCGGTCGGCATAGGGCAGGATCAGCGTCCGGACCGAACGCGGGGGCTTGAGCATCGGCGTGACCGGCTGCTCGATCAGCCCCTGGAGCTCGCGATAGACGCTATCGCGATAACCGGCGAAGGCGCCCGACGTTGTTCCAGTGGAACCGCGCGCGGCCTTGCCGTCCCTGAGCAACTTCCTGTCCCTGGTGACCGCCGGATCGGACTTCGACGCGACGCCCGCAACGGCATCGGCATAGGCCTTCTCAGGGTGGATGCACTGGCCGTGATCGTCGTTCTTGCAACTGAACTTCTCGCTATAGGGCGACATGATCGAGCCCATCGTCGCGCAGCCGCTCAGCATGAAGGCGGCGCAGACCGGAAGAAGCGGGGAGAGGGCGCGCGATCGGCGCGCGGGCGATAGAGGCCGCATGGGCGATACTCCCTGTTGGATGAGGAGCCGGCGCATCAGAACTTGCTTCCGGCGGTCGGCTTGATATCGAGGGTGACGCCCTCCTGGATCACAACCACGACGTCCTTCGCCGCGCCGACCTCAACGATCGGCCCCGCCTGGCGCGCGAGATCGAGATAGAAATCGGTGAGCTTCTCGGACGATCGCGACAGGCCGCCGGCGATGCCGGCCTTGGCGGCGTCGCCCGCATCGAGCGTGCGCACCGAACCCAGCGCCGAGGTCGAGACGTCGCCGACCGTATTCTGGACCGTATCGGCGACCCCGGTGATGGTCCCGGCGATGAACGCGCGGGCAAGGGCCGCGCCGGCGCGGGTGACGACCTTGCCGGAGAGGCCCTTCTTGCCGTCGGCGTCGACGAAGAAGCCCTTGATGGGCTGGTCGACCACCGAGCGTTCGTCGAAATCGACGCAAGAGAGGCTGACCAACTGGACTTCGACCCGTTCCTTCGCGAGGCTGCCGGTGGCGTTGCCGATGACGAAGCAGCCGGCGAGGTTGGCTTTGACGTCATTGGGCAGGACGGCGGGGGCTTGCACCCGCGCGATCAACGGTTCGGGATTGTTGGTCGCATCCCGGCTCGCCAGCGCATCGATCCCGGTCAGCAGCCGCGCCTTCATGAAACCAGGTGGCAAATAGATGGTCCGCGTCTTTTTTTTAGCGGCCTGTGCCCCATCGGCGGCCGCGACCGGACTGGTCGCGGCGCCGATCGCGCCCACGGTCTTCTCGACCGGCGGGGCCGGAGGCGCTGGCGGCGCGGCGGGCGGCGCGGGCGGCTTCGCGACGGAAGGATCGATGTCACCGGTCGCGGGCGGTTCGGGAAAGTCGGGAACCGAGCCGGGGATCGCCGGAGGAAGATCGCCGTCCAGCGCATGGGGCGGCGTGCCGGAACCGGGCGCGACCTTGCCTTCCTCGATGGCGGAGACGCGATCGCCGAGCAATTGCTGTCCATCAAGAATCTTCTGCAGGTCGCCGCGCAGCTTGACCTCTAGGCTGTCGCCGCGAAGCCCCGCGCCCATGTCGAGCTTCGAACTGGGCGATGGCGCGGCCTGCTCGGTCTTGTCGCCGCTGGCCGTGTAGAGGCCGAGCCCCAGCACGCCGATCGCACCGGCAACGCCAAGCTGCCTCAAACGCAGCTGCTGGCGTGCGGTCAGCGTTTGCCACCGCGTCTTGAGATCGAGCAGCGCGGGGCCGCGCGTATTCTCGCCAGGACGAGGGCGGTCCGCCTCATAGCCGTCGAGGTCGAGTTCCTCCGCGCGATCGGCAGGACCGCGCCCGCGGGGCCCGCGACCGCCGCGAGAGTCCCCGCCGCTCATTGCCCGGCTCCCCGGCGAACGACGATCAGCCGCGCGGCTTCCCCGGCCTCGATATTGCCCCGGTCGAGGGTGATCGCGAAGATGTTGGCGCCGAGCGCGCCGTCGAGAAAACCGCGTTCGTCGAGCTGCGCGCCGCCGGCGGCAGAGACCAGATATTCCGATGCCGAGAGGCCGGACCCGTCGATTTCGATGCGGCGTCGTTCCTCCAGCGTGGCGCCCGGCAGCGTCGCGAGCCGGATCGGCCCGGATCGGGGCGCAACGCTGGTGAAGCTCGCCGGGATCCGGTCCTGGAGCATCGAGAGCGTGATCGAGACTGCACGCTCTTCTTCGACCAGGGGTCCTAGCAGTTCCTCATTGGCGCGGGCGCGCTGGGGAGCGCCGGGCTGGAGCATCACCGTCTGCGCCGGAATATCCGACGGCTCGGCATAGAGCGCATAGACCGCGCCGTTGCAGGTGATGAAGAACTCAGACGGCACGGTGACGAAGCTGCGCGTCACCATCCCGGCGTCGTCGATCTCGCGAACGAGGAACTTGATCCAGGCGTCGGAACCGGCGCGCTCCACGGCGATCGCCTTTTCGGCGCTGAACCTGACGTCCTCGATTTCGCCGCCCGAACAGATGACATGGTTGATGTCGCGGTTTGACAGGCGGATCGTGCTGGTCTGGTCGGGCAGAACCATGATGGATTGCGCGGCGGCCGGAGCGGCAAGCGACAGGGCGAGCAGCATCAGGCTCGGCCGCGCGGACTTAGCGAGGCTGGACATCGAAATTTTCCTCATTGAGGGCGGTCAGCCAGAAGCGGCCATTGTCGATCACGTAACGGATCCGAAGATTGCCCCGGAACTTGCGGATCACCCCGCCGATCACCCGGACCTTCTCGACCGGCACGAGAATCTCGGTCCGGGTCCAGGTGACGGGCTGGTCGGGGCGGATATAGGTCGCGATCGAGAGCGTCGGATTATTGGCCAGTTCGTCGAGCAGCCGGTTGAGGCTGTCGCGCAGGCTGTTGTAGGTCGAGGGGTGCGTGATGCTCAGCAGTTCCTGGAACTGCCGATCCGCGGAGTAGGCGGAGTAGGTGCCCGAGAGCGACACGACATTGCGCGTGATCGAGCGCAGATAGGCCTCGGACGGCTCGCCGCCCGTGACATAGAGGTCGCCGCCCGCGCCGTAGGGGACGATGATCGTCCGGGTGTTCTGGTTGGAGGTGTAGATCACCGTGCCCAGCACCGCCGTGATCCCGAACAGGCCGATGACGGCGAGCTTCAACAGCCGGTTCTCCTCGAACAGGTTGCTCGCCCCTTGCAGGTAGCGGTGGATGCCATAGCTGCCCGGCTTGCCGATCAGCGGATCGCGTGGGGGTGTGCCGGGGGATTTGCGTCCGAACATGGCCCGCCTCATTCGTAGAACCGAGTCTGGGTCGGACCCGGATAGTTGGACCAGCGGACCAGGCCCCAGCGCCAGGCCATGTGCGGGATGAAGCCGCGCGGCTTGGTGCGGAGCCAGGGAACGAAAAGGAGAAGACCCGCGACGAGCGCCCAACCGAGCATCCCGCCCACGATCACGGCGACGAAGATCACCGTGATCACGAGCACGAACTCGTCCGATCCGAACCACAGGATCTGGACGGGTTTGTGCAGATATTGGGGTAGCCGCTCGTCCACGAGCCTTCTCCTCCTTGCGTCGTGACCTCCCTGCGAAGCTGGTTGAACTTCGGGGGTTGTCCCGCCAGTGCGCCTCATGCGCCCTGGCCCGTTGAGGTCCGCCGACCGCGCCCAGGCGCGGCGGCGGACCAATCCGTCAGATGACCATTCCGAATGTCTGGAGGATCGAGTCCGCCTTGATCAGGCAGACGGCCGCCACGATGGTCGGGATGCCGATCATGATGTTCGAGAAGAGCCTGCTCACGCCGAACAGGAAGGCCGCGACGCCGCCGACGAAGCCGAGCGGGCCTTTGACCCCTTGATTGACCACGATATCGTAGATGTCGTAGCCGAGGTCGCCGGCCGCCGGCGCCGAGAAGGCGTGAGCCCCACCGGCCCCGAGCAGCGCGAGCAGGGTTACGGGAATGCCGACATTGGCGATTGAGGCGGATTGTCTGCCGAGTGTTTTCAACATGCACTTGCTCCAGGGAAGATGGGCCGCTCCGGGGACTGCTTGCCGGCATCGATGAGGATCGCTGTCGGCCGACGGCGAGGCTGGACGGCCCGGTTCGGGTCCCGCCGCCGGCATTGGGATTTGCGCGGCAGCGGCAGAGCCGATGCACCGCGCGTTCGCGATGTGAGGAGCCGGAAGGCGATCAGCGGCCGGCATTGGCGAGCGCCTTCTTACCGTCGAGGAACGCCTCGATCTCGGCCTGCCGGAAACCGGAAATCATCTGTCCGTCCGCGATCAGGGTCGGCGTGCCGGTGATGCCGGTCTTGCCGACGATTCCGGCATGCGCCTCGACCCTGGCCTTGCCTTCCGCGCATGTGCGCAAAGGCGTGGGCGCGGTTCCGGCGTAGATCGCCTTGAACGCCGCTTCCTTGTCCGGGGAGCAAAGGACATGCTCGGCCTTGGCGGCGGCCTCGGCGTGGATGCCGGAGACGAAGAAGATCAGGCGCCGCACCGGCTTGCCTTCGGCCGCTTTCGCCGCCCAGAAGCGGTCGAGCGCCCGGCAGTAGGGACAGTCGGGATCGGTGAACTCAATCACCGTGGGCGCGCCCGCCGGACCGATGGCGAGGGCCATGCCGGTGTCGATCCCGGCGAGTTTCTTCGCTGAAGCGGCGTTCTGCGCCAGCGCGGTGAGGTTCTGGCCGTTGCGGTCGTAGATTTCCGCGAACAACAGATGTTCGCTGTCAGGCGCATAGTAGATGATGCGGCCGCCCGCCGTCGCCTGATAGATCGGGCCCTTGACGGGCGCCGGCCCGAAATCCTCGAATTGCAGATTGACGAAGGTCTGCCGCAACTCGCTTTCGGCATCGCGCGCGGCGGCGGTAAGCGGATCGGCGGCTTGCGCGAACGCTGCGCCTTGAGCAGCGAGCAACAAGGGGAGGACGAGGGCTGCCGCACCAAACAGGCGGGTGGGCTTATGGATGTGCATGCGATCTCTCCTGAAGAGTGCTGGCAGGGCGGGAGAGCAGGCGCGCATCGACATGCGTGCCCGACCCCACCGGGATGTGCTCGGCAGTGACGGGTGCGGGCATCGACTCCATCCGGTTCGTCACGGCGGCGCGCAGAACGAACCCATCGACCGTCGCCACCACGATGCGCGGCTGCTCGGCCACCGGCGCGATAACTGTCTGTCGGCCATGTCCGCCGGGTCCGGCACAGGCTGTCGTCGTGACGATCAGTGTGCCCAGGGCAGCCGTCATCGCTTTGGCAATCGGCATCATGCACGACTCCATGTTGGCGCCCCGCGCCATGGTTGATGAATACTTAATGGTCCGAAGTATCAGGTCCGATTCGACTTGAACCCTCGCAACACGATCTGAGTGATTTGAAACGAAGAGGATTGCAACAGGCCCCGGCAGTGGGGTGCCTGAAATGGCGATATTAGCCGTAAATATGCGAACTTAGCCTTATAAATTCGCTTTCGGGATCACATGGACTGATCTGGTGCCGGTTCGGCAATAAAGTTCCTGAATGATCCGATTTGGAGGAAAATGGAAATTAACTGCTCATTGTGCGTCGAAACATAAATATGGTCGCGCATCCGCTATAAATGGGCAGAGATATTCCTCTAAAATCATCGGCATCTATTCTTGATGCTGGTTACTCCACGATCCTACCTTTGCCGGATTACCCACAGAGCCCGACGGGCCGAACCGGGGAGGAAGGACATATGGCATCCGATGGAAAATTCGCCGACGTCGACCTGTCGATCTTCAAGGAACTCAAGAAGCTCTCCGGCGAGAAGATCAGGCAGGCGCGAAAGGCGCTCGGTTTGACGCAGCTGGAGGTCGCCACCGAAATGGGCGGAAGCCTGCGCTGGTATCGCGCGATCGAGTCCGGCGATCCGGGGATTAGGCTGGAGGATCATCTGATCGCACTGCTCCGGCTCGGTGCATCGACCGCGCATATCGCGCTGCCTGTCCTCTATGCGGGCCAACGCATGCGGTTCCCGCGGCAACTGATCCACGGTGACCTGGCCAGCATCGAACGCACATGCATTGAGGCGATCTCGGATGCGGTGATCGCCGGGCTGAAACAGGACCTCTCACCCGAATGGTAGCGGGACGGCGGGAAGGACCAGTCATGAAAATTGACGGTCCGGTTCGGGCGTGACGCTGGGACAGGCGGAAAAGATGGCGATCTTTCATTTCCATGTGAATATCATCAGCCGCGGCGCCGGACGCAGTATCGTCGCGGCCGCGGCATGGCAAAACAGCTGCCGCCTGTACGATGAGCGCTACGGCCGGTTTTCCAATTTCGTGAACAAGCGGGCGGTTGCCTGGTCTGCGCTGATACTGCCGTCCGGGGGCCCCGCGCAGTGGGAGGATCGCGAGTGTTTCTGGAACGCGCTCGAAGCCGCCGAAATCCGCAAGGATGCGCAGCTTGGCCGTCAGTTCGACGTGGCGCTGCCCGATGAACTGGACCTGCCGGCGTCGATCGCGGTTCTGCAGCGTTTCGCCAGCGAGATATTTTGCATCGCGGGTTTTGCCGCCGACCTGACACTGATCGAAATGGGCGATACGCCCAGAGGCAAGCGCCACCATGGCTATGTGCTGATACCGACCCGTCCGATTGTCGACGGCATGTTCGGCCGGAAACCGCGCGAATGGAACAGCCGCGTGAAGCTGCTCGAAATCCGCGCGGCCTGGGCGATGATGCTGAACGATAAGTTCGCGGCGCTCGGCTATGATGTCCGCGTCGATCATCGGTCCAACGAAGAACGCGGCATCGACGCTCCGCCGGTTAAGCATATCGGCATGGCCCGCAAGCGTATCGCGGCGCGCGCCCGGCAAACATCCTGACAATAGTCCGTGGCCGGCGCCTCACCGGCGGTGCGGTCCATCATGACGACGGCGAGGGCGGTTGCGGCGGGCGTGTAGAGGAGAAAATAACCGACTGCACATGCGGCGACGGCAGCGGCAGGGATTGCCGTCGCCATGACCGCTGCCGCCACGGCGAAAACGGCTAGAAGCTGAACGGCCGCTGCGACAAGAAGTATCCGCCGCCGACCGAGCCTGTTGGCCAGCCACCCGGTGAGCATTGCGGAGGCCATGCCGGCGAGCGGACCGGTCATGTTGACGATGACGCCGAGACGATCGAGGCTCCACCCCCTCCTGTCAATCAGCGCGCCCGCGATCGCGCGCGGCAGGCCGCCATGCGTCCCGATCATTTGTCCCATTCTTCGAGGCCATCAACAACGGCGAGTGGAACGCTGCGAGTCTCTTCCAAGGCGCGACAACGCCAATAGGCTGACAGGCGAAAGCACGAGATTAGGCAGTGGGTTGCCCAAATATGCGATCTTGGCCTCTTTTTAGGACCAGGATCGAAATGCTAGACTGACGTCGCGTCATGGCCTGCTTGCGCTGCCCAACAGGCCAGCGATCCATGCGCCATTTCTGCGAGGATTATCCAGACCCACGTTCGCGAGCGCCTGCCCGTCCTGGTCGGCCGGCCATGCGGTCATCGCAGATCGGCCGGAAGGGAAGGGAGCGGGAGGAGAGAGGAAGCAGCGGACGGTTGGCTGTCCGTGGTTTCCTTTCCTCAACCGGAGCACTGTCATGACGGGCGCGCGCTACGTGCGCATCAAGCGCTTCGCCGAGCTGACCGGCTACACCGAGAAAGCGGTCTATCGAAAGATCGCCGACGGCGTGTGGATTCAGGGCCGCGAATATCGCCGCGCTCCCGATGGCAGCATCTGCATCGACCTCGAAGGCTTCCACAAATGGGTAGAAAACGGCCAGGGACTGGCGTCGAGCCGCTGAAAAGCTGCATTCGCGTCCGCTTCCGCTGGAACGGGCGGCTCTATCGCGAAACGCTCCAGCTCCAACCCACATCCGCTAACATCAAGGCGGCCGAGCGCTTGATGGCCCGTGTCCATCAGGAAATCGATCTCGGCGTCTTCGATTATGAAAGCACGTTTCCCAAGGGTGATGCCAAACCCGACCGGAACAAATACGCGGGCTTCAAGACTTATGCGAAAGAGTGGCTCGCAACGCTCGTAGTCGAGAAATCGACGATGTCCGACTATGTGTCGGCGATCAATAATGTCTGGTCGCCGGCTTTCGGTGAGCGGCAACTCAAGAGCATCAAGCCGAGCGAGATCAAGAAGGTCATCGCCGACCGGGCGAAGCAGGTCAGCGGCAAGACGATCAACAACAACGTCATTCCGCTGCGCGGCATCTTCGAGATGGCTCTCGACGACGAGCTGATCGACCGCTCGCCGCTGGAACGGATCAAGAGCCAGAAGCATCAGAAACGCGAGCCGGACCCGTTCGACCGGGAAGAGACCGAACGCATCCTCACCTATATGCACGAGCGTTACGACGAGCAGGTCTGGAACTGGTATGAGTTCGCCTTCGGGACCGGCATGCGTCCCAGCGAACAGATCGTCGTCCAGTGGCGCGACGTCGACTGGAAGCGCCAGTCCATCCGGGTCGAGCGTGCCCGCGTCCGGGCCGTGGAGAAATCGACCAAGACCAGGACCGTGCGCGACGTCGATCTTACTCCGCGAATGATGGCCGTGCTTAGACGCCAGAAGGCGCACAGCTTCATGCGGGGGCTCGATTCGCCGATCTTCATCAACCCGGTCACAAACACGCCGTGGCCGGACGTGCAGGATCAGCGGAAGCTCTATTTCCATCCCGCACTGCGTGCGCTCGGCATCCGCAGCCGTGATGCCTATCAAACGCGCCACACTTACGCGACGACGGCGCTGATGGGCGGGGTGAACCCGGCCTATATCGCCCGCCAGCTTGGCCACAAGAGCGCGGCAATGCTGTTCCGGCACTACTCGAAATGGATCGATCACGCGGACTATGGCCGCGAAGCAGCCAAGCTCAATCAGATCTACGGTTCCTGACGCGGATGTCTGGCTGGTCTGTGGGGAGGGCTTGCCTGTCGGTGGCGGCTGCCGCGAACGAATCCCTCGTCTACTGGGCAGCTATTGAGGTGATCTAAAAGAGCCTGGAACGGGGGCTGGGGTGGCCTCGAAAAACGCCAAATGTGCCACGAAAGTGCCACGGAAACCGCATTTTCGCGATTCCCCCTAACAATATCAACTACTTAGCTGGTGACCCCTACGGGACTCGAACCCGTGTTTCAGCCGTGAGAGGGCCGCGTCCTAGACCGCTAGACGAAGGGGCCAACAGGCCATCTTGGCCTGCCGGGCACTGTATCGGATGGTGACCCCTACGGGACTCGAACCCGTGTTTCAGCCGTGAAAGGGCCGCGTCCTAGACCGCTAGACGAAGGGGCCATTCCGATCAGTGCCGGTGGCAGGACCGCGCCTCTAGCGGCGCCTTGCGGGGGGGTCAACCCCCGGTGCCATATAAAAATTACATCGCGCGATTCAGTCGGCAAAAGCGGCGTCGTCCAGATGCAGTTCGGCGGCCGGACGGCTGCCCCAGTCATCGATCTTCGCGCGGCCTGCCAGCCACAGGCGCCGCCCCTGCGAGGCGTGGAGCAGGGCCTGGCCCATGTCCGTTTCGGCCGAGCGGAAAGCCATGGCCTTGAATCGCCCGCCGTCCTGTCCGCCGACGATCAGCCGCACGTGATCGGTGCCCACCACGTCAGCCTTGACGATGCGCACCGGTCCCACGGCCACGCGCGGCCCCGGCCAGCCCATGCCGAACGGCCCTGCGCTTTCCAGCGTTTCCACCAGCGCGGGGGTCAGGCCGCCCGGCGCCAGGGCAAGGTCGAGCAGCATGGCCTGATGGGCACTGGCGCGCGAGACATCGGCGGCCAGCAGCGAATCGAGCCATTCGGACAGCGCTTCGAGCTTGTCGGGCGCGATAGTGAGGCCCGCCGCCATGGCGTGGCCGCCGCCGGCGATCAACAGTCCGGCCTCGCGTGCGGCGATGATCGCCGCGCCCAGGTCCACGCCGGTGATCGAGCGGCCCGATCCCTTGCCGTTGCCCGCCTCGTCGGCATCGAGCGCGATGACGAGCGTGGGCTTGCCGGTCTTTTCCTTGATTCGGCCGGCAACGATGCCGATCACGCCGGGATGCCAGCCCTTGCCCGCCAGCACGAGCACGGCGCGGTTGTGCTGGCTGGAGATCTGCTCTTCGGCGGCTTCCTGCACCGCCTGCTCGATCGCGCGGCGCTCTTCGTTGAGGCGCGAGAGCTGGGCGGCGATTTCGCGCGCCTCGTCAGGGTCGGTGGTGGTGAGCAGGCGCACGCCCAGTGTCGATTCGCCCACGCGCCCGCCGGCATTGATTCGCGGACCGAGCGCGAAGCCCAGATCGGAGCAGGTCGGCGCGCGGTTGAGGCGGCTGGCGTCGATCAGCGCGGACATGCCGATGTTATCGCGCCGGGCCATGACCTTGAGCCCTTGCGCCACCAGCGCGCGGTTGAGCCCGTGGAGCGCGGCAACGTCCGCCACCGTGCCCAGCGCCACCAGATCGAGCAGGGCGAAGAGGTCGGGCTCGCGGCGGCTTTCGAAGAAGCCGCGCTGGCGCAGCACGCGCACGGTCGCCACCGCCAGCAGGAACGCTACGCCCACGGCGGCAAGGTGGCCGTGGCCTGCCGCCAGTTCGTCTTCGTCGAGCCGGTTGGGGTTGACCAGCGCGGCGGCGCGGGGAAGTTCGGGGGCGCACTTGTGGTGGTCGACCACGACCACGTCCACGCCCGCGTCATGCGCCATCTGCAGCGCTTCGTAGGCCATGGCGCCGCAATCGACCGTGACGATCAGGCTCGATCCCTCGCCCGCGATCCGCACCAGCGCCTCGCCCGAGGGGCCATAGCCTTCGAGCAGCCGGTCGGGGATGTAATAGCGAGCCTCGTGCCCCAGGCGGCGCAGCAGCAGGATCAGCAGCGCCGCGCTGGTCGCGCCATCGACGTCGTAGTCGCCATAGATGGTGACGGTCTCGTTCGTCATCACCGCCTGCGCCAGCCGTTCGGCCGCCGCGTCCATGTCGCGGAAGGCGGAAGGGTCGGGCAGGAACGCCCGCAGCGAAGGAACGCGGTGGCGCTCCAGATCTTCCCGCGCGACGCCGCGCGAGAGCAGGAGCTGGGTGACGATGCCGTCTTCCAGCCCCATCGGGCCGTCAGACAGATCCATGTTGCCGCCGCGCCAGCGCCAGGCCTTGCCGGTGAGCGAGCGGTCGATGCCGAAGACATTCGCGGAACGGGAAACCATGGGGCTGCGTTACTCCACGCGGCGCTTGTCGGGAAGGGCGGGCGGTTCGGCGATCCCCGGCATTCTGCGAATGATTATACGCTAGGGGCGCCTGCAATCCGGAAGTATAGAGCAGACGATAAACTGGAGGAGTCCTGAAACATGTCATTCGTTACCAAGAGGCGGGTGGCCATTCTGGCAGTCACTGCTGTTGCAATTCCTGTCGCTGTACTTGCTGCGGGGGATACAGCTCCCATTGCACGCTATGACATGCGTGCGGGCACTGTTTCCGGATTTGGGGCAATGGGTGGCGGTATGGGCCGGGGCATGGGCATGATGTTCGACGGAGGCGGCGGCAACAATGTCCAGCACGAGCTGTACTTGCGCCTCGGCTCTTCGCAGGGGCCGGCCAGTGGCAAGGCAAAGGCCGATCACTTCATGCCGCCTGCCGCGAATCTCGGAAAGTCGGTGGCACTGACGGCTCCGGCCAGGAGCGAGCCTGCGACCGAGCCGGAATTGCTGCCGGAAAAGCCCAAGGGACGGCTCCTCATCTTCTGGGGCTGCGGCGAACACGCGCCCAAGGGGCAGCCGGTCGTGATCGATTTCGCCAAGGTTGCCGCAGGGCAGATGCCCGCCGGGATGCCCGGTTCGGCCGTGATCCGCGACTGGGGGCCCAATGCCGCCAATTCGAAGACATTCGCGCGCTGGCCTTCGGAGGATCACAAGTTCGTCAAGCCCGACAGTTCGCTGATCGGTGCGCACCGGGTTGTCAGCACTTATGCGCCGGAGATCGATTTCACGCTCGCCAAGGACTTCATGGCGCCGCTGACGGCGCGGACCGCGACGTTGCCGTCCGGAGCCTCGCGCGTATCCTGGACGGCGGTTCCGGGGGCGACCGCGTGGCTCGCGTTCCTGACCGGCGGCAAGATGGGGCCGGGCGGGCAGATGGGTGACATGGTCATGTGGACCAGCAGCGCCGACCGCCAGTTCGGCGGCGGCCTTGCTGACTGGATTTCCCCCGATCAGGCTGCTTCGCTCGTCAAGACCGGCACACTGATGGCGCCCTCCGCGACAAGCTGTGTGGTCCCGGCCGAAGTGACGGCGGCCTCTCCCGATTTCCGGATGGGCACGCTGACCGCCTTCGGGCCGCAGGAAAGCTTTGCCTATCCGCCGCGTCCCGCTGATCCCAAAGTGGCCTGGCATCCCGAATGGACGGCCCGCATCCGCCATCGTTCGACCACCAGCTGGATGCAGGCGCAAGGCATGGACATGGGATCGGCCATGGGGGCACAGCAACCGCAGGGTAATTCGGGTTGCAAGCCCAAGCGCGGCCTTGGCGGCATGCTGGGCGGTGTTCTGAGTGGCGGGGACGGGTGCTGAAGTTTGCTCGCTGTCATCTGGCATAGCCGCACTGGCGCGGCGCGGGCGCTGGCACAGGCGGTTCATGAAGGCGCGGGGACTGCCTCGCGCCTGATCGCGGCTGCCGATGCCTGCCCGCAGGACCTGCTCGATGCGCAAGGCTATGTTTTCGTCTGCCCGGAAAATCTGGCCGCGATGTCGGGCCTGATGAAGGAGATGTTCGACCGCTGCTATTACCCCGCTCTGGGCCGGATCGAGGGGCGGCCCTATGCCACCGTGATTGCGGCGGGATCGGACGGGCAGGGGGCGCAGCGGCAGATCGACCGGATTGTCACTGGCTGGCGGCTGAAACGCGTGGCCGAGCCCCTGATCGTCAATCTTGGCGCGCAGACGCCCGCGCAGATCATGGCGGCAAAGACGGTTCCGGAAAGCGCATTGCTGCAATGCCGGGATCTTGGCGCGGCTCTGGCCGAGGGGCTTTCGCTTGGAATCTTCTGACGCGGGCATGGCTGGGGCGAAACAGACTCGACGCGGCGCGGAGAATCGTGCCTACTCCCTTGCATTCCCGTTGGCGGCGGAGATACCGGAACTGCCCAGTTCTCAGACAGGTAATGCCGGGAATGCAGCGCTCATGCTGTTGTTTCGCGAAGGCGCACGCCCGGCGGCGGATGATATCGCCCGCCTGCTGGATGCGGCCGATTCCGGCATGTCTGCCCGGATCAGTCACCGGCCTGAACCATCTGCGGGATGGCTGGAACTGCTGGCCCGGGGATTGACGTTCGATCTGCGCGGTCTCTCCCCGGCCATGCCTGTGCCACATGAACCCGCGCGTCATGCCTATGGATTCGGCGCGGCGCCCGCCGATGGACCGCTGGAAGCGGTTGCACTGGTGGCGTCGGGACATATCGCCGCTGGTGCAGCGCTTGGCCCGGTCTTGCGCACGATGTTCAAGCTTGCCGCGAACTTGGCGATCCGGTTGCCGGTGGAGGCCGTGCTATGGCGCCCGGCCGGGACCGTGATGGAGCCGCGCTATTTTTCCCGCGCCGTCCTCAACTGGCTTGCAGGCGGCGCTTTTCCGGCGCTGGGACTCACCGCGCTCATGCCCGCCAGCGACGGGAGCGTCGCCAGCAGTGGCCTGTCGCACTTCATTGGGCAGGAAATGCAGCTGGAAGGCTTGCCGGGCGAAGCGCAGGCCGAATCCGTGAAGCTGGCGATCCGGCTGGTGGACTATCTCGTGCGCCACGGCCCGCTCACTGAACCGCATACGATCACGCAGGATCCAGGTGTTCTGCTGGCAGAACCCTCGTCGGTGGGAAAGCGGGTCTGGATCTGGCGCGCGCAGGCCTGAATGCCCTGGACGGCGCGAAGGTATCTGCCGTTTCGCGCCGTCAATCGCAGGGGAGAGCCCGGTCATGACGCGGGGTTGCAGCGGCATCACCTGCTGCCCCGGCAGGTTCTCGCCCGGCCCGCCTTCGCGCGGATGTTTGCTGCGTCGGGCGGGAAACGGCAGCGGTTCGACGATTTTCGCGCAAACGGCCTGCTTCTGCCTTGCCTCGAATTTACCGCCCTGAGCATGGGGCTGCCGCTCCACCGCGGGCCGCACCGCTGTTACAGCGGCATGGTGATGGAACGGCTGGGGCAGGTCGAGGCGGCATGGTCGGTGATGCAAGGCCGCTCGCCCGAGGATGCCGCGGAGCATGTGCACATGCGTCTGGTCCTGCTCCAGCGTGCATTGCGCCGGTTCCTGCTCGACGGACGGCGGCGCGCGCTGCTCAACCGCCGTGACCCGCTTGGCGCGGGCATCGATTTTACCAGCCTCGATGCCATGGCCGAGGCGCTTTGGGGGACCACGGAGCCTGCGGCCGAAGTTCAGCCCACGTTTCAGACCATAGTTCAACCGGTGCCCGTGCGGGCGCACAGGTCTTCCCTGGCGGCCTGATACTGGGCGAGCAACGCTTCCACGCGGTCCGCGACGGGTTCGACCGCGTGGATTGCGCCAATGCCCTGACCCGCGCCCCAGATGTCCTTCCAGGCCTTGGCATCCATGTTGCCGCCCGAACCGAAGTTCATCTGGCTCTTGTCGCCTTCGGGCAGGTTGTCCGGGTCCATGCCGGCGGCAACGATCGAGGGGCGCAGGTAATTGCCGTGCACGCCGGTGAAGAGGTTTGAATAGACGATGTCGGCGGCGCTGCCGTCAACGATCGCCTGCTTGTAGTCGTCCACCGCATTGGCTTCGGGTGTGGCGATCCAGGGGGTGCCGATATAGGCGAAGTCCGCGCCCATGGCCTGCGCGGCGAGGATCGAACGGCCGCAGGCGATCGAGCCGGAAAGCGCCAGCGGCCCATCGAACCAGTCCCGGATTTCCTGGATCAGCGCGAAAGGCGATTGCGGACCGGCGTGTCCGCCGGCCCCTGCAGCGACGGCAATCAGGCCGTCCGCGCCCTTTTCCACGGCCTTGCGGGCAAACCTGTCGTTGATGACGTCATGCAGCACCAGGCCGCCCCAACCGTGGACTGCGGCATTGACGTCCGCATTGGCCCCCAGCGACGTGATGACGAGCGGCACTTTCCATTTTTCCAGCGTCTTGAGGTCTTCCTCCAGCCGCGCATTGGTCCTGTGAACGATCAGGTTGACCGCGAACGGCGCGCCGCAGCCCTGCGTTTCCTCGGTGATGCGGTGCAGCCATTCGTCGAGCTGGCTGGCCGGGCGGGCATTGAGCGCCGGGAAGCTGCCGACGATCCCCGAACGCACTTGTGCAATGACCAATTCCGGGGTGGATACGATGAACATGGGCGCTGCGATCACGGGCAGGCGCAGCGACTGGAACGGCGCAGGCAGGGGCATCTCATCTCCGTTTAAGCAAGCGATTAAATCGCGGCATACTGTGGTGAATCCGGCCTGTCGAGGGCGCGGAGGGCAGGCATCTCATGCCGCATCGGAAAGGGGGCAAGGCGCTCCGCTCATGGTGCCTTGTGTCAGTCCGGCAAACCGGGGGCAGCCGGCACCGGAAACGAATGTAGCGCTTAACGCCTTTTAATCACATTGGCTTTTCGTTGGGGTGCTGCCCTTGGGGAAGGGGCGGAGATGGATTAAAATTATGATATTTCTGGTGGTTGCTGGACGCACTTTACATTCCATGCACCCGTGCCCGTCTCCCCGGCAAGGAAGATTTTCCCTGTCGAACACGAGAGGACGAATACCTTAATGATGCGGTAATCATGCTTCTAACGACGATAGTAACATAACCTGGACGTAATTCGTTGAGGGTTCGCGATCGGGACTGCGCGGGGCGTTTGCGATCGATGAATTGAACGATGCGGCAGGGTTGCAGATATGGACGTTCCAGAATTTTCTCGGAGCCCTCAGGGCGGGGAAGCGGAAGACCTGAACGAAAAGCGGGTCGAGCCGCGGGTCGCGCTTCTGCTGCGGAGCGCCAAGCTGGTCGGACCGTCCGGCGAGTTTCTGTGTATTGTGCGCGACGTGTCGAAAAGCGGTGCCAAACTTCGCCTGTTCCACCCGATGGTCGATAGCGAGGATCTCCTGCTGGAAACGGCAACGGGGCAGTGCCTTGCCGTCGAAAAGGTCTGGGAAAACGGGAACGAGGCCGGAATACGGTTTACCGATGCCGTGGACGTGACACATTTCGTCGCCGAAGACGGCCCCTATCCCAAGCGCCCCATGCGCATCAATCTGGACCGTCCTGCACAGCTGCGCTGCGGCGGGACGGTGCTGCAGGCAACCATTCACGATCTTTCGCGCCAGGGTGCCAAGATCGAGACGTCCCAGCGGCTCGCGATCGGGCAGGCGCTGGGGCTTGAGGCAGAGGATCTGCCGTCGTTTGAGGCTACCGTGCGCTGGCGGCGCCATCCCTATTACGGCCTGGTGTTCCGCCAGGTCATGAGCCTGGAGGAGTTTGCCTCCCGCGTGCACCGGCTGCAATTGGACAACCGCGCCTGGCTCTAGCCCTATCAGGCAAAGGGCCCGGCCTTACGCGCCGGGCCCTTTGCGTATTGGTTCCTTCTCAGGCCGCGTTCGCCGCGCTCAGCACCGCACGCACGCTGGCGGTCGCGACGTCTTCGTCGATGCCGACGCCCCAGATGGTCCGGCCATCGGGCAGCACGCATTCGACATAGGCGGCCGCGCGGGCGTCCGAGCTCTTGCCCATCGAATGCTCGGCATAGTCGCGCACTTCGAGCTCAACGCCGAAGCTGTCCTTCAGCGTCGCGATGACCGAGGAGATGAGGCCGTTGCCCTTGCCGGAAACGGTCTGTTCCTTGCCATTGACGCCGATCTTGCCGGCGAAGACGCGGGTACCGTCGGCGCTTTTGGCCTCGTCCCAGTCGATCAGGTGGAAGTGCTGCGGCTCGTCGAGGCGGTAAACCTTGCGGAAGACGTCCCAGATATCCGATGCCTGCAGTTCGCGGCCCAGTTCGTCGGCCAGTTCCTGCACGTGCTTGGAAAAGTGCGCCTGCATCCGCTTGGGCAGCTTGAGGCCCTGATCCTGCTCGATCACCCAGGCAAAGCCGCCCTTGCCGGACTGCGAGTTGACGCGGATCACCGCTTCGTAGTTGCGGCCCAGATCCGCCGGATCGATCGGCAGGTAAGGCACGGACCAGATCTGGTCGTTGCGCGTTTCCTGCGCGGCGAAACCCTTCTTGATCGCGTCCTGATGCGAGCCGGAAAAGGCCGTGAAGACCAGTTCGCCGCCATAGGGATGGCGCTCGGGCACCTTGAGCTGGTTGCAGTACTCGACAGTCTGGATGACTTCATCGATGTCCGAGAAATCCAGCCTGGGATCAACGCCTTGCGTGTACATGTTGAGCGCGACTGTCACCAGGCAGCAGTTGCCGGTGCGCTCGCCGTTGCCGAACAGGCAGCCTTCCACGCGGTCGGCACCGGCCATCAGCCCCAGCTCCGCCGCAGCGACGCCGGTGCCCCGGTCGTTGTGGGTGTGGAGCGAGATCACTGCGCTTTCGCGGTTCGGCAGGTTGCGGCAGAAATACTCGATCTGGTCGGCGTAGATGTTCGGCGTCGCCGCCTCGACCGTGGCCGGCAGGTTGAGGATGATCGGGTTTTCCGGCGTCGGCTGCAGGACGTTCATCACCGCTTCGCAGCACTCGATCGAGAAATCGAGTTCAGCGGTGGAGAACGTCTCCGGCGAATATTCCACGTGCCACTTGGTCTGCGGATACTTGGCGATCTGGTCGCGGATGATCTTGGCGCCGTTTTCGGCAATGCCGCGGATTTCCGGCTGGGTCATGCCGAACACGACATTGCGCCACAGCGGCGAGACGGCGTTGTAGACGTGGACGATCGCGGCATGGACACCGGCGAGGCTCTCGAACGACTTCTCGATCAGGTCCTGCCGCGACTGGGTCAGCACCTGGACCAGCACGTCTTCGGGAATGCGCCCGGCATCGACGAGGCCACGGATGAAATCGAACTCGGTCGCACCCGCGCTCGGGAAGCCGACTTCGATTTCCTTGAGGCCGACGCTCACCAGCAGGTCGAAGAAGCGCGACTTCTTCTCCGCGCCCATCGGATCGATCAGCGCCTGATTGCCGTCGCGCAGGTCGGTGGAGAGCCAGCGCGGCGCCTTGGTGATGACCTGCGAGGGCCACTGGCGGTTCGGCAGGTCGATTTGCGGGAACGGTCGGTATTTGACCGAGGGGTCTTTCAGCATGGTCATGGTCGTGTCTCGCTCGGAATGTCGTCTTTTTCTGCAGGCTGTCGCTTGAGGTCCCCTTGAGCGCCGAGCGCGCCGCAGGAACGACGCGTCACCTCACGCCCAAGGGCGGGTAAGTCGCAGGAGAAGGCCGAGACGGAGAGTCATGCCAGTGCCTATGGGCATTGAGGGCGCCGATGTAAAGGGGAAAGGCCGCAAAATCAGGCGTCGTCGCACAGGAACAATCGGTCCAGCGGCCCCCACGGCAATATCCAGAACACCGCCACCAGCGCCGCGCAGCCGATGCCCAGCCAGGGCGAGACGAAGCTGAGCGGCAGGCCCGCGGCATAGACCAGTATCGCGGCCAGCCCCTTGCGCAGGGTGGCGGCGTGATAGGTGCGTGCGGCCTTGCCGGCCGTGCCGGTCCGCGCGATCTCCCGCTGGAGCGGGGCATAGGCGATCGAGGCCAGCAGCATCACTGCCAGATAGAGCAGCGTTGCCGCGCGGCTGAAATGGTGCTCGCCCAGATAGGCGGTGGCGAAAGGCACCAGCGAGAGCGTGAAGAGCAGCGCCATGTTGCTCCACAGCAGCCGCCCGGTGATGACGCGGGCATGGCCGAACAGCCGGTGATGGTTGACCCAATAGATCGCCACGTAGGCATAGCTCAGCACATAGGCGAGGAACACCGGCCAGAGATGCCACAGCGCCTCCAGCCCCTCGGCAGCCGGGGTCTTCAGTTCCAGCACCATGATGGTGATGATGATCGCCAGAACGCCATCGGAAAAGGCCTCCACCCGCGAGACGCCTTCCTGCCTTTCCATGACCTGCTCGCCTTCCGGGCCGCCGCGGGGCGGGGAATCGGGCGTCAGTTGCACTGGAATTCCTTGATCCGGCCCTGTTCGTCGAGGAACACGTTGAGCCGGCCCGGCCGGTAATCCATCGTCATCGCCGAGCCGGGCTTGAGCACCCGCACCGGATTATCGCCGCGCCATGCGCGGATGGCGGCGATGACTTCGTCTGTCGCCTGATGGCCGATGTAAGCGCCGAGCTGGCCTGCTCCGCAATCGGTGTCCATCGGCGGCGGAGGAGGAGCGGGCTGGGGCGGCGTCTTTTCCGAGCAACCGGCAAGGGCGAGCAGGGTTGCCGTGGCGGCAAGGACCAGGCGGGGCTTGCACAGGGATGCGGCGTTTGCAATCCATCCCCTTCCTTCGTCATGGAGAGCCGCAGAAGGCGGCGCGGCAATCCGGGGCCGGTTTGCTCTGCCCTGGATTGCTTCACCCTTCGGGCTCGCAATGACGAAGGGAGAGAAGCTGAGCTTGGTATTCGTCATCTGCGCCTCCTGGCTGTCCGGCCGCAAGGTTACACTCTGGTTGACACGGTTTACACGGTCCAGGGGAAAGAGTGTCACCTTGTGGCCGAATGTGTCACTTTGCGCAGGGAAAGTGTCACCTTGCAGATGACAAGTGTCACCTTGTGTCTTGATGGCGGGCAGGGCGGCTATCGGCATGGGCGGGAGATTACCGCATGTTCGCGGGGGTAGGAAAATGGTTTGTGGATGGCGGGCGGTGCGTTGTGGGCAGGTGATGCTGCGCTGTTTGGATGCGCAAAGGAGGGGCAGCTTTGCGCCCATCTATGCCGCTCAAGTGCAAGAACGGCGCGCCTATAAGCGGTAAGTCCGCTTATCATCGGTGCTGGGACAAAGCCGCCGTTCGCAAGTGGACTCGATAGCAGCGGGTTTCGGTCTAAGCGGCCGCTCGCCCATCCGTGTTGGTCGACCTCGGAACGTGCAAGGATGGCCGATAGCAAATTGCCCGCTATACATTGGACAAGCCCCGACAATTGACGCGGCACCTTATCGAGAAGTGGGAGTATCCTTTCCAATGATTATTTATTTGCCTGTACTCGTCACCTCAGGCAAGAGATCAACCGTACCGTTGTTCGTATACCGCATGGAAAATCATGACTACATCTGACTGGATAACGCTGGGCGGCACAGCCGTTACGCTTATCAGCATGTTTGTAAGTATCCGCCAAGCGGGAAACGCCAAAACATCAAGTGAAAACGCCAACAAATCGAGCCAAGCTGCTAGAGCAGCGATGACGGCAGTTCAATTGGCAGCAGTTGCAGAGCGCCTGAAGTCTGCTCAGGAACATATACGTGATGTGGCTCCTGAAAAAACCTCGCTGCGAGGCTTCAAGGGCGATGATCGCTTCGATCTCATTCGGCGCGAGTTTGACCTCGCCCTAAGTGCGTTGCCCAAATCCGGGATCGGTAGCGAAGCGCGGAAACAACTAACCAATGCTCAAGACAAGTTGAACATTTACCAACGATCATTGCCATCGAATCCTGATCAAGAGAATTGGCAGAAACTGCAAATATTTGTTCAGGACACGATCTCAGAGCTGACCTCAGCGACAACCAACAGTGGGGTGTAATGTGACTAGCGAACAAATCTCAGAAGCTATCAAAAAGCTCCGCTATCAAGTTAACATTCTCGGACAGACCATCGACTATGATAGATATCCTGTTGAGTCCCTGATCATGAGCATGGATTGGGGAAACGAAGACCTTAATAAGGCACATGATATATTTGAGCGATGGGACAACAAGCTCGAAAGCGGTGAAACGATCAGCAGCGCTCAGTTTGAAAATGATTTCAGCAGCGAGCTGGGAGTTTCATACCAAGGATTAAAGTCGATTATCCTGGCATTTTACAAGAATGGTCAGTGGACGAACGTTTGCGAGGCCTACGTCGATAGCTTCGGAAATACTCCTGCGATGGAGTATCATTCAATTATGCGCCGCGCACGTTAAACAAACTGTCCATATGATCATGGACATCGGCAATATAGGCAAGGGGCTCGTCTCCGACATATGCCTCAAAGTGGCAAGACTCGGTCGGCAGCCGCCCCTCGCGAGCGTCGGCTATCCCAGCACCCCGGCTCCAAACCGGACGGTCGCCTACCGGCCCATTCAAGCCATTCCGCTATCCTGCCCAATCAGCACCCCACAAACGAAAACCCCCGGCCCCGCCATCGCGGAACCGGGAGTTCATTCCTAGCCGATAACGGCGCGGTGGATCAGTTCTTCGACTTGTCCACCAGCGCGTTGGCGCCGATCCAGGGCATCATGGCGCGCAGCTTGGCGCCGGTTTCCTCGATCTGGTGGCGCTTGGCGGCAATGCGCGAGGCCTTGAGTTCGGGCTGGCCGGCGCGGTTGTCGAGCACGAAGTCCTTCACGAAGCGGCCCGACTGGATGTCGGCCAGAACGCGCTTCATTTCCTTCTTGGTCTCTTCGGTGATGAGGCGCGGGCCGGTCTTGATGTCGCCGTATTCGGCGGTATTCGAGATCGAGTAGCGCATGTTGGCGATGCCGCCTTCATACATCAGATCGACGATCAGCTTGAGCTCGTGGAGGCACTCGAAATAGGCCATTTCGGGGGCATAGCCGGCTTCCACCAGCGTTTCGAAGCCGGCCTGGACGAGGGCGGTGGTGCCGCCGCAGAGCACGGCCTGCTCGCCGAACAGGTCGGTTTCGCATTCCTCGCGGAAATTGGTCTCGATGATGCCGCTGCGGCCGCCGCCGACGCCCGAGGCATAGGCGAGGGCGATGTCATGGGCATTGCCGGTCACGTCCTGATGGACCGCGACGAGGCAGGGCACGCCGCCGCCCTTGAGGTATTCGCCGCGCACGGTGTGGCCCGGGCCCTTGGGAGCGATCATGATGACGTCGATGTCGGCGCGCGGTTCGATCAGGCCGAAGTGGACGTTGAGGCCGTGGGCGAAAGCGAGCGCCGCGCCGGGCTTCAGGTTGTCGTGCAGGTCAGCAGCGTAGATCGCGGCTTGATGCTCGTCGGGCGCGAGGATCATCAGCACGTCGGCCCAGGCAGCGGCTTCCTTGTTCGAAAGCACCTTGAAACCGGCGGCTTCGGCCTTCTTGGCGGTCGCCGAACCTTCGCGCAGGGCAATGGCGACGTCCTTCACGCCGCTGTCGCGCAGGTTCTGGGCATGGGCGTGGCCCTGGCTGCCATAGCCGAGCACGGCAACCTTCTTGTCCGTGATCAGGTTGATGTCGCAATCGGCGTCGTAATAGACTTTCATGGTTTTAACCCTTTTATTCGTCATTCCCGCGCAGGCGGGAACCCATCTCCTGACCGTTGGTCCTTACGCACCCGTTGGAGATGGATCCCCGCCTGTGCGGGGATGACGGGTGGTGGTGATTGAATTCAGGCTTCTTCCGCGCCCCGGATCATGCCGACGACGCCGGTGCGGCCCACTTCGACAAGGCCCAGCTCGCGCATGATTGCCACGAACGTATCGATCTTGTCGGGCGCGCCGGTCAGTTCGAAAATGAAGCTCTCGGTCGTGGTGTCGACCGGCTTGGCGCGGAACACGTCGGCGATGCGCAGCGCCTCGACGCGCTTTTCGCCCGCGCCCGCCACCTTGATCAGCGCCAGTTCGCGCTGGACGTAGGGACCGGCCTCGGTGAGGTCGACGACCTTGTGCACCGGCACCAGCCGTTCGAGCTGGGCGTGGATCTGGTCGATCTGGCTCGGCGGGCCGTGGGTGACGATCGTGATCCGGCTCACCGCGTGGTTCTCGGTGATGTCGGCCACGGTCAGGCTGTCGATGTTGTAGCCGCGGGCGGTGAACAGGCCGGCGATCTTGGCAAGGATGCCGGCCTCGTTGTCGACCGTCACGGTCAGGACGTGCCGTTCCTCGGCCTCGTGCTTGATGTGCATCATTTCCATTGTGTCCTTGGCGGGCCGGCGCTCAGACGAGCGCCTTGGCCTCGTCGTCCATGGTTCCGGCGACCGTATCGCCGTAGAGGATCATATCGGTGTGCGCTGCGCCCGAGGGGATCATCGGGAAGCAGTTCGCCTCGTTGTGCACGCAGCAGTCGACGATCACCGGGCCGGGATAGTCGATCATGGCCTGGATGCCGGCGTCGAGCTCGCTTTCGTTCTCGATGCGGATGCCCTTCCAGCCGTAAGCCTCGGCGAGCTTCACGAAATCGGGCAGGCTGTCCGAGTACGAGTTCGAATAGCGGCTTTCATAGGTCAGTTCCTGCCACTGGCGGACCATGCCCATCCACTCGTTGTTGAGGATGAAGACCTTGACCGGCAGGCGGTACTGCGTGGCGGTGCCCAGCTCCTGGATGTTCATCTGGATCGAGGCGTCGCCCGCGATGTCGATGACGAGGCTGTCCGGGTTGCCGAGCTGCGCGCCGATCGCGGCGGGCAGGCCATAGCCCATGGTGCCCAGGCCCCCCGAGGTCAGCCACTTGTTCGGGCCGAAGAAGTGGAAGTGCTGCGCCGCCCACATCTGGTGCTGGCCCACTTCGGTCGAGATGATCGGGTCCTTGGGCTTGGTCAGCGCGAAGAGGCGCTGGATCGCGAGCTGCGGCATGATCGCATCGCGGTTGTCCGGGAACGAGAGGCTCTTCTTCTCGCGCCAGGTGTCGATGCGTTCCTTCCACGCCGTCAGGTCCTGCGGCTTGCGGTCGCCCCAGACCTGGAGGATCTGTTCGAGAACCTGCGCGCAGTCGCCGATGATCGGCAGGTCGACCGGGACCGTCTTGTTGATCGAGGCGCGGTCGATGTCGATGTGGATCTTCTTCGAGTTCGGCGCGAAGGCATCGAGGCGGCCGGTCACGCGGTCGTCGAAACGGGCGCCGACGCAGATGATGAGGTCCGACTGGTTCATCGCCATGTTGGCTTCATAAGTGCCGTGCATCCCCAGCATACCCAGCCAGTCGCGGCTGTCGGCCGGGAACGCGCCGAGGCCCATCAGCGTTGAGGTGACGGGCGCGCCGGTCTTGGCCTGCAGCTCGCGCAGCAGGGCGGTGGCGCGCGGCCCCGAGTTGATGACGCCGCCGCCGGTATAGAACACCGGCGCCTTGGCCGCCGCGATCAACGCGACGGCATCCTCGATCTCTTCGATGGCCCCCTGCGTGCGCGGCGCATAGCGCTGGCGGCGCTGGGTCGGACCGCCGTTCCAGATGGCCGTGGCGATCTGGACGTCCTTGGGAATGTCGATCAGCACCGGGCCGGGACGGCCGGTAGTGGCGATCTGGAAGGCTTCGTCGACGACGGCGGCCAGATCGGCGGGATCCTTCACCAGATAGTTGTGCTTGGTGCAATGGCGCGAGATGCCGACGGTATCGGCTTCCTGGAACGCGTCCGAGCCGATCAGTGCAGTCGGGACCTGGCCGGTGATGACGACCAGCGGAATCGAATCGAGGAACGCATCGGCAATGCCGGTCACGGCATTGGTCGCGCCGGGGCCCGAAGTGACGAGCACGACGCCGGGCTTGCCGGTCGAACGCGCATAGCCTTCGGCCGCATGGGCGGCACCGGCTTCGTGGCGCACGAGAATGTGGCGGAGGCGTTCGTCGCCGAAAAGAGCATCGTAGATCGGAAGCACGGCGCCGCCGGGATAGCCGAATACGAATTCGACGCCCTGCCGGACCAGACTTTCGACCAGGATGTTCGCGCCGCTGCGCTCTTCACTCACAACACATTCCTTTATCAAGTTTGGCCCGCTTGGTGCGAGCCGTCTCGAATCGATGCAGCAGACCCGGTTGCCCGGGCTATATTAGAAAGCGCGCATCCATAGTGGGACTGCCCAAGGAAACAAGCGTTTCGCAGGGCATTGCGCTTTCTAAAGAAACCGACCCGACACAGCAATGGCCGCGCCGGGTCAATCTCTCCTCCCCGCAAAACTTTCATCAGCAGGCTGTGGAGGCCTCTAGGGGACCATATGTATTACGTCAACCCAAAAACGCGTAATAAAATATCCTGAACTTGCTTTGTATCGAAATTTTGAAATTCAATGCGCGGCCAACCGGCGGGAGGCTGGTGGCGCAGCCAGGTGTATTGCCGCTTCGCATAATTGCGTGTCGCCTGCGATCCGCGCACGATGGCGTCCTCCAGAGACCACGATCCGGCAACGACTCCGGCCAGTTCGGGCACGCCGATCGCGCGCATGACCGGCAGATCGGGATCGAGTCGCCGTGCCAGCAGCGCTTCGACTTCGGCGATGGCGCCGCGTTCGATCATGCGCGCAAAGCGCAAGTCGCAGCGCGCATAGAGCGCCTGCCGCTCGGGCAGCAGGATGGCGGGAAAGAGCGTGACGGCACCGGCAATGCCGCCCGTGGTCATGGCCTGCCAGTGGGCAATCGGCTTGCCGGTGGAGCGCACGACTTCCAGCGCGCGGGCGATGCGGGTGGTGTCGGCCGGGGCGAGGCGGGCGGCGCGTTCGGGATCTTCCGCCAGAAGCGCCGCATAGGCCCGGTCGACCGGCAGGGCGCGGACGTCTTCGCGCACTTGCGGGTCGATCGGCGGCACGGGCGCAATGCCGTCGAGCAGGGTGCGGATATAAAGGCCGGTGCCGCCGGCGAGGATCGGCACGGCGCCTTGCGCATGGATATCGCTGACCGTTTCGCGCGCGGCGCGGGCCCAGTCGGCGGCGGAACAGCCTTGCGCACCGTCCCAGGCACCGAACAGGCGGTGTTCGATGCCGCCCATCTCTTCTGAGGTGGGGCGGGCGCTCAGGATGGTGAGATCGGCATAGACCTGCGAACTGTCGGCATTGACGATAACGGCGCGCCGCCCGCGCCGTTCCAGTTCCTGCGCGAGCATGACGGCACAATCGCTCTTGCCGCTGGCGGTCGGCCCTGCAATGAGCGCCAGCGGCGGCCGGTCTCCGGCTTCGATATCGTATGACGCATCAAGGGAATTCGCAGTGCTCATTGCCCGGCTGATAGCAGAACCGGATCATCTTTCGACCCGGATCGATGCCGCGAAGGCGGACCTTGCCCAATCGGGCGTGCGGATCGCCTCGGCGTCCATGCTCGATTTCTGCGGGCAGACGATGGAGATCGACTCTCCTGATGACGACGCCGCCGCGCTGCGGGCCGGGCTGGATGCGCATTTCGCGCCCAGCGACGGTCTGGTCTGCTCCGACGAACCCTCGGTCCCGCAAGTGTTCATTTCCGACATGGATTCCACCATGATCGGCCAGGAATGCATTGACGAACTGGGCGATTTCGCCGGGCTCAAGGAGCGCATCGCCGCGATCACCGAGCGCGCCATGCAGGGCGAGCTGGATTTCGAACAGGCCCTGCGCGAACGTGTCGGACTGCTGGAAGGGCTGTCCATCGATGCGATCGACCAGTGCCTCACCGGGCGTATCCGCCCGATGGCCGGGGCCAAGATCCTGGTCGAGACGCTGAAGAAGCTGGGCTGCCGTACCGTGCTGGTGACGGGTGGTTTCCACCACTTCGCCGATCCCGTAGCCGAATGGCTGGGTTTCGAGCAGGTGGTGGGCAATCGTCTCGAAGTTTCGGGCCGCAAACTCACCGGCGGGCTGGTCGGCGGTATCGTCGACAGTTCGGTGAAGAAGGCCACCCTGCTTTCGCTGATGGCCGAGGAGCGGGAAGGGGCGACCAGCCTTGCGACCGGCGATGGCGCCAACGATATCCCGATGCTGGAAGCGGCGACTTACGGCATCGCCTACCGCGCCAAGCCCAAGGCCCGCGCGGCCGCCAACGGCTGGATCGACCGCGGCGACCTGACAAGCGTGCTGCGCCTGCTGGGCATTCCGGAGACGGACTGGGTGCGGGAATAACCGGTAGGACTTTTAACTTCCCCAATCCTCCCTGTTTTGCATGGCAAAATGGGGAGGGGGACCGCCGGGAAGCGGTGGTGGAGGGGGAGTTGCCATGCCGCCGTCCGGTCAAACCGTTCGAAAGGCGCGCCGTTTCCGCCGGGAAATGACACTGCCGGAAGTGCTGGTGTGGCAGCGCCTGCGCAAGGCGCCGATGGGGATCAAGTTTCGTCGGCAGCATCCGGCGGGGCCGTTCGTACTCGATTTCTACTGTCCTTCGGTGAAGACTGGAATCGAGATTGACGGTATTGCGCATGACATGGGCGACAATCCGCAGCGGGATGTTGAGCGGGATGCGTGGTTGCGGGAGAAGGGGATCAGGGTGATCCGGATTCCGGTGGCTGAGGTTTTGCGGAACGTGGACGAGGCCGTTGAAGCCATCGTCGCGGCTTGCCGCGAGCGTTGAAAACCCCTCCGTCATTCGCTGCGCGAATGCCACCTCCCCATTTTGCTTTGCAAAACAGGGAGGATTTTTCGTT
The DNA here is from genome assembly GCF_001590985.1 of Novosphingobium naphthalenivorans NBRC 102051. GTDB lineage: Bacteria > Pseudomonadota > Alphaproteobacteria > Sphingomonadales > Sphingomonadaceae > Novosphingobium > Novosphingobium naphthalenivorans. The sequence goes on from NZ_BCTX01000007.1 coordinate 57,538, forward strand.
CTTAAAATCCTCCCTGTCGCGAAGCGATGGGGAGGGGGACCGTCCGCCCTTCGGCTGGCCGGTAGGCCGGCCGCTCAGGGTGAACTGCCCGAGGGGCAGCGGGTGGTGGAGGGGTTAGCCCTCCATCCAGTCCCGGAAGAACGCCTCGTTGGCTTCGCGCAGCGCGGCGATTTCGACGCCCGCTACAGTGGAGCCGCCGACCGTGCCGATCTTGACCGCGCCCGGCAGCTGCGTGCCGGCCGGAGCCGTCACGACATAGCGGCTCTGGTCTTCGCCGAAGGCCTCTGCCGTGGTCAGGGCCTTGTCGAGCGTGCAGCCCTTGCCGCCTGCCAGTGCCATTTCGGCGAGCGCGACGAGCAGGCCGCCGTCGCTCACGTCATGGACGGCCGTGACTTTGCTTTCGCCGATCCAGCCGCGCACGGCGGCGCCATGGGCCGCTTCCACCTTGAGATCGACGGCCGGCGCATCGCCCGCTTCGCGGCCCGCGATCTCGCGCAGCCACAGCGACTGGCCGAGGTGCGTGCCGTTTCCGCCGAGCAGGAACACGTCATCGCCGTCGTTCTTGAACGCAATGGTCGCCATCTTGTCGTGATCGGCAAGCAGGCCGACGCCGCCGATCGCCGGGGTCGGCAGGATCGCCGAACCGCCGCCGGTGGCCTTGGATTCGTTGTAGAGCGAGACGTTGCCCGAGACGATCGGATAGTCGAGCGCGCGGCAGGCATCGCCCATGCCGTTCAGGCAGCCGACGATCTGCGCCATGATCTGCGGGCGCTGCGGGTTGGCGAAGTTGAGGCAGTTGGTGATCGCCAGCGGCAGGCCGCCGACCGCGCTGATATTGCGGTAGGTCTCGGCCACCGCCTGCTTGCCGCCCTCGTAGGGATCGGCGTAGCAGTAACGCGGGCTGCAGTCGGTGCTGATCGCCAGCGCCTTGGGTGTGCCGTGCACGCGCACCACGGCTGCATCGCCGCCGGACTTCTGCATGGTGTCGGCACCGACCTGGCTGTCGTACTGTTCCCAGATCCACTTGCGCGAGGCGAGGTCCGGGCAGCCCATCAACTTGACGAGATCCGCGCCGATGTCCGTGCTTTCCGGCACGTCGCCGAGCGCGGGCACATTGGCCCAGGCCTTGTATTCCTCAGGCGAGATATAGGGGCGTTCGTATTCCGGCGCATCGTCGGCCAGCGGGCCGAGCGGGATGTCGCAGACGACCTCGCCGTTGAATTCCAGCACCATGTGACCGGTGTCGGTCACTTCGCCGATCACCGCGAAGTCCAGTTCCCACTTCTTGAAGATGGCCTCGGCCATGGCTTCCTTGCCGGGCTTCAGGACCATCAACATGCGTTCCTGGCTCTCGGAAAGCATCATTTCGTAAGGCGTCATTGCCTCTTCGCGGCAGGGCACCATGTTCATGTCGAGCCGGATGCCCGCGCCGCCCTTGCTGGCCATTTCGACCGAGCTGGACGTGAGGCCCGCTGCGCCCATGTCCTGAATGGCCACAATGGCGTCGGTCGCCATCAGTTCGAGGCAGGCCTCGATCAGCAGCTTTTCCGTGAAGGGGTCGCCCACCTGCACGGTCGGGCGCTTCTCGTCGCTGTTCTCGTCGAAGTCCGCCGAAGCCATCGTGGCGCCGTGGATGCCGTCGCGGCCGGTCTTGGAGCCGACATAGACGATCGGATTGCCCAGACCCGTGGCGGCGCAATAGAAGATCTTGTCGGTATCGGCCACGCCCACGGTCATCGCGTTGACGAGGATGTTGCCGTCATAGGCCTTGTGGAAATTGGTCTCGCCGCCCACGGTCGGCACGCCCACGCAGTTGCCGTAGCCGCCGATGCCCGCGACCACGCCCTGCACCAGATGCTTCATCTTCGGGTGATCGGGGCTGCCGAAGCGCAACGCGTTCATGTTCGCCACCGGGCGCGCGCCCATGGTGAAGACGTCGCGCAGGATGCCGCCCACGCCGGTCGCCGCGCCCTGATAGGGCTCGATGTAGCTGGGGTGGTTGTGGCTCTCCATCTTGAAGATGGCGGCCTGACCGTCACCGATGTCGATCACGCCCGCGTTCTCGCCGGGGCCGCAGATGACCCAGGGCGCTTCGGTCGGCAGTTTCTTCAGGTGGAAGCGGCTCGACTTGTACGAGCAATGCTCCGACCACATGACCGAGAAGATGCCGAGCTCGACGAGATTCGGCTCGCGGCCCAGTGCATGGAGCACGCGCTCGTATTCTTCGGGGCTGAGGCCATGCGCCTCGACGACGTCAGGGGTGATTCCGCTCATGCGACGCGCCTTAGCCATGTCCATTCGCCTGCGCTAGCCCGCTGCATCGCTGTTCGCACGGATCATCCCGGAATTCTCCGGTTCCCACCTTGACCGTGCCCGGCGAGGCGGCCATTGCTGCGGCATGACCGGAGAGACCGAAGAGATCGCAGAGCTGAGCTTCGAGGATGCTCTGCGTGCCCTTGAAACCATCGTGCGGCAGCTCGAAAGCGGCGATGTGCCGCTGGAAGACTCCATCTCGCTTTACGAAAAGGGCGAGAAGCTGCGCCAGCATTGCCAGAAGCGGCTCGATGCGGCGCAGGCGCGGATCGAGCGGATCGTGGCTGGTCCCGATGGCGCGGCTGCCGGAACGCAGCCGTTCGATGCAGCGGAACGCTGAGCAGTGAGCGCGTCCGGCGAGACCGGTCTGGTGCTGGCCGAAGGGCTGGCCCGTATCGCCAGCGAAATCGACGATGCGTTCGACGCGCTGCTGTCGCTTCCTGATGATCCCCGGCTGAAGCTGATCGAAGCGATGCGCTATGCCGCGATTGGCGGTGGCAAGCGGCTGCGGCCCCTGCTGCTGACGGCCGTTGCGGAAATGTACGGCGTGCAGCGCGAGGCTGCGGTGCGCGCGGGCGTGGCGATTGAGTCGATCCACGTCTATTCGCTGATCCACGACGATCTGCCGTGCATGGACAATGACGCGCTGCGTCACGGCAAGCCGACCGTGCATCTGGCCTATGACGATGCAACGGCTGTGCTGGCAGGCGATTCGCTTCACGCTTTCGCGTTCGAAGTGCTTTCCGATCCGGCGACGAGCGCGGACCCCTTTACGCGGATCGAGCTGGTGCAGGCGCTGGGCCAGGCGAGCGGCGCGCGCGGCATGGCGGGCGGGCAGATGATGGACCTCGTCGCCGAGACCAGCGAGTTCGATCTGCAGACCGTCACTCGGCTCCAGCAACTCAAGACCGGGGCCTTGCTCGGCGCTGCGGTTGAGATGGGGGCGATCCTCGGGCGTGTCGCGCCGGAAGGGCGCACGCATCTGCGCGGCTATGCACGCGATATCGGCCTGGCCTTCCAGATCACCGACGATCTCATCGACCATGAAGGCGATGCGGAAGTGGCCGGTAAGGCCGTGGGCAAGGATGCCGTTGCCGGCAAGCAGACTTTCGTCTCGCTGCTCGGCCCCGAGCGGGCCCGCGAACAGGCGCGGATGCTGGTGGAGCAGGCGATCGAGCATCTTGCGCAGCATGGCCGCGAGGCCGATCTTCTGCGCGCCGTGGCGCGCTATATCGTCGAGAGGGATCATTGATGGCGGGGGTGGAGACGGGCAGCGAACGGATCGGCGTCTATCCCGGCACGTTCGATCCCCTCACGCTGGGGCACGCCGATATCATCCGGCGCGGTGCCAAGCTGGTGGACAAGCTGATCATTGGCGTCACCACCAACATGTCCAAGAACCCGCTGTTCTCCCCCGAAGAGCGGATGGCCATGGTGGAGCGTGAAGTCGCTGCCATGGGCATCGACAACGTTGCCGTGGTGGGTTTCAACGCGCTGCTGATGAAGTTCGCCCAGAAGCAGGGGGCGACCGTGATCGTGCGCGGCCTGCGCGCGGTGGCGGACTTCGAATACGAATATCAGATGGCCGGCATGAACCAGCAGCTCAATTCGAACATCGAGACGGTGTTCCTGATGGCGGACGTGAGCCTGCAGCCGATTGCGTCGAAGCTGGTCAAGGAAATCGCCATGTTCGGCGGCGACATCGCGAAATTCGTCAGCCCCGCCGTGCGTGAGGATGTGGTGGCACGCATCGCTGCCAATGGCCTTCAGGGGGATTACTGAAGAGGCTTTGCCCGGATCATTCCCAAATCATTCCCAAATCATTCATTGTGCCGACAGCGGCCGGGCTTTATCGCGCCATGCCATGATCGGACCTGTTTGTGAGTATTCGATGAAGTTTCGCCTGCCGCTGACCACCTTGATGATGGGCGTTGCGCTCGTTGCCACCCCCGCGATCGCCAAGAAGAAGGAACCGGTCACGCCGGCTCCCACCGCGCTGCCGACTTTCGTCGATCCCGATCCGACGCATGATCCGGACGATGTGCTCTATCTCGATCTGTCGGACGGCGGGCGCGTGGCGATCCGCCTGATGCCGGCCTGGGCGCCGCATCATGTCGAGCGGATCGAGACGCTGACGAAGGAAGGCTTCTACAACGGCCAGATCTTCCACCGCGTGATCGACGGCTTCATGGCGCAGACCGGCGACCCGACGGGCACCGGGCAGGGCGGTTCGCAGCTGCCGGATCTCAAGGCCGAGTTCAATTCGATGCCGCACTTGCGCGGCACGGTCTCGATGGCGCGTACCAACGATCCGGACAGTGCCAACAGCCAGTTCTTCATCGTCTTCTACCCGCGTTTCGCGCTTGACCGGAAATATACCGTGTTCGGCCGCGTGATCTCGGGCATGGAATACGTGGACAAGATCCAGCGCGGCGAGCCGCCCGCCAATCCGACGAAGATCGTCCAGGCCTCGCTGGCATCGCAGCACCTGCCGCCGCCGGACTTCGCCGCCATGCAGGCTGCATCCGCGCCGATTACGGCTGATCAGCTCAGCAATTCGCAGTCGAACTGATCCCTTCGGCAGGCTCGCGGTGCGTGATCGCGCGCTTGTCGAAGCGCCTGCGTTCGTCTAGCGCGCCGCGCCATGCGTGTTGACCTGTTCGATTTCGACCTGCCGCCCGAACGCATTGCCCTGCGTCCCGCCCGGCCGCGCGATGCCGCCCGGATGCTGGTGGTCGAGGGCGAGGCGCCTTTCGCGGACCGTCATGTGCGCGATCTGCCGGACCTGCTGCGCGAGGGCGACGTGCTGGTCTTCAACGATACGCGGGTCATCCCGGCGCAGCTTGAAGGCCTGCGCGGCGAAGCGCGGATCGGCGCGACGCTGCACAAGCGGATCGATCTGCGGCGCTGGCAGGCCTTCGTGCGCAATGCCAAGCGGCTGAAGCCGGGCGACCGGATTGCCTTTCCCGCCGATGTCAGTGCCCTGGCCGAGCAACGCCACGAAGACGGCAGCTGGACGCTGCTGTTCGAAGGCGAAGAGCCGGTCGAAGTGCTGCTGGAGCGGGCCGGCCGGATGCCGCTGCCGCCCTATATCGCCGGCAAGCGCGAGACCGACGAGGCCGACGCGAGCGACTATCAGACCATGTTCGCGCGCGAAAAAGGCGCGGTCGCCGCGCCGACCGCAGCCTTGCATTTCACGCCGGAACTGGTCGAGCGGCTCGATGCGGCCAGCATCGCGCGCGAAACGCTGACCCTGCATGTCGGGGCAGGCACGTTCCTTCCGGTCAAGGCGGACGACACGCAAGATCACCGGATGCACGCGGAATGGGGCCGCATCGACGCGGAAACGGCCGAGCGCCTCAATGAAACGCGGGCCCGAGGCGGCAGGCTGATCGCGGTCGGCACGACCTCGCTGCGCCTGCTGGAAAGCGCGGCGGGCGATGACGGCGTGATCCGCCCGTTCGAGGGCGACACGTCGATCTTCATCACTCCCGGCTATCGCTTCAAGGCGATCGACGGGCTGATGACCAATTTCCACTTGCCCAAATCGACCCTGTTCATGCTGGTTTCGGCGCTGATGGGGCGCGAGCGGATGCAGGCGGTCTATGCCCGCGCCATTGCCACGGACTACCGGTTCTATTCCTACGGCGATTCCAGCTTGTTGCTGCCGTAGTTCTTCTTTCGGGGATAGGGTCTTGGAACTGTCGCCGTGCTCGCGCATCTAGGGGCGATGCAAACCATTCTCGAAATCAGCGGCCTGACCAAGACGTACTCGGGCGGCTTCACTGCGCTCAAGGGTGTGGACCTTTCGATTAACCGGGGCGAGATCTTCGCGCTGCTTGGCCCCAATGGCGCAGGCAAGACGACGCTGATCGGTGCCGTGTGCGGGCTGGTGCGGCCGACGTCGGGCACGATCCATGCGTTTGGTGAGGATATGGCCGCCCACTGGCGCCGTCTGCGCGCGCGTGTCGGCCTTGTTCCGCAGGAACTTGCGACCGATATGTTCGAGAAGGTCCAGCGTACGGTAAGCCATTCGCGCGGGCTGTTCGGGCTGCCGCCGGACCCTGCCAAGGTGGAGGAAATCCTGCGCGCGCTCAGCCTCTGGGACAAGCGCGATGCCCAGGTCCGCACGCTGTCCGGCGGCATGAAGCGCCGCGTGCTGATCGCCAAGGCGCTGGCCCATGAACCCGAACTGCTGTTTCTCGATGAGCCGACCGCGGGCGTCGATGTCGAATTGCGGCGCGACATGTGGCGCCAGATCGCCCTGCTGCGCGATCGCGGGACCACGATCATCCTGACCACTCACTACCTCGAAGAAGCCGAGGAAATGGCGGACCGCGTCGGCATCATCAACAAGGGCGAGATCCTGATGGTCGATGACAAGCAGGCGATGATGGAGCGCCTCGGCCGGACCGAGGCGCTGATCACGCTGGCACAGCCGCTGGGCGGCATTCCCGAGGCATTGGCGGCTTTCCCGGTGTCGCTGACCGAAGAAGGCAGAGTGCTGTGCTATCGCGGCGGCGGGGGAGACGGCGGCCGCGGCGGCACCGCCGAAGTTGCGGAGCTGACCAAGGCGCTCACCCGCGCGGGCATCGACTACACCGCGATCGACATCCACGAATCGAGCCTTGAAGACATCTTTGTCGATCTGCTGGAAGGAGGCGCTGCATGAGCCTGTTCAATGCCCGCAGCGCCTGGACCATCTACAAGCAGGAACTCATGCGGGCCTTCCGCACGGCCATGCAGTCGATCCTCGCGCCGGTGCTGACGACGACGCTCTATTTCGTGGTTTTCGGGGCCGCGATCGGCGGACAGATGCAGGGCGGCATGGGCGGTGTGAACTACGGCGCCTTTATCGTGCCCGGCCTGCTGCTGTTGACCTTGCTGGGCGAGAGTACCTCCAATGCCAGTTTCGGGATCTACATGCCGCGTTTTACCGGTTCGATCTACGAACTGCTTTCGGCGCCCGTCGGCGTGGCGGAAACGCTGGCCGGTTTCGTGGGGGCGGCGGCGACCAAGTCGCTGATTCTGGCGGCGATCATTCTGGGAACGGCCAGCTTCTTTGTCGACTACACGATCGCCCATCCGATCTACGCTTTCGGCTATATCCTGCTGGTTTCGGCCAGTTTCTCGCTGTTCGGTTTCATCCTGGGCATCTGGGCGGACAGTTTCGAGAAGCTGTCGGTCGTGCCGATGCTGATCCTGATGCCGCTGACGTTCCTGGGCGGCACGTTCTATTCGATCCATGTCCTGCCGGAGCCTTGGCGTTCGGTGGCGATGGCCAATCCGGTGGTCTATCTCGTCAATGGCCTGCGCTGGACGTTCTACGGCAGTTCGGACGTGTCGATCGGCGTCTCGCTGGGCCTCACGTTGTTTTTCCTCGCAATTTGCGTGGCGTTCATCTCGTGGATCTTCAAGACCGGGTGGCGCTTGCGGACATGACTCGATAAAAACCCCGGCATGACGAAGTCTCCCCCCGTCCTCGCCATTCTGTCTTTGCTCGTGTTTGCCGGTCCGGTCGCGGCCCGGACGCAGCCTCCGGAAGATGCGGCTGCGGATGACGCTGCCGTCGAGGACGTGCTCCCGGCAGGCCCCTTGCGCGTGGAAGTGCCGCCTTTCGTCGATCCCGTGCCGTTCATCGAGGCTGATCCGCCGCATCTTGCAAAACCGGTGCGCAAGCTGCTCGAAGCGGCGATGAAGACAGAGGATACCGCGGCGGTCGCCGCGCTGGTGAAGTTCGCGCGTCAGACCAATCCGTTCGACAAGGACGAGATCGACGCGATGAACGAGGCTTACGTCAACCGGCACAAGCTGCTGATCGAGCGGCGGGCCGAGGCCGATCGCGAGCGTATCCGCAATTCCGGCGTGCTGAAATTGTGGAAGGGGCAGGTCGAGCTGGGCGCATTCCGGTCGACCGGGAATACCAGCAATTTCGGGTTCACCGGCGCGGCGAAACTCGATCGCAAGGGGATCGACTGGCAGCATACGATCCAGCTCAGCGCCGATTACCAGAAGGATTCCGGCACTGTCACGCGCGAGCAGTACGGTGCGAGCTATCAGCCGCGCTACACGTTGCGCGACGGTGTGTTCACTTATGGCCGCCTTCAGTATGAGAAGGATGAAATCCAGGGGTTCCGGGATCGTTACTCGGCATCCGGAGGGCTTGGCTACCGGGTGATCAAGAGTGATGACATGAACCTATCCGTCGAAGCCGGGCCGGCGCTGCGCCGCACGAACTATTTGGAGGAGCCGAACGATACGACCTGGTCGGCGCTGACCACTCTCGATTTCGACTGGAAGGTCAACGGCACGCTGAAGCTGACGCAGAACGCGACCAGCTATGTCGGATCGGATGACAGCACTTTCACCTCGCTGACCGGTCTCGAAGCGGGGATGGCCAAGGGCCTGAAGGCCAAGTTGTCCTATTCGATCAAGCACGAGACCTCGCCGGCCACGGGAACGCTGCCGACGGACACGATATCGCGCTTCTCGCTGGTCTACGGCTTCTGAGTTCGCTAGCGGGCGGGACATGACGTCCCAATCCAATCCCCGCTTCGAATTCCAGATCCACGCCACCGACGGCAAGGCACGCACTGGCGTGATCCGTATGCGGCGCGGCGAGATCCGCACACCCGCCTTCATGCCGGTGGGCACGGCCGCCACGGTCAAGGCGATGAAGCCGCAGGACGTGCGCGCCGCCGGCGCCGACATCATCCTCGGCAATACCTATCACCTGATGCTCCGCCCCGGCGCGGAGCGGGTGGCGCGGCTGGGCGGGCTGCACAAGTTCATGAACTGGAACCGCCCGATCCTCACCGACAGCGGCGGCTATCAGGTCATGAGCCTGTCCGACTTGCGCAAGATCACCGAGGAGGGCGTGACTTTCGCCAGCCATATCGACGGATCGCGCCATCACCTGACGCCCGAACGCTCGATGGAAATCCAGCGCCTGCTCGGCTCGGACATCGTCATGTGCTTCGACGAATGTCCGAAGATCGATCAGCCGCGCGACGTGATTGCCCGCTCGATGGAGATGTCGATGCGCTGGGCGAAACGCAGCCGCGAAGGCTTCGACAGCGGGGGCGAGCACGCGGCCAGTTCGGCCCTGTTCGGCATCCAGCAGGGCGCGCTTGACGAAGGCTTGCGCAAGGCATCCGCCGACGCCTTGGCCGATATCGGCTTCGACGGCTATGCCATCGGCGGCCTTGCCGTGGGCGAGGGGCAGGAGGCCATGTTCGCCACGCTCGATTTCGCGCCGGGACAGCTTCCCGCGGACCGTCCGCGCTATCTCATGGGCGTGGGCAAGCCCGACGATCTCGTCGGCGCGGTCGAGCGCGGGGTGGACATGTTCGACTGCGTGCTGCCCACCCGCTCCGGCCGAAACGGGCAGGCCTTTACCTGGAACGGCCCGCTCAACATGCGCAATGCCCGCCATGCCGAGGATACCGGCCCGATCGACGAGCGCTGCACCTGCCCCACCTGCGGGACTTATTCGCGCGCCTATATCCATCACCTGATCCGGTCCGGCGAAATTCTGGGCGCGATGCTGCTGACCGAGCACAATGTCTCGTTCTACCAGCAGTTGATGCAGGGCATGCGCGACGCAATCGCGGAAGGCCGTTTCGCTGCCTTCGCGGCCGATTTCCGGCGAGACTACCTGCGCCAGGAGTGATCTGCAGGGATTAACTTTTTGAAATTGCTTCCGAGTTGTTGAAATAGAAGGCGAATTCGTCAATCTCCTCCCATGGCGGAAGGAGGGCGAGAGTGAAGGGTGTTTTACGGTCTTTGGTCCTGACGACGGGACTGGTGGCATTGTGCGGGCTGTCGGAGGTGGCTGTCGCCGGCACGGATGCCCGGCTGGACGCGGAACGTTTCGGCGCCTTGGCGAGCATCCAGCAGATGAGCCTGTCGCCCAGCGGGGCCAAGGCCGCCTACGTGACGCCGCTCAATGATGGGTCGGTGGTTTCGGTCGTGGATCTGGTGGCCGGCGGCGCCCCGAACACGATCATGAAAGTTTCCAAAGAGGATGGGGAGCTTCATTCCTGCTCCTGGCAGACCGACGACCGGCTGGTGTGCACGATCGTCTCGCACTACACGGTGCGGCGGCCGTTTCTGACCTTCTGGCGCAGCTTTGCGCTCGATGCCGATGGGCGCAATATCATCCAGCTGTCGGCTCTCACGAACTCGCGTTCACTGGCGCTTGCGCAAGACGGCGGGACGATTGTCGATCATGTGGTCGAGGGCAATCCGTACAGCGTACTGATGACGCGCGCCTTCGTGCCGGAGGACACACGCAATACGCGCCTGGCGAATACCGAGCTGGGGCTGGGTGTCGAAATGGTGGATACCCGCAACGCGCGGCGCCGGACGGTCGAACATGCCAACCGCTATGCCGACACTTATCTGTCCGACATGCATGGCCAGGTCCGCATCATGGGGGTGGCGGAAGCCAGCGATTCCGGCACCTTGAGCGGCAAGAAACGCTATTATTACCGGAAAGCGGGTTCCGATAACTGGGAAACGCTTTCGCAGACCCAATACGACGGCCGCCTCACCGATGGCTTTACGCCTGTCCATGTCGATGCGGCAAAGAATGTCGTGTACGGTTTCCAGCGCGACAATGGCCTTCTGAAGCTGTTCGGCATCACGCTCGACGGCAGCATGACGAAGAGCGAAGTGGTGGGACGCAATGATGTCGACGTCGACGATCTCGTGACCATCGGCAGGCATGATCGCGTTGTCGGCGTCAGCTATGCAACGGATCGGCGCTTCTACGAATTTTTCGATCCCGCACTGGCCAAGCTCGCGGGTTCCCTGACCAAGGCGCTGCCCGGGCAGCCGCAGATCGATTTCCTCGATGCCAGCGAGGGGGAAGCGAAGCTGTTGATCGAGGCGTCGGGCGATACCGATCCGGGCATGACCTATCTGTTCGACAAGGCCAGCCACAAGCTGGAAGCCGTGCTGCCGATCCGGCCGCAGCTTGCGGGCGTCAAGCTCGCCGAGATGAAGACGGTGAGCTATCCGGCGGCCGATGGCACCATGATCCCGGCTTACCTGACGCTTCCAGTCGGATCGTCCGGCAAGAACCTGCCTGCGATTGTCATGCCGCATGGCGGGCCGGGCGCGCGCGACGAATGGGGTTTCGACTGGTTTGTCCAGTTCTTCGCGGCTCGCGGTTACGCTGTCCTGCAACCGGAGTATCGGGGATCATCCGGGTACGGCGAGGACTGGTTCCAGAAGAATGGCTTTCAATCCTGGCGGCAGGCCATTGGCGACGTCAACGATGCCGGCCACTGGCTGGAAAAGCAGGGTATCGCCGCCAAGGGCAAACTGGCGATCGTGGGCTGGTCCTATGGCGGGTACGCCGCGCTGCAGAGCGCCGTGCTTGATCCTGACCTGTTCAAGGCCATTGTCGCCGTGGCTCCCGTTACCGATCTGGAAATGCTCCGGAACCAGTTTCGGGATTACACCAACTTTCGTCTGGTCGAAAAGCAGATTGGCTTTGGTCCGTCCGTGGGGGAAGGTTCGCCTGCCCAGCATGCCGATCGTTTCAAGGCACCAGTGCTGATGTTCCATGGCGATATCGATGAGAGCGTCGATGTCGAGGAAAGCCGGGTCATGGAAAAGAAGCTCAAGGATGCAGGCAAGTCCGTGACCTATGTCGAGTTCCACGGCCTCGATCATCAGTTGCGCGATTCGAAGGCTCGCACCCGTATGCTGAGTGAAAGTGACGCCTTTCTGAGAGCCAATCTTGGAGTGAAATAGACCGGCTCCACCGCGTTGCTGGCAGCTTGTTGCGCAGGAGCGGGCAAGTGGCCGGTAAAGCGGCTGGACAGGATGATCCGTTTCAGGGAACCTGAGATCCCGCTGCTGGTCTCCTTAGGCGAATCGGAAGCCAGCTTTCACTGTCCTTTGGAAAGCCGAGAGCGAAGTCATGCCGACGATAGCGATTGTCAGTCAGAAGGGCGGATCAGGGAAGACGACACTCGCGCTGCATCTTGCGACTTGCGCGACGTATGATGGCCGGAAAAGCTGCGTCATCGACATGGACCCGCAGGCGACGGCCGCGGCCTGGGGGGACTGGCGGGGCGATTACCTGCCTGAAGTGATTACCTGCCCGCCGGTGCGTCTTGTCAGCACGATCCTGAAAGCCACGCGGGGCGGATCGGAGATCCTGGTGATCGATACGCCGCCGCAAAGCGACCTGGCATCGCGGGAGGCGGCGCGGGCGGCGGATCTGATCCTCATCCCCACGCGGGCCCGCGCGTTCGATCTTCATGCGCTGGAAGCGACGTCGGAGCTTGTGAAGTACGCACGCAAGCCGGCCTATGTCCTGCTGAATGCCGTGCCCGCCCGCGCCACGCGGCTGCTGGCGGATACCGCTAGTCAGGTTGGAGGCCATGGTCTGGAGATCTGCCCCGTCCATTTCGGGGAACGGGCGGCGTTCCACCGGGCCTCGGCCTCCGGCGAGGTCGCCTCGGAAGTCGAGCCGGAGGGGAAGGCGGCTGCCGAAGCCGATGCGCTGTGGGACTGGGTGAGCGCCCAACTGGGGCTGGCGCCAGTTACCTGATCCGATAGACCGTGGGGTTCAGGCCGTGGCGGCACGGGGCCGCGTGGTGCTTCGGATAATGGTTTCCAGGACAGTGCCGACATAGGCCACGAACTGGCCGGTGCGGGTGTCGAGATAACCGGCGCCGATTTCGCAGGCATGGCGCTGCGCCGTTTCGAGATCGGGATACCATTTGCCGGTGCGTTTGGGCGTGACGAAACGATAGTTTTTCATGGTGCCGGCCTAATGCCCGATTTCCGCGTCAGTTCCCTGACAAGTGTCAATAAAGCCACGGAAAAACACACGCGTGCGGCCAAACGAAAAGGGCGGCCCCGAAGGACCGCCCTTTCCTGAAATCCGTAGAGGATCCGAGATCAGCGCGAGTAGAACTCGACGACCAGATTCGGTTCCATCTTCACCGGGTAGGGCACTTCGTCGAGCGTCGGGACGCGAACGAAAGTCACCTTGTCGGTGCCGTCCTGCGAAACATAGTCGGGCACTTCGCGCTCGGGCAGGCTCTGGGCTTCGATGACCAGCGCCATTTCCTTGGCCTTGTCACCCAGGCTGATGATGTCACCAACCTTGATGCGGCGCGAGGCGATGTTGCACTTCACGCCGTTCACGCGGATGTGGCCGTGCGAAACGATCTGGCGAGCCGCGAAGATGGTCGGCGCGAACTTGGCGCGGTACACGACCATGTCGAGGCGCTGTTCGAGCAGGCCGATCAGGTTCTGACCGGTGTCGCCCTTCATGCTGGCGGCTTCCTGGTAGGTGCGCTTGAACTGCTTCTCGGTCACGTCGCCGTAGTAGCCCTTGAGCTTCTGCTTGGCGCGCAGCTGCAGACCGTAGTCCGACAGCTTGCCCTTGCGGCGCTGGCCGTGCTGGCCGGGGCCGTAGCTGCGGCGGTTCACCGAGCTCTTGGGGCGGCCCCAGATGTTCTCGCCCATGCGGCGGTCGAGTTTGTACTTGGCGCTCTTGCGCTTCGACATAAGTCGTCTCCGTTCTGCTTGTCGCCCGGCCGGAATGGCCAGCGATCCATAATTTCCCGGGGCGCACCATCCGGCCGTATTTCGCCGGATGCGGCCGCCGCTTCACCGGGGTGCGGGGCCGAATGGACAGACCTGCCGAAGGGGCAGGCGCCATGTGAAGGCGTGCCCCTTAAGCGAAAAGGCGATGGAGTCAAGGCAAAAGCAGGATCGGAACCAGGAGGCTTGCGTTTCCCCGGATCGTCAGCGAACCGTCAGTCCTTACGGGCATAGTGCCGAGCTGCGACATCGCCGACAGCCGCAAGGACGGCTGTCGCGGCCGGGTCGATCAGCGGCCGGTGCACAGCCGGCTCGAAATAGGCGGCGACATAGAGCGGCGGCTTGCCGGCCGGGCCGCCAAAGGCAAGATCGACATAAGTGTAGCGGCCCGTGCCCGTCTTGTCGCCGCTGGCCCACGATTTGGGAAAGCCGGCCCGGAGGCGGTCGCTGCCCGTCGTGACGGCGCTCATCCACGTCTTCAGTGTTTCGCGGCTCTGCACGGACAAGTGCTGGCCCGTCAGCAGGGTCTGGAGCGTTCCAGCCATGGCTTTGGGGGTCGTCGTATCCAGTTCGGTGCCGGGAGGCGTGATGTTGAGGTCCGGCTCGAAGCGGTCGAGGCGGCTTACCCGGTCCCCGAGAGTACGCCAGAAACGGGTGACGGCCTCAGGGCCGCCGAACGTCTTGAGCAGCACGTTCGCGGCGGTATTGTCGCTTTCGATCAACGCCGCGCGGGCGAGTTCGTTTACGGTGAGGCCCGAGCCGACATGCGGCGTGGTTGTGGGGCTGTGCGGCAGCAGGTCGGCTTGGGTCCAGTGCAAGACCCGGCCGAGGTCGATGGTCCCGGCATCGCGCCCGGCGAACATCATGGCGGCAAGCGACAGCTTGAAGGAACTGCAGTGGGTGAAGCGTTCGTTCTGGCGCCAGCCGAAGCTGCGGCCGCTCGCCGTATCGTGCACGAAGACACCGAGGCGCCCGCCTGCGTCCCGTTCGATGGCGCGCAGGGCATCGGTGGGGGAATGCCGGGGCGGCGCTGCGAGTGCTCGCCCGGATGCGCCGCAGATGGCAGCGCCCCAGATGGCCGTGTTCAAGCCTGCGATCAGTAGCTGGCGTCTGTCCTGCATGGGTGTGTTCCTCCGCGTGCGGAGGTAATCGAGCAGCTTGAGCGTCAGGGCAACGGACGATGGATCTTTGCGTGCCAGGACTCTGTGCAAAACTGCAAGCGCTTCAGCTTTCCCGCGGGCGGCGGGCCTTTTCCAGCGCGGACAGCACGCCGCGCATGGTGCGCACTTCGAGGTGATTCCAGGCCGGTTTGGTCAGTAGGTTGCGCAAGGTCAGCCGGTTGGACGCCGCGCGCGTTTCGGGCCAGAAGTAGTTCTTGTCTTCCAGCAGGCGCTCGAAGTGGCCGATCAGGCCTTCCAGTTCGTCCTGCGGGGCAGGGGGCAGCAGTTCCTCGACGGTCGGTTGTTGGAGTGATGCGCCCTTGCTCCACTCGTAGGCGCACAGGATCACGGCCTGCGCCAGGTTGAGCGAGGCGAATTCGGGATTGATCGGCACCGTCAGGATCGCGCGAGCCAGCGCGACGTCCTCTGTCTCCAGCCCGGAGCGTTCAGGGCCGAAGACATAGGCCGAGCGGCCCGGCATGATGTGGATTTCCCGCGCGGCTTCTTCGGGCGTGACGACCGGCTTGGTAACGCCGCGCTTGCGCACGGTGGTGGCATAGACGTTGGCGCAGTCCGAGACCGCCTCTGCCAGCGTTTCGAAGACCTGCGCCTGTTCCAGAACCTCGTCGGCGCCCGCTGCGGCCGGGCCGGCGGAAGGGTTGGGCCAGCCGTCGCGCGGGGTGACGAGCCGCATTTCGGTGAGGCCGAAATTGAGCATGGCGCGGGCGGCCTTGCCGATGTTCTCGCCCAGTTGCGGCCGGACGAGGACGATGACGGGCATCTGTTCAGACATTGTCCGGATCTCCCCCGGCAACATCGCGCACGGTTCCGGCGAATTCCTCGAAGTCCTTGGCCTCGTTGAAGGAGCGGTAAACACTGGCGAAACGGATATAGGCGACGGAATCGAGCACGCGCAGCCCTTCCATCACCATTTCGCCGATCGCGAGCGAGGAAATCTCGGCCTCGCCGCTGGTTTCCACCTGGCGCTGCACGCCGGAGACGAGCTGGTCGATCTTCTCGCGGTCGATCCCGCGCTTGCGGCAGGCCAGCGTCACGGACTGTTCGAGCTTGGAGCGCTCGAAAGGTTCGCGCGCGTCGTCGCTTTTCACGACCGTGACTTCGCGCAACTGGATGCGCTCGAAGGTGGTGAAACGGGCGCCGCAGCTCGAACACTGCCGCCGCCGCCGGATCGCGGTGTTGTCCTCGGTCGGGCGGCTATCCTTAACCTGCGTGTCGTCGTGGGCGCAGAAGGGACAGCGCATTCAGGCAATCACTCTCTTGGTCGTGGCGCGCTCAGTCGGGCCGGACGCGCTTGTAGAACTTGTAGCCGGCCCCGGCGGCAAGGCCGAGACCGATGGAAACGAACGGGAGCATGGCCCCCGCAACCGCTCCCAGCGCGCCCCAGACGAGCACCGGCTTGGTCGAAGGATGGTCGAGACCATCTGTAAGCATTCCGGCGAGTTCCTGGCGCGCATCGAAGATGAAGTCGCCAGTGTCATGGGGGCGCTGCGGGTCAGTCATGTCAGTCCTCGTAGATAGGGAACCTGTCGCAAAGGGCTTCAACGCGCGAGCGCACGTTCTGCTCCACCTGAGCGTCGCCCGCTTCGCCGCACTTGGCAAGGCCGTCGAGCACGTCGGCGACCATGTTGCCGATCTCGCGGAATTCCGCAGGGCCGAAGCCACGGGTGGTGCCGGCGGGCGAGCCGACGCGGATGCCGCTGGTCTTCATCGGCGGCAGCGGGTCGAACGGGATGCCGTTCTTGTTGCAGGTGATGCCCGCGCGTTCCAGCGCCTCGTCGGCGTCCTTGCCGGTGACGCCCAGCGGCGAGAGGTCGATCAGCGCGAGGTGGGTGTCGGTGCCGCCCGAGACGATCGCGGCGCCGCGTTCCTTCAGGGTGTCGGCGAGGACCTTGGCGTTCTCGATCACGCGCGCGGCGTAGTCCTTGAACTCGGGGCGCAGCGCTTCACCGAAAGCCACGGCCTTGGCCGCGACGACATGCATCAGCGGGCCGCCCTGCAGGCCGGGGAACACCGCCGAGTTGATCTTCTTGGCCAGCGCTTCGTCATTGGTGAGGATCATGCCGCCACGCGGGCCGCGCAGCGTCTTGTGCGTGGTGGTGGTGGCGATGTGCGCGTGCGGGAAGGGCGAGGGGTGCAGGCCGGCCGCCACGAGGCCGGCGAAGTGCGCCATGTCGACCTGGAACAGCGCGCCCACGCTGTCGGCGATTTCGCGCATCCGCTTGAAGTCGATCACGCGCGGATAGGCCGAACCGCCCGCGATGATGAGCTTGGGCTGGTGCTCGGTGGCCAGCGCCTGCACCTGGTCGTAGTCGATCAGGTGGGTGTCGGCGGTGACGCCGTACTGCACGGCGTTGAACCACTTGCCCGACATGGCAGCGCGCGCGCCATGCGTGAGGTGGCCGCCCGCATCGAGGCTCATGCCCATGATGGTCTCGCCCGGCTTCACCGTGGCGAGCAGCACGGCGCCGTTGGCCTGTGCGCCCGAGTGGGGCTGGACATTGGCGAAGCCGCAGCCGAACAGTTGCTTGGCGCGCTCGATAGCAAGCGTTTCGACTTCGTCCGAAGGTTCGCAGCCCTGGTAGTAGCGCTTGCCGGGGTAGCCTTCGGCGTACTTGTTGGTCAGCACCGAGCCCTGCGCTTCGAGCACGGCCTTGGAGACGATGTTTTCCGAGGCGATCAGCTCGATCTGCTTGCGCTCGCGCTTCATCTCGTGGCCGATCGCGTTAGCGACGGCCGGATCGCTCTGCGCAATCGTGTCAGTGAAGAAGCCGGGGGAACGGATGGCGGTTTCAACGGTCATGTTCGGTGGACCTCTTCGGATCAGCAGGACGGGTTGGAGAGCTTTTCGACACGGCCGGCATGGCGGCCGCCGCCGAATTCGGTCGAAAGGAAAGCGTCGAGGCAGGCCTTGGCCATGTCGACCCCGGTCAGGCGCGCGCCCATGGCAATGCAGTTGGCATTGTTGTGCTCGCGGGCAAGCGCGGCCGAGAGCGGCTCGGACACGAGCGCGCAGCGGCAGGCCGGATTGCGGTTGACGGCGATCGAGATGCCGATGCCCGAGCCGCACAGCGCAACGCCGTATTCGGCGGTGCCGTCGGCGACGACCGAGGCGAGCTTGTAGCCGTAGTCGGGATAATCGACGCGGTCTGCGGTTTCGGGGCCGAGGTCGGCGACTTCGTGGCCGAGGCCGATGAGGTATTCGCGCAGTTCGGCCTTGAGGTCGACGGCGGCGTGGTCGGATGCGATGGCAATGCGCATGGGCGAGACGGGCCTGTCCTTTTGAGAGGATTCGTTTGGGCTCCCCTTAGGCGCGAGTTCGCCGCAAAGCGAGTCCCGGGAGCAAGGCTATCCCACGCGGCCGCGTGAACGGCACTGCAGCGCGTCGCGTGCGGGGTTTCCTGTTACTCTTGGCGATCTGCCTGCTTCTGCGGCAGCAGCTTGCGCCACCGGGCGTCCAGCCGGGCCTGGGCATTGCTGCTCTTGACCGAGCCGGCGAGGGAAATGCCGCGCAAGGCCACGCTGTGGCCGCCGAGCCAATGGCCCGAAATGCTGTAGCCGATGTCGTAGAGCGCGCGGTTCTCATGAAGTTCACCGCCGGCAAGGAAGCGGGTGGTGAGCACGACCGGCAGCCTTTCGTCGCCACGGCTGTCGTCGGGGAGGCGGGCCTTGCTGCGGGCTTTCTTGAGGGCATGTTCGAACCACGCGGCTTCAATCCGCGGCTGTCCCGTGGTTGCGGCTGGAGGCAGGCCCAGTGCGCCGGGAAACAGGACTTCCTGGCTCTGAACGGTCTGCTCGGATGACGCGGGCAGGAGCTTCAGCTCATCGCCGCTGGCGCTCGCGACCACCAGCACCAGCGTCCCCGCGCGGGTGGAGGCGAGCAGCGTTTCTTCGGCCGCGGCCGCTTCCCGGTCACTGCGGGCGGTCCAGTTGTTCCACAGGGTCAGACCGGAGATCACCACGGCCAGAACCGCCAGCGTTTCACCAAGAGTGATCCACCGCCGCCGCACCGCCGCAGCCTCTTCAGCCCGCGAATCGGCCTTTGGAGGTGCCTTGGGCTGACTGGCGGAATCGGATTGGAGTGGCTCGTCGCTATGAGAATGGTCGTTCACGGGGCGGGATTCCATCATTTGCCACGCTTCCCGTCAAGCAGGGCCTTGAGGGAGCTGCTGCACACATACAGCGTCGGGAGGACTGCGCCCGGCATGTTGACCTGCGAGTGAACGCGGCTCCATCCCGAAGCCGGACGATCCCCGTGAAAATCAGTACAAGCCAAATGCCTTCAAGATATGTATAGGGCCGCCCAAGCGTTGACGGATCGGCCCTGCAAGATCGAGCCATCCGCAACATGTTTCCGGCTGAAAATGTCCGACCCCCAGCGTGCTGCCGCAGGCGGCCCCTTTTTGATTTGCGAGTAAAATGCCTTTTTCGAAACTTCCGCCGGTTCTTGCCGAAGCCCTGACCGAGCGCGGCTATGAAGCCCCCACTCCGGTGCAGGCCGCCGTCCTCGAACCGCAGGCCGATGGCCGCGACCTGATCGTTTCCGCGCAGACCGGTTCGGGCAAGACCGTCGCGTTCGGCCTGGCCATGGCCGGAGACCTGCTCGGCGGCGCCGCTGCCATGCCTTTCGCCACTTCGCCGCTGGCGCTGGTGATTGCGCCCACGCGCGAACTGGCGCTGCAGGTCAGCCGCGAGCTGATCTGGCTCTACGGCAAGGCCGGCGCGCGCATCGCCACGTGCGTTGGCGGCATGGACCCGAGCCGCGAGCGGCGCACGCTCTCGCAGGGCGCGCATATCGTCGTCGGCACGCCGGGGCGCCTGCGTGACCATCTCGAACGCGGCGCGCTCGACCTTTCGGACTTGCGGGCCGCCGTGCTCGATGAAGCCGATGAAATGCTCGACATGGGCTTTCGCGAGGATCTGGAAGAAATCCTCGACGCGACTCCCGCCGAGCGCCGCACCCTGCTGTTCTCGGCGACGATGCCGGCGCCCATCGCCGCGCTCGCCCGGCGCTACCAGCGCGACGCCCTGCACATCTCGACGATGACCGAGCAGCGCGGGCACGGCGACATCACGTATCAGGCGATGGCGGTGGCGCCGGCCGATATCGAACATGCCGTGGTGAACCTGCTGCGCTTCCACGAAGCCGATACCGCGATGCTGTTCTGCGCCACGCGTGAGGCCGTGCGCCGCCTTCACGCCAGCCTGGTCGAGCGCGGCTTCACCGCCGTCGCGCTGTCCGGCGAGCATAGCCAGAACGAGCGCAACCATGCGCTTCAGGCCCTGCGCGACCGCCGAGCGCGGGTCTGCGTGGCGACCGACGTTGCCGCGCGCGGCATCGACCTCCCCACGCTCAGCCTCGTCATCCACGTCGAGATTCCGCGCGATGCCGAAACGCTCCAGCACCGTTCGGGCCGTACCGGCCGCGCGGGGCGCAAGGGCACGGCGGTCCTGATCGTGCCTTACCCGCGCCGCAAGCGCGTGGAATCGATGCTGCGCGGCGCGCGCATCCAGGCCGAATGGACCACGCCGCCTTCGGTCGAGGACATTCGGACGGCCGACAGCGAACGCCTCATGGCCGCGCTGCTCGCCCCGGTCGAATGTGTCGAACAGGATCACGAACTGGCCGAGCGTCTTCTGGCCGAACGCACGCCGCAGGAAATCGCCGCTGCGCTGGTCCATGCCCACCGCGCGCGCCTGCCCGAGCCTGAGGATCTGCTTGCCAGCGACGCGGCGCCGGCCCCGCGCGGCCCGCGCCCCGGTTTCGAGGACACGCAGTGGTTCCGCCTCAATGTCGGCCGCCGCCAGAATGCCGACCCGCGTTGGATCCTGCCGCTGCTGTGCCGCCGCGGCCACGTCAGCCGCGGCGAGATCGGCGCGATCCGCATCACCACGCACGAAACCGTGTTCGAAGTGCCCACCGCGCTGGCCGGCCGCTTCCTCGACGCCGTGCGGCGCACCGCCGAGCCCGACGATGAAGTCGAAATCCAGCCCTTCGACGGCAAACCGCGCGACGAGGCCCGCCACCGCCGTAAGGACAAGGGCGGCCCGGCCTATGCCCCCAAACCCTTCCGCAAGCATGGCCCGCGTCCCGAAGGCGGCAAGCCCGGCCCGCATGGCGAAGGCGGCAAGAAGAAATGGGGCGCCAAGAAGCCGCACCGGGGTAAGTGAGACTGTGAATTCAATTCCTCCCCGAGCTGGTCTCGGGGAGGAACTGGTGTTGTTCAG
This sequence comes from Novosphingobium naphthalenivorans NBRC 102051, assembly GCF_001590985.1. Lineage (GTDB taxonomy): Bacteria > Pseudomonadota > Alphaproteobacteria > Sphingomonadales > Sphingomonadaceae > Novosphingobium > Novosphingobium naphthalenivorans. The sequence continues at coordinate 78,831 of NZ_BCTX01000007.1, forward strand.
TCTGAAGGCACGACACGTGTCAGAACGATGCCGGGTTCACCAGACTGACTGGCAAGACCGGAATCTCCGCACAAAGAACTCGTCATTCCCGCGCAGGCGGGAATCCAGTTGTCCGCAATGTCGGCGCATTCGGAGCGGCAGCCTTGGCGCTAAATTTCCGTGGCATTGATCACCCGCAATGTGGAACTGCCGGGATGGCGTTAGGCAGCTGATGTCCCGCGTGATGCGGATTGAGGAGTGTGCCAATGTCCTACCGCCATCTTGTCAGCACGCCGCTTGCCGTCCTGCTGGCCATGTCGATGCCGTCCTATGCACAGGCGCAGGGGGCAGGGGGACCCGGCCAGCCACCGCGTCAACAGACAGCGCCGCAATCGTCCAAAGACCGCGCGCAACGCCAGCCTGCTTCGAGCCAGACGCAGCGGGCGCGGACTTCGCCGTCTCGCGAGACGCAGAGCGCGGACCGCAGGAACAGCCCCGACATCAAGGTCTATCGCGGGCAGGACAGCTATCGGCCGGGCAAACAGCCTCCCCTCGTGCAGAGGAATCACGATGCCCAGCGGAACCGCGAGCTCTATCGCCAGGCCTACCGTGCGCAGGAGCGTTATCGCATTCGCCCCTATGTGCGCCCGCGTGGCTGGTATCTCAACGACTGGGTGATCGGCGAGATTCTCCCGTCGCTGTTCTGGACGCGCAATTACTGGCTTGCCGATTACTGGCGCTACAGCTTGCCCATTCCGCCGGCCGGCTGCATCTGGGTGCGATATAATCATGATGCCCTGCTGATCGACCAGCGCACCGGCGAGGTGATTGGGGTCATCTACGACATCTTCTACTAAAAGCGGGCTCCTCCCCGCTTCCGCCGTAAGCGCAGGCGGGGAGGCCGCTTGGTTCGCGCGTTACCGGCGCCCACGGCATCCCCGCTGCCGGGCAACCGCCGCCACGCGCAGCCACAAAAAAGCCCCGCCGAAGCGGGGCTTTTCTCTTACTGATCCAGGAACGAGCGCATCTTCCTCGACCGGCTCGGGTGCTTGAGCTTCCTCAGCGCCTTGGCCTCGATCTGGCGGATACGTTCGCGCGTCACCGAGAACTGCTGGCCGACTTCTTCCAGCGTGTGATCGGTGTTCATGCCGATGCCGAAGCGCATACGCAGCACGCGTTCCTCGCGCGGGGTGAGCGAGGCGAGGACGCGAGTGACGGTTTCCTTGAGGTTCGACTGGATCGCCGCATCCACCGGGATGATCGCGTTCTTGTCCTCGATGAAATCGCCCAGATGCGAATCTTCCTCGTCGCCGATCGGCGTTTCGAGGGAGATCGGCTCCTTGGCGATCTTCATCACCTTGCGCACCTTTTCGAGCGGCATCGACAGGCGCTCGGCCATTTCCTCCGGCGTGGGCTCGCGGCCCTGCTCGTGGAGGAACTGGCGGCTGGTGCGCACCAGCTTGTTGATCGTCTCGATCATGTGGACCGGGATGCGGATCGTGCGGGCCTGGTCGGCGATCGAGCGGGTGATCGCCTGCCTGATCCACCACGTGGCGTAAGTGCTGAACTTGTAGCCGCGGCGGTACTCGAACTTGTCGACCGCCTTCATCAACCCGATATTGCCTTCCTGGATGAGGTCGAGGAACTGCAAGCCGCGGTTGGTGTACTTCTTGGCGATCGAGATCACCAGACGCAGGTTCGCCTCGACCATTTCCTTCTTGGCGATGCGCGCTTCACGTTCGGCCTTCTGCACCATGTTGACGATGCGGCGGAATTCGGGGAGCGCCATGCCGGTGGCAGCGGCGATATCGGCCACTTCGGCGCGGATGCGCTCGACCGAGTCGGCCTCGTTCTCGGAGAAGGCCGCCCACTTCTTGTCCTTCTTGGACATTTCAGCGAGCCAGCTATCGTCCAGCTCGCGGCCGATGTAGGTTTCCAGGAAGTCGGCGCGCTTGACCTTGTGACGCTCGGCCAGACGCAGCATCTGGCCGCCCAGCGTGGTCAGGCGGCGGTTGTAGGCATAGAGGTTGTCGACCAGGTATTCGATCTTGGTCGCGTGGAACTGCACCGATTCCACCTGCGCGGTCAGGTCTTCGCGCAGCTGCTGGTACTGGTCTTCCTTGGCGGCCGGGAAATCGATGCCCAGCGCCAGCGCTTCGAGGCGCTCGCTCTGGAGCTTCTCGAACGTCTGGAACAGATCGGTGATGGCAGCGAACTTTTCGAGAGCCTCGGGCTTCAGTGCCGCTTCCATCTGGGCGAGCGAGAGAGTGTTGTCCTCCTCGTCGTCCTCTTCCTTGCGGCGCGAGGAACCTTCCTCGCCGTCTTCGCCGTCCTCGGAGGTTTCTTCCTCCTCGTCGTCGTCATCCTCCTTGTAGGAGGGACCGGCGGTGGCTTCGCTGATCTCGCCGTCGTCGTCGCTCTCGCCGTCCTCGTTGAGGTTTTCCGGCGCCGGTTCCTTCGAGAGCATGGCGTCGAGATCGAGGATCTCGCGCAGCTGCATCTCGCCGTTGTTGAGCGCTTCGGACCACTGGATGATGGCGTGGAAGGTGAGCGGGCTTTCGCACAGGCCCAGGATCATCATGTCCCGGCCGGCTTCGATGCGCTTGGCGATGGCGATTTCGCCCTCGCGGCTGAGCAGTTCGACCGCGCCCATCTCGCGCAGGTACATGCGCACCGGGTCGTCGGTGCGCTCGACGGTTTCCTTCTTCTTGGTGTCGATGATCATCTTCGGCGCGGATTCGTCCGAATCGACTTCCTCGACGTCGTCCTCGTCGTCCGCCTGCGCGTCTTCGTCGTTCTCGACGATGTTGACGCCCATTTCCGAGATCGCGGCCATGATGTCCTCGATCTGGTCGGTGGACATCTGGTCCTGCGGCAGCGCCTCGTTCAGTTCGTCGACCGTGATCACGCCGCGCCGCTTGGCGCGCGCGATCAGCTTCTTGATCGAGGCCTCGTTGAGGTCGATCAGCGGTGCGTCGTTGCCGTCGATGTTGTCGCCGCCGGTATTGTCGTTTTTGCTCATTCTTCCGCCGTTATCCCCGGTGCCTTCGTGATATAATTATACAATCACGACGCATGTCTGGTCGCCATTTGCCTGAGGCGAGTGTCAAATTCCAGCTTTCTCTCGCGCAGCCGTTGCTGTTCGGCAAAAGTTTCATCGGTAAACTCTCGCTCGTGCCGTTCCGTTGCAGCTTTAAGGGCTGCTTCGAGCACGGGCCGCTCGATCAGAAGCTGGATTGCTTGCGTAAGTTCCTCCGTCGATTTCTGGGGGTCGCTGTCATTCCCGAGGAAGCTGAAGCGAAAGCCGGAATATTCCGAGGATCGAGGAGATTCTACGCCATTTTCCCGTAATATGGTTTCCCACTGCGGGCTTTCAAGCGGTCCCTGGGTCTGAAAGCAATCGATCAGCATTTCGAAGCGTGGATCGAGCCCCGCGGTACGGGCCAGCGCCTCGGCGTGGTGGTTCAGCAGGCCGGGCCAGCGGATCAGTCCGGCCAGCACGGCTGCGGACAGCCCGTCGCGCATGCCGCCCCCTTCGTAACGGGCGGTGAGCCTGCTGATCGATTCGGGCGAGGAGGGGGCAGGGGCCGGGCGGCCGGGTTGCCACTTGCCGCTGCGCGGCCGGGGCTGGAAAGCCGGTTTGCCGCCGCCCCCCTCCCAGCGGCTTTCGCGCTTGGGAAAGGCGAAGGCGGAATAGCGGTCCTGCAATTCGCGGCGGTAGAGACTGGCGATGTCGGGATGCTGGATCGCATCGACATGGTCCATCAGCCGGGCCTTGAGGCCGGCCTTGTCCTCGGGCGTGCTGAGCGGCTGGGCATCGCGCTCGGCTTCCCAGAGCACGTCGATCAGCGGCCGGGCCTCGCCCAGCACGTCCTGCATGGCCTTGGCGCCCCGGGCCTTGATCAGGTCGTCAGGATCGAGCCCTTCGGGCAGGCGGACGATGCGCAGTGAATGGGCCGGGCGCAGCAGGGGCAGGGCGCGGCTGATCGCGCGCATGGCTGCGCGCTGGCCTGCCGCGTCGCCGTCGAAGCACAGGATCGGCATTTCGACATGGCGCCAGAGCATCTCGATCTGGGGCTCGGTGAGCGCGGTGCCGAGCGGGGCGACGCATTCGGCAATCCCGGCGGCGGCCAGTGCGATGACGTCCATGTAGCCTTCGACCACCACCATCCGCCCCGACTGGCGCGCGGCCGGCGCGGCGCGGTGGAGGTTGTAGAGCGTGCGCCCCTTGTCGAAGAGCGGGGTGTCGGGCGAGTTCAGGTATTTCGGGGCATCGGTCTTCTCTTTCGAGAGGATGCGCCCGCCGAAGGCGATCACCCGCCCGCGCGCGTCCTCGATCGGCAGCATCAGGCGGCCCCGGAACCGGTCGTAGGGATCGCGGCCCTCGACTTCGATCCTGAGGCCCGCCTCGATCAGCATCGGCTGCGGGAAGCGGGAGAGGGCCTCCTTCAGCGCTTGCCGTCCTTCGGGCGCATAGCCGAAGCCGAAACGCTGCACGGTATGCGCATCGAACCCGCGTGTGGCGAGATAACGCCGCGCGGCCTCGCCTTCCGGGCCGGACAGGTTGTGGACGAACCATTCCTGCGCGGCGGCCATCACATCATGCAGCGTATCGCGCTTCTCCGCCGCTTTTGCCGCGCGCGGATCGGGGGCGGGCACGTCCATGCCCGCTTCGGCCGCGAGTTCCTTGACCGCGTCCATGAAGGCGAGGCCCTGGTGGTCGGTCATCCAGCGGATGGCGTCGCCGTGGGCTCCGCAGCCGAAGCAGTGGTAGAACCCCTTTTCGTCGTTGACGTGAAAGCTGGGGGTCTTCTCGTTATGGAACGGGCAGCAGGCCTTGTACTCGCGCCCGGCCTTCTGCAGGCGCGTTGAACGGCCGATCAGCGTCGAGAGCGTGATACGGGATCTAAGCTGATCGAGCCATTGGGGTGTCAGCACGATGGGTGCCGCCTTCTGTGTTTCAGCTCAGCGCGGCCTTCACCCAGCCGCTGGCCTTGCCCATGTCGAGCTGGGCGCCGTGGCGTTCCTTGAGCAGGCCCATGACCTTGCCCATGTCCTTCATGCCGGCAGCGCCCGTTTCGGCCTTGATCGCCTCGATCGCGGCCTTGGTGTCCTCTTCCGACATCTGTGCGGGGAGGAATTCCTCGATCACGACGAGTTCGGCCTTTTCCTCTTCGGCTTTCTCGGGGCGGCCGCCTTCCTCGAACAGCTTGATCGATTCGCGGCGCTGCTTGACCATCTTCTGCAGCACGTCGATCACCATGGCATCGTCGTCCGGCGTTTCGGTGGCGGTGCGCAGTTCGATGTCGCGGTCTTTGACCTTGGCGAGGATGAGGCGCACGGCGGCGAGGCGCGGTTTGTCGCCGGCCTTCATGGCGGAAATCTGTGCGGCCTTGATCGAATCGCGAATCATTGTTCTTCTGTTTTCCTGGTGAGTGTGGAACGTGGCTGCGCAAAAGTTAGCAAGCTGCGCGGTAAATTGCACCCTCGCGCCTTGACGCCATGCACAACCGTGTCTAGCGGCTGAGCCTTAGCACTCATCGTCAGAAACGCCTCAAACGGAGCGACCCATAATGGCCGACGCCGCATCTTCGCTTGCGCCCAAGCCGGCCCCCCAGCCGGAAAATGCGACAGGCGTCCTCGTCCTGAGCGACGGGAGCGTGATCTGGGGGCGTGGCTTCGGCGCGGTCGGTGAGGCCGTCGGCGAAGTCTGCTTCAACACCTCCATGACCGGGTATCAGGAGATCATGACCGATCCGTCCTATGCCGGGCAGATCGTGACGTTCACCTTCCCGCACATCGGCAATGTCGGTGTGAATGAGGAAGACCTGGAATCGAAAGTCGAGGGCGCGGTCGGCTGCATCGTGCGCGAGGACGTGACTCCGGCCTCCAACTTCCGCTCGCACGGCGAGTTCGGCGACTGGCTGGCGGGCAAGGGCAAGATCGGCCTGGCCGGTGTCGATACCCGCGCGCTGACCCGCCGCATTCGCCTTTCCGGCGCGCCCAACGCCGTCATCGCGCACGATCCGGCGGGCGCGTTCGACATTCCCGCCCTGCTCAGGAAGGCGCAGGAATGGCCGGGGCTGGAAGGCATGGACCTTGCCAAGATCGTGACTCGCCGCGCGCAGGAGGACTGGGAAGGTTCCACCTGGACGCTGGGCAAGGGCTATGGCCGTTCCCCGCGCGATGCGCGCCCGCACGTCATCGCGATCGACTATGGCGCCAAGGACAACATCTTCCGCAATCTGGTGAAGGCCGGCGCCCGCGTGACCGTGGTGCCTGCCGAGACGCCGCTGGAAAAGATCCTCGAACTGGCGCCCGACGGCGTGTTCCTGTCCAACGGCCCGGGCGACCCGGCGGCGACCGGCGCATATGCCGTGCCGGTGATCCAGGGACTGCTGGAGCGCGATGTTCCGATCTTCGGCATCTGTCTTGGCCACCAGATGCTCGGCCTTGCGGCGGGCGCGAAGACGGCCAAGATGTTCCAGGGCCATCGCGGCGCCAACCACCCGGTCAAGCGGCTGGAAGACGGCGTGGTCGAGATCACCTCGATGAACCACGGCTTTGCGGTCGACAACACCACGCTGCCCGACTCGGTCGAGCAGACCCATGTGTCGCTGTTCGACGGTTCCAACTGCGGCATCGCCATCAAGGGCAAGCGCGCGTTCGGCGTGCAGTACCACCCCGAGGCGAGCCCGGGGCCGCAGGACAGCTTCTACCTGTTCGAGAAGTTCGTCGGGATGCTGGCCTGAGGTGAGGGCTTTCGCCGCCTTGCTTCTGGTCCCGTGCGGCCTGCTGGCAGCTTGCGACAGCAAGCCGCCGCCAAGGCCGGCGTTGCTGAGCGAGGCGAAAGTCGCGACCGTGGCGGCGAAATGCGGGATTTCCGCCAAGACGATCACGATCGAGGAAGACAAGGTGAAGTTTGACCCTCCTTCCGGGATGCCGCAGGCGAAGCAGGCTTGCGTGTTGGGCGAGTTGCGGGCGCGATTGCCGCAGGTCAGCATCGACTATGCCGTGAAGATCAAGGGACAGAGCGAGAGAGAGACCAAGCCATGAGTGATCTTACCCTGCCTATGATCGCCTGCTACGTTGCCGGTCCCGCCACCGACCTCGATCTTGCCAGAACCGAAGCCGAAGCCCCCGCATTCCGGGGCAAGGCGTTCGGTGAACTGGCAGGGTGATCCGGAGGAGGCTTCGCATGTCCCGCTTTATGCCGCGTTACGCGCTACTCGTGCCTGGAATGGTCCTCATGGCCGCTGCTGCCGAACCCGGCGTGTCCGGGTGGACGGTGGTGCAGACGGAGGACTCGCCGGCCGTCATGTCGCGCAGCATGGACGGCATGACAGTCACTTACGCATACGATCCCGAGGACTACAATTCGCTCAAGGTGGCGGTCGAGCCCTGTTCCGGCAATTCGTGGTACATCAAGGAAAGTATCGAGCCGGAGGGGGAAAACCTTGCCGCGCGCAGCGCCAGCCTGAAGGCGGCGATTGCGCAGGATATGCATAACGCCCGCCTGAACTGCAAACTTCCCGATGGGGTCGAGGACCGCATCATGACCGGCTTCGACGAAGCCTATGCCCAATTCGAGAAACTGGACCAGTAATGCCCAAACGCACAGACATTTCCTCGATCCTCGTCATCGGCGCCGGCCCGATCATCATCGGTCAGGCCTGCGAGTTCGACTATTCGGGCACCCAGGCGATCAAGGCACTCAAGGAAGAGGGCTACCGGGTCGTTCTGGTGAACTCGAACCCGGCCACGATCATGACCGATCCGGACATGGCCGATGCCACCTATGTCGAGCCGATCACGCCCGAAGTGGTGGCCAAGATCATCGAGAAGGAGCGCCCCGACGCGGTGCTCCCGACGATGGGCGGGCAGACTGCGCTGAACTGCGCGCTGGCGCTCTACGAGAACGGCACGCTCGACAAGTACGGCGTCACCATGATCGGCGCCAATGCCGATGCCATCGACAAGGCCGAGAACCGCACCCGGTTCCGCGAGGCGATGGACAAGATCGGCCTCGAATCCGCGCGTTCCGGCACGGCGCATACGCTGGATGAGGCCTTTGCGGTGCTGGAGACGACGGGCCTGCCCTCGATCATCCGCCCCAGCTTCACGCTGGGCGGCACCGGCGGCGGCGTGGCCTACAACAAGGCCGAGTTCGAGACGATCGTGCGCTCGGGCCTGGATGCCTCGCCGACCACCGAAGTCCTGATCGAGGAGTCGCTGCTCGGCTGGAAGGAATACGAGATGGAGGTCGTGCGCGACAAGCACGACAACTGCATCATCATCTGCTCGATCGAGAATGTCGATCCGATGGGCGTCCACACCGGCGACTCGATCACGGTCGCTCCGGCCCTGACGCTGACCGACAAGGAATACCAGATCATGCGCACGGCCTCGATCGAGGTTCTGCGTGAAATCGGTGTGGAAACAGGTGGTTCGAACGTACAGTTCGCAGTCAATCCGAAGGATGGCCGCCTGATCGTCATCGAGATGAACCCGCGCGTCTCGCGCTCTTCAGCGCTGGCCTCGAAGGCCACCGGCTTCCCGATCGCGCGCGTCGCCGCCAAGCTGGCGGTGGGCTATACGCTCGACGAGATCATGAACGAGATCACCGGCGCCACGCCGGCCGCGTTCGAGCCGACGATCGACTACGTCGTCACCAAGATCCCGCGCTTCGCCTTCGAAAAGTTCAAAGGCGCCGAGCCGCTGCTGACCACCGCGATGAAGTCGGTCGGCGAAGTCATGGCGATTGGCCGCAACATCAAGGAATCGATGCAGAAGGCGCTGCGCGGTCTGGAGACCGGGCTCGACGGCTTCAACCGTGTTCCCGAACTGGAAGGCGCCGGGCGCGACACGATCACGGCGGCGCTGTCGAAGGCGACGCCGGAGCGTCTGCTCAATGTCGGGCAGGCGTTCCGCGAAGGCTTCACGGTCGACGAGATCCACGCCATCACCCACTACGACAAGTGGTTCCTGCGCCATATCGAAGAGATCATCGCCGAAGAGGCGAAGATCATGAAGGACGGGCTGCCGATCGACGCGGCTGGCCTGCGCCGTCTCAAGGGCATGGGCTTTTCCGACAAGCGTCTGGCGACGCTCGCGGTGCGCTCGATCCATGTCGCGGGCGGTCTGGGCGAAACCCAGGCGAAGCGCTCGGGCCTGCTGCACGACACGCTGCGCGCCATGGCCGGCGCCACCAGCGAGGACGAAGTGCGGGCGCTGCGCAAGAAGCTGGGCGTCCACCCGGTGTTCAAGCGCATCGATTCCTGCGCGGCCGAGTTCGAGGCGGTCACGCCCTACATGTACTCGACGTACGAGGTGCCCAGTTTCGGTGAGCCGGAGGACGAGGCTATGCCGTCCGACCGCAGGAAGATCGTGATCCTCGGCGGCGGTCCGAACCGCATCGGCCAGGGCATCGAGTTCGACTACTGCTGCGTTCATGCCTGCTTCGCGCTGGCCGAGGCCGGTTTCGAGACGATCATGGTCAACTGCAATCCCGAGACCGTCTCGACCGACTACGACACTTCCGACCGCCTCTATTTCGAGCCGCTGACCGGGGAAGACGTGCTGGAAATCCTGCGCGTCGAGCAGCAGAACGGCGAACTGGTCGGTGTTCTCGTCCAGTTCGGCGGCCAGACGCCGCTCAAGCTGGCGCAGGCGCTGGAGGATGAAGGTATCCCGATCCTCGGCACGTCGCCCGATGCGATCGACCTGGCCGAAGACCGCGAGCGCTTTGCCGCGCTCGTCGAAAAGCTCGGCCTCAAGCAGCCCGCCAACGGCATTGCCCGCAGCCGCGACGAGGCCGTCGCGGTCGCCAGCCGCATTGGCTATCCGGTGCTGATGCGCCCCAGCTACGTGCTCGGCGGCCGGGCGATGGAGATCGTGGACAGCGAGCAGCAGCTCGACGACTACATCGCCACCGCCGTGCAGGTCTCGGGTTCGAGCCCGGTGCTGATCGACCAGTATCTTCGCGATGCGATCGAATGCGACGTCGATGCCCTGTGCGATGGCGAGCAGGTCGTTGTCGCCGGCGTCATGCAGCACATTGAGGAAGCGGGCATCCACTCGGGCGACAGCGCCTGCACGCTGCCGCCCTACAGCCTGCCTGCCGGCATCATTGAGGAAATGGAGCGTCAGGCCGAAGCACTGGCGCTGGCGCTGGGCGTGCGCGGGCTGATGAACGTGCAGTTCGCCGTGAAGGACGGCCAGGTCTACCTCATCGAGGTGAACCCGCGTGCCTCGCGCACCGTGCCGTTCGTGGCCAAGGCCATCGGTCAGCCGGTCGCCAAGATCGCCTCGCGCGTGATGGCGGGCGAGAAGCTGTCCGAGTTCCCGCCGTTCAAGCGCGATCTCGACTACATGGCGGTGAAGGAAGCAGTGTTCCCCTGGGCGCGCTTCCCCGGCGTCGATCCGGTGCTTACACCGGAAATGAAGTCTACCGGCGAAGTCATGGGAATCGATGACGATTTTGCCACGGCCTTCCTCAAGGCACAGCTTGGTGCGGGCATGAAACTGCCGGAAGGCGGCACGGTCTTCGTCTCGGTCAAGAGCAGCGACAAACCGGTCATCCTGCCGGCGGTGAAGGAACTGGTCGCCAATGGCTTCCGGATCATCGCCACCAGTGGAACGCAGAAGTATCTGGCCGATGCCGGCTTGCCGGTGGAGCCGGTCAACAAGGTGGCCGAAGGCCGTCCGCACATTGTCGACAAGATCGTCGATGGCGAGATCGCGCTGATCTTCAACACCACCGAAGGCTGGCAGAGCCTCAAGGACTCGCAGTCGATCCGCAGTTCCGCGCTGACGGGCAAGGTGCCGTACTTCACGACGGCGGCCGCCAGCGTCGCGGCGGCGCAGGCGATCTCTGCCTTGCGCGGCAGCCAGCTTGAAGTGCGCTCGTTGCAGGATTATTATAACTGAAATCGATCTTGCTCCCCCACATCGCTGCAGGTCGGCCGGTCCCATGAGGGGCGGGACAGTCGAGGTGTCGCAGCGCTCCGGGGGGCAACAGGAGGAAGATAGAAGAATGGCCAGTATCGAAAAGCTGCCGATGCTTGCAGAAGGCTATGAAAGGCTGACTGCGGAACTCAAGGCGCTGCGCGAGGAACGGCCCCGCATCGTCGATGCCATCGAGGAAGCGCGTGCCCACGGCGACCTTTCGGAAAATGCCGAGTATCACGCGGCGAAGGAGCGTCAGGGGCAGGTCGAAGCCACGATCGGCGATCTTGAGGACAAGGTCAGCCGCGCGCAGATCATCGATCCCACGACGCTTTCGAGCGACAAGGTGATCTTCGGCGCGACCGTGACGCTGCTCGACGATGACGACAAGCCGGTGCGCTACCAGATCGTCGGCCCTTACGAGGCGGATGCCAAGGTCGGCCGCATCAGCTACAACTCACCGCTCGGCAAGGCGCTGATCGGGCGCAAGGTCGACGACGAGATCGAAGTGACCGTGCCGTCGGGCGACAAGTTCTACCTGGTGCAGAGCATCGAGTTCATTTGACCGGACCTGGGCCTCGCGGGGCCCGGACGGCAAAAGAAAAGGGCCGGCAGCGATGCCGGCCCTTTTCTTGTTGTTCGCAGCGCGTGAACCGGCGGCTCAGCCTTCGGGCAGTTCGGGTTCGAGCAGGCGGTGCAGGTGCACGATCACGTACTTCATTTCCGCATCGTCAACCGTACGCTGGGCTGCCGACTTCCACGCGTCCTGCGCGGCGGCGAAGTCGGGATAGACGCCGACAAGGTCCATAGTGCTGAGATCGACGAATTCAAGGCTGCGCGGGTCCTTGACCCGGCCGCCCATGACGAGGTGAAGCTTTTGCATGGGAGAGGCCGCTTTCATGATTGGGAGGAGAGCGCCCCTATAGGTTTTGCCAAGGCAATGGGCAAGAGCGGATCACGCCTGCGTCAGGCTTTTTATAATAATGCGAACTATTATCAATAATGGATAATGTCAAGGCGTGATGCGCTTCTTCAGGTCGCTCGCTGCAGCCATGGCCTGATGCGAGCGCTCGCTGGCGCTGTGGCCGATCCGGGCAGCCTTCTCCGCAGCCTTTTCCGCGGCGGTTTCGCCCAGTTCGCCAGCCCGCCTGGCCGTCGCCCGCCCGAGGGCACTGGCTGCGGCGAGGGCGGCAAGGCCGTATTTCTCCAGCTTGTCCGCCGCCTCATGCCCGGCTTTCCCGGCCTTGCTGCCGAGCAGCGAGACTTGCCCGCGCGCGCCGGAGCCGAGGCTGTGCGCCTTTTCGCCCGCTTCGCGCCCGAACATCACAGATGCGGCACCGGCCGCTTCTGCGAGGCTCAGGGCCTTGCCGAGGGTCTTGCGCCCGGTCTTGCGGGGCAGCAGCGCGCTCACCGCCGCACCGGCGGCAAGAGCGCCTGCGACGGTAAGCACGGGGTGGCGCTTGACGAAGGACACCACCTTCTCGTGCGGCCGCGGCGTCTCGACAGGGGGCTGCAGGGGCACGACGTTGTTCGCCGCCGGCGGCGGGGTGACGGGCTTTGTCGGATCAGTCTTGGTCACGGCCCAGTTCCTTTACTTTTTCCAGCACCGGTTCGAGCGCTTGCCCGGCCCAGGTGATGATCGTGGTCCTGAATATCCAAAGCAGCAAAGCGGTAATGGTTCCGCCGATCACGCCGGGGTGGCTTTCGGCCACGGCCACCGCCTCGTCGAACATGCCCTTGGCCTGATCCATGGTCTCGTCGGCGATGCGTCCGGCAATGCCGCGCTCCTCCATGTCGGCCTTGAGCGCGCCGTAGTGCGAGTCGAATGCGGCACGGGCGGCATCGCGTGCCGCGCGGTCGGCGAGAACCTGGTCTGCAAGCTTGCTCATCAGGCGTTTTTCTCGTCTGCGATAATAGCCATCATCCGCTTCAGTTTCGACCGGGCACCCAGGGCGCACAGGCCAGCCAGCAGCAGCAGCCCCAGCGTGACCGCCGCCATGGCGCCCCACAGGCCCAGCAAGGGCCCCAGGGCGATCACGGTTCCGGTCACGAGGGCCATGACGGCAAAGAACACCAGCACCGCTGCCACCACGAGCAGTCCGGCAATGCCTCTGGTTTCCGAACCGGCATAGGCGGCGCGGGATTTCTGGAAGGCGAATTCGGCCTGCGCCAGCACCTTTGCCTCGTCGGCAAGCTGGCGCAGGTCCTCGGCGAACGAGAGCCCCCCGGCCGCCGCGGCATCCGCGCCGGCGAGGGGAGCAAGGTCTTCACTGGATGGCTGCATTGTTTCGGTCGTGGCCCCCGCGCGGCCTTACTTGCTCTTCTTGAACAGGCGGCCGAACAGGAAGCCGGCGGCCACGGCCATGCCCACGGCAAGGCCCGGGCTCTTGCGGACGAATTCCTTGGCGTCCTCGCCCAGTTCGTCGAGCGACTTCTCGTCCAGCTTGGCGGCCGCGTCCTGCATCGACTTGGAAGCGCTGCGGGCATAGTCGCCGTACTTGGGGCCGACCTTGTCGTCGATCAGGGCGGCGTTCTCGTCGATCATCTTGGACAGGCCGACGATCGCCTGGCTGGTGCGGGCCTTGCCTTCATTGGCGTATTCCGCCGCCTTGACCTTGGCGTCGGCAGCAAAGGCGCTGGCCTTGTCCTTGGCCTCGTCTGACTTGGTCTTAGCCTCACCGGTCCACTCGCCGGTGGTCTGCGAAATCTTGTCCCGGCACTCGCCGGCCAGGGCCTGAGCGCCGGCCTTGGCTTCTTCCATGGCCTTGGTGAAGTGATTCTTGGCGTTCTGGGTGCTGTCTTCGGCGGGGGCGGTGGGATCGGCCATGGCGGTTTCCTTCCTTCTTGGGCCCGTGGTGCGGGCTGACTACCCTATAGATGGTGCGCGCGCAGAGTAACACAACTTGCGCGATAGTGCTCCAACGCAACTTGTCAGGCGCAGTTCCCCCGCTTAGAGCGCCCGAAACGGCGCAAACGGGCGCCGGCAGGAGGAGACCCGTACCAATGACCGCGATCATCGACATCCACGGCCGCGAAATTCTCGACAGCCGCGGCAATCCCACTGTCGAAGTGGACGTGTTGCTTGAGGATGGCAGCTTCGGCCGGGCGGCGGTTCCTTCGGGCGCTTCGACCGGTGCGCATGAAGCCGTCGAGCTGCGCGATGGCGACAAGGGCCGCTATCTCGGCAAGGGCGTGCTGCAGGCCGTCGATGCCGTCAACACCGAGATCGCCGAGGCGCTCGTCGGCATGGATGCCGAAGACCAGCGCGACCTCGACCTGTCGATGATCGAACTCGACGGCACCGAGAACAAGAGCCGCCTGGGCGCCAACGCCATCCTCGGTGTCAGCCTTGCCGCTGCCAAGGCCGCGGCCAACGCGCGCGGTCTGCCGCTCTATTCCTATATCGGCGGCGTGTCCGCGCATGTCCTGCCGGTGCCGATGATGAACATCATCAACGGCGGCGAACATGCCGACAACCCGATCGATTTCCAGGAATTCATGATCATGCCGGTGGGCGCCGGCTCGATCGCCGAAGCGGTGCGCTGGGGCTCGGAAGTGTTCCACACGCTCAAGAAGGGCCTGGCGGAAAAGGGGCTGTCGACCTCGGTGGGCGACGAGGGCGGTTTCGCCCCGAACCTTGCCAGCACCCGCGATGCGCTCGACTTCGTGATGGCCTCGATCGAGAAGGCGGGCTTTAAGCCGGGCACCGACATCCAGCTCGCGCTCGACTGCGCCTCGACCGAGTTCTTCAAGAACGGCAAGTACGAGATCACTGGCGAGGGCCTCTCGCTCGATCCGGTCGCCTTCGCCGACTATCTCGCCGACCTGTGCGCCGCCTATCCGATCGTTTCGGTCGAGGATGGCATGAGCGAGGACGATTTCGAGGGCTGGAAGGCGCTGACCGACAAGATCGGCGACAAGGTGCAGCTCGTGGGTGACGACCTCTTCGTGACCAACCCCAAGCGCCTGACCATGGGCATCGAGCAGGGCCTGGCCAACTCGCTGCTGGTGAAGGTCAACCAGATCGGCTCGCTGACAGAGACGCTCGAAGCGGTCTCGATCGCCAACCGTGCGGGCTACACCGCCGTCATGTCGCACCGATCGGGCGAGACCGAGGATTCGACGATCGCCGACCTCGCCGTCGCTACCAACTGCGGCCAGATCAAGACCGGCTCGCTGGCCCGTTCGGACCGGCTTGCCAAGTACAACCAGCTCATCCGCATCGAGGAAGAACTGGGCAAGGCGTCGCGTTATGCCGGTGCCGGGGCTTTCGGCCGCCTGAGCCTCTGATCGGAACTTGTCAGGGCCAGGGCCGGTTCCCGTTTGCGGGACCCGGCCCTGGCCCTTGTCCTTTCGGCTCCGTTTTCGCTCTGGGGCCATGAGGCCGGTGATGCGATGCGCGGCGGATGGCCGCGGCGTTTCGGCCATGAAATCCTGCACTTTTCGCGGTATGCACGGCGCGGGCCGGGATCTTTCCCGGAGTCGCGGTGCGTCTGCGGTGTGATGATTTTGCGGTTTTGTCCGGGATGGGCGGAAAGGCCGGGGTTAGCCTCGACGCGTCGTCTCACTTCGCCTCGGCCATGCACGCTGCGTGCGTGGTCGAAGGGCACCGGGAGGAAGGGAGTATTCCATGTTTTCCGCCATCGTGATCGACAAGACCGGCGAAGGCCAGAGTGTGACGGTGCAGCAGCTCGACGAGCGCGCGCTGCCTGAAGGCGATGTGACCATCGCGGTCGCGTTCTCGACTCTCAACTTCAAGGATGGTCTTGCCATCACCGGCAGTTCGCCGGTCGTGCGCAAGTTCCCGATGGTACCGGGCATCGACCTTGCCGGTACTGTCATCGAGAGCAGCCATGCCGACTGGAAAGCGGGCGACAGGGTGGTGCTCAACGGCTGGGGAGTGGGCGAGGTCCACTGGGGCGGGCTTGCCCAGAAGGCCCGGCTCAAAGGGGAGTGGCTGGTGCCACTGCCGGACGCTTTCACTCCGGCGCAGGCCATGGCGATCGGCACGGCGGGTTACACAGCGGCCCTGTGCGTCGATGCGCTGGTCGATGCAGGCGTGACGCCGGAGCAGGGCGAAGTGCTCGTGACCGGTGCCACCGGCGGCGTCGGTTCGGTGGCCATCGCGCTTCTGAGCAAGCTGGGCTTCGCGGTTGCCGCGCTTACCGGCAAGCCGGACGAGGCCGGCTATCTCGAGGCGCTGGGGGCCGCGACCGTCATCGACCGTGCCGAGATGTCCGAAAGGGGCAAGCCGCTGCAGAAGGAGCGCTGGGGCGGCGTGGTGGACACGGCGGGCAGTTTCACGCTTGCCAATGCCTGTGCCCAGACCCGGTACGGCGGCGCCGTCGCGGCCTGTGGTCTGGCGCAGGGCATGGACTTTCCAGCCACGGTGATGCCGTTCATCCTGCGCGGCATTTCGCTGCTCGGCATCGACAGCGTCATGGCGCCCAAGGCCCGGCGCCTGAAGGCCTGGGATCGTCTCGCCCGGGATCTCGACCCGGCCGTGCTCGACACGATCGCCCAGACCATCGGCCTGAGCGATGCCATCGATGCCGCCGGGAAGTTCATGTCGGGCGAAGTGAAGGGCCGCTACGTCGTCGATGTGAACGCCTGACTTCCGGCTGTTCGGGCAGCTCGGTATTTGTCCGGCCGAGATTTGTCTGGCCAATACTAAGCAGGCCTACTAGTTCTGGGCGGATGGAACGGAGGGTGGGCACGGTCCTGGCACAAGTCGCGCGGCTGATGCGGCGCGCGTTTGACGGGCGTGCGCGCGAAATCGGCGTGACGCGCCCGCAATGGCTCGTGCTCAGCGTGCTGCAGCGGTACGAGGGCATCAAGCAGGGCGGCCTGGCGGATATCCTCGAAGTCGAGCCGATCACCGCCGGGCGGATGATCGACCGTATGCAGGAGGCCGGCCTTGTCGAGCGCCGCGCCGATCCGGCGGACCGCAGGGCCTGGAGGCTCTACCTGACCGGCCGCGGGCGCGAGATTACCGAGCGCTTGCAACCGCTGGCTTCAGAAACGTCCAGCGAGGCGCTCAGGGGCGTGTCGGAGGACGAAACGGCGGAACTGCTCCGCATACTCGACAAGATGCTGGAAAACCTGACCGGGCGAGCGGCCGATACCGGTTCGCAGAACGACTGAGCCGGTATCGCTTCCGAGCGCAGGCAGTCGGCTTGGGATTTCCCAGACTGATGCTGCACTGCGGCGCATGATGAAATGGCGGGAAAGCTGGCGAATTCTTCGTGTTGACGAAACTGCCTTTGCAGTTGCAACAATTGCAATTGACTTTGGTGGGCTGACCCCTAACCTAGGTTAGGAAGTTGAAACAACACTTGAAACGTATTTCGGAGTTTGCACGATGAACAAGTTTGCCGCTCTCGCCACTGTCGCGGCCCTCGCGTTCGCCCCGACCGCGGTTTTCGCTGAAACCACCCAGGCCGTTCACGAAGTCACCGAAGAAGCTGCCGCTCCGGTTCAGCTCAACGCTGGCACGATGCTCTACGCGTCGAACGGCTACCGCATTGCCCCGATCTATCGCGTCAACACCGACGGTAATCCGCAGGTCATTCTGAACGGCCGTCTCATCACCGTTCCGGTTTCGACCGTGAGCGAAGTTGACGGCAAGATCACGACTTCGCTGTCGAAGAAGGAAGTCGCGACTGCGAAGTAAGCTTTCACGAGCTCTCAAGACGGAAAGGGCGGTCCTTCGGGGCCGCCCTTTCTGTTTTCGCGATGGGCAGGTGAAAGCGGGCGGGAAGATCGAGGCAAGCCAGAAGCGATCCGGTTCGGATTGAACAGGATCGCCCTGGAAATCGTTCTAGAGCCGCTCCGGTTCAGATTGAACCAGACCGGCTCTGGGAAATTCTTTGTTTGCCGTGATTTCCGAGCTGGCAGGTGATTCCACCTGCCTCGAAATCACTCTAGCCGCGGCTCACGTTGTCGTAGATGCGGTCCATGAAGTTGAGCAGCTGCCCGACTTCTTCATCCGAAAATCCGTGGAACATGCGCTGTTCGCTTTCGGAGGCGATCGCGGCCAGCTTGGTCAGCAGCGGTTCCGCCTTGGTGGTCGGATAGACGGCGCGCGCGCGCCGGTCGTCGCGGCGGTCGCGCCGTTCCAGCAGGCCGTCGGCGCAAAGGCGATCGATCAGGCGGCCTGCCGAAGCCTCGGACATTTCCAGATATTCGGCGATCGTGCGCTGGGTCGAGCCCGGATAGCGGGCAACGATCGCGATCATCGCCCACTGCGAAAGGGTGACATTCAGCGTGGCAACCTTGCGGTCGAAGCTGTTGCGCTGAAGACGTGAGATAACCGTCATGCGCAGGCTGACCTGCCGCTTGGGATTCTCGTCGCCAATGCGGAACGGATCCTTGCGCAGATCAGTCGTCTTGTTGTCGGCGTCGCTCGCCACGCGTTACTCCTCGCTGTCCGGCATGGGGAACTGCAATCGCCGGGCTGTGCCCTGTCGCGGCGGCGACTGCTTTCGTAGGTTAGTATATCGTGCAGAGGATCGCTTGCGTCAATCGATCGTCTTCACCATGCGCGGCCTGACCCTTGCTGAGCCGTGGACAAACCCGCGCTCTATTCCGGGGGAGGGCTCGCCTGGTCTCCGCCCAGCACGCGGTAGAGCGTTATCCGGTTGGTGGCGGCCTGCAGGCGTACGGCCACTTCCGCCTTGCGGGCGGTGTAGAGGCTGCGCTGGGCATCGAGGTTGTCCAGCGAACTGGCAATGCCCTGCTTGTAAGTCGCCTCGGTCAGCCGCGCGGTATCCTGCGCGGCGGCCGTATAGGCGCTTGCCGCCCGCAGCCGCTCGGCCAGCGTTCCCTGATCGGCCAGCGCGTCGGCGACTTCGCTGAAAGCGGTCTGGATCGCCTTTTCGTAAGTGGCCAGCGCGGCATCGCGCCGCGCCTTGGTCACTTTCACATTGGCCGCCTTGCCGCCCGCGTTGAAGATCGACCAGCTTGCCGTGCCGCTCGCCGTAGCGGCAAAGGAGCCGTGATCGAACAGGGACGAGAGGGCATCGCTGGCAAAGCCGAGCAGGCCGGTCAGCGAGATGCTGGGGAACAGCTCGGCACGGGCCACGCCGATATCGGCATTGGCGGCGCGCAGATCGTATTCGGCCGAGATCACGTCCGGACGGCGCAGAAGGACCTGCGAACTGGTGCCCGCGGGCAGCACGGCCAGCTCCTTGTTGACGTCGTCGATGCTGCCGGGAAGCAGGGAGCGGTCGAAGTCGGCGCCGACCAGCAGGCGGATCGCGTTGATGTCCTGCGCCAGCGCGGTCGTCTGCGAGGCGACATCGCCCTTGGCCGTTTCCAGCACCTGCTGCACCTGGCTCAGGTCCGTGCGCGGCGCGATGCCGCCCTTGAGGCGGGCGGTGGTCAGGCGGAGGCTGTCTTCGGCATTGGCGACGGTCGACTGCGCGATCGTGAGCAGGTCCTTGTCAGCCGCATAGGCTGCCCAGGCCTGTGCCAGATCGGCCACCAGCCCAAGCCGCACGGTGCGGGCCGAGGCTTCGGTCGAGAGCGCCGTATTGCGCTGGGCCTCGGTCGCGTTCTGGAGCTTGCCGAACAGGTCCAGCTCGAAGCTCGACATGCCGCCTTGCGCCGAATAGGACCAGCCGTCGCCTGTGGTGATGCCACCGGTTTCCTTGCGTGCGGCTGTCCCGTCCACGCTCAGCGCTGGAAACTGGTTGGCGCGCGTGACTGTCAGCTGGGCGCGGGCGGCAGCGACATTGGCGGCCGCGACGCGCAGGTCCCGGTTGGCGATGAGGGCCTGTTCGATCAGCGCCTGCAGCCGGGGATCGCGGAAGATCTCCTTGTAGGAGACCAGCGGCAGGTCCGCTTCGCTTTGTGCCAGATAGGCGTCTCCGGCTGGCCAGGAGGCCGGAACCGGCGGCGCCGGGGCCAGATACTTCGGAGCGAGCGAGCAGGCGCCCAGCGCCATGGCGGGCAGCAGGGAAAGGGCCAGTCTCGCGGAAGTCACGCGCTTCATGCTTCATCTCCGGAAAGGTCGTGCGAGCGCAGCCATTTCCTTCCCGCGGCGAGCCCGTCGCGCACGCCGCGGCGCACGAGCACGAAGAACAGCGGGATGTAGAAGATCGCCAGGACCGTGGCGGTGAGCATACCGCCGACCACGGCCGTGCCGATCGCGATACGGCTGTTGGCCCCGGCGCCGGTCGCCGTGGCGAGCGGCAGCACGCCGAAGATGAAGGCGAAGCTGGTCATTAGGATCGGGCGCAGGCGGATGCGGGCCGCCAGCAGGGCGGCGTCGATCACCCTCATACCCTGCTTTTCGGCCTGTTCGGCGAATTCGATCATGAGGATCGCATTCTTGGCAGCAAGGCCCATGGTCGTGAGCAGGCCGATCTGCAGGTACACGTCGTTCTGCAGGCCGCGCAGCGTCGTAAAGGCGATCGCGCCCAGCAGGCCGAGCGGAATGACCAGAACCACGGCCACCGGGATCGACCAGCTTTCATAGAGCGCGGCAAGGCACAGGAACACGACGAGCAGCGAGAGCGCGTAGAGCACCGGTGCCTGCCCCGAGGACAGCCGTTCCTGATAGGACGAGCCCGACCAGGCGACGCTGGTGCCCGGGATATCGGAGGCCAGCTTTTCCATCACGTTCATCGCCGTGCCCGAGCTGACGCCCGGCGCGGGTGTGCCCGAGAATTCGTAAGCCTGAAGGCCGTTGAAGCGCGAGGTCGAACTCGGCGCGGTCGACCAGTCGACCGTCGAGAAGGCGGAGAACGGCGCCATCTGGCCGTCAGACCCGCGCACATACCATTGCGAGAGATCCTCCGGACGCGAGCGGAACTGCGCATCGCCCTGGACATAGACTTTCTTGACGCGGCCCTTGTCGATGAAGTCGTTGACGTAAGTGCCGCCCCATGCCGTCGCCAGCGTCGCGTTCACATTGCTGGGGGAAAGACCGTAGGCGGTCAGGGCCCGCGTGTTGGTGCTGATCTTGAGCGTCGAAACGTCGGGCAGGTCGCTCAGCCTGACGCTGGCAAGCTCGCTGTTCTGCATGGCTTCGCCGAGCAGCTTGTCACGGGCTTCCTCGAACTTCTCGCGGCTCATGCCGGTGCGGTTCTGCAGCTCCATCGTAAAGCCCGAGGACTGCCCGAGGCCGCGGATCGCGCCGGGGACCAGAGTGAAGACTTGCGCATCGCGAAGCCCCCGGAAAGCGGCGCTGGCGCGCTGAACGATGGCCTCGGCGCTGTTTTCCTCACCCTTGCGCTCATCCCAGTTGTTGAGCTTGACGAAGCCCTGGCCGGTGTTCTGTCCCGAAGCGCCGAAGCCTCCGCCAGCCACTGTGAAAATGCCCCAGACGTTGTTCTTCTCGTGGGTGAGGAAGTACTTCTCCACCTCGCGCTGGACTTCCTGGGTCTTTTCACGGGGCGTACCGGCGGGCATGCGCCACTGGACCATGATATTGCCCTGGTCCTCGTTGGGCAGGAAGCCGGTCGGCAACCGCTGGAACAGCATCATCGTGGCAATGCAGACCAGCACGAATATCCCCAGCCAGCGCCACTTGTGTTCAACCACCTGCCCGGTCCGGTGGACATAGGCATGGGTCATGCGTTCGATGGCGTGGTTGAAACCGGTGTGGAACTTCTCCCAGCCGCGCGCCAGCGCCGGGAACCGGTGCTCGATCTGTGTGGGAACGGTATGGCCGTCGGGCTGCCTGGGCTTGAGGAGAGTGGCGGTAAGGGCCGGGCTGAGGATCAGCGCGACCAGCACCGAGAGCACCATGGCCGAAACGATGGTCAGCGAGAACTGGCGGTAGATCACGCCGGTCGAGCCGCCGAAGAAGGCCATGGGCAGGAACACGGCCGACAGCACCAGGGCAATGGCGATCAGCGCGACCTGAATTTCCTCCATCGACTTGATGGTGGCCTCGCGCGCGGACATGCCCGGATTTTCTTCCATCAGGCGCTCGACGTTCTCGACCACGACGATGGCGTCGTCGACCAGCAGGCCGATCGCCAGCACCAGCCCGAACAGGGTCATCGTGTTGATCGAGAAGCCGACGAGATAGAACAGCGCGAAGGTTCCCAGCAGTACGACCGGGACGGCGATCGCCGGGATCAGTGTTGCCCGCCAGCTCTGCAGGAACACGAACATCACGATCACGACGAGGACAATGGCCTCGAAGAGCGACTTTTCGACTTCGGAGACCGAGAGCTTGATGAACTCCGTGGAATCGTTTCCGTAGGTGAATTTCAGCCCGTCCGGCATGGTGGCGGAGAGCTGCTGCATCTTGGCCTTTACGGCCTCCGCAGTCGCCAGTGCATCGGCGCCGGGCGAAAGCGAGATGGAAATGCCCGCACCGGGATGACCGTTGAAGCGGCTGGCCGAGCTGTAGTTTTCCGCTCCGATTTCGACACGCGCGACGTCACCGATCGTCACGGCCGAGCCATCGGTCTGGTTCTTCAGCACGATATTGCGGAACTGGTCGACCGTCTGCATGCGCGATCCGGCCGTAACGATGGCGTCGATGGCCTGTCCTGCGGGGGCGGGCAGGCCACCGAGTTCGCCGGCAGCGACTTCGGTGTTCTGCGCCTTGATGGCCGTGATCACGTCGCTGGGCATCAGCGCGACAGCGGCCAGCTTGTTCGGATCGAGCCAGATGCGCATGGCGTGCGGCGCACCGAAGACGTTGACTTCGCCGACACCTTCGACGCGGGAAAGCGGGTCCTGGATATTGGAAGAGAGGTAGTCCGACACGTCCTGGTTCGAGCGGGTGTCGGTCTCATCATAGACCACGACCAGCAGCAGCTGGTCCGGGTTCGACTTGGTGACCCGCACGCCCTGGTCCTGCACCGACTGGGGCAGGCGCGACAGGGCGGTCTGGACCTTGTTCTGGACCTGGACCTGCGCAATGTCGGGATCGGTGCCCTTGGCGAAGACGGCACTGATCGTGGCCTGTCCACGGTTGGACGACTGCGAGCTGAAATAGAGCAGGCCGTCGATGCCGGTCAGCTGCTGCTCGATGATCTGGGTGACGCTGTTCTCGATCGTCTCGGCGGAAGCGCCGGGATAGGTGGCGCGGATGTTGACCTGCGTCGGCGCGATGTCCGGATACTGTTCGTTCGGCAGGTAGTTCAGCGCGCCGATGCCGGCCAGCATCACGACAATCGCGAGAACCCATGCGAAAATGGGCCGGTCGATGAATATGCGTGACATGCCGGGCTCAGCTGCCCTTGCTCGCAGAGGCGCCGGCGGCGGCCTTCGGCGGCCCCACCGGTTGCGGGCTGGAAGCTTCGACAGGCTTGATCGCAGCCCCCTGCTTGAGGCCGTTCAGCCCCTGCACGATGACCTTTTCGCCCTGCTTGAGGCCGGCGGTGATGACAGAGTTCGTACCATAAGTGCGAACCGCCGTTACCGTGTGGCGGGCCGCCTTGTTACCGTCTCCCACCACCATCACGTAGGCGCTGCCGTCGAAATCGCGCTGGACGGCGGTCTGGGGGACCAGAATGGCGTTGGGATCGGTGGCCTGATCGAACGTGGCCGTGACGAACATTCCCGGCAGCAGCATCCCGTCCGGATTGGGGAAGCGCGCGCGCAGCGTCACGGTGCCTGTGCTTTCATCGACAGTCACTTCGGAAAACTGGACGGTTCCCGGCAGGGCATAGGACGTGCCGCCGTCCAGCATCAGGTGGACCTGCGTGCTGCCGGGCTTGACGCCGCCTGCGGCCAGCTTGTGTCGCAGGGCGACCATCTCCGTGGCGGACTGCTGCATGTCGACATAGATCGGATCGGTGCGCTGGATCAGGGCCAGAGGATCGGACTGGCTGGCACTGGCCAGCGCGCCGACCGTGAACAGCGAACGGCCGATGCGGCCGCTGATCGGGGCCGGGACCGTCGTGAAGCGCAAGTTGACTTTGGCCGTGTCGAGAGCGGCGGCCATCTGCGCCACTGACGCTTTGGCGACGCGGGCGCTGGCCAGAGCGTCCGTGTAGTCCTGCTTGGCCACTGCCTCCATGTCGGCAAGCGGCTTGTAGCGATCGGCTTTGGCAACCGCGGCGTCAGCAGAGGCCCTGGCGCTGGCGAGATTGGCCTGCGCCTGATTGACTGCGGCCTGATACAGGCTCGGATCGATCTGGAACAGCGGCTGTCCGGCGCGCACATAGCCGCCTTCGGTGAAGTACCGCTTGCGGATGACGCCTGTCACCTGCGGGCGCACTTCGGAGGTTTCGAAAGCCACCGTGCGGCCGCTGAGCGAGACGCCGATCGGAACGTCGGACACATGCGCGACGATATACCCGACCTGCGCAGGGGGACGCTCTTGCCCGCCTTTGGAATCACCCGAGCACGAGGCGAGCGTAGCGGCTGCCAGGACGCCGAAAGCGAGGCGGCAGGAGAAGGCGATCGAACGCGCGGGCGCGGGGGGCATGGAGAAAGGAACCAATTTCTAAGCTTTCTGACGATTGCGGGGAGCTATTGAGGCATTCCGCGCCTGCTGCAAGCACCCTTACACAGTTGCGACACTTTACGACGAACTATGACGTTGTCCTGTCACGTACCGGGTCAAGTCATCCGATCTGTCCGTTCGCGATCCGGATCGTCGTAGTGCGAGGCTGGGTCTGCGATCCCAGCGTGACGGGGCCGTGGAAGGATTACGGCGATGCCTTCTGCCATTGCTGCAAGAGAAATAGGGTTTTGCCTGACCTGTCGTCCTCTCGATCGCAGTACAAGTCCGTAAACTGATAGTCCCTGACCTCGATGGGGATTTAAAATCGACTGTACGCTCATGACTTGTACGACTACTCTCCCGGCTGAAAACAGGAAGCAGGCAAAGGCCTGAAATGGAGAGGGGAGTATCATGGCGGTTTCGGACCATGTGGATTTCAATGGCTTTATGGAAGGCGTGAAGCGCCGCAATCCCTATCAGCCGGAATTCGTGCAAGCCGTGCAGGAAGTCGCGGAGGACATTTTCGACTTCATTGGCGACAAGGAGGAGTACCACGAACAGCAGATCCTGCGCCGCATCGCCGAGCCAGACCGGGTCGTCAGCTTCCGCGTCTGCTGGGAGGATGACAATGGCAGCATTCGCGTCCAGCGCGGCTGGCGCGTGCAGAACAACAATGCGATCGGGCCCTACAAGGGCGGCATCCGCTTCCATCCGTCAGTGACGGAAAGCGT
>NZ_BCTX01000008.1 GCF_001590985.1 Novosphingobium naphthalenivorans NBRC 102051
AAGGCCACCAGCTCCTCAAAGGCATACTTCTTGGTGCCGAAGCTGCCCGTGAGGTCACGGGCCAACCGGGATGCATGGCCCGTGGCATGCCCCAGCTCATGCAGGGCTGTGCGATGCCAGTTGATCGGCTCGAAATACGCCTGGGGCGGCGGCACCTGCACATAGTCATGCGACGGGACATAGAAAGCGCGGTCCCCGCCGATGCGGAAGTCGATGCCGGTCGCCCGGATCAGGGCCTCGACCTGTGGTTCGATGAGTCCGGGCGGAGGCGGTGGAGCAACAACGGCGACATCCTCCGGCAGGCCGTCGCATTGCGCCGCGTTGAACACCGTGAAGCGCTTGAGGAACGGGATCGCGGCCGCTTCCTCGCCGGCCTCGCGGGCGCGGCGCTTCTCGTCCTCCGGCGTGAAACGGTCGGCATAGACGACGGTGGTGCCGCGTTCGCCCCGGCGGACATTGCTGCCGAGCGACAGGGCCTGGCGGAAGGTGAGCCAGCTCTGGCCGGGAAAGCCGTGCTGGATCACCGCGCCCCAGAGGATCAGCACATTGATCCCCGAATAATGCCGCCCGGTCGCGGTGTTCCTCGGCATGGCGAGGGGCGCCTTGACCGAGGCCGATCCCCAGGGTTGGACCCAGGGGAAGCGGCCTGCCTCCAGCTCGGCGATGATCTTGCTGGTGATGTCGTCGTATAGGCTCGCACGGTCGGAGCCGGCACGCCCGTTGCGGTCGTTCCTGAACATCGCGGTTCTCCGCGACGGGCGCCGGAGACCCTTCTCCAGCCCTCAACCCGTCACGGAAATCCCGTCCGCACTCTCACTCTACTGGGGGCGTTGCGGGGATCTCCCCGCAGAAGGGGGCGGCCGAGACCCTGGCTCGGCCGCGGGGGAAGGCTTTCCCCCTTATCCGGTCTTCTTCTTTCAGGTGGGCTTCCTTGAGACTGTCAGAAAACTGCATATGTTCCTGACAAGGGAAAGACGATGACTCGGCTGTCCGAACAGATTCTGGCGCATGCGGCGGGGCTGCCCGAAGGCGCCCCGGTGTCTGCCAAGAGCCTGCTGCATCTCGGAAACCGGACGGCCGTGGATCAGGCGTTGTCGCGCCTGGCGGAGCGCAGGCAGCTCATCCGCGCCGGTCGCGGCGTCTATCTGCGCCCCATCGCCAGCCGATTCGGCACACGCACGCCTTCGGTCGAGCAGGTTGTTGATGCCCTTGCGACCCAAAAGGGAGAGATCATCGTCTCGAACGGCGCCGCCGCGGCGAACGTCCTTGGCTTGACGACGCAGGTGCCCGTCCGCTCGGTCTATCTGACCTCCGGACGCAGCCGAAAGATGCACCTCGGCAAGCAGGTCGTTGAATTGCGGCACGCGCCGCGCTGGCAATTGGCCCTGGCCAACCGGCTGGCAGGGGATGCCGTGCGGGCGCTGGCCTGGCTCGGCCCGGAAAAGGCAGAGGCCGCGCTCACGACATTGAAGCGGAAAATGCCGCCTGACGCATTCGCCGAGCTGGTTGCTGCTGCGCCCCAGCTTCCAACATGGCTCGCGCAGGCCATCGGGAAGGCAGCGTATTGCTGAGATATTCCTTTCATTTGTCGGCTGTCGGCCTTTGGGGCGCCGTCGACCATCCAGGCTGTCCGTGTCCACCAGCCCGGGAAACTCGGACACGGCCGAAGCAGGCCCTCTGGCCACTATGGCATGCAGCTTCAGGCCTTCATGGCACGACCGGGTAAAAGGGCTTGCCCCAGTCCTTGTCGGGATTGTCCATCATCAGATCGGCGAACACGGGCATGAGGAAGCCGAGGATGGCTGCGCCATCGCGGACCTGGGTGCGGTTGATGCCGCTGTTCCAGGTCGAGCCGCCATGGACAAGTTGATTGCGCAATACGTAAAGCCGGTCGAAGACAAAGCTGAGAACGCGCCTGGTATCGCCGCTTTGGACCGCCTGCGCGAAAGCACGCGAGGACGCTTTGAAGCGCTCCTCCCAATCTTCGAAACCAGCGATTCCGTTATGGTGCTGCCAGAACGGATTGAAGACGTAGCGGTTGTCCATCAGCAGCCGCACCGGTCCCGAAAAGCGCTGCCAGATCGCGCCATAGATCCGGCGCTGGTCGTCGAGCGCAATCAGCCTGCCGAAGAAGTCGGCGAAGGCGGCACGCTCGCCCGGCTGGATCGTCTGGAACTCTCCTTCGTCGGCGTAGGCGGCGTTGAACGCGATCCACAGGAAAATGAAACGGGCATCGTCATCTGCCCCACAAGCTTCGGCGCGGCCGATCCAGCTAAGGGCGCGATGGACGCGCAGGCTCATGGTCGGCGGAAAGCCGTCGCGGATCGCACGCTGCTTGGTCTTCAGTTCTGCATGGGTGATGCCGGTCTTTGTCGTCATTCCGCTTCATTCCCGTTGTCTCATGGCAGGGCGTCGAAATCGCTCCTGCGGTGGTTTTCGACCAAGGTGCGCAGTTCCTCGGGCGCGATGACCTCGACCGCGTCGCCCCATTGATAAAGATGCCAGGCCATCTCGAGCCAGCCCGCGGCATGAAAGCGCACGATCAGGCTGCCATCCTCTTGCGCTTCAACGACCTGTCTTGGGTGAAAGCAAAACTCAGCTGCCCGCGCTGCCGCGTGCGGTGCGAAACGCCAGATGACCTCGTCATATTGAGCCGGGTCCTGGTAGACGCCGAAGGATTGCGCTGCATAATCCTCCAGCGAAAAGCCGGGCATCAGGCTGAAGCTTTCGTCCAGGGTCTGGGCGCTCAGGATCTGGTCCATCCGGAAGTTCAGCATGTCTTCACCGCGTGCCGGCTGGCGCGCCACCAGATAACTGCGATGTCCAAGCAGGAGACCGTGGGGCTCGATGATTCGTTCGGGTGCGTCCTCGGTTCGGTAGCGCAGCCGCAGGCGGAACGGGCCGCGTAGCCCCTCGATTACGGCGTCCAGCACCGCCGGCGCCAGATTGACCCTGGGGCCGGGGCGGGTGACTGATCCCATCGCCAGAAGGACAGCCTCGACATCGGTTTCGGTGCGCAGGGCGTCGCGCGGTGTCAGTCGAGCCAGAAGTCCGTCGCGCAGATCCTCCAGTGCGGATGCATGGCGCAGGCGGCCATCGCCGCGCGCCGTTCTACCGGCGATCTCCAGCGCTTCGATCGCCGTTTCCTGACGGGGCTGGAGTCGGTCGAGCACTGTGTCGGCGACACGCCAGCGCCGCCGCCGGTCTGGGCCGTCCACCGTGTCGACGTTGGTGAATACGGTCTCCAGCGCGTCGGTCATGCGTTGTGCCGTGCGGTGCGAGACGCCGAATTCCTCACAGATCTCATCGAGGCCGATTCCCATCCGCCGGGTGGCGGCCATGCGTGCCAGCCTGATCAGATCCTGAGCCTTGGAGAACGACATGATCCAAATCCCGGCCGTGGACTATGTCAGATATTGACACCCACGCACGCTATGTCAGAGCTTGCAGTCTGTCGAGATGCAAGTCTTGTCGGGACTGCGCTCGCGCAGGGGGCGGTAATGCGAAGTATTGAGGGCGGCCGGATACTATTGTCCGCATCGGATCTGATGCGGTTTATGGGGTGCACCCACGCGACCGCGCTCGATCTCGCTTACATGCGAGGCAAAGGCCCGGTGCCCCGCGAGGACAGCGATGACGCCGCTTTGCTCCAGAAGCAGGGCGATGCCCATGAAGCTGCCCATCTGGCGAAGCTGAAAGCGTCGGGCGTTTCGGTCGTCGAGATCGCTCGGTCCGACCTTGCCGACAACGCGGAGACGACGCGCGCCGCCTTGGCGGGAGGCCCGCAGATCGTCTTTCAGGGAGCGCTGCTCGGCGACAATTGGGGGGGCTGGTCAGATTTTCTCGAGCGCGTCGAGCGCCCGTCGGATCTTGGCCCCTTCAGCTATGAAGTCACCGACACCAAACTCAAGCGGCGTCCCCATCCCAAACATGTGCTGCAACTGGTGCTCTACTCGGACCTGCTGACCGAGGTTCAGGGCGTCGCCCCCGAGTTTGCCCATGTCGAACTCGGCGATGGAAGCCGGGCGCAGCTACGGCTCGCCGACTATCAGGCCTATGCGCGTATGGCGCGCCAGCGACTCGAGGCTTTCCTAGAAAACCCGGCGCCGACCCGGCCGATCCCCTGTGCCGATTGCGGGCTCTGCCGCTGGGGCGATCACTGCGAAAGCTTCTGGCAGACCGAGGACAGCCTGTTCAACGTCGCGAATATCAGCCGCAGCCAGGTCAAAAAACTCGAGGCATCCGGCATCGCGACGATGGAAGCGCTGGCCGGGCTCGACCACCCGATCCGCGGCATGGCCGAAAACACACGGGCACGTCTCGTGATTCAGGCCCGTCTGCAACATGCCCGCAAGACGGGGGCGCCCGCCTTCGAGCTGCGCTTGCCCGATCCCGGCAAGGGCTTCGATCTGCTGCCGGAGCCGCAGCCGGGCGACATCTTCTACGATATTGAGGGCGACCCGCATTACGAAGGCGGCCTTGAATATCTCCATGGCGTCTGGCTCGACGGCCAGTTCAAGGCCTTCTGGGCGCATGACCATGCCGCCGAAGCCCAGGCCTTGTCCGAGCTGCTCGATTTCTTCCGGGAAAGGCTCACCGCTTTTCCCCAAGCGCGCATCTATCACTATGCGTCTTACGAGATCACCGCCTTGCGGCGGCTGACCGCCAAATACGGGATCGGTGAGGCCTTCCTGGACCGCCTGCTGCGCGAGCGACGCTTTGTCGATCTCTTCGCCGTGGTGCGCGGCGCGCTCATCGGTTCGGAAGCCAACTACTCCATCAAGTCGATGGAAGCTTTCTATGGGCGCAAGCGCGATGGGGAGGTGAAAACGGCGGGCGGCTCGGTCGTGGCCTATGAGCGCTGGCGCGAAACCGGCGAGCAGCAGATCCTCGATGAGATCGAGGATTATAACCACATCGACTGTGTCTCGACCGAGGAGTTGCGCGACTGGCTGGTCAGCATCCGGCCTGCGGCGCCATGGCCGGTCCTGGCCGTGGATGCCGGCGACAAGGAGGCCGAGGAAGACGCCGATACGCAGGCTCTGCGCGCGAAGCTCGCCGCGACCGACCTGCCGCAGGACCGACAAGACATGTTGTTCAACCTCGGCCTGTTCCACAAGCGCGAGGCCAAGCCGGCGCAATGGGCGGTTTTCGACAGCACAGGTAAGGACGAGGACGATCTGATCGACGATCTCGCCGCTTTGGCCGGCCTGGAAGCGATCGGCCCCGCCGAACCGGTCAAGCGCTCGATGATGCGCCGCTATCGCTTTCCGGCGCAGGAAACCAAGCTGCGTGCTGGCCGCAGCGCGACAGTCCCGGTCGTCGATGGGCCGCCGGCCAGTATCAGCATCGAGGAACTGGATCGCACCACCCGGATCGTCGCGGTCAAGGCTGGCTCCGCCAAAGCCCATCTTTTGGCTGACCGCCTGACGTTACATCCCGACTGGCCGTTGAATACGGACGTCATTGCTGCGGCTTTGCACGACGTGATCGAGGATCAATGCGGCGCACGCCGCCTGACCGCGATCGATGATCTGCTGGCGCGCGCCGCGCCGCGTCTTGTGACGGGCGCGCGCGCGGATCTGCTGGATGGCGCTGATCCGTTGACGGGTACGATCGCGGCAATTGCCGCCATGGACGGCACCGTGCTGCCGATCCAGGGACCACCGGGAACCGGCAAGACCTATGTCACCGCCCGGGCGATCCTGTCGCTGGTGCGCCAGGGCCACCGCGTCGGCGTTGCCTCGAACAGCCATGAGGCCATCCGCAATGTGCTGATGGGATGCCTCGCCGCGCAGGAAGATGGCGACCCTGTCCGTGGCCTGTGCATCGCTCACAAGGTCGGCAGCGGCGAGGATGGCTATCCGGACAATTTTACCGGCGTCATCCGCTCCACCGCCAATGATGATCCTTTATGGAGCCGCGCCCATGTGGTTGGCGGCACGGCCTTCTTCTTTGCCCGCCCCGAACAGGAGCAGGCGCTCGATTGGCTGTTCGTCGATGAGGCCGGGCAGGTCGGGCTCGCCAATATGGTCGCCATGGGCCGGTGTGCGCGCAACATCGTGCTGGTCGGCGATCCGCGTCAATTGCCGCAAGTCATCCAGGGCGCGCATCCTGATCCGGCAAACCTGTCGTGTCTGGAATGGATGCTGGGCGATCACGCCACGATCCCGCCCGATCGCGGCATCTTCCTGCCGGTTTCGCGCCGGATGCATCCCGATGTCTGCGCGTTCATATCGCGGCAGGTCTATGAAAGCAGGCTTGCCAGCGCTCCTGATACTGCCGTCCAGGCCATAGGCGGGACGGGCGGTCCCGAAGCCGGCGCTTTCTGGGTGCCGGTCGCGCATGAGGGCAATGCCCAGATCGCGGCCGAGGAGGTCGCTGCCATTCGGGCGACGATCACGGATCTGCTGACGGGAACCTGGACTGACAAGGATGGGACAACGCGCCCCGTTTGTCCCGCCGACATCATCGTCGTCGCGCCTTACAATGCACAGGTCAACGCCCTTCAGGATGCCTTGCCCGCCGCCATCCGTGTCGGCACGGTGGACAAGTTCCAGGGTCAGGAAGCGCCTGTCTGCCTGGTTTCCATGACCGCGTCGTCGGTCGAGGAAACGCCGCGCGGCATGGATTTTCTGTTCTCGCTCAACCGCATCAATGTCGCCGTCTCGCGCGCCAAAGGCCTGGCGCTCGTCTTCGGCGCGCCGCGGCTGCGCGAAGCAAAATGCGACACCGTCGAACAGATGCGCCTCGTCAATACGCTGTGCGCATTGCCCGAGTTTGGAGTTCTTTGAATGTGGACGAATTTCGAGGCGCGCCTCGATGAAAATGAGCAGGAACGTCCCATACCGCTGCGACGGGCGCTTTTCGATGTGCTCCGAGGTTCGGGTCTGCGCCCCGGCGAAGGCGTCACCAAGAAGATGGCGTCCCTTGAATTTGGCGCAGGCGAGCGTCTGCTGTGGGAAATTCAGAATCCGGCCAATATCTTTCTCGATGTAAAATGGCGCGATCTGGTCGAGGCGAACGGCTTTGCCACCGAGCTGCGAGCCTATCAAAGTGGTATGAAGGATGGCGGGCGGCATTCCGCCCTTAGCCGCGACTGGTCCTTTGGCGATACTGACTGCTTTGTCGTGCGGATCGACAGCGCCGAGGCCCTGCGCCGGCTGATCGGCGTGCTGTTGCAGTCCGACGATGAGCTGGTGCTCAATCCGGCGGCGGTCACGCGCTGGATCGAGCAGTTACGTCATTTCTTTCCCGCGCTCGACCGCTTCGATCTACCCGACCCGCAATTCGACGAGGCGGAACGGACCTACAAGCTGGAGATCGCAGCCGAGCTCAAGGCCGCGATCCCGCAGGCCGATTCCGATCAGGCGCTGGCCGACGCCGTCAACGCCGCGCTCGTCAAAAGCAATCTGCTACAATGGCGCGCCTATTGGCCGATGTCGTCGAAGGGCGACGCCGATCGCGAAAAGCTCTGGCCGGCGTTGCGAACGCTGGTCGACGCCGCGCTCGGTACGCCGGACGGCCACGCGGCCGCCCTGGAAATTTTCGTCAACGCATGGATCGCAGCGGTTCCAGACGGCAAGCCAGACCCGGCACGCCAGATAGCCGAATTCCTGTTCCTCCATCTCGCCCCTGACGATGGCATCTATATTCGCCATTCCGTGCGTCAGGACCTCTGGCGGGAAGCGGTGGGTCGCCGGTTTCCCGATCATGCGTCGATGGCCGACACCTATCGCGACGAATGGCGCTTCATGCAGGCGGTTCGGCGCGCTTTCGCGGATCGAGGCCTGGCGCCGCGCGACATGATCGATGTGCAAAGCGCGCTCTGGATCGTCCACAACTACAAGGAAGAGGACACGACTGCCTTTTCGCGCGAGGCGGTCGAGGCGGCGATGGATGCCTACGACAGCTACCGCCAGTCGAAGGAGCATAGCTCCATTTTCGATGCCTTTGGCGAGCCGCGTGACTATTGGGTCCGTTCGACACGCGACCGGCCCAACCGGATCTACCCGTCCAAGCCGATCGTCGGGTTCCTGCGCGGCAAGACGCAGCTCAATGGCGGCTGGGGACAGAAGGCCGATGCCGCCGCCCAACTCCATAACGTCGGCTATATCATCGTCGATAGCGACGATGCGCCGGTCACGCCGCCAGAGCGGTACGAGCATCTGATCGGCGATGCCGACCGCATCCGGCTATGCGCACGCAACTATTATGTCGAACCGGCTCGCGAGAAGAGCGTGAGCGAGGTTGCGATCCGCGCCGGTGATCTCGGCCACGACATGGGTCTACTCGACCGGCATCCGGCCATCTGTAGCGCGCTCGGGAGCGAAAAATTCCAGCAATGCGCCCAGGTTCCGCCGCCAACGCACACCCTGCCCAATCCCAGCAGTTCCACAGTTTTCACTTATCAGCTCGCCTCGGCAGAAGGGCACCAAACCATGACGCTTGTACCCGCCACCGCGATGCCCGCTGCCACCAATCTCATCCTTTACGGGCCGCCGGGAACCGGCAAGACTTATGCGACGGCCTGGGAGGCGGTGCGGCTCTGTCTGGGCGATGTGGCGGCCGATCCTCTTCGCGATGACCGCGATGCCGTGATGGTTGAATATCGCCGTCTCGCCGGCGAAGGCCGGATCGAGTTCGTTACCTTTCACCAGTCCTTTTCCTATGAGGATTTCGTCGAGGGGCTGCGGCCGACGACCGGTGTGGAACAGGAAGGTGACGACGAGGTCGCCAGCACTTCGGGTGGCTTCAGTCTCAAGCCCCATGGCGGGGTGTTCAAGATCATCAGCGAGAGGGCGCGTCTCGACACCGGCGATGCGCCGGCCAAGCGGCTCGACCGCTCGCGCGCGATCTACAAGATCGCTCTCGGCCAGCGCGGCAGTCAGGAAGATCGGATCCGCGAAGGCCTCGATGGCGGGCTGATCCATCTAGGCTGGGGCGGCGACATTGACTGGTCCGACGAGCGCTTCGACGATTTCGAAGAAATTCGGAAGGCGTGGAACGACCAGAAGGACCCCGACGCATCCGGCAAGGACCCCAATATCGAGATGCTTTACGCCTTCCGGTCCGGTCTTCAGGTGGACGACTATGTCGTTATCTCTGATGGCCGCGACAGCTATCGCGCCTTTGGCCGCGTGAGCGGTGAGTATTATTTCGATGCTGATGCGGCCGTCCACCCGCACCGGCGCCGCGTCGAATGGATATGGCGCGATGACAATGGCGCCGAGCGCGCGCCTTTCTACGCCCGGAATTTTCGCCGCCAGTCGGCCTATCGGCTCGATCCAGACCGGATCGACTGGGATGCGCTTGAAGCCGTGGTAATCGACCCTAATGCCGAGCGGCCGGTGGCCGGTGCGCGACCGCATGTCCTCATCATCGACGAGATCAACAGAGCTAATATCTCCAAGGTGTTCGGCGAGCTGATCACGCTGCTCGAAGTCGACAAGCGGCTCGGCTGCGAAAACGAGGTCAGGGTCCGGCTTCCCTATTCCGGGACCAGTTTCGGTGTGCCGGCCAACCTGCACATCATCGGTACAATGAACACGGCAGATCGCTCGATCGCGCTGCTCGATACCGCCTTGCGCCGCCGCTTCACCTTCCGCGAGCTGATGCCGGACGTTGAGGAACTGCGCCGGGCGCTGGCGGCACGGCAGCTTGATGCCGAAGATCTCGATGGGATTGATCTGTGCAAGCTGCTGCACACGCTCAACGAGCGGATCGAATTTCTCTTCGATCGCGAACACCAGATCGGCCACGCCTATTTCACCGGCTGCCGCAGCCGGGCTGACGTCGAGGACGTCATGCGCCACAAGGTCATCCCGCTATTGGCAGAGTATTTCTATGAGGATTGGTCGAAAGTCGCCGCAGTGCTCGGCGATGGCGACGGCACCAACGGCGCCCATTTCCTTGAATCAAAGAGTCTGCCGGCTCCGGCCGGCTTTGCCGACGATGAGCTGGGTGGAGACAAGCGGCGCTGGAGTGTGAAGGCTAGTTTCGATTTCTCGGACTTTGCAGCCTGATGCCTGCCTATACGGTTCGAGAATGGGACAAGCTCGCCTATGGCGAGGGCAATGGGCAGATCCCGGCCCACCATGCCGACCGGCTGGCGGGTCTGGCAGCGCGTTCGGTCTTTGCTGGCCGGGGCGGCAGCGGAGTGCTCGAACATGGCCGGCATGCCTTGCGCGCACGCGGCGTGGTGGGGATTCTGGCGGCGGGCGATGCGAGCCTGGAGATACTGCCCAAGATCGATGTGGCGCCCGGTGAAACGCCCGATCACCAGAACGCTGCAATCCGCAAACGCCTGGTTCATATGCTGGCCGTCGCGCTCGATCTCAAGATCGACCTGGGCGTCATCACCGATCTTGCCTGGCAGCGCGAGACTCTGCTCGAAATCCTGATCCGCATCTTTTGCGACAAGCTGACCACGGCCCTGCGCAAAGGGATGCCGCGTCGGTATGTCGAGCGCGAGGAAGACTTGCCGACCCTGCGCGGCCAGCTCGACATCACCCGCCAGTTTGCCCGGCATGCGGTCAACCCCTCGCGCCTTGCCTGCCGGTTCGATCTGTTGTCCGAAGACATCGCCATCAATCGGATCATGAAGGCGGCCGTGGTACGTCTTCTCCGCGTCTCACGGCGCAGTGCCAACCAGCAACGTCTGCGAGAGTTGGCCTTCGTCTACGCCGACATTGCCGATGTACCGGTTTCGGCACTGCGCTGGGATGATGTTGTCATCGATCGCACCAACCGGTCCTGGCAGGAACTCTTCGCCATGGCCCGCCTGTTTTTGCAGGACCGCTATCAGACGACCACGGGCGGCGCGGGTCAGGGCACCGCGATGCTGTTCGAGATGAACGCGCTGTTCGAAGAATATGTCGGGCGGCTGATTGCCCGGGCGCTGGCGGGAACAGGACTGACCGTCTCGTTGCAGGGCGGGCGCCTGTTCTGCCTGAGCGCGCAGGATAGTGAGCGAGGGCTCTTCCAGACCAAGCCCGACATTCTGATCCGCTGGGGCGGTGCGATCACCCACGTCATCGACACCAAGTGGAAGCGGATTTCCTCTCGCATCGATGACCCCAAGCAAGGGGTCTCGCAGGCCGACGTCTATCAGATGATGGCGTATGCGCAGCTCTATCGCGCCCCGCGCTTGACGCTGCTCTATCCGCATCACCCAGGGCTCGGACCCGAAGACCTGGTTCACGCCCGTCATCGTATCACGGGACATGACACTATCCTGGAGACAGCAAGCATCGACGTGTCGAACAGCAACAACATGCTGACGCGGCTGAGATGCCTGTTCTTGAGTGAAGAGCCGAAAGTGCGCTGCGCTTATGCCTGATTTTCACATTTCTCCGATCTCGATCGTTAATCAGATCAAGAGCAATCTGCAGGATCGGTACGATTCCGGGTATCCGATCCTCAAGGAGTTGCTGCAAAACGCCGACGACGCGGAAGCCCAACGATTCAGGCTCGACGCACTGCCCGGCTGGCCAAACGCGGTGAATCCGCTGCTGCGTGGGCCGGGTCTTCTGGTCGCGAATGATGGCTTCTTCCGCAGGCAGGACGAGAGCGGAATCACGTCGTTTGGCGAGAGCAGCAAAGCCGCCGACAATGCCGCGATCGGCAAGTTTGGTTTCGGCCAGAAGGCCGTGTTTCACCTCTGCGATGCGTTTATCGTCTACGCCCGAAGGGAAGACGGCGATGCCTTCTTTACGGTCGTTAACCCGTTCTTGGAGGTGGATGTCGCAGGCAATATCAGTCGGCAGTGGGAGCCTCTCGAGCCTGCCGATGTCGGATTTTTGGGAGGTAAGGTCGCCTCAGACTTCCCGGATCGCTACCTCGTTCTTTGGCTGCCGCTGCGCCGGGATGGTATTCAGCCAGCCCCAGGGGTTGGCTTTTCCAGCAATATGCCATCGGCAACAGAGACGATCAGGGAACTCATCCGACCTGACGATTTGCAGGCTGTCCTGACGACGCTGCGCCACCTGAAATCGATTGAAATTCTAGAAAACGGCGAACCTCGCAGTAGGTTAGAACTCAATGTTGCGCAGGGCCGTTTCGTCGGGCCGAACCGTTTGGGCGATGGTGTTCACGCCTTTGGCGGCAAGATCGAAGCCGCGCCGGAGAGATCAACAGCGTTATTTGTCGGGCGTGAAGCGATGGCTCTTGATGGTCGTCTCGCGGAGTTGAAGCGCACGCCGCATTGGCCGCAAACGATAACTGTTCTCAACCCACAACCCGTCCCGGAGAAGGGAGAGCCTCATGGGGCAGTGACGCTGTTGCGCATCCCCTACACAGAGGAAGTTGCGCGCATCGCGCCTGCGCAACTACGCATTTCTTGGGCCGTGTTCCTGCCCATCTCCGATGAATCCAGCATCGTCATCCCGCTCGACGACAGTGCGCTCGGCCAGTTCCGTTTCCTGCTACACGGCTATTTCTTCCTCGATAGCGGCCGTCGCCAGATCGAGGGGCTGAATGCTGTCGTCGAAACAGGCGTGCCTGCCGATGCTATGGCGCTGCGCCGCGCGTGGAATAGCGAACTTCGTGACTCCGTGGTTCTCCCGCTCCTGCCGACTCTGCTGAGAGACGCGCTTGGCAAGGCGATGGTGACATCATCGGAACTCACTCAGGTTGTTTCGGCGCTCGCCCGTCACGACTGGTTTCGGCGCAATCGCGACGCCATTTGCCGAGAACATGCGTTGGTGCGTGTGCTCGAAGGGCCGGCCATCGTCTGGCGCGTCGTTCCATCGGGGGACGCTCTTC
Source organism: Novosphingobium naphthalenivorans NBRC 102051 (assembly GCF_001590985.1). Taxonomy (GTDB): domain Bacteria; phylum Pseudomonadota; class Alphaproteobacteria; order Sphingomonadales; family Sphingomonadaceae; genus Novosphingobium; species Novosphingobium naphthalenivorans. The sequence continues at coordinate 12,766 of NZ_BCTX01000008.1, forward strand.
GGCCGCTGCCGGCTTCGGTGGCGGATGCCCCTCAGCGGATTGGGGAATTGTTCGGGGCCATCGGCGCATGGGCCGATTCAAGCGGTGCGCATCTCGTCGTCGATGCCCGCGCCGCGCTGAGTGCTCAGCCGATACGCTGGACCGAGGCGGACCTCAGCACAGTATTCTCCACGCTTTCACCCCGTGCATTCCAATCGCGCGATACCGCGCTCACGCGACTCCTAGTCGATTTCCTCGGCATGGCGATACTCGGCGATGCTGAGAAGTTCGCGACCAGGCCGCACATGGTCACGGCCTTGCGCGCGGCAATGGCGGAAACTCAGGCGCTTGCTCCGTCCGAACTCATTAAATCGGCTCTTGTCCACGTTCCACATGGCGTGTTGTTCCCGCTTCCGCCATCTGTCGAAAACCGACAAGTCCTGCGCGCGCTGGCGTCTGCCCCGGCGAATATCCTGCCAGTTCGCGGCGAATGGATCGACGATGGCCGACGCCCTCCTCGACTATCCGACGAAGACCTCAAGGCGTTGCTCACCGCACTCGAGCCGCTGATTGAAGGCGATCAGGCGGATCAAGCGGCGACCGCCGCGTTGGCGCTGCTCGCTCAGGCCGAGCGGAATATCTCCGAACTGGCGCGCGATCCCGACTTCGCATCCATCAAGGTTCTGCGGGTGCGGGATGTCCGTATCCGTGGCCCGATTGTGCTGTCGCTCCAAGCGCTCGTTGAACACTCCAGAGCTGGACTCTTGTTCGCAAGCTCGCCTCAAGCGAACACATGGCTGCCTTTGCTCGTGGAGGCATTGCCAGACGCATCCCCGCTGATCGTGGATAGCGGTGCGATACCTCTCTTTCGAGATGAGGCAAATCTCACGCTTCAGTCGGCGGGCAGGGAGGCTGCTTTCTCGCTCATCAACAAAGCCGTGAGCTTTGGGCCAGTGAGCGCCCGCCAACGATTGCTTGATGAGATTGCTACCGATAATAAGGACGATCCGGCCGCCGCCCGGCGCCTCTGCGTCGGCATCTACGAAGCGGGATACTCAGCATCGAAACTTTGGACGCTCGACCCAAATCAAAATCCGATAGAGCGCATTGCCACGGCTCTTATTACCCGGAGCCAGAACGAATTTCTTGTCCCGACCGGCATTGCTGACGGATTGTCCAGGACGCAGCGAAATCATCTTCGTATAGAGGTGCTTGACGCTGCCAATCTGGAAACTTTGTTCGAGAAGAACATTGCCGCCATCGCGCAACTGATCCCTAATGTTTCAGAGCGAGAGGCGGTCCTTGATGCCGGCCTGCCCGATGATCTGCTGATCCGGTTGCCTATCCATGAAAGGCAGGACGGAACAGTTGGGGATGGAAAGGGCATCTTTCGCGAAACGAAAGAATGGTCTGTGCCTGAACCGTTGCGGGCAGTCGTTTCTATCGTCCGGCCGTGCCAAAGCCAGAAGGCTCGGGAACGGCAAGGACAGCTTATTGGGGCATGGTCACCGGAAAGCCAGATTGAGGTTGCGCTAAGTTGCAGCGATCCACACCGCCTTCGTGGTGTGATACTGGACGCGCTCGCCGGGTTGCAATCTCCGCCCGATGGACGCTTGCTTGAAGGACTGCGCGCCAAGTCGTGGCTTTTTGCCGATGGACACCCGGTCAAGCCGCAGGATGTGCTCGCCCTTCCACCAGCGGTCGATGAAGCGGCACGAGGGCTTCTCTTGAAGAACGGAGAGACGCCCCCGTTCCTGCCCGCAGCAAGGCTGGCCATCGACGTGCGCGAGCATCGCGGCTTCGATCATCTTGGAAGATGGGTTCTACCGGACAGGTGCTCGTCATTCGGAGCCCTGGCGCTGATGGTCAATGATGGGGGGATCATCGGCCGCCTCGGAACGGCGGATGAGCTTCCAACAGACGATTTTGCGACATTGGCGCAAGATGGCGGCGATGTCGGGTTGCCGGGCTGGCCTCTGCTGGCGGCGGTTCTGACCTCGGAAGCTGATCGCGGCGACACGATGAAGGTTGTCGCCGCTTTCGCGGAGATCCACTCCTCCGGCGCTGATTTGGCAGGAACCCACCTCGACCACCTCGCGGCGCTGGCGGAGGAAAACGGGCGGAAAGGCGAGGCGGCCCGCAGGGTCTATCGCCACGGATTCAATATCGTCACCTGTTGGCCGGAAGAAACCCGCCGTCGGGTGTTCGGCGGAACGCTGGTTCCTACCGAGGCCGGAAATTGGCGCAGCGGCCGGGAGGTCGTCCAAGGCGGTGACGGGCTCGATCCGAACTATGTGTTGGCGCGGGACTACGCATCCGCGCTTGGAAAGCGTGAGGCATCACCTGTCGAGAGGCGTGGCGCCGGATATGAAGTTCATGACTCATCTCCAACCGATCATCGCCGGGGCGAAATCAGGAATGTCGATCTGGCTGCATTGGAAGCCCAGTGGGCAGACCAGCATCGGTCGTTCCTCGCCACATGGCTGGGGCGCGTACCGTCTGACCTGGTGATCGTCTATCTCGGCCTGATCGGCCGCAGCGAGCCTTTCCGGCACCTTGCGAACGAATGGGCGATCGACGCGACCGCCGATGTCGATACCCTTTGGGCCGACCTCGACAATCACTTTCCCAGAGAAATCCTCTATCCGAACTCGTTGGCGGATGAGGTCGATCAACGCCGCTTCCTGATAGAGCCGGTCGCGGGCGAGCATGTGCAGGCCGTCGCTCTGTCGGGGGACGTGTTCGACGCGCCGTTGGGTGATCCCGGCAAGGGAATCCTCATCGGGAATCTGCACAAGAGCCATGAGGGCATCCGGGCTGCCGATGGTAAAGTGCGGTCATTGATCACGCTGCCAGTCAGGCAAGTCGACCCGAGCAGATACGGTCAGAAAGAGGCCAGCGGCATCTTTCGGCGGTTTGTCGAGACAGTCGCGGCGGATTGCCTATGGCTCGGCATGGAACGCCAGCGTGCGGCGTTGCGGGAGATGTTGGACAGGGCGGTTGAGGTCGATCAATCGACGATCGAGGAAACTGAACGCCTGCTTCGGGACCGGCTCCCCACGATTCTCGCTGAGCTGAAGCTCCCCACTGACTACCGAACACAGAAGGCGCTACGCGCATATCAGGCTGAAGAGAGCCGCCTTCTTCACCTTGCCGCACCAGCGCAAAAGATGGAGGAGCTGAAATCGGAGCTGTGGCGAGAAATATCCGGCGGCACACTGGCGACTGAGCTTCTGTCTGCGGTTCGCGCCAAGATCGGGGACTTCGGATATTCCGCCAGCCGGGTTCTGTTCGAGCTTTTCCAGAACGCCGACGATGCCTATCGACAGCATGGTGAACCTGGTTCGAACGCCTGTTTCCGTGTAGAGCCGCTGCCGGGCGACCCAGGCGGGTTTCGTGTCGTCCATTGGGGCCGCCCGATCAATCACATGGGGCAGGACGCAGAGGAGGGGCGCCGCGTCGGTCATGACCGCGACCTGCTCAATATGCTGTTGATGAACTTCTCCGAGAAACGCCCCGGAGACGATCTCACTGGCAAGTTTGGGCTGGGCTTCAAGAGCGTCCATGTGCTGTCGGACGGTATCGGTATCGCCAGCGGCTTCATCGCCTTGCGCACGGCCGGCGGCTTTTTGCCGACGCCATGGCCGGAAGGCATCGACATAGCAGAGGCACGAAAGGCCCCCGGCGGCCGAAAGGCGACCGTTATCGAAGTCCCCCTTTCAGCGGAGACGGCTGACAAAGGCGCCGATGCGATGACGGCGTTCAAAGCCGCCGTGACCTGGCTGCCTGCTTTCGCCCGCACCATTCGCCGCATCGAAATCGAGGACGACGTTCCCACGAGCGTCGATTGCTCGTCTTTGCCACTCCTCGGCGAGAGCCAAGTCAGCGTCGTTTCCATGTCAGGTGGGCGCCGCGAGCGAGCCCTGCGATTCGATCTATTGTCCGGGTTTGCCCTTCTGCTGCGTGTCGGCCCCGCCGGACCGGACAGATTCCCCGACGATCTGAAGCGACTCTGGAATCTGGCCCCGCTTGAGGTGCCGTCACGTTCTGGCTGGCTGCTCAACGGTCCTTTCGCTGTCGATCCGGGTCGCACAGGGCTGGCTGGCTCGATTGCTGATCAGACGGAGAAATTTCAAACGCTTGGCCGGGTATTGGGAGACCGCCTCCTGAAATTACACGATCTCGCGGATGTAGACTGGCGCGGGTTCTCGGAAAGCCTCGACCTGGATGCCTCCGACGCCTCCAGAACAGTGGCGTGGAGCACCTTCTGGTCTCACCTGTTCGATGTTCTCGCGCCGGATTTCGACGACGATCTGGCCCGACACATGCACGCCGATGGTCGTGGATACGGCCACCTCATAGGCCAGCGGCAAGTCGTGCCGACTCGCCTGCCGCCTCCATTCGCTGCGTTGATAAAGGCGTCAGACGCGGCCTATTTCGTCGATGGCGCGTTGTCGGACCTTCCCATGCTCGCCAAAGTCCAAAATTGGCCTGCCCTCGCGGAGCTACGAGACCGGACAGTCGCATCCGAGATAGCCGGGCAATTGAGAAAGCTCGGCTTTGGGAATGTCCGACAATTACGATTCTCAAGGCTTCTCCGTCAGCAGATCGGCGAAGGCAAGCATATCAGCCCAGATTTGGCCAAGGCTCTCGGCCTTGCCCTTACACCTCAATCTATTCGGGAAGCACCACTCGATAGCGAACTTTATGAAATTCTGGACATTGCCAGGCAAGCCTTGTTCCTCGCGCAGGATGGGGCATGGCGGATAGCTCAGCTTCCGAGTCCCGATGCCGCCGATGACCCCGAAGAGCGCAGGCTATGCGCATTTGCGCCCGCGAAGCATCTGCTCGACAGGCAATATACTGGCGCGGCACTGGAGTTTTTCCGGGTCGCCCGCGAACGATCGGGCTTCGGCCCTCAAGCGCGTGATCTCGGGGGCTGGACATCGGAAATCCCTGCCGACGACCAAGGTCGTCAGACAGCGGCACTACGATACATCATTGAGGGTCGCCAAGGCCGAGAGTTGGGTGAGGAGATTCGCCGCCATCGCCCCGGCTGGCTGCCTTGGCCTTCGTCGCAGTTGCGGATCAGCCCGCTGCTCTCTGGCTGGACCGAGAAGGAAAAGGACGATCTCCTGTACGCCCTTCAGGGCCGTGACGCCTTCTTGCCGCAAATGCCTGTTCAGCCTCCGCCGCCTGAGCCTGCGACGGTTCTGGCGGCGATCCATGCCTGGTGGCGCGCCGAGGGCTCCGGCCTCCGCGCCTTATACGCGGAGAGAACCTACCCAGGGCATTTCTCGCCGTTGCAGCTTCGCGAGTCACAGGAGCGCGCGGCATGGTTCACGATGTTCGCCTTGGCCTGCTTCCAGTCGTTCGGCCGCGTGCAGGATGGGCAGCATAAGAGCTTCATCGACGACGGCTTCAGAGAAGGCTGGTGGCAAGAGTTGTCCGAGTCACGGCCTCCCGGTGAGGTGCAGTCATGGCTTGAACGGCTCGAACGATGGAGCGCGCCCGACCATTTCGATCAGCAATACCTGACGTGGCGACGCACATTCGTCGATCTGTATTCCGTTGCTCGTTGGCTGGATGAGTATCGCGAGGTTACGGTCAAGCTACCGAGAATTATCGAGGAGCATGGCGTCATTTCGCTCAACGGCGCCTTGCAGCCGAGCTACTGGCCGCCGGCCATGCGCCTTTCCATCGACGCCGCCCCGATAAACCGTTCTCTCGGTATTGGCATGAACTGGATGATCCGCGAACTGCTGCGGCACGGCGCCTATGAGTCGGGCGATGAGCACCTGATGATTCCCTATGTTTGGGCTCCATCCCAGCGTGTCCGCGTCCTGCTGAATGAATTAGGCGCTGACGTTGGTGAGCGGCCGGACAAGGAAGCAAGTCGGACGATCTGTGATTTCGTAACGAAACATCTCGGAGACGACCGTCGATTTGATGGCGATTTCGATCTCCCGCTTCAATTGATTACCCGGCGCAAGCACAGGGGTGCTTTGGAAACGTGCTTCGCTGAGGTTGGCGGCGCTCCGCCAGACCTAATGGAGTATGACGATGAACGGGAGAACGAGGGCGAGATAGGGGATAGTGGCGAATGACGGAAACGCGACCAATGGCTGCCGGTATTCCCGTTCACCATCCTCGTCACGGCAATGGCCGTGTCGTGGTGGATATGGGAGCCACCGTCGTCGTTCGTTTTGGCGGGACTGTTGAGCAGGTTCTGGCAAGCGAGATTGCCGAGATACCGTCTCTCTACTCGGCTCTCCGCACGGGCACGGGCACGGACACAGATCCCATAGATGCGGTGATCCGTGCCCAGGCGCTTGCCATCCGATCAGTCAATGACCAGTGGGGGGTGTTTTCTCGCTCGCGCGTGCAGTTGCTTCCTCACCAGCTATGGGTTTGCCGCAAAGTAACCCAGGAATGGCCCTTTCGCTGGCTTGTCGCTGACGACGTGGGACTGGGCAAGACGATCGAATGCGGCCTTGTCCTCATGCCGTTGATCGCATCCGGGCGTGTGCGCCGTGTGCTGATCCTTGCGCCGGCGAAGCTCGTGCCGCAGTGGCAATTCCGCCTCAAGGATATGTTCGACATTCGGCTCCAACGCTATGTCACGGAGGCGGACACGGCGCGCGGCGATTTTTGGGCAACCGCTTCGATGGTGGCCGCATCATTCCATACGCTGAGAGACGACCGTCGCGGGGCGCGGCAAAGGCTCCTTAACGCCGATCCCTGGGATTTGGTCATTGTCGATGAGGCTCACCACCTCAGCGTGGATGAACGCGCCGGCGAGACGCTGGCATACAGCCTTGTCTCCGACCTTCAGGAACGGGGTAAGATCAACTCCCTGCTGTTTTTCACCGGAACCCCGCATCGTGGAAAGGACTACGGCTTCTTCGGCCTGATGCGCCTTGTGCGGCCGGACCTCTTCGACCCGGAGCATGACCCGCTAGAACAGCTCTCGCAGCTTTCCAAAGTCATGATCCGAAACAACAAGGCGACTGTCACCGACCTCCAGGGTCAAAAACTCTTCAAGCCTGTTAACGTCTTCAGCCGGGAATACCAATATAGCGACGATGAAACGCAGTTTTATCGGACGTTAAGCGAGTTCGTCATCGACGGCCGGGCCTATGCTGCGACCCTTGACGGGCGGGCGCAGACAGCCCGGATGCTCGTGCTGATCACGCTACAGAAGCTGGCCGCCAGTTCGATCGCGGCAATCCGCAATGCGCTCCGTAAACGTCGAACAATGCTTGCGAACCTCGTTGGCCGTTCAAATGAGTCCGTCCCGCTTCCTGATGACGAGCAGGCGACGTTTGACGATTTGGCGGAAGCCGAGGAGGCGCTTCCCGGTTCTGCTGCCGTCCTGCTGGTGGAGGACGAAATACAGCGTCTCGACGAGCTGATCGCTCTCGCCGACGCCATAGTCCGAGAGACCAAGATCGAGCGCCTACTTCAGATGATCGGCGAGGAATTCGGCCCGGACGAGCCGATCCTGCTTTTCACGGAATACAAGGCAACCCAAGCCCTTATCATCAACGCGCTGCATCGCCGGTTCGGGTTTGGTTCGGCTACGTTCATCAACGGGGATGAACGGCTGGATGGCCTTGAGCAGGCTTCGGGCTCGGCAAAGACTGTCAGCCAGCCTCGCGAGCACGCCGCGGATGCCTTCAATGCGGGGAAAGTGCGGTTTCTTGTGTCCACCGAGGCTGGCGGCGAGGGCATAGACCTTCAAGAGCGCTGCGCTGTGCTGGTCCACGCGGATATGCCCTGGAACCCGATGCGACTCCACCAGAGAGTCGGGCGTCTATCCCGCTATGGCCAGACGCGACCGGTCTCGGTCTACATTTTGCGAAACCCCCAGACCGTCGAGGCGCGCATCTGGGATTTGCTCAATGCGAAGCTGGAGCGCATTCAGGCTGCTCTCTCCTCGGTGATGGAGGAACAGGAGGATATTTCGCAGTTAGTCATAGGCATGGCCGGCAACTCGCTCTTCAACGAGCTGTTCTCCGGGAGCGAAGGGCTTTCTGGCGAGCGATTGGGAGCCTGGTTCGATCGCGCCACCTCCACCCTCGGCGGGCGTGACGTGGTTGAAACCGTGCGCGAGCTTTTGGGCTCCGTGTCGAGGTTTGATTTTCAACAAGTCGGAAGAGACTTGCCGAAGGTCGACCTTCCCGACCTCGAGCGGTTCTTCACCCAAACTGTAGGCAGGCATGGGCGCCGGGTTTTCCGGCGGGATGGTGGTCTGGAGATCAGAACCCCCGATGATTGGAAGGCGCGCAGCTACGCGCTCCGAGACAAGTACGAGGGACTGGTTTTCGACCGCAGCCTCCGGGGCGCCAATGCCGCCTCTAGGGTTCTGGGGATCGGCCATCCTCTGTTCGACATTGCGCTCGACGATGCGCAAGACATCCCAACGCGAGCCGCCTCCGTCGAGGGGCTCGACCGTCCGGTGCTGATCCTAGCTGTTGAAGACGAAGTTACCGGGACTGGCTCGCTCGTCCATAGGCTGATTTTCGGCGTGACGGAGAAGGACGGGAAGATCGAAGTCTTGCGAGATTGGGAACTGTTGCAGGTGATGAACGCGCTCACGGTCAAAAGTCCTCCTGGTGCTGGGTCAGCGACTGAGGGCGCTGAGGCGGTGATTGAGCACCTCAAACAAGCATTTGACGCCAGCCTCTCCTCTCATGCGTCCACGCTACGGCGGCCGATTTCCTGGCCGGAAATGCTCTTTCTTCCGACCGCGGCAGGGTAGCGCGATTGGGTAGCTCCAGAAGCGTCACCGCTTGCCTTTGTCGAGCCCGTTCCCGCCCTCGATGCTCCCGGTCGCGCTCAGCAGGTTCCCGATGGAGCGCCCACCGATCCGGCAGGTGGCCACCACACGGTCGTAGGACCGGTGATTGGCGATGCACTCTGCCTTGCGCCCCATGGCTACTCTCTCCAACGCTGCCTTGGCACCGGGGCCGGAGGGGGAGTGGAGTTCGGGCGCGTAGAAATCCTCCAGCCGGATCTCAACCCAGTTGGCTGGCCCTGAGCCCACGGCTACGCACAGGGAATCACCGTCTCCGACATAGACCACGGGGCCGGAGAAGTGTGCGCCGCGGTGAAGATATGACGGCATCAGGCCACGGTCGGGAATGGCTTTGCAGGGATCGGCCTTCGCCGCTGTTACAGTGGTCAGCGCCCCAAGCAACGCCAAGCCGATAGCGATGCGCATAGTCTTGTTCCTACTTCCCCTTACCGCGTTGCCCGCAACACGGGTTTGCGGGTTCCAATCCGCAGGTCGCTCACTTCCAATTATCATGAAGTCCTTGGGGCGGCTCTACGATCCGGCAACGGCGCGCCGCCGCGCGACGGTACGCGCAGGCCGGTGATTTTCTGCGATGTCTCCTAGGTGGTCGAGACGAAGGGCCGGCGCACCAGGAAGCTGGACGATTAGCTCGAGTTTTCCGCCCACGGCCTCCACATAGCTGCGCAAGGTCGACAAATACATGTCGGCCTGCTTCTCGATCTTGGAGACGGATGGCTGCTTGATGTTCAGCGCGGTCGCTATGTCCTCCTGGGCCTTGCCAGCGATCTGGCGCAACTCCCGCAGACCTTCGACCTCTTGCCGCATCTGCTGATAGCGGGTCTCGATCTCGGTCTGCTGATCCTGCGGCAGCGAGGCGATAACGTCGGTCAGGCTCCGGCCCATATCGGTCATCCCTTCTTTGCGGGTTTCAGATTTTCCAGATGTCCGGAAAACCGGCTGTCCGCCTTTGCAATGAGCTGCTTGTAGAAACGCTGCTGACTGCCGCCCGATTTGTCGCCCGCGACCAGCACGATCGCGTTGCGCTCGGGGTCGAAAGCGAAGGCAACGCGCCATTCGCCATCGGCGGCAGAGAAGCGCATCTCCTTCATGTTGGCATGTTTGGAGCCGTTGAGCGTGTCCACGTAAGGCCGACCAAGCTGCGGGCCGTATTCGCCAAGGAGCTTGGCGACGGCCAGGAGTTCGGTTTGGACGGCGCGCTCAAGAGCGGCAAACTCTGCCTCGAAGGCATCATGCAGCTTAACGTCCCAAGTCATATAGCCTCCAGGCTATGTGAAGTCAAGGACGGTCGGGCAACAGCCTGTTGCACAAATCCGGGGCCGGGACGGTCGCTGACCTTGGAACGGCGAGGTGTGGGCATGGGGCGCTGGAGGCTCATGCCGCGGCCTTCAAGCGTTTCTTGGCGAGCATGGCGCGGACGAATTTGTCCCATTTCGCCATGCCGGCGCGTTTCTCGACCATGTAATTCCAGCGATCGTAATGCTTCGAGCTGATGTCCTGCATGGCGTGGTTCTGGAGGCGGTCGCGGATTTCCTTTGGGACTCCGGCCTTGCCGGCCAGGGTCTTGAAGGTGCGTCGGAGGTCGCGGTTGGTGGCATGCGGGATCACGCCGCGATCCCGCTGACGCCAGATGAAGCTGTAGAGCGTACCGTGGCTGACGGGCTTCGACGGATCCTTGGCGGAGGGGAAGAACCATCCGTATTCGTTCGGAGTGATCGATTCGATCAGTTCGGCTGCGAGCGACGGCACTGGGACGGCGTGCGGCTGAAGATTTTTGGTCTTGGTCCAGTCGATGATCCGCTCTCTGGCGTCCCACTGGTCGACATGAAGGCGGGCGATTTCCTCGACCCGCTGGCCGGTCAGCATGAGGATCTGGACAGCACGTGGGTAGGAGGGGTGAACCGGAGTGTCGGGGCATTCCAGCCAGCGATAGAGCCGAACGAACTCTTCCTCGCTCAGCCAGCGCGTCCCGACTGTCTTGGGCTCGGTCGGTATACCGGCGGCAGGGTTATGGATCAGGCGGAAGCGACGTGCGGCGGTGGAGCGATAGTCGTGCTCGGATTTGATGCCCCAGCTAAAGGCGGACCGAATGTAGCTTCGCACATGGTCGGCCATTGAACGCTTGCCGCGCGCATAGATGGGGCGGATGATCGCCGTGATCTCGTCCGGCTCGATGTCGCGGGCCGGGCGGTTGCGTCCGAGAGTATCGGCGATCTTGTTGAGGCCCTTTTCCGCCTCCTTCCAGGACGGCTTTCCTCCATCCTTGAGGTAGGCGACATAAGCCTCGAAGAGGTCGGCGACAGTCCCTGGCCGCGTATCGCCCGCAATCTTGATGCTGCGGCCTTTCTGGATCATCTCCGCGAAGTCGCGGTTGAACACCTCTCGCGCCTTGCTGAGGGGCATCGACGGATACGAGCCGAGCTTCTTTTTGATCCGCTTCTCATCGCGCCACTGCTGCGCCATCCAGTCGGCGGTCACGCGCGTAGGCATAGGCTTCATCACGAGGATCAGGCGCCCGGTTCCATGGCCGCCGCCGTCGATAAGGCTGAGCTGCTTTCCGGTCGTTTCCACCTGCTTCAGGGCTCTGCGAATTTCTCCATCTGTAAGGCTTGGCACTGGGCTTCTCCGTCGGCTTCCAAGTGGGGTCGCGCGACGGGTTCGTGGGGTCGGCGACTGGGGTCAAAAAGGGGCTCGATCCCCCTAAAACCGACCCCAATATGCCATGATTGCCGACTCTACGACAATTGAAAAAACTGTTGTGTTTCAGTGTGATGTGGCGTGATTGAACGTGATCGAAAAGGGCAAGTGGGGTGGTTGTGGACGAGAATCAGCGCGGTGGCCCCGATGTCCAGCGCGCGGCGGATGACTTCCCGGGGATGAATCGCCGCTTCGTCGATCGAGCCTTCACCCACCAGATCGTCCAGCACCAGCATGTTGCGGGCGTTGAGATAGAGCACCCTCACGCGCTCGACCGTCAAATGGGCCATGTCGATCGTCAGATAGTCGATCAGCGCCTGCCACGAGCCGATCACCGGAGCTTCGCGCACTTTCTCGCGGGCCATGCGCGTTGCCGCGATACGCACGAGTTGCAGTGCTGCGGTCGTGGCCTCGCCCATGCCGGGGTGCCCCGCCAGCGTGCGCGGATCGGCCTGGAGCACGCCGGCGAGTGAACCGAACCGCTGGAGCAGGCTGCGCGCCAGCGGTTTCATGTCCCGCCGTGCAACCGCCTGGGCAAGCAGGAGTTCTATCACTTCGTGATCAGCCAGCGCTTCCAGTCCGCCTTCGAGCAGACGCTTGCGCAGCCGCTTGCGGTGGCCGCTGGGATCGTTTGCGGAATCGACGGGGCGTTGCGCAGGTGCGGCGCGTTCATCGAAGAGTGGGGCGTCGTCTGGCATAGGCTGCACAAACAATTGCCTTTCCCGCGCGGCCAGCGCAAGTGATGGAGCGGATGGCGCAAGAACAGGACCAGTCTTCCGGACCCGACGTCGCGGCCGATGACGTGAGCACGCCACCGGCGCGCCGCGTGCGTTGGCGCGTATGGTTGATGGCCGCCGTGGCCGTGTTGCTGATCGCGCTGGGGCTCGTATGGGGCCTGCGCAAGGACATTGCCGACAACCTGATTGCCGGACAGCTCGATTCGCTGGGCCTGCCTGCCCACTACGAGATCGTGTCGATCGGGCCTTCCGAGCAGGTCGTCCGCAATCTGGTGATTGGCGATCCCAAGGCGCCTGATCTCACCGTTGAAGAGATCCGCGTTGCCACGCAGCTCTATTGGGGCTTGCCGGGCATTGGACGGATCACAGTGGTGCACCCGCGGCTCTACGGCACGTTGCACGGCGGCAAAGTGAGCTTCGGCTCGCTCGACAAGGTGCTGTTCTCCGGGAAGGGCGGGCCATTCGAAATGCCCGATCTCGATGTCGCGATCGAGGATGGCCGCGCCCTGATCGAAAGCGATTACGGCAGCATCGGTGCGAAGCTGGATGGCGCTGGACCCCTGCGCGGAGGGTTCGCCGGGGAACTGGCTGCGATTGCGCCGAAGCTCGCCGTCGAAGGCTGTACGGCCGGACAGACCAGCCTCTACGGCAAGGTTACGATTGCATCGCTCAAGCCGCGTTTCGAAGGTCCGGTGCGGCTCAGGGAGCTTGCCTGTCCGGATGCCGCCTTGCGGCTGGCGCAGGCCGGTCTGCAGCTCGACGTGACGCTCGACAAGGGACTAGATGGCGCGGAAGGCAAGCTGGGGCTGCGTGCCGGGACCGCGCGCTATGGAGAAAACCGTCTCGGCGCTTCCTCGGGAACGGCGCATGTCACGTACCGGGATGGCGCTTTGAACGCGCGCTATGATCTTGCGGCCAGCGATCTCAGCACACCGCAGGCGCGTTTCGCCAGCCTCTCGTTCGATGGCCGTGCGCGCTCGGACGAGGGTTTGACCCGCTTCGATATCGACGGGGACCTCGGGGGCAAAGGCATCGCTCTTGGTTCCGCGATTGATCGTTCGATCGCCGGTGTCCAGAAGACCGGCGAAGGAACGCTCCTTGCCCCGCTGGCCGCGCGCGTGCGGACTGCGTTGAGCCAGGAAACGCGCGGCAGTTCACTGACGGCCAGCCTGATCTTCCGCCGCACGGGTGAAGGCTACAGCCTCGTTGTCCCGCGCGGTGCGCTGCGGGGCGGCAGTGGGGCTTCTCTGCTGACGCTGTCGCGCCTTCAGGCGATGTTCGGGGTGCAGGGGCTTCCCCGCGTGACGGGCAATTTCGCGACCGGCGGGCGCGGGTTGCCGCAGATTTCGGGGCGCATGGAAAGCGGCACCGATGGACGGCTGGCGATGCATGTCACGATGCCTGCATACAGCGCCGGTGCGAACAGCGTGTCGCTGCCGCAACTCGCACTGGTGCAGGACGTGCGCGGGGCCTTGCGGTTTACCGGGCAGGCCGAGCTTACCGGCGATCTGCCGGGCGGGCGTGCCGACAACCTGATCGTTCCGGTGGAAGGTCTGTGGGCCGCCAACGGCGATCTTTCGCTATGGCCTCGCTGCACGCAAGTGGCCTTCCGTCAGCTCCAGTTCGCCAATCTGACGCTCGACCGCCGCAGTCTTTCGGTCTGTCCGGCAGGAACCGGTGCGATTGTCCGCAGCCGCGGCGGTGCGTTCCAGATCGCGGCCGGCGTGGCCGGGCTCGATTTGTCCGGCCGTCTCGGTGAAACGCCGGTCACGATTGCCAGCGGGCCGCTGGGGTTCGCGATGGCCGGGGCTGGGGCTGGTGTGGGGCCGGGAACCGTCAAGGCCAGCACGCTGAAGGTTGATCTCGGCCCGGAAGCCGGAGCATCGCATTTCACAATCAGCGATCTGGAGGCCCGCGTCGGTAAGGATGTCGGCGGCACGTTCGCCGATGCCGATATTCGTCTTTATGCCGTGCCGCTGGATCTGCTCAAGACGGGGGGCGACTGGCATTATACGGACGGTGTCCTCTCGATTGATGGAGCCCACTTCACGCTGGTCGACCGCCAGAAGGTTGCGCGGTTCAATCCGATGATCGCTCGCGATGCGACGCTGCGCCTCGCGGACAACGTGATTGCCGCCCACGCGCTCATTCGCGAGCCGCAGAGTGATCGCGAAGTGGTGAGGGCGGACATCGTTCATGACCTCGCGAATGTCACCGGCCATGCCGACCTGACAGTCGACGGCTTGCGATTCGACGACAAGTTGCAGGCCGATACGCTTTCCACATTGGCGCTCGGCGTGGTTTCCAATCTGGAAGGCTCGGTCGATGGCACCGGGCGCATTGACTGGAACGAGCAGGGCGTGACCAGCCATGGCCGCATCGCCACTGCCGGAGTGGACTTCGCCGCGCCGTTCGGCCCGGTGAAGGGGCTTTCCGGGCAAGTGGTCTTCACCGACTTGCTCGGTTTCGTCACTGCGCCGGATCAGACGCTGCATCTCGCCTCTATCAACCCCGGCATCGAAGTGACCGACGGCATCATGTCGTTCGAGATGAAGCCGGACTATTTCCTGCAGATCAACGGCGCGAAATGGCCCTTCATGAACGGCACGCTGACGCTGGAGCCGGCGCACATGAAGATCGGGGTGGCCGAAACGCGTTATTACACGCTCAAGGTCACGGGGCTGGATGCCACCACGTTCGTGCGCCATCTGGACATGTCGAACCTCAACGCCTCGGGCGTTTTCGACGGGGAATTGCCGCTTATTTTCGATGAGAACGGCGGGCGGATCGAAGAAGGACATCTCGTCTCGCGCCCGCCCGGCGGCAATGTCGCCTATGTCGGCGAACTGACTTACAAGGACTTGTCGACCATGGGCAATTTTGCCTTCGACATGCTCAAGTCGGTCGATTTCAAGCGCATGGAAATTTCGTTGGGCGGTACGCTGGCGGGGGAAATCATCACGCGCGTCAGCTTCAACGGCATCAGCCAGGGGATCGGCGCCAAGCAGAACTTCCTGACGAAGCAGATCGCCAAGCTGCCGATCCGTTTCGAGCTCAATATCAAGGCGCCCTTCTTCAGCCTGTTCGCGCCGCTGCGATCGCTTTATGATCCGAACTACGTGGTGGACCCGCGGACGCTGGGCCTGATCGATACCGATGGCCGGATCAAGGCGGCGGCGCAGCCCGGCGTGCCGGTTTCCGCCATTCAGCCTCCAGTCAGTGAGAAAACTCCATGATGCTACGCGAATTGACCGGAGGCGTTCCGGCTGCAACAAACCCGGCTATGAAAGGGCGGGGTGACATGACACTGCAGCAGGAAGGCCAAAGGTCCGGCAGGCGCGCCGTTCGCGCCGCCAGGGTGCTGATGGCTGCGGGAGCGGTCGGAATTCTCGGGGGCTGCGTGAACGTTTCGGCGCCCGACAAGCCGATCGTGATCGAGCTCAACATCAACATCCGGCAGGAAGTGGTTTATCGCCTTGACGCGCAAGCGGCCAAGACGATCGAGGAGAACAAGGACATTTTCTGATGACCAGGTTGTCTATCAAGAGTTTCAAGGCCGCCGGTATGGCCGTTGCCGCCGCGCTGCTCGCAACCGGGGCTGTCGCGGTTCATGCGGACGGGCGCAGCCCCGAATATTCCGCTGCCCGCGCTGCCGGGCAGGTGGGTGAGCAGCAGGATGGCTATCTCGGCGTTGTCGGCAGCCAGCCGCAGGCCATTGTCGCCATGGTGCGCGATCTCAACAACAAGCGCCGTGCGGTTTACACTGAAGGCGCAGCCGCCTCGAAGAGTACGGTGCAGGAATATGCGACGGCTACTGCCTGCCGCCTGCTGGCGGACACCAAGCCGGGGGAAAAGTATCAGGCACCCGATGGCTCCTGGCAGGTCCGTGGCGCTTCGCTGCCGCCGCGTCCCGCTGGCTGCAAGTAAGGGCGCTTGGGCGCACCGGCGCAAGCATCGTTTGATTCGGAAAAAGGGCCGGGCGGGATATCGCCATCCGGCCCTTTTTTGTGCCGTATCGTTGATGCGGTATTGGGGGATGCGAACTCTGCGGTGAGCTCTGCGGCAAGGCGGGCGTGGCCTTCAGGCCGCAGTGCGGCGCTAAGAGTTGCAGTGCGGCACGAGGCGAGGTTGACTCGTGAAAAGGCGCAACCTAAGGGGGCGGCGCCCTCGGCGGGTAGCCGTTGAACGCGTCAATCGTTCCTGTGTGACAAGAGGAGCCTGACATGAACGACGAGCCACCTGCCCGAGACCCTGTTGGCGAGGACGCGCGCATCGACGCGCTCGACGAACGGCTCAAGGCCCTTCGCGAGCGGGAAGAGAAACGCAACCGGCCGGCAGCGGGCGGGGAAACGGACGAGAATTATCGCGCCGGGAACCGTGTGCTGTCGGAATTGCTGGGGGGTGTTGCGGGCGGCTTGTTTCTGGGCTGGGTGATCGATCACTTTGCCGGAACGTCGCCCTGGGGTCTGTTGGTGATGTTGTTCGTAGGGATCTTCATCGCCTTCAGGAACATAATCCGGATTTCGAACCGGCGTCCTGACTAATCCACGGGGGGTGGAAGGGGCGCTGCTGTTCCATAGGCGACAGGGATATTCGCGTGGCAGCCGAAGGCAAGGTCGACCCGATGCACCAGTTCAGCATCCATCCGTTGTTCGGATCGGATAGCTGGAATATCGGTGGTTATAATATCGCGTTCACCAACAGCACGCTGTGGATGGCAATTGCCGCCCTGCTGCTCTTCGTTTTCGTAGCCGGCGGTGCCAAGCGCCAGCTCATTCCCGGCCGCTGGCAGATGGCGGTGGAAACCTTCACCGGCTTCGTCGATGGGATGCTGGCCGCCAATGTCGGCCCCAACGGCAAGAAGTATGTGCCCTACATCTTCTCGCTGTTCATGTTCATCCTCTTCGCGAACTTCCTCGGCTTGCTGCCGCTGGGCGTGATCGGGCTTCATGCCTTCACGTTCACCAGCCACTTCTCGGCTACCGGTGTGCTTTCGATCCTGTCGTTCTCGATCGTGATCATCGTCGGTTTCGCCAAGCACAAGCTGCACTTCTTCTCGCTCTTCGTGCCGCACGGCACGCCTGCTCTGATGATCCCGGCCATTTTCGTGGTCGAGCTGATCTCGTTCATGGTGCGTCCGTTCAGCCTTGGCCTGCGACTGTTCGTCGCGATGATGGCCGGCCACGTCCTGCTCGAAGTGCTTTCCAGCTTCGTTATCAGCTCGGGTAACGCCAGCCTCGGCCTCTTCGCCATTGCCGGTCTGCCCAGCTTCATCCTGATGGTCGGTATCTGCGCTCTCGAGCTGCTGGTCGCCGGCATCCAGGCCTACGTTTTCGCTCTTCTCACTTGCGTCTATCTCAACGACGCCGAGAACCTTCACTGATTTTACCGTTCAATCGGGTTTACCAAAGGGAGTTTTTGAAATGGACGCAGAAGCTGCAAAGCTGCTTGGTGCTGGTTTCGCCGCTATCGGCGCTGGCCTCGCTTCGATCGGCGTGGGCAACGTTTTCGCCAAGTTCCTCGAAGGTGCGCTGCGCAACCCGGGTGCTGCTGACGCCCAGCAGGGCCGCCTGTTCATCGGCTTCGCCGGTGCCGAGCTTCTGGGCCTGCTTTCGTTCGTTATCGCCGCGCTGCTGATCTTCGCCTGATCGCAACGCGCTAACGGCCGCTCCGGCCGCCCGAACCCTTTGGTGGGGCGGCCGGATGCAGGTCGTGAGAATTTTTACGGCTACCTCGAGACAGGGCTGACCCATGCCTCAGATCGCACAGCTCGCCGCGACGTATTCCAGCCAGATTTTCTGGCTGCTGATCTTCTTCGGTTTTACCTTCTTCGTCGTCGGACGGGGCATGGTGCCGAAAGTGATGGAAACGGTTGCGCAGCGTGACAAGCAGATTGCCGACGACCTCTTCGCCGCGGAGCGTGCCCGCAAGCAGGCGGACGAGGAAGAGGCTTCCTGGCGTGCGCGTGAAAACGCCAACCGCGCCGAGGCGCAGGCCCTGATCGCGGATGCGCGCGGCAAGGCTGCCATCGCCACTGCGGACCGCCTCGCCGCGGCGCAGGCCGTCATTGACGGCAAGCTTGCGGACGCCGAAAACCGTATCGCCGAAGCGTGCCGCTCGGCTGCGGCCGAGATCGAAGACGTCGCCGCGGACGCTGCGCGCGATATCGTCAGCCGCGTTGCCGGCCTTTCGCTCGACGATGCCGCCGTTCGTTCGGCAGTGAAGGAGAACCTGGTCCATGGCTGAGAGTGTTGCCGTAGAACAGGGCATCGCCCACGAGGGTGCTGAAATGGCCGGTGAGACCACTGCCCATGTAGAGCATCACGCCGAACCGGCATTGCTCGGCATTGCGCCGCCGGTGGCCGTTGTCAGCGCGTCGATGATCGTGCTGCTGGCCATCGCGGTCTGGAAGGGGCTGCCGGGCATGTTGACCCGTGGCCTCGATTCCCAGATCGCCGAGATCAAGGCGCAGCTTGAGGAAGCGAAGACCCTGCGTGCCGAGGCGGAAGCCCTGCGCAAGGAATACGCTGACAAGATCGCGAACGCCGAAAAGGACGCGGCCGCGATGCTCGAACATGCCCGTCACGAAGCCGAGGCGATCGTCGCCAAGGCCGAGAAGGACACGGCCGAGGTGATCACCCGCCGCGAAAAGATGGCGCAGGAGAAGATTGCTGCCGCCGAACTCGCTGCCGTCACCGACCTGCGCAACAAGGCTGCCGTGGCTGCTGCCGCTGCCGCCAAGGGGCTGATTGCCGCCAACCACTCCGCCGATGCGGACAAGGTGCTGGTGGACCAGGCTATCGCCGGGATCTGATTTCCCGCCGCATTGCCGGTCAACGGGATAGAAGAGCCTCCGTCGTGTGACGGGGGCTTTTTCTTTTGCGCCGCTTTTTTTCGTTTTTGATTCAGATCTCTGGTTTTGTGCGGGCGAAGGTCTAGGCTCTCGGCATTGCCCATATGGAGAGGTGATGCATGTTCGTGAAGCTGACCAGTGTCGATCGCACCCCGACCGTGATTAACGCGTCGCAGGTCACATTCATCTCGCAGATATCGGAAGGCACGCGCATTCGCTTCGGCGAGGGGCGCAGCATCACTGTCGTCGAGCCGCTTGAGGAAGTGATGAGAAGGCTGGACCGGACCCAGTCGTTCCCGGAGACCTGAGTTTTCCAAAATTTTCTGACTTTCCCGTTCGTGCTTCAACTTCGCTCGACACGAACGGGAGGCTGATGGCGGGCTGCCGTCAGAAGCTGTCCTTGGCGCTCCTGAGGGCAGCGAATGTTGCGACGGCATCGCCCTCATGGCCGGGCGGTGCCCAGCGCGCCTGTATCGCCGAATCATCGGCGCGCAGGAAGGGGTTGGTCTTGAGCTCGCGTTCCAGCTTGGCCGGGACCGTGGGCAGGCCTGCGTCCCGCCATTTGGCAATATCTGCGGCATAGGCGGCCAGATCGGCGTTGTCCGGATCGGCATGAAGCGCGAACCGGAGGTTCGCCTCGGTATATTCATGCGCGCAGTAGAGCATGGTTTCGGGGGGCAGCGCCTTCAATCGCTTGAGGCTGGCCCAGAACTGCTCCGGCGTGCCTTCGAACATGCGTCCGCAGCCCAGTGCGAACAGCGAATCTCCGACAAAGGCCATGCTGGAGCCGGGCAAGTGATAGGCGACATGCCCGAGCGTGTGCCCGCCGGCGTCGATGACTGTGCCTTTCCGGTCGCCGATCGCGACAGTGTCGCCCTGCTTCACCAGACGGTCGGCCCCGGCGATCCTGGCTGCGTCACCGGCGGGTACGGTGATCCGGCAGCCGGTGACGGCCTTGATCGCCTCGTTGCCGCCCGCGTGATCCGGGTGCCAGTGGGTGTTCCAGATCTGGGTGATCTGCCAGCCCTTGCGCCCTGCCTGCCGCAGGTATTCGTCGGCATCGGGCGTATCGATGCAGACGGTCTCCTCGCTCACCGGATCGTGGAGCAGGTAGCCGTAGTTGTCGGATAGGCAGGGAAACTGGTGGACTTCGAGCATGGAGTGTCTCCTTGCCCGCTAATCTAGCGTTTGCAAGGCAAAGCAAAAGCCTTCGTGCCACCTGCTGCGTGTTCAGCTGGCTTTCTTGCCAACGCGCGATGAAGCTAACAGGCTGATGGATAACATGAAGAAAGGAAATGCATCATGTGCTGCGAAGTTGTCATGCTTCCAGCGCCAAAAGCCCGAGAGGATCATGCCAACATAGCTCGATAACAGGAGCCACCGCTCTAGCTTGGGATGGATGGAAATGAGAGCAATATGGTCGCTATCGCTGTTAAGTGCGTAGAGAGCTATCGCTGTTGCGACGCTCAATCCCACCAGCAAGATTACCCAATATATCGCTGAAGGCAGAACTGGCGCCGCGAGGCCACCAATGAAGGAAAGGACGGCTGTTTCGAGCCTTAAGCGGAGCGGCAAGCTCAAGATCGGTCGCTCGCTGTAGAGTTGAGGCTCGGGCATGTGCCGGAATTTATACCATCGATATACAAAGCAAAAGCCCGCCCGGATTGCTCCGGACGGGCCTTTGGTGATTTCGGTGTCCTGGAAGGGAGGCCTCAAGATCAACGGTTCTTGAGCGCCTCGCCGAGGATGTCGCCGAGCGACGCACCCGAGTCGGACGAACCGTACTGTTCCACGGCTTCCTTCTCTTCGGCCAGCTGGCGGGCCTTGACCGAGAAGTTCGGCTTCTTCGAACGATCGAAGCCAGTGACCATGGCGTCGAGCTTCTGGCCGACCTGGAAGCGGTCCGGACGCTGCTCGTCGCGGTCGCGGCCGAGGTCCGAGCGCTTGATGAAGCCAGTGGCGCCATCGTCGCCAGCCTGGACTTCGAGGCCGCCGTCGCGGACTTCGAGAACGGTGACGGTGACGACTTCACCGCGGCGCAGCGAGCCGCTGGCTGCAGCAACGCCGCCGGCAGCCGGGGCGCCGCGCTCAAGCTGCTTCATGCCGAGGCTGATGCGTTCCTTCTCGACATCGACGTCGAGAACCACGGCCGAGACCATCTCGCCCTTGCGGTGCAGGGCCAGCGCGTCTTCGCCCGAGATGCCCCAAGCGATGTCCGACATGTGGACCATGCCGTCGACGTCGCCGTCGAGGCCGATGAACAGGCCGAATTCGGTCGCGTTCTTGACTTCGCCTTCCACGGTCGAGCCGACCGGGTGCTTCTCGGCGAAAGCTTCCCACGGGTTCTGCTGGGCCTGCTTGAGGCCGAGCGAGATGCGGCGCTTGTCGGAGTCGACTTCCAGCACCATGACTTCGACTTCCTGCGAGGTCGAAACGATCTTGCCCGGGTGGACGTTCTTCTTGGTCCAGGACATTTCGGACACGTGGACGAGGCCCTCGATGCCCGGCTCCAGCTCCACGAAGGCGCCGTATTCGGTGATGTTGGTGACCGTACCGGTGAGCTTGGCGCCGACCGGGTACTTGACCGCTGCGCCTTCCCAGGGATCGCTCTCAAGCTGCTTCATGCCCAGCGAGATGCGCTGCGTGTCCTGGTTGATGCGGATGATCTGGACAGTGACGGTGTCGCCGATGTTGATCACTTCGCTCGGGTGGTTGACGCGCTTGTAGCTCATGTCGGTGACATGGAGCAGGCCGTCGATGCCGCCGAGGTCAACGAACGCACCGTAGTCGGTGATGTTCTTGACAACGCCGTCGATCACCTGGCCTTCGCTCAGCTTGTCGATCAGCTCGCTGCGCTGCTCGGCGCGGGTCTCTTCGAGAACGGCGCGGCGCGACACGACGATGTTGCCGCGGCGGCGGTCCATCTTGAGGATCTGGAAGGGCTGCGGCACGTCCATCAGCGGAGCGACGTCGCGCACCGGACGGATGTCGACCTGCGAGCCGGGCAGGAAGGCCACGGCGCCGTCGAGGTCGACCGTGAAGCCGCCCTTGACGCGGCCGAAGATCACGCCTTCGACGCGCTTGCCTTCGCCGAATTCGCTTTCGAGCTTGTCCCACGCGGCTTCGCGGCGAGCGCGGTCGCGCGACAGCATGGCTTCGCCGTCGGCGTTCTCGACGCGGTCGACATAGACTTCGACTTCGTCGCCGACCTTGAGGCCGTGCTCGGCGCCTTCACCGCGCGCGAATTCGCGCAGCGGCACGCGGCCTTCGCTCTTGAGGCCTACGTCGATGACGGCCTTGTCGTTTTCGATAGCGGTGATGGTGCCCTTGACGACGCGGCCTTCGAAGCCGTCATCGGCGACGCCGCCGAGCTGTTCGTCAAGCATTTTCGCGAAATCATCGCGAGTCGGATTGGCAGTAGATGCCATTAACAGGTTCCTTCAAAACGATTTTTCCGGCCAGGCGGTTGGTTCCGCCGGTCTTTCCTCCGCCATCCGCACTATTGCATCGGCGGGCCAAAAGGGCCGAACTGCCACGGGCGCCGGATACGCACCGCAGCGTCCATCAGGCCGCAAGGGCCGTCTGGACCGGCGCGCCCTACGCGCGTGATGGGCGAAATGCAAGGAAAATGGCGGCCTTTGGCCGAATTACCGCTGGGGCTGATATCCCGGTTTGCGCATCGTCAGCATCCACGCGGCGAGATCGTGGGCCTGGGGGGCGGTGACGGTGAAATCCATCGCGGCCGGGAAGTTGTGCGAATCGATCAGGAACTGATCGAGCGTTTCTTCGGTCAGCCCGTTGCGGTTGGCGATATCCTCGAAAGGCGGGGATTCGGGATTGGCTGACAGGGTGTTGGCCGTCACCCCGTGGCACTGGGCGCAGTGTTGCTCGGCGAAGGCAAGGCCGCGCTGCGCGCTCGCAGAGGAGGAGGGCGTAGCGGAAGGATATGCGCCGGAGGGAGAAGTCTCGGCGGGCGGAACGGTGGCGGCGGCGCAGCCGGCGGCAAGTGCGGCGAGGAGCGCGGTGAGTAGCAAGGCAGGGCGGGTTTTCACGATTGGCCTTTCGCGTTGACCATGGCGATGGCTGTGGCGATCGCCTTGTCTCGCGGCAGGTCGGACGTGTCCAGAAGCACGGCATCTTCGGCGGGACGGAGCGGCGCTTCCTTGCGGGTGCAGTCGCGTTCGTCGCGCTGGGCCAGGTCGGCGGCGATTTCGTCGAGCGAGACGTCGCGTCCTTGACCCTGCATTTCCAGGAACCGGCGCTGGGCGCGGGCTGCAACCGAAGCCGTCACGAAGAGCTTCACCTCCGCATCGGGCGCGATCATCGTGCCGATGTCGCGTCCGTCCAGAACTGCGCCGCCCGGCTGCGTGGCGAAGGCGCGCTGGCGTTGATAGAGCGCCGCGCGCACGGCGGGATGCACCGAAACCCGGCTCGCCAGGCCGCCTGACGCTTCGGAGCGCAACTCGGGATCGGAGAGCAGGGCATCGGGGAAGGCGCAGGCGGCAAGCGCATCGGCTTGATCGTCGGGATTGCCGCCGGACAGGATCACTTGCCGGCCCACTGCGCGGTAGAGCAGGCCGGTGTCGAGGTGCGGCAGTCCGAAATGGGCGGCGAGGGCCTTGGCGATAGTGCCCTTGCCCGAAGCGGTAGGTCCGTCGACAGCGATGATCATGGCGTGCCCCATGGCCTGCCTCACCGGGGATGGCAAGGCTCGGCGCGCGGCGTCAGTCGGCGATGTCCTCGGCCCACAGGGCGCCGTTTTCCGCAATGAATCGGGCCATCAGGTCGATGCACCGGGAATCGTCGACGATCTCGACCTCAATGCCGTGATCGCGCAGGAACTGTTCGTTGCCGCCGAAGTTGCGGTTCTCGCAGATGACCACGCGCGGGATCTTGAACTGTACGATCGTGCCCGAGCACATCATGCAGGGCGAGAGCGAAGTGTAGAGCGTGCAGTCGCGGTAGCTGGTCTGGCGTCCGGCGTTCTGCAGGCAGTCCATCTCGCCGTGGAGAATTGGGTTGCCCTGCTGGACGCGCCGGTTGTGACCGACGGCGATGATTGCGTCGCCGCGAGTCAGGGCCGAGCCGATCGGCAAGCCGCCTTCGTTGTAGCTTTTCAGCGCCTGCTCGTAGCAGGCATCGATGGCGCGCTTGTCGATTTCGGTCATGCCATGAGTCCGTCCAGCATGGTTTCGAACACGGGGAAGCTGGTCGCGATCGGGCGGGTGTCGTCCACTTCCACGCCATTCTTGCTGGCGAGGCCTGCAATGGCCATCGACATGGCAATGCGGTGGTCGAGGTGGGTGGCGATGGCGCCTGCGGTGCCGGGCAAGGGTTCGCCCCCGGTTCCGGTGATGACGAGGCCGTCCTCGCGCTCCTCGATGCGGGCGCCGGCGGCTGTCAGGGCCGCGGCCATGACGGCGAGGCGGTCCGATTCCTTGACGCGCAACTCGTCGAGCCCGCTGGTGGTCGTCACGCCCTCTGCCAGCGCGGCGGCCACGAAGAGAGCGGGGAATTCGTCAATCATGCTGGGGGCGATGGCCGGATCGACCTCGATGCCCTTGAGGGCCGAGTGCTTCACCAGCAGGTCCGCGACCGGCTCGCCGCCGACTTCGCGGGCATTCACTTCCTCGATCTGCCCGCCCATCTGGCGCAGGACCGTGACGAGCCCCGCGCGGGTGGGATTGAGGCCCACGTTTTCGATCAGCACTTCACTGCCCGGCGTGATCAGTGCAGCGACCAGGAAGAAGGCTGCCGAGGAGGGATCGCCCGGCACGTCGATAGTCTGAGGCTTGAGTTCGGCCTCGCCGCGAATGGTGATGATCCGGGTGCCGTCAGCCTCCACTTCGACGTTCAGTTCCGCGCCGAAGCCGCGAAGCATACGTTCGGAGTGATCGCGCGTGGGGACAGGCTCGATGACGGTGGTTACGCCCGGGGTGTTGAGGCCTGCCAGCAGAACGGCGCTCTTTACCTGCGCCGAAGCGACCGGCAGGCGGTAGCTGATCGGCACGGCGGGGCAGATGCCTTTGAGAATCAGCGGTAGGCGGCCGCCCTCGCTGGCCTCGAAGCTGGCGCCCATTTGCGAGAGCGGTTCTATCACGCGGCCCATCGGCCGCTTCGATAGCGAAGCATCGCCCACGAATGTCGCAGTGATCGGGTGGCTGGCGACAAGCCCCATCAGCAGCCGTGTCGACGTGCCCGAATTGCCCATGTCGAGCGGCGACCGGGGCTGGAGCAGGGCGCCCACGCCGACCCCGTGCACCGACCATGCGCCTTCCCCGGTGCGTTCGACCGACGCGCCCATGGCACGCATGGCGGCGGCGGTGGCCAGCACGTCCTCGCCTTCCAGCAGGCCGGTCACGCGCGTTTCGCCGACCGCCAAGGCGCCGAGCATGATCGAGCGATGGCTGATCGACTTGTCGCCGGGGACGCGGATCGTGCCTTTCAGCGGCCCTGCGGGCAGGAAGCGGCGGGGACGCGTCGCGGCGGGATGGGCGATGTCGGCGGCGTGGCTCACGGGATGGGCTTTCGCAAGAGGCAGGACGATGAGGGATGGTCTCCATTTCGTCCAGGCGGAGCCGAGAATCGTGATCTTCGAGCACCGTAGCGCAGCGTACTTCAAGTACGTGAGCACCGGCGCGCAGAATATCGCGCTTCGCAGGCCCGAATGGGCGGAATGGAGGCCATCCCGGGTCGCGGCTTTTGACAGCGCGGGCCGCCTATGGCAAGGCGCGCGCCCTGATGCGGCAGGTACGCTTGATTTTGCGCGCGGGCCCTACCATCAAGACACGGAATTTTACACCCGGCCGCCACGGCCGGGCAAGATGAGGACATTTCATGGCAAAGCCTGAGTGGGGCGCCAAGCACGGCTGCCCGAAATGCGGCACCCGCTTCTACGATCTGGGCAAGGATGACCCGGTGAAGTGCATCGAGTGCGGCTATGAGTGGCATCCCGAGCCGGTGCTCAAGTCCAAGCAGCCGATTCCCTTCGAGGAAGTTCAGAAGAAGGAAACGGAAGAGCAGGAAGACGTCGATCTGGCCGAAGACGATCTCGACATCGATGACGACGGCGATTCGCCGGACAACGACGTCGATCTTGGCGGTGACGACGATCTCGGCATCGGTGCCGGCGACGACGACGGTCGCGACGAGTAAGGCGTTGGTCTGATGAGCTCGGCACATTTGTGCTGAGCTTGCGGCACCGGCCCGCGCGCCGGTGCCGTATCCGGACGCCAGTCCGGTAGAATGCTTCGCAGGGCGTCCGGCGAAAAAATCGGGCGCCTTCAAATTCCCTCTTGCCAAGCGGGAGAGCCCCCACTAGAGGGCGGCCTCCCAAGCGGAAGCGATGCTTCGGCAAGGGGCGAACCGGACCTCCCAGGATCGGTTCGGATGAAATGGCACGGGGCCGTAGCTCAGCTGGGAGAGCGCTACAATGGCATTGTAGAGGTCAGGGGTTCGATCCCCCTCGGCTCCACCATTTCGACATATGAGTTTCGCGCAATAGCGATACGCTGGCTGACGAGGTTTCGTCCGCCGGCGTTTTTCGCATGATGTTGCGCTCACGCCGGTCCGCGAGGTTTCGCCCACCGGCGTTTTCGGCGTTCTGGCGGGCCTGTGGTTCGTCAAAAGGGAGTTAGGCCATGTTCGACAGTCTGTCCGATCGTCTCGGCGGCGTGTTCGACAAGCTGCGGGGCCGCGGCGCGCTCAAGGAGCAGGACGTCCGCGATGCCATGCGCGAAGTGCGCATCGCGCTGCTTGAAGCCGATGTCGCGCTCCCGGTCGTGCGCCGTTTCATCGATCAGGTGACCGAGAAGGCGATCGGCCAGTCGGTCCTGCGCTCGGTCACGCCGGGCCAGCAGGTCGTCAAGATCGTCAACGATGCGATCATCGAGATGCTCGGCGGCGATACGACGCCCGAGCTCGATCTCAATGCCGCGCCGCCGGTCGTGATCATGATGGTCGGCCTTCAGGGCTCGGGTAAGACCACCAGCACTGCCAAGATTGCCAAGCTGCTCAAGGAGAAGCAGGGCAAGAAGGCGATGATGGCCTCGCTCGACGTCAACCGTCCGGCGGCGCAGGAACAGCTCAAGGTGCTGGGCGAGCAGGTCGGCGTTGCCACGCTGCCGATCATCCCCGGCCAGCAGCCCACCGAAATCGCCACTCGCGCCATGCAGGCTGCGAAGCTGCAGGCGATCGACGTGCTGCTGCTCGATACCGCGGGCCGCCTCCACGTCGATCAGCAGCTCATGGACGAGATGAAGGCGGTCGCCGAAATCTCTTCCCCGCGTGAAACGCTGCTCGTCGTCGACTCGCTGACCGGTCAGGACGCGGTCAATGTGGCGCAGAGCTTTGCCGGGCAGGTGGACCTGACTGGCGTCGTGCTCACCCGTATGGACGGCGATGCCCGTGGCGGCGCCGCGCTGTCGATGCGTGCCGTCACCGGCAAGCCGATCAAGTTTGCCGGCACCGGCGAAAAGATGGAGGCCCTGGAGGTCTTCCACCCCAGCCGCGTCGCCAACCGCATCCTGGGCATGGGCGATGTCGTCAGCCTCGTCGAGAAGGCGGCCGAGGCCGTCAAGGTCGAGGATGCCGAAGCTCTGGCCAAGCGCATGGAGCAGGGCAAGTTCGACATGAACGACCTGCGTATGCAGCTCAAGCAGATGCAGAACATGGGCGGCCTCGGGATGCTGGCAGGCATGATGCCGGGCATGAAGAAGGCCAAGGCGGCGATGCAGGCCTCGGGCATGGATGACCGGGTGTTGCTGCGCATGGATGCGATCATCGGTTCGATGACGCCCAAGGAACGCAGCAATCCCGCGCTGCTCAATGCCAAGCGCAAGATTCGCGTCGCCAATGGCTCGGGCACACAGGTTCAGGACGTCAACAAGCTGCTGAAAATGCACATGGAGATGTCCAAGGCGATGAAGCAGATCAAGAAGATGGGCGGCCTCAAGGGTCTCGCCGCGATGTTCGGCAAGGGCGGCCTCGACGCCGCGATGCCGGGGCTTGGCGGGCAGGGGCTTGGTCCCGGCGCGGGCGGAATGCCCGGGCTTGGCGGCGGAGGGCCCGATCTCAGCAAGTTTTTGAAGAAATAAGCATTCGAACGAATTTGAAGGAAAGGTAGAACAATGTCCGTTTCGATCCGTCTGTCGCGCGGTGGTGCGAAGAAGCGCCCCTACTACAAGATCGTCGTTGCCAACTCGCGCGCGCCGCGTGACGGCAAGTACCTGGAGCAGGTTGGCACCTACAACCCGCTGCTCGCCAAGGACGACGAGAACCGCGTCAAGCTGAACGAGGACCGCGTGAACTACTGGCTCGGCGTTGGCGCCCAGCCGACCGACCGCGTTGCCCGTATGCTCGACAAGGCCGGCATCAAGGAGCGCGCCGCGACCAACAACCCGAAGAAGGGTGAGCCGGGCGAGAAGGCCAAGGACCGCGCCGAGGAAAAGGCCGAGAAGCTGCGTGAGGCCGAAGAGGCCGCCGCTGCTGCTGCCGCCGCTCCGGCCGAGGAAGCTCCGGCTGCTGAGGAAGCTGCCCCCAAAGCAGCCACTGAGGATTCGACCGAGGCGTAAGTCTTGGCTGGTAACGATCGCCCCGTCACGCTGGCTGCCATCACTGGCGCCCACGGCGTGACGGGCGAAGTGCGCCTCAAGCTGTTCGGAGAAGGCGTGGCTGCGCTCAAGCGCTACCGCGCCTTCAACGATTCCGCGCTCACGCTGAAAAAGCTGCGCGATGATGGCAAGGGCGGCGCCATTGCCCGCTTCGAGGAAGTGGCCGATCGCAATGCCGCCGAAAAGCTGCGCGGCACCGCGCTGACGGTGCCACGCTCGGCAATGCCCGATCTGGGCGACGGCGAGTATTATCACGCCGATCTGATCGGACTGCCTGCCGTCTCGAACGAAGGCGAGGCGCTCGGCACATGCGTCGCGGTCGAGAATTTCGGTGCGGGCGATGTGATCGAGATCGAGCGTCTGCCCGGCGAAGACGGCAAGCGCCGCCGCTTCATGGTGCCGATGACGCAGGCGGCCGTGCCCGAGTGGGACCACGAAAAGCTGGTCGTGAACGCCGCATTCGTCGAGGAATGACGGGCAAGAGGCTGCGTCTGACGGCGCGGCCTCTTGCTGTTTCCGGCTCAGGCAAGCGGCAGCACTGTCGTGCGGATCGCCGTAACCGGTTGACCGTGCGCCGGGGGCGCCATGGCGGCCAGGGCCAACAGCACGGCGGCAATGCCGGAGCCGGCCGTGACGCCACCTATCACAGCGATCATGACAAGCCGCGCCTTGCGAGCAAGCGGGGTTTCGTGGGGCTCTTCATAAGTATTCTCTATCGGTGACTGGCCGCGCATCCGCGATCGCAGGCCTCGCGCGATCCTTGCGAAAACCATGGCGATGCCTGCCGAAAACTGGCTGTGACCGGCGCTCCACTGCCTCATGAAGTGTTCATCCTGCATGTTTCCGGTTCCTTTGATGGGGTGCCGAGGAAATGCGCCTTTCGGCAGGGATCGGCCAACAAAAGCTCTGGCCACATATATAAGGTGAGCTTATCAAGTTCGGATGGATCGCCTTCCTCCGCTCAGTGCCATTCGGGCCTTCGAAGCCGCAGGGCGGCATGAGAACTTCTCCCGCGCGGCCGAGGAACTGGGCATGACTCAGGCGGCGATCAGCTATCAGATCCGTCAGTTGGAAGACCGCGTCGGCCGGCCGCTGTTCGTCCGGGAGAAAGGGCGGGTGCACTTGTCGGAAAGCGGCCGCCAGTTGCTGCCTGCGGTGAGCTCTGCCTTCGGCACGCTTACAGATGCTTTTTCCGCCATTCGCAGCGAGGACGAAGACGTTCTCGCCATCAATACATTGATCTCGTTCGGGGCGACCTGGCTCAGTGGGAAAATCGGCCGGTTCCAGCTGCGTCATCCGGATATTGCGGTTCGGATCTCGCTGGCGAACGAATTGATCGATCTGGCCGCATCCCGTTATGACGCGGCCATTCGGGTTGGCATGGGCGTGTGGGAGGGGCTGCGCAGCGAGTTTCTGTTCCGCCAGCACTACACGCCGGTCTGTTCCCCTTCGTTTCTGGAAAAGAACCGTATCACCTGTCCGGCAGATCTGCTGACGGTAGAGCGCTTCGCGCCCAATAATGTGTGGTGGGGGTGGTTCGCGGCAGTCGGGGTCCGGCTTGGCACGCCCCCGCCGCCGCGCCGCGGGGTGGTGATGGACAACCAGTTGCAGGAGGCCAACGCAGCCCTGAGCGGTTATGGTGTGGCCCTCCTGTCCCCCTTGTTCTGGCGCGCGGATCTGGAGAACGGCCGTCTCGTGCAGCCGTTCGAGACGCTTTACTATCCGGGCGGTGCGCAGTGGCTGGTTCACTCCGAATCGCGTGCCGGTGTGCGCAAGATCGAGCGCCTGCGCGAATGGCTGCGCGAAGAACTCGCCGCAGACCGTAATTTCCTTCCGGCTGAGGTATGGGAGCCTTTCTGATGGGCTTTCTTGTCCATGCCCTCTTGCCGGAGCGGGCGATTTCCGCTTTGCGGCGCGCATGACTTTCGCGGCCACTGTTCTTACTCTCTATCCGGACATGTTTCCCGGTCCGCTCGGCGTGTCTCTGGCGGGCCGGGCGCTGGCTGAGGGCAAGTGGTCGATCACGCCGGTCCAGATCCGCGATTTCGCGACAGACAAGCATCGCACTGTGGACGATACGCCCGCCGGGGGCGGCGCGGGCATGGTGCTCAAGGTGGACATTCTCGCCAGCGCCATCGATCACGCGCGAAGCCTCAATCCCGATGCGCCGGTCATTGCCATGACGCCGCGCGGGAAGCCCATCACCCAGGCCCGCGTGCGCGAGCTGGCGGCGGGGCCGGGCGTCATTGTCCTGTGCGGCCGTTTCGAAGGTTTCGACGAGCGGATCTTCGAGGGCAGGGATGTGGAAGAGGTTTCGGTCGGCGACATCGTGCTTTCTGGCGGAGAACCGGCGGCTTTGATGCTGTTAGACGCTTGCATTCGCCTGCTTCCCGGCGTAATGGGCGCGCCTTCCAGCGGGACCGAGGAATCGTTCGAGGACGGTCTTCTTGAGTATCCGCACTATACCCGGCCCACCGAGTGGGAAGGGCGCACGATCCCTGAAGTGCTGCGATCGGGGGATCACGCGAAAATCGCCGCCTGGCGGAAACAAAGGGCGGAGAACGATACACGGTTACGCAGACCGGACCTTTGGGAGCGTCATACCGGCGCTCGGGACCAGTCTGCCTCTGGCGCGCGGCAGGAAACGAAGGACTTGGGTTCATGAACCTGATTCAGCAGATCGAGGCCGAGGAAATCGCCAAGGCCGCCAAGGACATTCCGACGTTCCGTCCGGGCGACACCGTTCGCGTCGGCGTGAAGGTCATTGAAGGCACCCGCACCCGCGTGCAGAACTTCGAAGGCGTGTGCATCGCGCGTTCGAACCGTGGCTTCAACTCGAACTTCACCGTTCGTAAGATCAGCTTCGGTGAAGGCGTGGAACGCGTGTTCCCGCTGTACTCGCCGAACATCGATTCGATCGCCGTTGTTCGCCGCGGTGTCGTGCGCCGCGCCAAGCTGTACTACCTGCGTGGCCGTACCGGTAAGCGCGCCCGTATTGCCGAGCGCCGCGAGGTCAACGAAGCCAAGGCGTAAGTCTGGCTCGACCGGCTCTATGCAGCCGGATGGAAAGAGGCGGTTCGGTTTCGAGCCGCCTTTTTTATGCCGGGCTCTTTTTCGGAGGCCGGTCCGCTCTTCGATTAATCTTTTTTCACCGAATCGTTGGATAGCCAGACAGCGCTGAAGACCGCGTTCTTCAATGCTGCGCTGCAGTGTCTCCGGCGGCCGTGTGAGTGCATGTTGCGCGCTGTGCAACATGCTGCGCTGCACAAGGGAAAAATGGTACGCGAATGGCGGAAAAACACGATAAACTGCGGGTTTCACGGTGGTTTAGGCCTTGCCACGGCCATCAAAACCCGCTCAATTCCGTCGTCATCTCGAGGCGACTCAATATCCCATCATAACCGGTTCCACTGAAAGGTAGGGGGTTCCCATAATGAACAAGAACGATCTCATCAGCGCTGTTGCCGATTCGAGCGGCCTGACCCGCAGCGACGCGACCAAGGCAGTCGAAAGCGTGTTTGACGCCATCACCGGTGCGCTGAAGAAGGGCGACGAAGTGCGCCTCGTCGGTTTTGGCACTTTCTCGGTTGCCAAGCGCAAGGCTTCGACCGGCCGCAACCCGCGCACGGGCGAGCCGATGGAAATCAAGGCTTCGGCTCAGCCGAAGTTCAAGGCCGGCAAGGGCCTGAAGGACGCCGTCAACTAAGACGGCCGGCAGCCTGTAACGCCTCACAGGCTGAAAGAATTACGCCGCGCCAACTCGGGTTGGCGCGGCGTTTTTCGTTTCCGTCTGAATGGTGGCGATCGTCAGGCCTCAGGGGGCCATTTTCAGGAGCGCAGTGGGCGCCGCTTTCGTACGCGGGTTGACCGGCCAGGTCAGGGCTTGTCCGCCGGGACCCGGCTTGGGGCCTTCGTCCGTGTTGTTGGCCAGAATTTGCGCATCGGTGGTGATGGTGAAGGTGCCATCGGCCATCGCGGTCGGGCCGTTCTCATCAGCGCCCTCGCTCTTGGCCATGCCGGACATCATGCCTGCCATGGCCGCGCCGCCGCTGGGCGGGCCGAAGCCGGGCGCATCGACCCGCACCGAGCCGTCCTGCCGCAGCGAGACCTGCACGAAGGCATTGCTCATCGCGAAGCCTTCCATGGTCGGGAAGACGAAGTCGTGGTCGAGTTTGCCTGAAAGCGCGAAATCGACGTCGAATTTGCCGTTGCCGATATATTCGACTTTGTTCCAGCCGGCCTGACGGTGCAGCTTCGCTGCGAGTTCCTTGCCCGATTCGGGATTGCTGGGGTCCATCCCGCCCAGGAACATCTGGGCGGCCTGGGCATCGCTCTTCTTCTTTTCCTCGCGCTGCTTTTCCCACTCGGCCTTCTGATTCGCAATTTCCTCGCTCGTGCAGGCCCGGTCCTCGTAAGTTTCCTCATCGTGGCAGGCTTCGGGCGAGAACGCCTCTTCCTTGTCCGACTTCATCATCGGCACCATCAGGATCTCGCCGGTGTAGCGGAACGCAAAGCTGTGATCCTTGCGCAAGTCGAGCTGTGACGTGAACTTGCCCGGCGCAAAGATGCAGGCCGCCAGCAGCAGCGACAGCGTGACGGCGGCCAGCCCGGCAGCAAGACGCCGCCGGGCTCCGGGTTGATGGAATGTCCCCTGCATATGCCCCTCCTTCAAAATAACTCCCGGCGCCTTGTTACACCGGTTCGCGAGTCGCCGCGGCATAAAGCGCGATCGCCGCGGCGTTGCTGACATTCAGGCTTTCCATCGCCGCGCTGATCGGCAGGCGGGCGATAGCATCGCAATGCTGTACGATGTTGTGGCGCATGCCTTCGCCTTCGGCGCCGAGGACAAGGGCGACCGGGCCGGCGGGCAGGGCCTCGCCCAGGGTGCTCTGGGCTTCGCCGTCCAGTCCGATGCGCCAGTATCCGGCCTCGGCAATCTCCTCCAGCGCGCGGGCCAGATTGACCACGCGCACCCAGGGCAGGATCTCCAGCGCGCCTGACGCGGACTTGGCCAGCGTTCCCGATTCGGGCGGCGCATGGCGATCCTGCGTGACGATGGCGCAGGCATCGAAGGCCGCGGCGGATCGCATGATCGCGCCGACATTGTGGGGGTCGGTGACCTGGTCGAGCACGACCACCGGCCGGCCCGGGTCGCCGTCGAGCACGTCGGCGAGGAACATGTCATCCAGCGGTTCGCATTCGAGGACGAGCCCTTGATGCGGAGCATCACGCGCGACAAGGCGGGCGAGATCCGCAGGCTGGGCCCATTCGACGGGAAAATCGCTGGGCAGTTCGCCATCGAGCGAATCGACGCCTTCGCGCGTAGCCCAGAGCTTGCGGTGGCGCCGGTCCGGATTCTTGAGGGCAGCCTCCACTGCGTGACGGCCCCACAGCCGGACCATGCCCGATGAGGCACGGCCGCTGCCACGGCCGTTTTTCATCCGGCCCGCACGGCCGCGCAGGGCCCGGCCCGGGCGTTTGCTGTCCCGTCCACCCTCCCGGTCTTCGCCGCGCTTGTTCATCAATTATCCTTTCCGTGAAAAATCTGTTCCCGCTTTGGCAGCGACCCCATTGACAGGCAAGGCTCGGTTCGGCAAAGGCGCGGCTCCTCGGCAACGGGGGCTTCTTTCGAAGCTCCAAAAAACGTCGGTATCTCCCGTTCGGGATGGCCGGCTAGCCAGCAACTGGTGTGGACAGGTGGCCGAGTGGTTAAAGGCAGCAGACTGTAAATCTGCCCGCGCAAGCGTACGTTGGTTCGAATCCAGCCCTGTCCACCACCAGCTCTCTTCCCCAGCAGTCCCCGGTGATCAGAGCCGCCCGCCAGAGGGCAGCATTGCGGTCGCTGGGCTCACGGACTAGATGAAGGCGATGCCCTCAGACATTCTCGATAATCAGGGCCGCGGCGAAGCATCGTGGCAATGGCCCTCCGTTCACGCCGAAGGGCGCAAGTTCGGCGCAATCGCCGGTGGTATTGCGCTGATTGGCTGGCTGATCCTAGGCCCCTGGGTGGGCTGGCCGCTGGCCGTGCTCACTCTGTGCGTGCTTGCGTTCTTCCGCGATCCGGTGCGCGTGACGCCGCAGGACGACCGCTGCATCGTGGCGCCGGCCGACGGGCTGGTCACGCTGATCCAGAAGGTCCCGCCGCCGCGCGAACTGACGATCGATGACGGCAGCGGCGCGTTGCCGCTGCCGGTCGATCCGGTGACGCGGATTTCGATCTTCATGTCGGTCTTCGATGTGCATATCAATCGCGCGCCGATCGGAGGCACGGTTCAGCGGGTGATCTATATCCCCGGCAAGTTCGTGAATGCCGATCTCGACAAGGCCAGCGAAGAGAACGAGCGTCAGCACATTCTGATAGAGCGGGGCGACGGCACGCGAATCTGTTTCACGCAGATCGCCGGACTGGTCGCGCGGCGCATCGTCCCGTTCATCAAGCCGGGGGACATCATTGCCGCCGGGCAGCGCATCGGCCTGATTCGATTCGGCAGCCGCGTTGACGTCTATTTGCCGGCAGGCACCGAGCCGCGCGTGCTTATGGGCCAGCGCATTGTGGCCGGCGAAACCGTGTTGGCCGAAATGGGCTCGGCACCGGTGATCGAGGGCATTGCCCAATGAACGACGGCCCGCGTGAAAATCCTGCGGGGGAACCCGACGGATTTACCGAAGGGCAGCCGGTCCCGCGCCGCCGCTTCGCACGCGGCCTTTCGATGCGCGCGATCGTACCCAATGCGATTACCGCCGCGGCGCTCTGTTCGGGCCTCACCGGTATCCGTTTCGCCATCGGCGGCGATTTCGATCGTGCTGTTCAGGCGGTGATTCTGGCTGGCCTGCTCGACGGTATCGATGGGCGGGCGGCACGGCTGCTCAGGGCGCAGACGCGTTTCGGTGCGGAACTCGACAGCTTGGCCGATGCGATTTCCTTCGGCGTCGGCCCGGCGCTGATCGTCTATCTGTGGACGCTGCATCAGGTGCCCAGCGTAGGCTGGATCGCGGCGCTTGCTTTCGCGATCTGCTGCGTGCTGCGGCTGGCGCGCTTCAATGCGCGGCTCGACATGCTTGAACAGCCGCACAAGCAGGCGGGATTTCTGACCGGGGTTCCGGCGCCGCTGGGCGCGGCTCTGGCGTTCCTGCCGATGTACCTCTGGATCGCCAGCGACCGTCCCGAATTCGCCAATCCGATTGTGGTGAGCGGATGGATGGCGCTGATCGCTTTCCTGATGATCTCCAGCCTGCCGACGCTGGGCTGGTCGCGGTTGCGCCCGCCCAATAGTTTGCGCCTCGGCATGATCGCTGTTGTCGGCCTTATCGTCGCGGCTCTGCTGACCGAACCCTGGTTCACGCTTGCCGCGATCACCATCGGCTATCTCTTGCTGATACCTGTGGGCCTTGCGGCTTATGCCAAAGTCAGGCGGCAAGCGCCGCACCCGGCCACTCCAGCCCCGGCGCCTGAAGGTTTCGACGAGCAGGGCGCTCCGCTCGGCCCTTCCTGAGGGGCGCGAGCGCGGGCTGTTGCCGGTGTTCCGTGGATTTCCAGAAGATCACGATGCTTTCCGGGCAAGCGGCAAGCTGCGCCCGCAGTGCGAGCGCGCCTGAGCCATAGCGCCGCCATGTGGCAGCCATGATCCAGACCGACGTCAGTGCGGCAAAGGCGAAGAGGCACGCGGCAAATGCAGTCATGACCGTTCCTTTCGAACCCTGGTCCACGGCCTGTTGCCAGTCTGGTGGACAGCTTGTGGAAAACACAAAAATGTTCTAACAATGTTCCGACTGGCCCCTTGTTCTCTTTTTGTTCCATCATTGTCAAGCGATTTTTCCGAAAGGATTATGCGAGGTGCTGCTTGCAGGACGGACGAAGGCTGAGATCCGTTCGCCAGGCTGCTTGTTCCCGATGGGATGAAGGTCGAATTGTGGGGGCCATGTCCGGTGCGGGCCGGAAGGACGGGGCAGGGCTGGCTAGCCGCTCACCAGACCGGGATAGCGTTCCCGCCAGCGCTTGGCGCAAACCCTCTGTTCAAAGATCGGGCGTCTTGTTCCGGCGAAATGCGGCGTGGGGCGCAGGCGGCCGCGGTAGAGGTCTTCCAGCCCCAGCGGGGCGTTGATTTCCACCCGGCCGGCCGCAGTCAGGTGCGCGGCAATGGCCGTTGCGGTTTCGGGCCAGTGGGTCATGGCATCGGCGCAGTCGCGATAGGGCGCGTCGCCGTTGCGCAGATGCATTCGGGCCTGATTTTTGACCGACCAGTCCAGCGCGGGCATCTGCGCGTGCAGCCGGGCTTCCAGTGTCCTGTCGAAGCTGCTGTCCATCCGCTCCGGATCGAACCAGATCACGTCGATGTCACCGGAAAGGGGCGAAGGTGCCCGGCCGTGGATATGGTCCCACACGGCATCGCGCACGAAACCGGCACCGATCCAGCCATCGGGCAGGGCGAGGGCGTGGACGGCCGTCATCGCTTCCATGCGGAGCGCATCGGCTTCGAGCAAGGCGGCAAGGTCGGCTTTGCGGCTCATGGCGTCAGCATAGGCGCAGGGGCGGTTCCGGCAAATGGCGCGCCCGATTGATCGGGGCTGGCGATTGGGGCTGGATTTTCGGGAAAAACGCGTCTAAGGGCGGCGCCGTCAGGAAAGGTCCGGCCGAATTCGCGGCTGTCCCGGTCCTGGCAAATCCACATGGAAAGCGCACATACCGGTGCCGCAGCGGGTCAGGCTCCCACGGGGGTATCCGCACGGTTCCAGCTTTCCAGAGGTTGAACCGGAAAGGAATTATCTATGGCGGCTCCTGTCGTCACCATGCAGCAGCTCATCGAGGCCGGCGCTCACTTCGGCCACCAGACCCACCGCTGGAATCCGCGGATGAAGCCGTACATCTTCGGCGCCCGCAACGGCATCCACATCATTGACCTGTCGCAGACCGTGCCCCTGATGGCCCGTGCTCTCGAGTTCGTTTCGGCCACCGTGCAGGCCGGCGGCAAGGTGCTGTTCGTCGGCACCAAGCGCCAGGCTCAGGAGCCGATCGCCCAGGCTGCGCGCGCTTGCGGTCAGCACTTCGTCAACCACCGCTGGCTGGGCGGTATGCTCACCAACTGGAAGACGATCTCGCAGTCGATCAAGCGCTTCAAGGCTCTGGAAGAGCAGCTCGCCGGCGACACCCACGGCCTCACCAAGAAGGAAATCCTTCAGCTCACCCGTGAACGTGACAAGCTTGAGCTTTCGCTCGGCGGTATCCGTGACATGGGCGGCATCCCGGACGTGATGTTCGTGATCGACGCCAACAAGGAAGACCTGGCGATCAAGGAAGCCAACGTGCTCGGCATCCCGGTCGTGGCGATCCTCGACTCCAACGTTTCGCCGGACGGCATCGCGTTCCCGATCCCGGGCAACGACGACGCCAGCCGCGCCGTGCGCCTCTACTGCGACGCGATCGCTCAGGCCGCGACCAAGGGTGGCCGTGAAGCCGTGATCGACAGCGGTGCCGACATCGGCGCCATGGACGAGCCGGTCGCAGAGGAAGCTGTCGAGGCCTGATCGGCCCCGGCGACGACTTTTCGTCATGGAATTGTCGCGCGCCGGGTCCAATGGGCCTGGCGCGCATCCACATTCGGGCAGTCATCTGCCCTGCCAAACAAGAGGATTTTGAGCGATGGCTTACACCGCCGCTGACGTGAAGAACCTGCGCGAGCGCACCGGCGCCGGCATGATGGACTGCAAGAAGGCTCTGGACGAGACCGGTGGCGACCTTGAGGCCGCTGTCGACGCGCTGCGCGCCAAGGGTCTGGCTGCTGCCGCCAAGAAGTCCAGCCGCACCGCCGCTGAAGGCCTCGTCGGCGTGGCCGTCTCGGGCACCAAGGGCGTGGCTGTCGAAGTCAACTCGGAAACCGACTTCGTTGCCAAGAACGAGCAGTTCCAGGATTTCGTGCGCAACACCACCGAAGCCGCGCTGAACGTGGCTGGCGACGATGTCGAGGCGCTCAAGGCTGCGGCTTACCCGACCGGCGGCACTGTCGCCGACGCGCTGACCAACAACGTCGCGACCATCGGTGAGAACCAGCAGGTTCGCCGCATGAAGACCGTCGAAGTGTCGAACGGCGTGGTTGTGCCCTACATGCACAACGCCGCTGCCCCGAACCTCGGCAAGATTGGCGTGCTCGTCGCGCTCGAATCGGAAGCCCCGGCTGACGCTCTGGAAGCGCTGGGCAAGCAGATCGCGATGCACATCGCCGCGGCTTTCCCGCTGGCGCTGACCGCTGAGGATCTCGACGCCGATCTGATCGCGCGCGAACGCAAGATCGCCGAGGAAAAGGCTGCCGAATCGGGCAAGCCGGAAGCCGTGCAGGCCAAGATGGTCGATGGCGCGATCGCCAAGTATGCCAAGGAAAACGCGCTGCTCTCGCAGGTCTTCGTGATGGACAACAAGACCCCGATCCAGCAGGTCGTCGACGCGGCCGGCAAGGAAGCGGGCGCCAAGATCGTCCTCAAGGACTATGTGCGCTTCCAGCTCGGCGAAGGCATCGAAAAGGAAGTCTCCGACTTCGCAGCCGAAGTGGCCGCGGCGGTGGCGGGCTGATTTCAGCCAGGCTTCCTTCGAGAACGAACAAGGCGGGCCGGGGAGCGATGGCTTCCCGGCCCGTTTTCTTGTGATCGTGCAGACGGTTGATTATCACTAAGTGGTTAGCAAGCTGGTAAGCTGAGGTTGACCGGAGATCCTATGCAGTCACCAGTGCGTATCATGGGCGCTCTTCTTGCTCTTGTAGTTCCAATGCAGGCACAGGCAAAAGGAGAGCCATCGACTGATCTTGTCGAGGGGTTTCAAGGGGCACTGGTGGGGTGTCAGGAATGGGTTCTGAACCCTGCGAGTTGGAGCAGCGGTCCAGGGCCTTTCATGGAAAAGGTGGGGTTGGGAGACAAGATGGGTCAGGTCGGGCAGACCGATCCCGTGACTCTTCCCCCTGAGCCTTGGAGGAAGGGAAATCACTATTGGCGGATAAACTCCCTACCTTCGGCAGGTTACGTTCTTGTCGTGTCAGACCGATTGCCCATCTGCCACATCACGGGTGGCGGTTCTCTGGATCTTCAGCCAGTCGTTGAGCGGGTGCTAGTGTCAGAAAAGTTCAAGCGTGATTGGAAAGAGGGCGATACCTACCATCGTGAGGACATGGTTTCGACGACGTATACGAGTGCCGAGGAGCCGCGTTTTTCCATGGTTGTGAGTCGTGCTGACAAGGCTGGCGCGCGGCTTGATAGGGTCCAAGTTGTCGTTTCAGCTTCAATGACCATGAACAACTAACATTCGACAGCACGTAACATTCGGCGGCACGGCGATGGCAGGTGTACGACATCGCTGCGCATACCCACCCAACCCCTTGGCAATCATCACCGCTCCTCCTAAAGCCGCACCACCAATTCCCTGGAGAACCGAGCGGCATGTCATCCTCCCCCTACAAACGCGTCCTGCTGAAACTGTCAGGCGAAGTGCTTATGGGGAGCCAGCAGTTCGGGATCGATCCGGAATTCGTCGCGGAACTGGCCAAGGAAGTGAAGGCGGCCAAGGAGACCGGGCTGGAAGTCTGTCTTGTCATTGGCGGCGGCAATATCTTCCGCGGCATGGCGGGTGCGGCCAAGGGCATGGACCGGGCGCAGGCTGACTACATGGGTATGCTGGCCACGGTCATGAATGCGCTGGCCATGCAGAACGCGCTGGAGCAGCTGGGCGTGGAAACGCGCGTGCAGTCGGCGGTGCAGATGGATCAGGTCTGCGAGCCGGTGATCCGCCGCCGCGCCGAGCGCCATCTCGAAAAGGGGCGGGTGGTGATCTTCGCCGCTGGCGTGGGCGCCCCCTATTTCACCACCGATTCCGGCGCGGCGCTGCGGGCTGCGGAAATGCGCTGCGACGCGCTGCTCAAGGGCACCAGCGTCGATGGGGTCTATGACAGCGACCCGAAGACCAATCCGGACGCCAAGCGATACGAATCCGTCGATTACGACACAGTCCTCGCCGGCAATCTGAAGGTGATGGACGCCTCCGCCGTGGCCCTGTGCCGCGATAACTCTATTCCGATCGTCGTGTTCTCGATCCGCGAGAAGGGCAATCTTGCCAAAGTGCTCGTGGGTGAGGGGACGCAGACGGTTGTCCAGCAAGGAGCCTGAATCATGGCCAAGTATGACAAGGCCGATCTCGAACGCCGCATGAAGGGCGCGGTGGAATCGCTCAAGGGCGATCTCGCCGGCCTGCGTACCGGGCGCGCCAGCACCCAGTTGCTCGATCCCGTAACGGTCGAGGTTTACGGTGCGCATATGCCGCTCAATCAGGTCGCCACGGTTTCGGTGCCCGAACCGCGCCTGATCTCGGTGCAGGTGTGGGACAAGTCGAACATCGGTCCCGTCGAAAAGGCGATCCGTTCGGCCGGGCTGGGCCTCAATCCGATCAACGACGGCAACACCCTGCGCCTGCCGATCCCGGATCTCACCGAAGAGCGCCGCAAGGACCTCGTGAAGATCGCGGGCCAGTATGCCGAGAAGGCCAAGGTTGCGATTCGCAACGTGCGCCGCGACGGCATGGAAGCGCTCAAGACCGACGAGAACAAGAAGGAAATCTCCGAGGACGAGCGCAAGCGCGCCGAGGGCGATGTCCAGAAGCTGACCGACGAGCAGATCAAGGCCGTCGACGATGCGCTGGCGCACAAGGAAAAGGAAATCCTCAACAAGTGAGGCTGATATACAGCCTTGCAGTGAGGGAAATGTAATGGGCAAGGATGAGCCTGCGCGCGCGCGCCATGTTGCGATCATCATGGATGGCAATGGCCGTTGGGCCAAGAAACGCCACTTGCCGCGCGCGCTGGGCCATCAGCGCGGCGTGGAAGCGGTGCGGCGCGTCGTGCGCAGTGCGCGCGAACTGGGGTTGGAAGCTCTGACGCTTTACGCCTTTTCGACCGAGAACTGGCGCCGGCCGGAAGAGGAAGTCTCCGACCTGATGAGCCTGATGAAGCGCTTCATCGTCTCGGATCTCGAAGAGTTTGCCGAAGCAGGCGTCCGGTTGAAAATCATCGGTGATTACAAGGCCTTCAAGCCCGATGTTGTCGAGCTGGTTGAAAAGGCCATGGCGCGGACGGCGGGCAATAG
Organism: Novosphingobium naphthalenivorans NBRC 102051; assembly: GCF_001590985.1. Lineage (GTDB taxonomy): Bacteria > Pseudomonadota > Alphaproteobacteria > Sphingomonadales > Sphingomonadaceae > Novosphingobium > Novosphingobium naphthalenivorans. The sequence goes on from NZ_BCTX01000008.1 coordinate 54,574, forward strand.
CGGCACGACGCTGGCCGTGGCGTTGAACTACGGTTCGCAGGATGAGATCGCCCGCGCCGCCACCAAGGCAGCGGCCAAGGGGCCGATCACGCCCGAGACCATTTCCGCCGAACTGGATACCGCGGATCTGCCGCCGCTCGATCTGCTGATCCGCACTTCGGGCGAAGTGCGGCTGTCGAACTTCCTGCTCTGGCAGGCCGCCTATGCCGAGATGCTGTTTACCGATGTGCTCTGGCCGGACTTTACCGGAGATCATCTCAAGGATGCACTGGAAACTTTCGCTGCCCGCGAGCGGCGCTATGGCGGGCGCTGAGCCATGAGCGCCAAGAAATCCGATTTCGGCGCGCGCGCCGTTTCGGCGGTGGTCATGGTCGCCGTGGCGGCTAGCGCCTTGTGGCTGGGCGGGGCCGTGTGGATCGCGTTCGTCTGTGCCGTGGCGGTGGTCGTGCTGTGGGAATGGGTCCGTCTGGCGCGCAGCGGCACGGCCAGTCCGGCCGAACGCGGGCTGTGGAACTTCGGCGGGATGCTCTACGTGGGCATGGGGGCGGCGATGCTGCTGTTCCTGCGCAACCCGGCGTTCACGCTGGCACCGCTGCTGACGGTGCTGGTGAGTGTCATTGCCGTCGATGTCGGCGCCTATTTCACCGGGCGCACATTGGGCGGCCCGAAGATCGCACCGGCCATCAGCCCGTCGAAGACCTGGTCGGGCCTGCTTGGCGGCATTCTCGGCGCCACGCTCGCCTTGTTCGGAGCTGCCAAGCTCTGGCAGGAGGGTGTGATTGCCCTCACGCCTGCAGGCATCGCTGCCGACAAGGTCGCGTGCTTCGGAATGCAGCCGTGCTGGTATCTGGAAGCGGGGGCCGTTCCTCTCTTCGCGACCTGTCTGCTGACCGGCATTCTCCTCGCCATCTGCGCGCAGGCCGGCGATTTCTTCGAAAGCTGGATGAAACGCCGGGCAGGCGTGAAGGATTCGGGCCATCTGATCCCCGGCCACGGCGGCTTCTTCGACCGTGTCGATGGATTGCTGGCCGTGCTCTTCGTGCTTGCGCTCATGCTGTTGTTCCAGCCACGATGACGGCTATGCGCACGCTATCGGTTCTGGGAGCCACGGGCTCGGTTGGCGCTTCGACGCTCGATCTGGTGCGCCGCCAGCCGGAGAGCTGGCGCGTGGTGGCGCTGACCGCGCATTCCAACGCCATGGATCTCGCGCGGCTCGCGCATGAATTCTCTGCCGAAGTGGCTGTCATCGCCGACGAGGCGCGGCTTCCCGAACTGCGCGAGGCCTTGGCAGGGACCGGTATCGAGGCCGCAGGCGGCCCCGAAGCGCTGATCGAAGCGGCTGCGCGCGGGGCCGACGTGACGGTGGCGGCTATCGTCGGCTGCGCCGGACTGGCCCCGACCATGGCGGCGATCGAGCAGGGCGGAATCATCGCTCTGGCCAACAAGGAAGCGCTGGTCTCGGCCGGCGATGTCATGACGGCCGCCGTTGCCCGCCACGGCGCGACGCTGCTGCCGGTCGATTCCGAGCACAATGCGATTTTCCAGTGCCTTCAGGGCAACGACCCGGCGCATGTGCGCTGGATCACGCTGACGGCCAGTGGCGGTCCGTTCCGCGACTGGTCGTGGGAACAGCTCTGCGTTGCCACTCCGGCTCAGGCGATCAAGCATCCCAACTGGGACATGGGCGCGAAGATCAGCGTCGATTCCGCCACGATGTTCAACAAGGGCCTCGAACTGATCGAGGCGCATCACTTGTTCCCGGTCGGGCTCGACAAGTTGCGGATCATCGTTCACCCGCAGTCGATCGTTCATTCGATGGTCGAATATCGCGACGGCTCGACGCTGGCGCAGCTCGGTCCGTCCGACATGCGCGTGCCGATTGCTTCCGCGCTGGCCTGGCCGGAACGGATGGACACGCCGTGCGAACCGCTCGATCTTGCCGCGATCGGTGAACTGACCTTTCGCCTGCCGGATGAGGAGCGCTTTCCCGCCACGCGGCTGGCGCGCGCGGCCGCGCAGGAAGGGGGCGGTATTCCCGCCGTGCTCAATGCCGCGAACGAGATCGCCGTGGCGGCCTTTCTGGCCGGTCAGATTTCGTTCACCCGGATTGCGGCACAAGTGGAACATGTGCTCAATGCCTTTGCGCCGGCGCCGCCTGCCTGCCTGTCCGACGTGCTTGCCGTCGACAGCGAGGCAAGGGCCAAGGCGAGGGAACTGATGGAGACTGCCTGACTTGACCGGATCGCCCAATCTGCTGACGACGATCTTCGCTTTCCTGCTGGTGCTGGGGCCTCTGGTCCTGATCCATGAGCTGGGGCACTATCTCGTCGGCCGCCTGTTCGGGGTGAAGGCCAAGGCCTTCTCGATCGGTTTCGGCAAGGAAATCGCGGGCTGGACCGACAAGCGCGGCACCCGCTGGAAGCTCTCCGCGCTGCCGCTGGGCGGCTATGTCCAGTTTGCCGGTGACATGAATCCCGCCAGCGCGCCCTCCGCGGCGGACGACGGGCTGACGCCGGAAGAGCGGGCGCACACGTTCCACGTCAAGCCGTTGTGGCAACGCGCGCTGATCGTGTTTGCGGGGCCGGCAACCAATTTTCTGCTCTGCGTCGCGATCCTGGCGGCATTTTCCTACGTCAACGGCCGGCTGGTTGGCGATCCCGAAGTTTCAGAGTTCACTGAGAACTCGCCAGCGCAAGCGGCGGGCATGGAGATCGGCGACCGCATCGTCGCGATCGACGGCAACAAGATCGAAAGCGTCACCGACGTTCCGGAATACACGGCCTATTTTGCAGGCAAGACGGTGTCGGTCGCGGTCGAACGGGATGGGCGCACGCTGGTTTTGCCGGTGACACTTGCCAACCGCGAAGTCAGCGATGAATTCGGCAATACCGCCCGGATCGGTGATCTGGGTGTGGATTTTGCGGCTCCGGTGATCGGCGGCTTCTTCGGGGCATCTTCGGCGGAGGCCGCAGGCCTGAAAGCGGGAGACCGGATCGTCGCGATCGATGATACGGACGTACACAGCTTTGACGACATTCCAGGGCTGGTCCAGCCGTTCCCGGGCAAGGTGGTCACGATCACGGCGCTGAGGAATGGCGAGGCACGCGTTTTCCACGTCACCATCGGCTCTGCGACTGTAACCGGCGAAAACGGCCGCAGCGAAACCATTGGCCAGCTCGGCATCCGCGCCGGGTTCGGGCATGTCGTGCCGGTGGGCGCCGTAGAGGCGGTGGAGCTGGGCGTGTCGCGCAGCTTTTCCATCATGGGAACCATGGTGACGGGAATTCGCCAGATCTTCACGGGTGAGCGCTCGGTGAAGGAACTGGGCGGCCCAATCAAGATCGCCAAATATTCGGGCGAGCAATTCAGCCTCGGCTGGGATGCCTTCGTTGGCTTTGCTGCCCTGATTTCGATTAACTTGGCATTCATCAACCTCCTGCCAATTCCTGGCCTCGATGGCGGGCACCTGGCGTTCTACGCGGCCGAGTTGGTCCGTCGCAGGCCTCTGGATGTGCGCAGTCAGGAATGGGCGATCCGCATGGGCGTGGCTTTGGTCCTTACGCTGATGCTTTTCGTCACGGTCAACGATCTGGTGTCTCTCCCGGTTTTCGGGGGATAGCCTGGAGGTTTTATTCAGCGATCACATTCTCGCCGGGTTTGGCTGCTTGATTGGAGGCCTTCCATCGGGCAGATGGCTGCGGTTGCTTGCTGGCGCCTTTGCGGGTTTGCCGGGCCGGGCGGGATTATCGCGAGAGCGAAAACGGGATTTTGCGTAGAATGATGGGATGGGTAATGGTTCGCAGCAATGAAGCCCGCCGCGCGTCGCAGCTTGCGGCCGTGCTTCTGGGAACCACGGTGTTTGCGGGCGTCCCCGAGGCGGCTTTCGCCCAGGATGCGGCGCCTGCCCCGCAGGGCGCACCGGCCGTGGAGCAGACGATCCAGTCGATCCAGGTCACCGGGGCCGAGCGTCTCGAACCGCAGACGGTGATGTCCTACATCAAGCTGCGTATCGGCCAGCCTTACACCAAGGCCGCTGCCGACCAGGCGCTGAAGGATCTCTACGAGACCGAGTTGTTCAAGAACGTCGAAGTCACCAACGACGGCGGCAATGTCACGATTGCCGTTCAGGAGAACCCGGTCGTCAACCGCATCATCCTTGAAGGCAACAAGCGCATCAAGGACGACAAGATCATGCCGGAGATCAAGGTCGCCCCGCGCCAGATCTTCACCCGCTCGAAAGTGCGCGCGGACGTTGCCCGCATCATTGAGCTTTACAAGCGGCAAGGGCGCTACGCGGCGACTGTCGAGCCGAAGATGGTCATGCTCGACCAGAACCGCGTCGACATCGTGTTCGAGATCACCGAGGGCGCCAAGTCCAAGGTCCGCCAGATCAACATCATCGGCAACGAGCATTTCTCCGACGGGGAACTGCGCAGTCAGATGGTCACCAAGCAGGCGCGGTTCACCCGCATCTTCAGCTCGGGCACGAGCTACGATCCCGACCGCATGGCCTTCGACCAGCAGAAGCTGCGCCAGTTCTACCTGACGCAGGGCTACGCCGATTTCCGCGTGGTTTCGGCCGTCGCGGAACTGACGCCGGACAAGAAGGACTTCATCATCACGTACGTGGTGGAGGAAGGAAAGCGCTACAAGTTCGGCGACGTGAAGGTGGAAAGCCAGCTTCGCGACTTCGACGGCGAGAAGCTGGCGAAGAACCTGCCGATGCACAAGGGCGACTGGTACAACGCCAAGCAGGTTGAAGACACGATCGACAACCTGAACGAGACCGCCGGCGCCTTCGGCTATGCTTTCGCCGACGTCCGTCCGAAGTACGACCGCGACAAGGACAACCTCACCATGGGGATCACGTTCGTGATCCAGGAGGCCCCGCGCGTTTACGTCGAGCGGATCGACATCAACGGCAACACGCTGACCCAGGACAAGGTCGTGCGCCGCGAGTTCCGCCTTGCCGAAGGCGACGCGTTCAACTCGCTGCAGGTCAAGCGTTCGACCAACCGCATCAAGTCGCTCGGCTACTTCCAGGAGAAGTTCGAGGTCGAGCAGAAGCCCGGCAGTGCCGATGACCGTATCGTGCTGGAAGCCAACGTCGAGGAGAAGCCGACCGGCGAACTCCAGCTGTCGGCCGGTTTCTCCAGCCTTGAGAGCTTCATCTTCCAGGCCTCGATCCGTCAGCGCAACTTCCGCGGCCGCGGCCAGACGGTCGGCCTTTCGGGCAGCTATTCGCGCTATTCTAAGAGCGTGCAGGCGAGCTTCGTCGAGCCGTATCTGTTCGACAAGAACATTTCGCTCGGCGTCGATATCTACCGCCGCGACTACAACAGTTTCAATTATTACAACTCCAGCCGTAATACGACGTACCAGCAGGCGACGACCGGCTTCCAGGTTCGCGCTGGCGTTCCGCTGACCGAATACCTGACGGCGGTCGCACGCTACACGCTCAACTACGATGACGTCTCGCTGAGCAAGAGCCAGTTCTATTCGATCGATGACAATGGCGATTACACGTGTGACCCGCTGCGCGCCGGCCGCTACCTGTGTGATGCGATCGGTAAACGCCTGAGCTCGATCGCGGGCTTCTCGCTCATCTACGACACGCTCGACAACCGCATCCGTCCTTCGCGCGGTGAAACGGCCTCGCTCAATATCGATGTCGCCGGGCTTGGCGGCGATGTGCGCTATGCCCGTCTGCGCGCCAATGCCGCGAAGTATTGGCCGCTGGGTCACGGGTTCATCTTCTCGCTTTCGGGCGAGGGTGGCGCGATCAAGGGGCTGGGCCAGGACGTGCGTCTGACCGATCGCTTCTATCTTGGCGAGCCGCAGATCCGCGGCTTCGGTATCCGCGGTGTCGGGCCGCGCGTCATTCGCCAGTACCTGACGACTGACAGCGACGGAAACTACACCGTGGATTCGTCGAAGTCGGACGATGCGCTGGGCGGCAAGTACTACTACATGGGCCGTGCCGAGCTTGAAATTCCGCTCGGTTCCGGTGCGCGCGAGATGGGGCTGCGTCCGTCGATCTTCGTCGATACCGGCGCGGTCTGGAGCATCAAGAAGCCGGATACGATCGATTGTTCGACGGGCTGCTTCATCGGCACGCGCGACAGTAGTGGTGCCCAGCTCTACTACCCGAACAATGGTGACGGCACTTACGACACCTCGACGACCACCACGTCGTCTCAGACCAACGGCCTCGACAACCAGGCGATCGGTTCGACGCAGTACTTCACCGAGCGTTTCGTCGGCGATACCTGGAAGCCGCGCCTTGCGGTCGGCTTTGGTGTGAACTGGAACTCGCCCTTCGGTCCGTTCCGCATCGATATTTCCAAGGTCCTGTTCAAGCAGGATGGCGACGATACCAAGACCTTCACATTCAACGTGGGAACGCAATTCTGATGAAAACCATGATCAAGACCGTCGCGCTGGGTTCGGCTCTCGCGCTCGCCACTCTCGCCGCGCAGCCGGCTCTGGCCGCGAAACCTGCTCCGGCGGCAGCTCCTGCTGAGAACGGCACGATCGTTGCCGGCCTCGGCATTGCCAATCTCGATGCGGTGATTGCCAATTCGAACGCGTACAAGGTTGCCGAGCAGCAGCGCGAAACGACCTACAAGCCGCAGTACGATCAGGCCAAGGCGCGCAACGATCAGTTGACCGCGCAGCTCAAGCCGATGATCGACAAGTTCAATGCTGACCGTCAGGCCGCCAACCCGAACCAGGCTTCGCTGCAGCAGCAGGCAGTTGCGATCCAGCAGCTGCAGGAGAAGGGCAAGGCCGAACTCCAGCAGATCCTTCAGCCGGTGGGTCTGTCGCAGGCCTATGTGCAGGAGCAGATCGAGGACAAGCTGAACGACGCTCTGAAGTCGGCGATGAAGAAGCGCAGCATTTCGATCGTGCTGTCGCCCGATGCCGTGATCGCTTTCAACGGCGGCGCCTACAATCTCAACCAGGACATCCTGAACGAGCTCAACACGGCCATTCCGTCGGCGCAGCTCGTGCCGCCTGCCGGTTGGGAACCGCGTCAGATCCGCGAACAGCGCGCGCAGCAGGCTGCCGCTCAGGGCCAGTCCGCCCAGAGCACCAGCACGCAGCCGGCCGGCCGCTGATAGAACGCGAGTACCGGGCATGAGCGAAGAGACGGAACTGGTCTACGATACCGCGAAGATCCTGGCGGCGCTTCCGCACCGCTATCCGATGCTGCTGGTCGACCGGGTGGTTTCCTTCACCGAGGAGGAGATCCACGCGGTCAAGGCGGTCAGCTTCAATGAGGATTTCTTCCAGGGCCATTTCCCCGGCCGTCCGATCATGCCCGGCGTCCTCCAGATCGAGGCGCTGGCGCAGGCTGCCGGGATTCTGGCCATCGAGAGCCTTGGCCTCGCCGGAACCGGCAAGCTGGTCTATTTCATGGCCATCGAGGAAGCCAAGTTCCGCAATCCGGTGACGCCCGGCCACTTGCTCGATCTGCGCGCGGGCTTCGTCCAGAAGCGTTCGCGCGTGTGCAAGTTCTGGGGCAAGGCCTCGATCGGCGATAAAGTGACCTGCGAGGTCAACTTTACCGCGATGATCGCCGACGCCTGATGCCATGGCCGGGTGCGAGCCCGGTCATGGGCATTCCCAAGGGACTCCTCCCTTGCATTTTGCCGCTTCCGGCGCTATGCGCGCCGCTTTCCAAGGCAGGCCGGTCGGAACCGGCCCTATGCGAAAGAGATAAGACATGAAGGCCGATACCCATCCCGACTACCACATGATCACGGTGCAGATGACCGACGGCACCACCTTCCAGACCCGTTCGACCTGGGGCAGCGAAGGCGATACGCTGGTGCTCGACATCGATCCGACCTCGCACCCGGCCTGGACCGGCGGCAAGGCCCAGATCCAGGACGGCGGCCGCGTGGCGCAGTTCAACAAGCGTTTCGGTGGTCTCTCGCTCACCAAGAAGTGAGTGTAGGCCCGGCTACGCGGGCCTTATCGCCAGAACGAAAAAGGCGGCCTTTCGAGGCCGCCTTTTTTGATGTCTGAATGAGGCAAGAGGGGGCGGGTTCTGCCCGCCAGAGTTCAGCCGTCCAGGCCCAGGTCCATCAGGTCGAGCCAGGCGGTCTGGTCCGCCGGCACCGCCCGCAGGAATTCCATACCCGCAGCCTGCCCCCGCACCCAGCGGACGATCGCGGGGAGCATCGAATCCTCGCAGAGCCCGATGGACACGAAGGCGCCCTGGCGCAGCTCGTCGGAATCTGTCTGCACGCAGCATCCGTGATGGGAAATGTCGGCCAGAAGTACCGAAGTCCTGCGGCCTTGCGAGGTTTCCAGCACGGCTTCGAAGTGCGTGGCATGACGCCGCTCGCGGCGGCGGTCGTCGAGAGTATCCTGCCGTGCGGTGTAGAGTCGTCCGATGGGTGCGTTCACGTCTTTTGTGTCCTTGGCGTCCCTTGGAATACCCGCCATTGTCCGCCTGCAATCGTTAATCAGCCTTCACAGGACAGCCTTGCTATCGCGGTAACCTCGTTTTTCCGCAGGATTGCGATTGCGTTTCGATCGCACGAATCTAGGCTGCACCGGCCGCGTTGCGGGACAAGGCGCGCGCGCTCGGCGTTGTGATGTGTGCTGCACTTGCGGAATTCCGGTGCCGGCGGCGTCGAGTCACAGAATGAGCCGGAAAGGCTCCGAACAGGAGAAGCGTAATGATCCGAACTGCCCGTATAGCCGCCGCTTGTGCTCTCGTGCTGTCCGCTTCCGCCGCGCTGGCGGACGATGCGCCGGCAAGCGGCGAGGGCAAGACGATTCACGCGACCGTGATCGGGCTCGACGGCAATTCGCTGGGTATGATCACGCTGCAGCAGACCCCCACTGGCGTGCTGCTCTCCACCGACCTCAAGGGGCTGCCGCAGGGCGAGCATGGTTTTCACTTCCATGAAAAGGGCGTGTGCGATCCCGCTGCCAAGTTCACGACGTCGGGCGGCCACTTCGCTGCGGGCAACCCTGAGCATGGCCTGATGGTCATGGGCGGGCCGCACGGCGGCGACATGCCGAATCAGTATGTGGGGCCGGACGGGACGCTCAAGACGCAGGTCCTCAACACAGGCGTCACTCTGACGCCCGGTCCGAAGTCGCTTCTCGATGCGGACGGTTCGGCGCTGGTGATCCATGCGGGCCAGGACGACTACACCAGCCAGCCGTCCGGCAATGCCGGCGGCCGTATTGCCTGCGCGGTGATCAGCGCCGGGGAGTGATGCCCGTTAAGGGCGGGCAGGGCGCTCAGCCCCAGCCCCAGGGCCGTTCGCGATACCATTGCGTGATGACGTACTTGCGGCCCGCCCGCACTTTCATCGCGTGATGCAGCGTGGCGGCATTGGGGCTGCCGTCCGGACGGCGGTTGTTCCAGGCCACCAGCTTGCCGCGTTCGGGCTGGATCGTCTTGTTGATGACCTTGAAACGGGTGGCGCCGCCTGCGTCCACATCGTTCAGGTAGATCATGAAAGTCCAGGTGCGCTGCCCGGATACCGAGCAATAAGTATCGTAGTCGGCGCTGCCGGGCTCGAAATAGTCGGTATGGGCCTTGAACTCCTGACCGACTTCATAGCGCTGGCCCTGCAGCGGTTCGGCATGGGCCTGGTCTATGCCGGACAGGTGCGAGAGCTTGAGCGCAAGCGCGGCCACGGCGGGCGTTTCGGGAGGAAGGTCGCATGTCGAACTGGTGCGGAACGCGTTATCCCCATTGCCGTCGGCAACTGTCGACGGTCGATGCTGTGCCTCGATCAGTCTGACAAGCGCATCGCACTCCGCGGGCGCGAGGAAATCGCGCACGACAAAGAGGTCGAGCCGCGACGAGGGGAAACGCTGCACGCCCGGACGTGCGAGGAGATGAGTGGCCGATGATTCGCCGAGTTCCGTCATGACGGCCTTCATAGACCCGGCAACTTTGCGGGAAAATTGCGTGAGATCGCGTGTGATCCGATTTTTTGCTTTGCAAGACGCTCTGCCTTGTGCAAAGGCGCGCTCCCGCACCGGTCGCTGTGTAGAGCGGCCTCGCGGGTGTTTCCGCATCTGGCATGATAAGCCGATGCGCAGTGTGGCGATCGTAGCTCAGCTGGTTAGAGCGCCGGTTTGTGGTACCGGAGGTCGTGGGTTCGAACCCCATCGATCGCCCCATTCTTTTCTGATCAGGCTTCGCGCCCGCACAAGATGCGGAGCGCGTAATTTACAGGTGACAAGCGGCCGTCTTTGCTGTCGAAGCACTTGCTCCGCTCGCTAGGGACTTTAGAAGCGCGCCTGTCATGCACGGATTTGCGAACCCGGCCCGTTTTCTCCGCATCGCCCGATGGCTGATGCCGCTCTGTATGGTCGCGGGTGTCGCCCTGGCCATGGGGGCGCTTGGCTGGGGCCTGTTCGAGGCGCCGGCGGAACGGCTGCAGGGCGAGACTGTGCGAATCGTCTATCTGCATGTGCCTTCCGCCTGGCTCGGCATGGCCGGCTGGATGGGCATTGCAGCGGCCAGTTTTTCTGAACTTGTCTGGCGCCATCCGCTGGCCGGTATCGCCGCGCGTGCCTGTGCCGTGCCGGGCGCGCTGTTCACGGCGGTGTGCCTTGTCACCGGATCGCTCTGGGGCCGCCCGGCCTGGGGGACCTGGTGGGTGTGGGACGGGCGGCTGACCAGTATGCTGGTGCTGCTGTTCCTCTATTTCGGCTGGATGGCACTGTCGCAGGCCAGCGAGGCATCGGATGGCGGCCATAACAAGACCCCGGCGATCTTCGGCCTGGTGGGCGCGGTCAACATCCCGATCATCCATTACTCGGTGACGTGGTGGAACAGCCTGCACCAGCCGCCCAGCATCACCATGGGCAAGTCGGCGATGTCCGCCGATTTCCTGGTGCCGCTGCTGTTGGCGATGCTGGGTTTCACGCTGATCTTTGCCGGCGTGGTGCTGGCGCGGATGCGCGCCATTCTGGCGGACCAGCAGGCCGAGGCGCGCCTGCGCCGCAAGGCTCTCAGCGAAGCGGAATTCTGACATGCGCGAGGCGATGGACCCATGGACTTTCGTAGTGGCGTCCTATGCCATCGGCGTGGGGGCGACTGCGGCGATGATCGCGTGGTCGCTATTGTCGATGAAACGCGCTGAAAAGCGCCGTGACGAGGCGAGAAAGCGCTGAGAATGGCAATCAAGGCAAAGCATCAGCGGCTCGTCCTGCTCGTGATCGCACTGGTGGTGCTGGTCGGCGCCGCACTGCTCGCGGCCTGGGCGCTGCGCAATCAGGCGAGCTATTTCTACGTTCCCAGCGAGATCGTCGCTGATCCGCCCGAGCCAGATCGTGCCGTGCGTCTGGGCGGCATGGTCGAGAAAGGCTCGATCAAGACCGAGCCCGACGGCGTGACCATCGCTTTCGTGGTGCAGGACGGCAAGGCACGCGTGCCGGTGGTCTTCAAGGGCATCGTGCCTTCGCTCTTCGTTGAAGGATCGGGCGTGGTGGCCGAAGGCAAGATGGGGGCGGACGGCACGTTCGTGGCCGACAATCTCCTGGCCAAGCACGACGAGAACTATGTGCCGCGCGAAATGCAGAGCATGACGGCCGAGCAGGCCAAGAATGTGGTGGCCGAAACAAAATGATCGCTGAACTCGGTCTTGCGGCCTTGTGGATGGCCGCCGCGCTGGCCGCGTTTCAGCTCGTTGCCGGTGCTTTTGGGCTGACGCAGCGGGGCTCCTCGCTGGGATCGGCGGTTCGTCCGGTGGCGGTGGTGCAAGGGCTGCTCGCGCTGACGGCGTTCCTGTGCCTGATCTATGTCTTTGCCGTCACCGACCTGTCGGTGAAGCTGGTTGCGCTCAACTCGCACTCGATGAAGCCGCTGATCTTCAAGATCGCGGGCGCCTGGGGCAACCACGAAGGCTCGATGCTGCTGTGGGTCACGGTCATGGGCATGGCGGGCGGCTTCGTGGCGCTGGTGGAAAAGCGGCTGCCCGAGCCGACGATGCTGGCGACGCTGGCGGGGCAGGCTTTCGTCAGCCTGGGGTTCTACGCCTTCCTGCTGATCGCTTCGAACCCGTTCGAGCGCATCTTTCCGGTTCCTGCCGAAGGCAACGGGCTCAACCCGCTGCTGCAGGACCTCGGCCTCGCGTTTCATCCGCCCACGCTTTACCTCGGCTACGTCGGCCTCTCGATCGCGTTCAGTTTCGCCATCGGCGCCTTGGTGACGCGCGAGGTCGGTCCGGCCTTTGCCCGCGCCATGCGGCCCTGGGTGCTGGGCGCGTGGATTTTCCTGACCATCGGCATCACCGCCGGCTCCTACTGGGCTTACTACGAGCTGGGCTGGGGCGGCTGGTGGTTCTGGGATCCGGTCGAGAACGCCTCGCTGATGCCCTGGCTGGCGGCGACCGCCTTGCTCCATTCGGCCAGCGTGCTGGCCTCGCGCAATGCGCTTCGGGCCTGGACGGTGATGCTGGGCGTGGTGGCGTTCTCGATGTCGATGATCGGCACCTTCCTGGTGCGTTCGGGCATTCTGACGAGCGTCCATGCCTTCGCGGTCGATCCCGAGCGCGGCACTTTCATTCTGGCCCTGCTGGCGATCAACATCGGCGGCGCGCTGACGCTGTTCGCGCTGCGCGCCTCGACCGTCACCGAAGGCGAGCGCTTTGCCCTGGTCAGCCGCGAGGGCGCGCTGGTGTTCAACAATGTGATGCTCTCGGCGATCCTGGGCATCGTGCTGTTCGGCACGCTCTATCCGCTGCTGGCCGAGACGATGGGTGCCAAGGTCTCGGTAGGCCCGCCCTATTTCAATCCCATGAGCGCGCTGTTCGCCGTGCCGATGCTGGTGGTGCTTGCGGTCGGCCCGCTGCTGCGCTGGCGGCGCGACCGGTTCGAGCGCATTGGCAAGGCGCTGGTGATTCCGGCGATGCTGACAGTGGCGGCGGGAATCGGCCTGCTGGCGATTGGCGGCGTTGCGCTGTTGCCGTTCCTGGGCATGGCGCTGGCCGCAGGGCTTGCCTGGGCGAGTGTGCTGCCGCTGCGGGAACGCAACCTGCGCCGCACGCCGCTGCCGGTATGGGGCATGGTCGTTGCCCACTTCGGCATTGCCGTCTCGCTGTTCGGGATGAGCTGCGAGAGCGCCTTTAACGTAGAGAAGCTGGTGGCGGTGAAAGTCGGCGACGTGACGACCGTCGGCCCCTGGGATGTCAAGCTGGACAGCATCGAGCCGGTCGCCGGTCCCAACTGGACGGCGCTCGAAGCGGGCCTGCTGGTGCGTTACGGCGCGGACGGCGCGGTCTCGCGCATGACGCCGCAGTCCCGCAACTTCTGGGCGCCGCCGCAGCAGACCAGCGAATCGGCATTGCACACGCGCTGGAACGGCCAACTCTACACCGTGCTGGGCGGCGAGGGCGAGGATGGGCGCTGGCAGCTCCGGCTCTGGTGGAAGCCGTTCGTGCCGCTGATCTGGATCGGCGGCCTGCTGATTGCGCTCGGCGGCGTTCTGGCGCTGCTCGGGCGCGTGAAAAGCGACGTGCGCCGCCTCGTTGCGAAGGACAAGATCGCCTATCGCCATGAGCGCAAGGCGCAACTGAGGGAGCGGCCATGACCGGGACCGGCAACGATGTGGGCACCGCCGCGCCCCGCCGCTGGGTGATCTGGCTGCCGCTGGTGTTGTTCCTTGGCTTCGTGGCGCTCGTTATGTTCGGCCTGCTGCGTCCGGCCGACCGGAATGTCGCCAGCGCGCTTGTCGGCAAGCCGATGCCGCAGTTCAGCCTGCCACCGGCCCTGCCGGGCCGTCCCGGTCTGGACAGCAAGCTGCTCAGGAATGGCAAGCCGCATCTCGTGAACATCTTTGCCAGCTGGTGCGTTCCCTGCCGGATCGAGGCGCCGCAACTGCAAGCGCTGGCCAAGGCGGGCATCCCGATCGAGGGGATTTCGGTGCGCGATACGACCGAGGCGCTGCAGGGTTTCCTCGAACAGAACGGGGATCCCTATCAGCGAATCGGGGCCGACGATGACGGCCAGGTCCAGTTGGCGCTGGGATCGTCAGGCGTCCCGGAAACTTACGTGATCGATGGCAAGGGCAAGATCGTCTATCAGCACATTGGCGAGATCCGGCCCGACCAGCTCGGCCTGATACTGGACAAGCTGAAGGAGGCGTCCGAGTGATTCGCCTGCCTGTTCTAAACACGCCTGTTCCGCACATGCTGGCCTTGCTGCTGATGGCGCTGCTGATGGCGCTGGGGCTGGCCACTGCCGCTCCGTTGATGGCGCAGGAGGAGCAATCCACCGCGCCTTACGCTTACCGGCAGCTCGACGATCCGGCGAAAGAGGAAAAGGCGCAGGCGCTGATGGAAACGCTGCGCTGCCTGCAGTGCCAGGGCCAGTCGATCGCCGATTCGGATGCGCCGATCGCCGGTTCCATGCGCAGCCTCGTGCGCGAACGAATCGAAGCCGGTGAAGATCCCGAGGCGATCCGCCGCTGGCTGATCGAGCGCTATGGCGACTATGTCAGCTATGCACCGCGCATTACCGGCCTGACCTGGCCGCTCTTTGCCGTGCCTGCGGCCTTGCTGTTGCTGGCCTTCCTGCTGCTGCGCCGCCGATTCGGCGGGAAACCGGAACAGGGAGAGGGCACATGATCTGGTTTTTCGTGGGCGCGCTTGCAGTGCTGGCCTTCGGGCTGATCGTGTTCGTGCTCAAGGCGCCGCGCGGCACGTGGGAGGCTGTCGCCGCCGCGCTGCTGCTCGGCATTGCCGGCTATGTCCTGCAGGGGACTCCGGGGGAGGCAGGCGCTCCGAAAGAGGCCTCCGAGCAGGTTTCGGGCAATGCGGCCGCGCTGGTCGAGGCGCGCCTCAAAGTGACGAACAAGGGCATTCCGCCCAACAACAAGTGGGTCGTTTTCGCCGACGGGCTCGCGCGCAACGGCCACTATGCCGATGCCGCCCAGATTCTGCGCGGTGAAGTGGAAGCCCACCCGAACAATTCGGAAGCCTGGCTGGCCATGGCCAATGCCCTGATGGCGCATTCGCAGGGTATTCTGACGCCAGCATCGCTCTATGCCTACCGCAAGGCCGCCAAGACGGCTCCCGACGAGCCGGGGCCGCCCTTTTTCCTGGGTCTTGCCCTGCTGCAGAACGGCCGCGTTGCCGAGGCGCAGACGCTCTGGACCGATCTTCTGGCCCACGCGCCCAAGGACGCGCCCTGGCGCGCGCCGCTGGCGCAGCAGTTGCAGCGGCTCGACGTGATGATGAACGGTCAGCCGGCAAGCGCCCCGGATTCCGCCGAGCAGCAGCCCTGACGTGTCCCAATCATGAACCGGCAGTTAAGACAGACTTTCACTATCGTTGCCTGCTCCTTCTCATGCTGCTAACGGCCACTCCCTTGCCGCACCTTCGGGTGGGGTTCGCGAGTCCATGACGGGGCGCACGAATGAGTGATGCAACATCGGATAGGGCTGAAGGGCCATCGCTGATTGATCCGGCGACAGCTTCGGCAACTCCGGCACACGGCGGCCACGGGCATGGCTCGGGCAATGTCGCCAAACTGGCTTTCGGTGCCATCGGCGTCGTCTTTGGCGACATCGGCACCAGCCCGATTTACGCTTTCCGCGAAACGTTCGTCGGCCCGCATCCGCTGGCCATCGACGAATTGCATATCCTGGGCGTTGTCAGCCTGATCTTCTGGTCGATGACGATGGTCGTCTCGATCCAGTATGTCAGCGTTCTGATGCGGGCGGACAACAAGGGGCAGGGCGGCAGCCTCGCACTGGTCGCGCTGATTTCAGGCGCGATCAAGAAATCGAGCTATGGCGGCCTGATCGTCATGCTCGGCGTCTTTGCGACTTCGCTGTTCTACGGCGATTCGATGATTACGCCTGCGGTTTCCGTGCTTTCGGCGGTCGAAGGTCTCACCGTCGTCCAGTCGAACCTGCAGCCTTTCGTGCTGCCGATCGCGCTGATCCTGCTGATCGGCCTGTTCGTGCTGCAAAAGAGCGGGACCGCCAAGGTCGGCGCGCTGTTCGCGCCAGTCATGGTGATCTATTTCGGCACGCTGGCTGTGCTGGGCATCTATCATCTGCTGCAGATGCCCGAGGTGCTGGTCGCACTGAACCCGTGGTATGCGGTGCAATTCTTCCTGACCGACAAGATGCTGGGTTTCCTGGCGCTGGGTTCGGTCGTGCTGGCGGTGACTGGTGCCGAGGCGCTCTATTCGGACATGGGGCATTTCGGTCGCGGGCCGATGCGCCTGTCGTGGTTTGCCTTTGTCATGCCGTGCCTGCTGATCAACTACTTCGGCCAGGCGGCGATGATCCTGGGGCTCGACGATGCCTCCGCGGCACAGGCGATGGAGAACCCGTTCTTCAACCTCGCGCCCGAAAACCTGCGCCTTCCCTTGGTGATTCTGGCCACTTGCGCCACGTTTATCGCGAGCCAGGCAGTGATTTCCGGGGCGTTCTCGATCACGCATCAGGCGATGCAGCTTGGCTTCATCCCGCGCCTCTCGACCCGGCACACCAGTGAGCACGAAGTCGGTCAGATCTACATCCCCTTCGTCAACTGGGCTCTGATGACCGGCGTGATCGTTCTGGTTCTGGTGTTCCAGAACTCGTCGAACCTCGCTTCGGCCTACGGTATCGCCGTCACCGGCGCGATGCTGATCGATACGTGCCTGATGGCCGTGCTGCTGATCGTTCTGTGGCGCTGGAAGCTGTGGCTGGCGATTCCCGTGATCCTGGCGTTCTTCGCGGTCGATGGCACTTATTTCGCCGCCAACGCCACCAAGATCCCCGACGGCGGCTGGTTCCCGCTGCTCATCGGCGGCGTGGCCTTCACGCTGCTGACGACGTGGAACAAGGGCCGCAAGCTCATGCGTGACCGCATGACCGAAGCCGCCCTGCCGCTCAACGTCTTCGCCAAGAGCGCCCACGGCAGCGCCGCGCGGGTGCCCGGCACGGCGATCTTCATGGCTTCCAGCAATATCGGCGTGCCTTCGGCGCTGCTGCACAACATCAAGCACAACAAGGTGCTGCACGAGCGCGTCGTCGTGCTGACGATCGAAGTGCAGGATGTGCCTTATGTCGAGCCGGCCGACCGCTGCGAAGTGATCGAATTGGGGCAGGGCTTCTACCGCATGACGCTGCGCTACGGCTTCATGGAAGAAACCGACGTGCCGCACGCCCTGGCGCACGCGCCGATGTGCGGCGGGCCGTTCGAGATGATGAAGACCAGCTTCTTCCTCTCGCGCCAGACCCTGCTTCCCTCTGAGAAGCCGGGCATGGCGATCTGGCGCGAAAAGCTCTTCGCGTGGATGATGCGCAATGCGGCGAGCGCGATGGAGTTCTTCCGCCTGCCGACCAATCGCGTGGTCGAATTGGGCAGCCAGCTGGAGATCTGAGGTCTGGGGCAGGCCGTGCTTCAGGCGAGGCGTGTGGCCAAACCGGCGAATTCCGAGACCGCGGCCCAGACGCGGCCGAATTCGGCCGCCGCGAGCGAACTGTAATCGTGGTCGCAATCGAGCATGGTGATCCGCGTATCGGCCGGCAGCAGGACGCCGAAGCGCGCTGGATCGTGCCCGTAAGGATCGCCTTTCCCCTGTACGATCAGCAGTGGCTTGTCCACGGATGACAGGTGGGCTGTGCGGTAGGTTTCGGGCGGGCGGTCGGGATGCTGGAACGGGTATCCGAAGCATATGATGCGATCGACCTTGGCATTCGAGGAAGTCTGGGTCGCCGCGATTCCGCCTGCGGAATGGGTGATCAGGAACGCGGCCTGACAGGGCAGCTTGTCGAGGAAACGGCCGAGTTCACGCGCAGCCATGACCGGGCGTGACACTATGGCTGCCTGCAGAAAGTCCCGGCGGTTCCGGTTCAGCAGTGCCAGCGCGGTTTTGACGGTGAAACGCAGTATCCGCAAAGGCAGGGCAAGGGTGGAAGGCGCGGCGGCAAGGCGGGGCCATACGCGTGCGATCGAGGCATTGATCTGTCGCGATGCCTCGGCACGCGGCGATTCGAACCAATAGACCGCATGGCCTTGATTATGCAGCCGCTCGGCGACTTGCATGATGACGTCGGACCGCTTCGTCTTGTCGTTCCGGCCGACGACGACGATTGCCGGAACATTGCCGGGAGATACCATTCCAGACCGCCATGGGGCTTTGTGGACGCCGTTATCTCGAACGGTTCGGCGGGCTATGCAATCGGGAATTTCGCGCCGGAGGCCGCCTGATCAATCGTGAGGCGGGTTCTCGATCACTTCTTCCTTCGCCGTCTCGCCCATACCGTGTTTCAGCACCATCGGCAGCTGGGAGAAGGTGAAGACGAAGGACAGCACGGTAAAGCCCCAGAGCTTGGCCTGCAGCCAGGTTTCGAAGCTCACGGTATAGACCAGCACGGTATTGAGCACGGCCAGCAGCAGGAAGAACCACGCCCAGTTGCGCGAGAGCTTCATCCAGCCTTCCTCGTTCAGCCCTTCGAAGGCGGACTGGAGGAGGTATTTGAGCATGGGCTTGCCGCGCCACAGGCCGAAGAACAGCACGCCTGCGAACATCAGATAGACGGCCGTCGGCTTGATGCGGATCCAGAAGTCGTTGTGGAACACCACGGTCAGCATACCGAAGCCGACGATCAGCACGGTCGTCAGCCACAGCATCGGCGAGACATGGCCAAGCCGCCACTTGGACACGCCGAGCGCGATCACGGTCGCCACCATGAAGGCGATCGTGCCCTTGATGACCGCGCCGACAGTCGCCAGCGAGTCGCCTTCTCCGGCCGGAGCATAGTGCTTGTAGGCCAGGAAGAAGACCAGCAGCGGGCCGAAATCGACGACGAGATTGACCCACGAGCTCTTGGGTTTTTCGGTTTTGGCGGTTTGCGTGTTCATCATGCAATTCCCGCAATGACGCGGGCCAGGAGGTCCGGGTTGAAGGGGCGCAAGTCGTCGATCTTCTCGCCCACGCCGATGGCGTGGATGGGCAATCCGTATTGCTCAGCCGCCGCGACGAGGACGCCGCCGCGCGCGGTGCCGTCCAGCTTGGTCATGATCAGACCGGAAACGCCTGCCACTTCCTTGAAGATCTCGATCTGCGAAAGCGCGTTCTGGCCATTGGTGGCATCGAGCACCAGTACCACGTCGTGCGGGGCCTCGGGGTTGAGGCGGCCGAGCACGCGGCGGATCTTGGCCAGCTCGTCCATCAGCTCGCGCTTGTTCTGCAGGCGCCCGGCGGTATCGACGATCAGCGCGTCGATGCCCTGTTCGGTCGCGGCTTTGACCGCGTCGAACACTACCGAGGCCGGATCGCCACCCTGGGGGCCTTTGACGATGGGGATGGAGAGCCGGTCGGCCCAGACCGCGAGCTGGCCGATTGCGGCGGCGCGGAAGGTGTCGCCCGCTGCCAGCATCACCGAATAGTCCTGTTCCTGAAACAGGTGCGCCAGCTTGGCGATCGTGGTGGTCTTGCCCGAACCGTTGACGCCGATCACCAGGATGACCTGCGGGCGCGGGAAGGCCACCACGTCGAGCGGCTTGGCGACCGGACGCAGGATCTCGGCAATCTCGCGGGCGACTACTTCCATGATCGCGCGCTCGTCGGCATCACGCTCGAAGCGCTCTTCGGCAAGGCGTTCGCGGATGCGGGCCGCGGCGCGCGGGCCAAGGTCCGACATGATCAGCGCATCCTCGATATCGTCGAGCTGCGCGTCGTCGAGCCGGGTCTTGCCCACGATGCCGGCGAGATTGCCGGTCAGCCGCTCCGACGTCTTGCGAAAGCCGCCGAAAAGGCGATCCGACCAGGCGTCGCCGGTTATGCCGGTTGCCGCGCCTTCCTCACTCATGCTTCCAGTATTCCTTCGACTACCCTTGCGGGCGTAACGCGGATCAGCGCTCCGGGCCGCGTGCCTTCGGGCAGGCGCACCGGGGCGAACGTCTCCGCATGGCCGGTCCCGCCTTTTTCGGCAAGCACCCATAGCGGCTTGTTCCGCTGTGCGGCAAGCCAGCGCTCCCGCACGCTGGCCAGCTTTTCCCGCAGCTGGGCCGCTCGGGCCTTTACCGCGGCCGGATCGGTCTGCGGCATCCGCGCGGCGGGCGTGCCGGGGCGGGCGGAGAAGGGGAAGACGTGGCCGTGGACGATTTGCAGTTCGCCGATGATCGAGAGGTTTGCCGCGTGGGCCGCTTCGTCCTCGGTGGGAAAGCCTGCGATCAGATCGGCACCGATGGCCACGTCCGGGCGGCGGGCGCGCAGCCCCTCGACCAGCGAGACCGCATCGGCGCGGCTGTGGCGGCGCTTCATGCGCTTGAGGATCAGGTCATGCCCGTGCTGCAGCGAGAGATGGACATGCGGCATCATGCGCGCCTCTCCGGCCAGCAGTTCGAACAGTGTCTCGTCCACTTCCGCCCCGTCGATCGAGGAGAGGCGCAGGCGGGGCAGGGCGGGAAAGCGCGCCAGGATCGCCTCGCACAGCGAGCCGAGACGCGGGCCGCCGGGTAAGTCGGCACCCCACGAAGTGAGATCGACGCCGGTCAGCACGATCTCGTTCACGCCCGTATCGAGATGCACGGCCGCGTCCTGCAAGACATCCGGCAGGCTGCGCGAACGGCTGGGGCCGCGCCCCTGCGGGATCACGCAGAAAGTGCAGGCATGGTCGCAGCCGTTCTGCACTTGCACGAAGCCGCGCGTATAGGCCCGCCGTTCGCGCGGCGCCCGGACAGCGGGCACGTTCCAGGAACGCGGGTCGAGCTTGGCCGTGTTGGGCACCAGGCCGTCGACTTCGGGCATGGCGCCGAGCATGGCGCGCTCGACTTCGGCTGCACAGCCGGTGACGATCAGGCGGGCCTCGGGCCGGGCCTTGCGGGCGCGGCGGATGGTCTGGCGGGTCTGGCGCACGGCTTCGCTGGTGACGGCGCAGGAATTGACGATGACGAGATCGTCCGCCTCACCCAGCAGGGCGCGCAGATCCTCGCTTTCGGACAGATTGAGGCGGCAGCCCAGCGAATGAACTTCGACGGTCAATCAGGGCTCCCGGCAGGGATGCCGTAGTCGGCAGGATCGAAGCTGCCGCGAAAGCTTTCGGTGGCCGGGCCGGTCATGACGATCTCGCCATCCTCGCGCCACGCGATGGCAAGATCGCCGCCGGGAAGTGAAACCGTCACCTCGCGGTCCACCAGCCCGCGCTTCATCGCGCCGACAGCCGTGGCGCAGGCGCCGGTGCCGCAGGCGCGGGTGAGGCCGGCGCCGCGTTCCCATACCCGAAGCGTGATGGCATCGCGCGCCGTGATCGCGGCGACGTTCACATTGACGCGTTCGGGAAAGACCGGATCGGTCTCGATCAGCGGGCCAAGACGGGCCATGTCGATCGCATAGGGATCGGCTACGAAGAAGATCGCATGGGGATTGCCGACATTGACCGCGATCGGGTTCGTCAGATCCTCCCAAGCCAGCGGCATGGTGTGCGTGTCCATGGCATAGGCCAGCGGTATCGCGTCCCAGTCGAACCGGGGCTGGCCCATCTCCACGGATATGCCGGTATTGGTCGGGGTGGCGCAAAGCAGCCCGCCCAGCGTTTCGATTCGCGCAGGCGCACCGTGGAGCAGCCCGACGGCGCGGGTGGCATTGCCGCAGGCTTCCACTTCGCTGCCGTCTGCATTGAAGATGCGCATACGGAAATCGCCCTTCTCGGACGGTTCCAGCAGGATCAGCTGATCGCAGCCGATGCCGGTATGACGGTCGGCGAGGGCGGCAGCAAAGGCGGCATCCATGGCAGGCAGGGCTTGCGCCAGAGCCGGATTGCGCGCGTCGAGCACGACGAAGTCGTTGCCCAGCCCATGCATCTTGGTGAAGTCGATCCGCATGGCCCGCGATCTAGGTGTTCGCGGGCGTCAGGTCCAGAGGGATGGGGCCGCTTCAGGCGCCGTGGGCGCGTTTTCCGGGCATTTCGGCCGGTTCGACTGTGCTTGCGGACATGGCCGCGTCTGCGGCGGCGCGAAAAAGGAGGGGTTCTGCGCCTGTGACCGAAACGGCCATACCGGCGCGCTGCGGATCGTTCAACCACTCGGCCAGTTCGCCCGCCGGGCGGGGGCGGCCGTAGAAATAGCCCTGACCCTTGATCTGGCCATACTGCAGCAGGTGGTTGAGAACTTCCCCGGTCTCGATTCCCTCGACCGTGACGGGCAGGTGCAGGCCCTTGCCCAGCATGGCGATGGCATGGACGATCGCGGCATTGTCCTTGTTTTCGATCAGGCTGGTCACGAAGCTGCGGTCGATCTTGATCCGGTCGAACGGCAGGCTGCGCAGCTGGGCCAGCGAGCTGTAGCCCGTGCCGAAATCGTCGAGGCTGATCTTGATGCCCTGGTTCTTGAGGCTGGTGATCAGCGAGCGGGCCTGGGCGATGTTCTGGTGCAGGCAGCTTTCGGTGATTTCGATTTCGAGGCGATGCGGCGGGAAGTTGGCATCGACGAGAAGGCGCAGGAGCTTCTGGGCGAACCACGGATCGCGAAGCTGCAGCGGCGAGACATTGACGGCCAGCGTCAGGCGCGCATTCCAGGTCTTGGCATCTATCAGCGCCTGGCGGATCACGCTTTCTGACAAGTCGCTGATGGCGCCGATTTCTTCGGCAATCGGAATGAAGACTTCGGGCGAGACGATCCCGAACTGCGGGGAATCCCAACGCGCCAGCATTTCGAAGCCGGTGAGTTCGCCGGTCTGGAGGTCGACCTGCTGCTCGTAGAAGGGGACGAATTCGCCTTTCGCGATGCCCTGCCGGATGCCCTGTTCGAGCTCGGTGCGGAAGCGCATCTCGTCCGCCATCATGCCTTCGAACCAGAAGTAGCCGTTCCGGCCCTGACGCTTGGCGTGGTACATGGCGATGTCCGCCATTTCGAGCATGGCATGGGCATCGGGGCGTTCACCGTCGACGCCGGGAGCGTCGGACCGCGCGAGCCCCATCGAGGCGGTGATCTCGATGCTGATGGCATTGATCTGGGCACTTTGCCCGATCGTTTCGATCAGCCCGGATGCGATCTGCTCGATCGTGTCGTCGCGGTTTCTGTCAAAGGCGAAGGCGGCGGCAAATTCGTCGCCGCCGATGCGGCCCAGAAGCGACTGCTTCGGCAGGGCCGAGGCAATCCGGCGGGCGCATTCGCGCAGCAGCAGGTCGCCGGCATTGTGCCCGTTGAAATCGTTGACTTGTTTGAAGTTGTCCAGATCGACCATCACCAGGACGACGAGTTGTCCTTGATTGTCCGCCTTTTCGATCAGGCGGTCGACGCACTGGTTGAAGCTGCGGCGGTTGAGAAAACCGGTGAGGGGATCGGTCTCGGCCATATGCCGGGCCTGCTTTTCCGCGGCCTTGCGCAGCTGGATCTCTTCGCAAAGCTGGCGGTAGCGGCTCCAGCCGAAGATGATGATGGCGATATTGAGCAGAAACGCGTTGAGGATGAGGTTGTCGGGGCCGACACCCTGGTTGAGCAGCGAATTGACCACGAGTGGGCCGACCTGGCTGCCGGTGGCGACGAACATCAGGATCGCGGCAGTGACAATGCCCAGCGCGACGACATCAAACTGCCGTGCGTTTTCGCATTCTTCGTCAGCGGCCGCGACATTCCCGGCGAATGATGCCTTCACCCGCAAACTCCCTAGGTCTTGCACTAGGGGGCTATGCTAGAACGGTTACTCTGAAATTTCCGTTAAGTAGAGCACCCTAGGCGGAGGGTGTCCGGTGTTTGCCATACCGGACACCCTCGCGCGTGGGTTACGCATGGGGTCTGCGCAGGGAACCGGCGTGTGGGATCGTGTCAGGCTTTCAGGCCGATTTCCCGCAGCCGCTCCTGCAGATAATCGTCGGCCGTGATCGAGACGGGGTAGCGGTCGGGATTGTCCGCGCTGATGCATTCGGGCAGCGTCACGAACCGGAAGTCGCTGCGCAGATGCAGGAAAAACGGCATCGAATAGCGGCTATGCGCCGCGCGGTCGCCCGCAGGGTTGCGCACCCGGTGAGTGGTCGAAGGCAGCACATGGTTGGTCAGGCGCTGCAGCATGTCGCCGATGTTGATGACCATGGCGCCTTCGGGCGGGGCAATCGAAAGCCATTTGCCGTCCTTGCCGAGCAGTTCGAGGCCCGCTTCCTCGGCACCGAGCAGCAGGGTGATGAGATTGATATCCTCATGCGCGCCGGCGCGGATCGCACCGCCGGCCCCTTCGCCGACGGGCGGGTAGTGCAGCAGGCGCATGACCGAGTTGCCGTCCTCGATGGCGGGATCGAACCAGTGGGAATCCAGGCCGAGGTCGATCGCGATGGCTGAAAGTATCTTCGCTCCGGCCTTGTCGAACTGGGCGTAGAGTTCGCTGAAGGTTTCATGAAAGCCCTCGACTTCCTCCGGCCATACATTCGGAGCCATTGTCGCGGCGAGCGGGGAGCCTTCCGGCAAGTCGCGGCCGACGTGCCAGAACTCCTTGAGATCCTTCTCGGTCGCGCCCTTGGCTACTTCGGTGCGGAACGGGGTATAGCCGCGCGCGCCGCCCTGGCCGGGGATGAAGTATTTCATCTTGGTTTCGACCGGCAGCGCGAAGAATTGCTTGGTCAGCGTCCAGGCGCGGTCGATCAGGTCCTGATCGATGCCGTGATCGCGAATCATCGCGAAACCGAAGGTGCGGAAGCTGCTGCCGATCAGGGCAGGCAGTCTTTCCTTGTCGGCATCAAGGCTCAGGACGGGAATTTCAGCAAGGTCCATGGGTAGTGTAATCCGTGGTGAATCGGTATGCGGCCACCGATAGTCCAAATGGAAAGGCAATGCATGTCGAAGCAGTATTGGCTGATGAAATCGGAACCGGACGCCTATAGCTGGGACGACCTCGTGGCCGAGGGCGAAGGCACCTGGGACGGCGTGCGCAACCATCGCGCCGCCAAGAACCTGCGCACGATGCAAGTGGGTGACGAGGCGTTCTTCTACCATTCGAACATCGGCAAGGAGATCGTCGGCATCGTCACGATCAGCCAGGCCGGCCTGACCGATCCGACCGATCCCGAAGGCAAGTGGGCGGCGGTCAAGGTGAAGCCCGTGCGCAAGCTGGCAAACCCGGTCACGCTCAAGCAGATCAAGGCAGACCCGGAACTGCCCGATATCGAGCTGGTCAAACTGTCTCGTCTCTCCGTTGCCGTCATCACGCCCGAGGAGTGGGCGCACATCCTTTCCGTATCGGAAGGGTAATCCGTTTAACCGGTGCGCCAACCGACGCCGGTTGAAGGCAGGGCGCAGGGGCAATCAAAGGCACTATCGAGCAGGGTCTGGGGACGCATGAAGTTGCACGTCATCGTGTGGCGCTCGTCCCGTTTTGGGAAGCTGCTCACGAGCGGCTTTACGCAATTGTAAACAAAACCTTAAGATGCGCGTCATGAGGAAAATGACACGCCGCGCGCTCGTTCTTACGCAGGAGTCGGCTGGACATCCGTTCCGCCGCTCGCTGCCCCCGCATGTCTTCACCGAGCCCTTGGGCGTGGATGTGGAGGCCGAGGAAAATGCACAGGCGGCGGAGCGCTGGCGGATGAGCGGCGGCGACTGGCGCAGCTTCCTGTCGGCCTATTGCGCCAGCTTCGTGGCCGTGATGATCTTTATCGCCTGAGGCGATTTCAGGCGGCGGCGGCCGAACGCTCGGCGCGAAACAGCATGTAACCGAGCCACGCCGATGCCAGGCAGCTGGCGGCCACGACCAGCAATTGCTGAACCACCGGCACCCCCAGCAGAGACATCATCTCGGTCACCACCGCGCCCAGCACCATGGCTCCCGAATTGACGATGTTGTTCGCCGCGACCGTGCGTGCGGTCTGCGACTTGTCGACGAAGGTCGTGAGGAAGGCGTAGAGCGGCACGACGAACATGCCGCCGCACACGGCAATGCCGAGCAGAGTCAGCAGCAGCGGAATCGCCAGCGGCTGCATGACGAAAACCGCCACGTCCATCAGTTCTTCCGGTCCGTCATGCGGCGGCCAGAGCGCGCAGACGCGCTGGAAGGCGATCAGGAACAGCCCCATGCCGATCACCGAGACCGGCGACCAGCGGGCCGAAACCTTGCCCTTGAGCATTGCGTTGATGACCATCGCGCCGATCGCGACGCCGACGGAGAAGATCACCAGAAACAGGCTGGCGACCTGTTTGCTGGCCATCAGGATGTTCTTCGCCAGCGGCGGGAACTGGACGAACAGCACGGTCCCGATCGCCCAGAAGAAGCTGATCGCGCAGATCGCCAGATAGACCCGCCGGTCGCGCATGGTCGTGCGCACCAGGGTGATGGAGGAGCGCACAATGTGAAAATCGAGCGGTTCGGGCTTGCATAGCGGAGGGGCAGGCGGAACCTTGCTGCCGGCAAAAAAACCGAGGCCCGCAACCACGACCACGGCGATCGCGGCGGCTTCCACGCTGATCCAGCCGGCCACGATCGTGCCCGCCAGCACGGCGAGGTAGGTGCCTGCCTCGACCAGTCCGGTGCCGCTGAGAACCTCATCCTTTTTCAGATGCTGGGGCAGGATCGCGTATTTGATTGGACCGAAGAACGTGGAATGGATGCCCATTGCGAACAGCGCCACCAGCATCAGCGGAATGGCGAGAGTGTGCAGCGCGATCCCCTGCCAGGCGAGCACGAGGCCCGAGCCGCCCACCAGCATGATGCCGATTTCGCAAGCCTTGATGATCCGGATCAGCCGCGCCTTGTCCCGCATGTCCGCAAGCTGTCCGGACAGGGCCGAAAGCAGGAAGAACGGAACGATGAAGATGGCCGAAGCCAGTCCGCTGAAGCGGGCTTCCTGGGCTTCGGAGTGATAGACTTCGTACACGACGAAGAGGATCATGGCGTTCTTGAACAGATTGTCGTTGAACGCGCCGAGCAGCTGGGTGACGAACAGAGGTAGGAATCGTCGCGCCCGGATGAGTTGGGTCGTCGTGGTCATGTCGGATCGTGTTACCGGCCTGCCTTTTTTGTTGGGCGGACGTTTAATGCGGTGGGCTGGAGGCACAACCCCCGATCGGCACTTTATTCTGTCATGGCTTCGGGGCTATGGGCAGGGGGACATGCTGACCTTGCCGAATATCCTCACTCTTTCGCGAATCATCACTGTGCCGCTGCTGGCCTTCCTGTTGTGGTGGCCGAAGTGGGAATTCGGTTATGGCCTGGCCTTCGGGCTCTACTGCCTGATGGGGATTACCGACTATTTCGACGGCTATCTCGCCCGGTCGAGCGGGACCGTCTCCAAGCTCGGCATTTTCCTCGATCCGATTGCGGACAAGATCATGGTGGCGGCGGTGATCCTGGTGCTGACGGCCCAGGGCATCCTGACCGGCCCTTATGTCGGCGACATGCACGTGATCGCGGGGCTGGTGATCCTGATCCGCGAGATCGCCGTCTCGGGCCTGCGCGAGTTTCTGGGGGGGCTGCAGGTCTCGGTTCCGGTCAGCAAGCTGGCCAAGTGGAAGACGACGTTCCAGCTCATCTGCCTTGGCGCCCTGATCCTGGGCGGGGCGATGCCGTGGTGGAATGTCACGCTGGCGGGCTTCGAGATGAACGTGCCGCATACGGTGGGCCTGACCACGCTGTGGGCGGCGGCGGTGCTGACGGTCGTGACCGGCTGGGACTACTTGCGGGTCGGCCTCAAGCACATGGATTGACCGGCCGTTCTGGCCGAACGGCGCCGGTAAACGGGTTCGCTATCCCGCCCGCAGCTCATCCGCCAGCATCCGGAATTCGTCCGAACGCGGCGAGTTCTTGCGCCAGACCAGTGCGATCTCGCGATTGGCATTCGGCGAAATCAGCGGCCGCGCCACCACGTTGGTGCCGTTGAGGATGCCCGCGTCCAGCGCCATTTCCGGCAGCATCGTCAGGCCCAGCCCGTTGTCCACCATCTGCACCAGCGTGTGCAGGCTGGTGCCGATCATCGTCGCGCTGGCCCGCAGCTCGGGGCGGTTGCAGGCGGCGAGGGCGTGGTCCTTGAGGCAGTGCCCGTCTTCCAGCAGCAGCAGCCGGTTCTCGTCGATGATCTCGGGCAGGACTTCCTCGGGCGGATTGCGCGGGTCGTCGTGCGGGAAAGCGACGAAGAAGGCGTCGAGCTCGATCGTCTCCTTCTCCACTTCGCCAGTGGCGTAGGGCAGGGCCAGCAGCACGCAGTCGGCCCGGCCGTGATGGAGCGATTCGATCGCCTGCTGGCTCGGTTCCTCGCGTAGGAACAGCTTCAGGTTCGGCCGCTCGCGGCGCAGACGCGGGAGCATTCGCGGCAGCAGGAACGGCGCGATCGTGGGGATCACGCTCATGCGCACTTCGCCCGAGAGCGGCTTGCCGCTGGACTGGACGAGTTCGGACAGTTCCTCGGTCTCGCGCAGGATGCGGTGCGCCTTGGCGACGACGGCATTGCCCAGCGGGGTGAAGCGCACGGCGCGCTTGGTGCGCTCGACCAACGTCACGCCCAGCAGCGTTTCCAGATCGCGCAGGCCTGCTGAAAGTGTCGATTGCGAAACGAAGCAGGCATCGGCGGCACGGCCGAAATGCTCATGCTCATGCAGGGCCACCAGATATTGCAGCTGCTTGAGCGTGGGCTGGTAAACCGTCATGCCGGGGCTTGGCCGCCGGTTTGTTCGGATATCGTGTCGGGGCTTTCCACGTCGTCGACGTGGGTCATCTTCAGCTTGCCGTTTTCGACCGCGAAAGCGAGCTTGCCTTCGACCAGATCGAGCGCGTCGTGGCCGAAGACGTCATAGCGCCAGCCCTGCAGGATCGGGAGGTTCTTGCGAACCCCGGCGGCCAGCATCTCCAGCTCGTCGCTGCGGGCGAGCAGGCGGGCGGCGACGTCGATTTCGCGCGAGCGGATCTTGAGCAGTAGCTTGAGCAGGTCGGCGACCAGTGCGCCTTCCTTGCCGAGCGGGGCTCCGCGCGGCGTGCGCGGCGGCAGTTCGTCGTCGGATAGCGGCTGCGCGCCGGCGATTGTGGCCATCAGCCGCCTGCCGATCTCGTTGTCCTTCCACCCCTGCGAAAGACCGCGCACTTTGGCGAGATCAGCCTGCTGCTTGGGCGGATGGCCGGCGAGGTCGGCCAGGGTTTCGTCGCGGGCGATGCGGCCGCGCGGGATGTTCTTGCCCTGGGCTTCCAACTCGCGCCATTCGGCGATGGCCTTGAGACGCCCCAGCATCTGCGGGTTGCGTCCGGGGGCTTTGATCCGCTTCCAGGCTTCGGTGGGATCGTTCCGGTAGTTTTCCGGATCGGCGAGCTTTTCCATTTCCTCGTTGAGCCAGGAGCCGCGCCCGGTCTTCATCAGGCGCTTGAGGATCTTGGGGAAGATCTTCGACAGGTGGGTAACGTCGCCGATGGCATAGTCGATCTGCCGTTCGGTGAGGGGGCGGCGCGACCAGTCGGTGAAGCGGGCGCCCTTGTCGATCGTGAGGCTCAGCCAGGATTCCAC
This sequence comes from Novosphingobium naphthalenivorans NBRC 102051, assembly GCF_001590985.1. Taxonomy (GTDB): domain Bacteria; phylum Pseudomonadota; class Alphaproteobacteria; order Sphingomonadales; family Sphingomonadaceae; genus Novosphingobium; species Novosphingobium naphthalenivorans. The sequence goes on from NZ_BCTX01000008.1 coordinate 83,972, forward strand.
GAGGTTGGAATAGCCGATCTGCTCTGACTGGCTGATCGCCATCATCGCGATCTGCGTGTCAAAGATCGGATGCGGCGTGCGTCCGGTGGCGTTGAAGATGATCTCCACGTCCTGCCCGCCGGCATGGAAGACCTTGAGCACGTCTTCATTGTTGACGAGCAGGTCGTAAAGCGGCGTGAGATCGATGCCATCGGCGAGCGGATCGATCGCGGCCGCCTCGTTGGTGTCGGCGATCTGGACGAGGCAGAGTTCCGGCCAGTAGGTGTTCTCGCGCATGAATTCGGTGTCGACGGCAACGAAGTCGGCCTTCGCGAGGCGCGCGCACAGGTCAGCGAGTTCCTGGGAACTGGAGATCAGAGGATGGATTTTCATTGAAATGGGGCGTTACGCCTAACAGGGGAGGGGATCAACGCCCCGGTTAACGATTATACCGGGTCAAAGGCTATTTGCGGCGCAGCAGGCGCTGCAACAGGCTCGGTTTTTCGGTTGCCGCCAGTTCCGCGATGCTTTCCTGCGTAACAAGGCGGCGGCGCAATTGCGCTCCGGTGGTATGATCGGCCGCGGCGAATTCATCGTCGGGAGAGGCTTCCCCCGGCGCGTCGCTTTCCATCATCGATGTAATATCAAGGAGGAATTCATCCTCCTCGGCCGTGCCGTGCGCGAAATCCGCCGACATTTCCTGACTCCATGTGACCCGGTGTCTCAGGGATAACCAGTATCGGTTTATTTGGAGTTACCAGTTGGAGTTACCGGGCGGGGCTGCTGGGGGTTCCCGGCGCGCCGGTATTTGCGTGCTGGCGGCAATACGGCAAATCGGCATCTGGAAATCGCCGCGCCACTCGACTAGGGGGCTCGGCTTGCACATCCGTTATCAGTGAAGAAGCGCGAAACCGCCATGACTCATCCCTATCGCTCCCACACTTGCGGCGCCCTGACTGCGGCCGACGTCGGCCAGACGGTCCGCCTGTCCGGCTGGGTGCATCGCAAGCGCGACCACGGCGGCGTCCTCTTCGTGGACCTGCGTGACCATTACGGCATCACCCAGGTCGTTACCGATGCCGACAGTCCCGCGCTGGAATTGCTCGATTCGCTGCGGCTCGAAAGCGTCGTTACCATCGAGGGCAATGTTAAGGCGCGTACCGAAGCGACGGTGAATCCGAACCTGCCGACCGGCGCGATCGAGGTTTACGCGCGCAGCGCCACGGTGCTGTCGAAGGCCGAGGAACTGCCGATGCCGGTGGCCGGCGAGCAGGAGTACCCGGAGGATATCCGCCTCAAGTACCGCTTCCTCGACCTGCGGCGCGACACGCTCCACGCCAACATCGTCAAGCGCACCAGGATCATCTCGGACATGCGCAAGCGCATGGAAGGCATCGGCTTTACCGAATATTCGACGCCGATCCTGACGGCTTCGAGCCCGGAAGGCGCGCGCGACTTTCTGGTGCCGAGCCGTATCCATGCCGGCAAGTTCTACGCGCTGCCGCAGGCGCCGCAGCAGTACAAGCAGCTGCTGATGGTCGCGGGTTTTGACCGCTACTTCCAGATCGCTCCCTGCTTCCGCGACGAGGACCCGCGCGCTGACCGTCTGCCGGGCGAATTCTACCAGCTCGACCTCGAAATGAGCTTCGTCACCCAGGAAGAGATCTGGGAGACGATGGAGCCGGTGATTCAGGGCATCTTCGCCGAATTCGCCGAGGGCAAGCCGGTGACGCCTTCGGGCGAATTCCGCCGCATTCCCTATGCCCAGTCGATGCTGGACTACGGTTCGGACAAGCCGGACTTGCGCAACCCGCTGATCATCAAGGATGTCACCAGCCACTTCCAGGGCTCGGGCTTCGGCATTTTCGCCGGCATCGTCGAGAACGGCGGCGTGATCCGCGCGATCCCGGCGCCGGGTGCAGGCGCGGGCAGCCGCAAGTTTTTCGACGAGATGAACAACTGGGCGCGGGCCGAGGGCTTCTCCGGCCTGGGCTACATCAACATCAAGGACGGCGCGCCCGGCGGCCCGATCGCCAAGAACCATGGCGAGGACAAGACCGCCGCGCTGATCGAGGCTCTGGGCCTTGGCCCCAACGACGGCGTGTTCTTCGCGGCCGGCAAGGAAGAGCAGGCGGCCAAGCTGGCGGGGCTCGCCCGCACGCGCGTCGCCGAACAGCTCGACCTGATCGACAAGGACCGCTTCGAGCTGTGCTGGATCGTCGATTTCCCGTTCTTCGAATGGGACGAGGACAACAAGAAGGTCGATTTCGCGCATAACCCGTTCTCGATGCCGCAGGGCGGAATGGAAGCGCTGGCCGGGCAGGATCCGCTGACGATCAAGGCGTTCCAGTACGACCTCGTGTGCAACGGCTTCGAGATCGCCTCGGGCTCGATCCGTAACCAGAGCCCGGAGCTGATGGTTGCGGCGTTCGAAAAGGTCGGCCTGAGCAAGACGGACGTGGAAGAGCGCTTCGGCGGTCTCTACCGCGCGTTCCAGTACGGGGCTCCGCCGCACGGCGGCATGGCGGCGGGCGTGGACCGTATCGTCATGCTCCTGTGCGGCGCGCAGAACCTGCGCGAAATCACGCTGTTCCCGATGAACCAGCGGGCTGAAGACCTGCTGATGAGCGCGCCGTCTCCGGCCGAGCTCAAGCAGCTTCGTGAATTGCATCTGCGAGTGGTCGAACCCCAGAAGGGATGAACCTCTGGAAAGCTGCAACGCATGGCACTTGCCAGCACGCCCACCAGTCATTAGGGCGGCTGGCGAGATTTAATCCTCCGGATTTGTGAAGGGGTCAAAGAATGAGCGATACCGCCGATCGGGTTAAGAAGATCGTCGTCGAGCACCTGGGCGTGGAAGCCGACAAGGTTACCGAGGAAGCCAGCTTCATCGACGATCTGGGCGCTGACTCGCTCGACATCGTCGAGCTGGTCATGGCCTTCGAGGAAGAGTTCGGCGTTGAAATTCCGGACGATGCCGCCGAGAAGATCAGCACCGTCTCCGATGCCATCAAGTACATCGAAGAGAACAAGGGCTGAGCGAGGCCCTGCGTACCTGACCGCCGTCCGGTCCTATGGGCCGGGCGCGGAAAGGGGCGCAAACTTGCATTGAAATAGACAGGCTCGACCTCTAAGGGGGCGGGCCTGTTGCCGTTTAGGCCGGTTCTATCCGGCCGGCCGATTGTCGGAGAGCGTAATGCGTCGTGTTGTTGTTACCGGTCTTGGTCTCGTCACCCCGCTCGGGGCTGATGTGGAAACGACATGGAAGAACATCCTCGCCAGCAAGAGCGGGGCGGGGCCGATCACCAAGTTCGATGCTTCGGACCAGAAGTGCCAGGTCGCCTGCGAGGTGAAACCGGCCGATCATGAATACGGCTTCGACGCGGGTAAGCGCGTCGATCACAAGATTCAGCGCCAGGTCGATCCTTTCATCGTATTCGGTATCGATGCCGCCGGACAGGCCATCGAGGACGCGGGTCTGGAGGACATGGACGAGGCGACCAAGCTGCGCGCGGGCTGTTCGATCGGCTCGGGCATCGGCGGTCTGCCGGGTATCGAGAGCGAATCGCTGGTGCTGGCCAATCGCGGCCCCGGCCGCGTGTCGCCGCACTTCGTGCATGGCCGCCTGATCAACCTGATCTCGGGCCAGGTTTCGATCAAGTACGGTCTCAAGGGGCCGAATCACGCGGTCGTCACGGCTTGTTCCACTGGCGCGCACTCGATCGGCGATGCCGCGCGCATGATCCGCGACGACGATGCCGACATCATGCTGGCGGGCGGTGCGGAATCGACGATCTGCCCGATCGGCATTGCCGGCTTCGCGCAGGCCCGCGCGCTCAACTGCAGCTACAACGACCGTCCCGAACAGGCGAGCCGTCCTTATGACAAGGACCGCGACGGCTTCGTGATGGGCGAGGGCGCCGGTGTCGTTGTGCTCGAAGAGTACGAACACGCCAAGGCACGCGGCGCGAAGATCTACGCCGAAGTCGTCGGCTATGGCCTTTCGGGCGATGCCTATCATGTGACCGCGCCCGATCCGGAAATGGACGGCGCGTTCCGTTCGATGTCCGCCGCGCTCAAGAAGGCCGGCCTGACACCCGCCGATATCGACTACATCAATGCCCACGGCACTTCGACCATGGCCGACACGCTCGAACTGGGCGCGGTGCGCCGTCTGTTCGGCGATGCCATGGCCAATGTCTCGATGAGCTCGACCAAGTCGGCCATCGGCCACTTGCTGGGCGGTGCCGGTGCGGTGGAAGCGATTTTCTGCATCCTCGCCCTACGCGACCAGATCGTGCCGCCCACGCTCAACCTCGACAATCCCGACGAGGGTTGCGACGGCGTCGATCTTGTCCCGCACGTGCCCCGCAAGCGCGAAGTGCGCGCGGTGCTGAACAACAGCTTCGGCTTCGGCGGCACCAATGCCAGCTTGATCATGCGCAAGGTCGACTGAGAGCCGGAGCAGGACCATGATGTCCCGGCGCGGATGCGTTCTGGCTGCGGTTCTGGCCGCAGCCGCGCTGCTGGCCCTGTGGAGCTTTTTCGGCGGCTGGTATGCGTCCGGCCCGCTGGAGAAGGACCAGAACTTCGTCGTCCCCAATGGCGCGAGCCTGGCGGCCGTGGCCGAACGGCTTGAGGAAAAGGGCGTCGTCCGTTCCGCCGGCGGGTTCGCCCTGCGCGCCCGCATCTTTGGCGGCGGCAGCGGCATCAAGGCGGGCGAGTTCAAGATCCCCGCCCACGCCAGCGCCAGCCGGGTGCTGTCGATCATCTGCAGCGACGACGTTATCCGCCGCTTCGTCATGATCCCCGAAGGTATGCCTTCGATCATGGTGCAGGAGCGGCTGATGGCCGTGCCGCAGCTTACCGGAGAGGTCGCCGTGCCGGAAGAAGGCTCGGTCCTGCCCGACAGCTATGCTTTCGATGCGGGCGAATCGCGTGAGGCGGTGCTGCGCCGGATGCAGGCGGCGATGCGCCGGACGCTGGAGGAACTCTGGGCCCAGCGCGGGCCTGATCTGGCCGTGAAGACGCCGGAAGAGGCACTGATTCTCGCCTCGATCGTCGAGAAGGAAACCGGCAAGCCCGAGGAACGCCGGATGGTCGCCGGGCTCTATTCGAACCGCCTGAAGAAAGGCATGTTGCTGCAGGCCGATCCGACGATCATTTATCCGATCACCAAGGGCAAGCCGCTCGGCCGCCGCATCCGCCAGTCGGAGATCGAGGCGGTGAACGACTACAACACTTACACCATGACCGGCCTGCCCAGGCATCCGATCACCAATCCGGGCAAGGCTTCGATCGAGGCCGTGCTCCATCCGGCCAAGACCGATGCGCTCTACATGGTGGCGGATGGCAGCGGCGGACATGCCTTTGCCGACACGCTGGAGCAGCACAACGCCAATGTCGCCAAGTGGTTCGCGATCCGTCGCGAGCGCGGGGAGCTGTGAGCGCCGCCTCGGGCGACTGGATTGCGAAAGGGCCGCGGAAGCCCGGTGCTCCCCTGCTGATTACGGCGGAATTGCCGGGTGATGTGCTGGCCTGGACCGATGCCTTGCGGCGCGCCCACTATCCGCCCGAGCGCAACCGCCTGCAGGCCCATGTCACGCTGTTCCATGCCTTGCCGCCGTCGGTGGAGGAGGAACTGCTGCAAGTCCTGGGCGATCTGGCAAGAAACCCGGCGCCTCAGGCCCGGATCGAAGGGCTGATGAAACTCGATCACGGGACTGCGCTTGCCGTGGAAAGCCCCGTGATGGTGGACCTGCACGCGCAGATCGCCGAGCGTATGCATGGCCTGCTGACCGATCAGGACACGCGGCCGCTGCGGCTTCACGTTACGGTTCAGAACAAGGTCAAACCTGAGGCCGCGCGGGCGTTGCAGGCCCGGCTGGCGTCCGAACTGCGCCCCGCGTCCTTCCGTTTCCGGGGCTTCGGTCTTTATGCCTGGGAAGACGGACTGTGGCGCCCGATCCGTGTGATCGCCTTTCGGGGGTAGGGTGCGCGGCTGACAATGTGGCGGCGCGTGTTCAGACGATGCGGTTAGGCCCTTCACACAAGGAAGAACGCCCGGCTTTCCGGCCGGGCGTTCGGATGGCGGTCAAAACCGCCGGGGCTGTGCTCGCTAAGGCTCAGAAGCCTGCGGAAAGCGAGAACACAACCGTCGATCCGGCGATCGACGAGCCGTTCTTGGACGACGAGAAGTTCGGCTGAAGATAAGCCGTTTCCGACTTCGTGAGGTCGGTATCGATATAGGCCACACCCAGCGTCACAGGGCCGAGCACGTAGTCCGCGCCCAGCATCCAGTCCATGTACTTGCCGGTCGGCGCCGGGCTGGTGCCCCAGGGGCCGAGGCCGGGGTTGCCATCCGAAAAGCCGATGTGGCCCTTGAGGGTGAGGGCGGTGTTCGGGATACCCACGCTGGCGTCGGTCCAGAGGTACAGGTTGTCGTTCTTGTCGCCCGGGTTGTCATAGGCGGCCGATGCGGCGCTGTTGTACCAGGTGCCGAGCGCTTCCTGCTTGGGGGCATAAGCGACACCCACCATGATGTTGGCCGGGCCGATATCGCCCGAGAGCTTCACATAGGGTTCGGCGAAGTCGGTGGTGTCGAGGCCGCCGGGGAACATGTACCAGGTCAGGCCGACGTCGAGCGTGACACCGCTGGCGATCTCGGTGGCAAAGCCGCCGTAGATGTCGAGTTCCATGTTGGAACCGCCGAACGTGCCCCAGCCCGACAGGTTCGAGGCCCAGGTGCCGATATAGACGCCGCTTTCGTGCGAAACGCTCACGCCGGCCTGAACCGCCATTTCCTTGTCGGTCATGGAGACGCCGCGGAAGCGGTAGTCCGTCACCAGGGCGGCGCTGCCCGAGATGGTGATCGATTCGGGAATATCCTGCGCTGCGGCGGGAGCGGCAAACGCGAGGCAGGCGGTAGCAAGACTTGCGGCACCTGCAAGCAGACGAGTTTTCATATTGGGAACGCCCTCATGTTGATGTGATTTTTTTCGTTCCATCCTGCGGCCGGCGCGCCGAACCCAGCTTCGTGGCGAGCGCGTTTCACGCCGGCTGTTTTGGCCTACCGGGAACGGTTGTCGGCTCGCTTGCTGGCTTGTGACGAAATGTTTCCGCTATCCGCTTTGGCGTCCGCTCTGGCGAACCACTGGACAGAAAGCCGGGCGGACTTGCCTTCGCGAGTCCGCCCGGAGGTAGGGGGGACCGGACGTGAGGGTGCCCGGCCTCCAGATGAACGGGGCTTAGCTGCCGAGCGGAAGCGGGCGCAGGACCGACGGATCGCCGGTCACGCGGTCGCTATGGCCGCTCTGGCGGCGGCGCTGGATCCATTCGCCCAGCGTCTCCGCCGTGGTGTGATCCATGGCCTTCACATTGCCGAGGTCGAGGTGGACCGGGCGTCCTTCCGGCTGGCGCTCAAGGGCGGCATTGAGCCTGGTCAGGCCGACGAAAGTCGCCGCGCCGTGGATCTCGAGCCGGGTTTCCTCTTCCTCGTCATGCTGGTGCACCTTGAGGCGCAGTTCCTTCATGTGCGGCAGCAGTTCGATGGCCGTCAGCGCCAGGCCGACCAGCACTCCGGTGAGCAGGTCCGTGGTGACGACAAGAATGAACGTCACGGCCCAGACTACAGCGGGAAGGAAGCCGTGTGCCTTGAACAAGTGGCGCACATGCTTGAGGCTGACGAGCTTCCAGCCGGTGACGACCAGCACGCCGCCCAGCGCCGCCATCGGCACTTCGGCCAGCAGCCAGGGGAGAAGGGCGACGAAGCCCAGGATCCAGACGCCGTGCAGCATTGCCGAAAGCCGGGTTTTCGCTCCCGCCTGCACGTTAGCCGAACTGCGCACGATCACGCCGGTCATCGGCAGCGCGCCAACCAGGCCGCACAGCAGGTTGCCGACGCCCTGGGCGCTCAGTTCCTTGTCGTACTTGGTGCGCACGCCGTCGTGCATACGGTCCACCGCGGCCGCCGAAAGCAGCGTTTCGGCACTGGCGATGAAAGCGATGGCGAGCGCGGCAACGATAAGCGAGGGATTGGCCAGCGGCGCGAACCACCCGGCGGACGTCGGAAGAGCGAAGGCCGAGCCGATCGATTCGGGAACCTGAATGCGGGCGACATCGAGGCCCATGGTCCAGGCGGCCAGAGTCGCCGCCATCACGCCGAGCAGGGCTCCGGGGATCAGCGATAGCGATTTGGGTCGCAGCTTTTCCCAGCCGATCATCACGGCGATCGTCAGCAGGCCGAGCGTCAGCGCGAGTTCCGTCGCGGCGGCATCGCCGAAATCGAGGCCGAGCACGCGTGCGGGCATCATGGCCATGTTCTCGAGCCCGCTGGACAGGGGCTTTTCATCGAACAGGATGTGGAACTGGCCAATCACGATCAGCGCACCGATGCCGGCGAGCATGCCGTGAACGACAGCCGGACTGATCGCCCGGAACAGGCCGCCGAGCTTGAGGGCCCCGGCGACAACCTGGAACACACCGGCCAGCAGCAGAACCGGGCCGAGGGCTTCGAGCCCATGTTCCCGCACGAATTCGAAGACGATGACGGCAAGGCCGGCGGCAGGGCCGCTCACTTGCAGCGGGGAACCGGCAATAAGGCCGACGACGATGCCGCCGATGATGCCGGTGACGAGCCCCTTCTCCGGCGGTACGCCGGAGGCGATGGCAATGCCCATGCACAGCGGCATGGCCACGAGGAACACGACGATGGAGGCCGTGAAGTCACGGCCGAAATGGGCGAAGAGGCCGCGGCCTGCCTCGCCTGGAGCTGCAAGCGTTGCGCTCATTCGGCGGCCTCCGCGAACTCGGTGGCAATGCGCGTGCGCGCGGCCAGCGCGACCGGCAGATCGCGGCCTTCGCGCAGCGGCACGAATTCACCGCTGTCCCCGTCGAGGCCCAGAACCTGACCGGCGTGGATATCGACGAACCAGCCGTGCAGGGTCATCTGACCGCGCGCGATCGCTGCCGCCACCGCAGGATGAGTGCGCAAGTGGCTGATCTGGACAATGATGTTTTCGAGGCTGATCGCGCGGACGCGCTCCTTGCCGTCAAGGTCGCCGTGGCAGGAGCTGACGATATGTTCGGCTGCCGCTCCGTGGCGCAGCCAGGCGGCGACGTTGGGCATCGTTTCCAGGCCGGCCGGATCGCTCAGCGCCTTCATCGCGCCGCAGTCGGAATGACCGCACACGATGATGTCGCGCACACCGAGGGCAGCGACGGCATATTCGACCGTGGAGGTCACGCCGCCGTTCATGGTGGCGTAGGGCGGGACGATATTGCCGGCATTGCGGCATACGAACAGATCGCCGGGCTGGGCCTGCATGATCTGTTCGGGCACGATGCGCGAATCCGCGCAGGAAATCATCAGCGCCTTGGGCTCCTGGCCATGGGTGGTCAGCTTGCCGAACAGTTCGCCGTGTGCGGGAAATATCGATTTTTCGAAATGGAAAACGCGGCCGATCAATTCGTTCACGTCGCTTACCTTTCTGCGGGTCATTATCGACCGGGGCCCGATGCCGCCGGGATTGCCCAAGAGGTAGGCAGGCCGGTTTTCTTCCGTTGTTCGCGTGTGTAACGAAATCTTGCTGCGGCGCAGCAGGTGCGGAGCAGGGGCTCATGCCAAGGCGCTGAGATGCTGACGCATCACGCCTTGGAAATGCTCAAGCGCCGCACGGGCTTAACCAAAGCGCGATGAGTCAAGCTCATCGCGCTTTGGTGTCAGGCAGGCGCGAGGGGCAATCTGATCGTCGCGCGCAGGCCGCCTTCCGGCCGGTTGCGAAGGTCCAGCGTGCCATGCTCCATGCGCACGGCCTTGCGCACGATGGGAAGGCCCAGGCCCATTCCGGCCGTATCGCGGGCGCGGGAGGTGTCGAGCCTCACGAAAGGCTGAAGGGCATCGGCGATGCGCTCTTCCGGAATGCCCGGGCCATTGTCTTCGACAACGATCTCGGCGGCACCGCCATCCTGGCGCACATGAACCCGGGCGCTGCCGCCGTAATGGATGGCATTCTCGATGAGGTTCGACAGGGCCCGCCGGATCGCAACCGGCCTTACATAGACTTCAAGATGGGAAGCGCCGGAATAGGCCGCATCGGCACCATGGTCCGCAGCGGTATCGACCAGCGTTTCGGCCATGACGGCGATATCGATGCGCTCGGGCCGGATATTGCGTCCGTCGCTGTCGACATAGGCCTGCAGGGATTCGAGCAGCATCCGCATTTCGTCGATGTCGTGCGCCAGCCCTTCGCGGACTTCGGGGGCGACGGCGCTGTCGTCCAAGCGAAGCTGCATACGGGACAGCGGCGTCTTGAGGTCGTGGCCGATCGCCAGCATCGTCTGGGTGCGGTCGACCAGCGATTTATGGATGCGCAGCTGCATTTCGTTGAGCGCGCGGATCAGGCTGCGCAACTCGTCCGGGCCGCGCTCGGGCACCGGTTCGAGCGGGCCGGAGCCAAGCTGCCGCGTTGCTCCGATCAGGTTTCGCAGCGGTTTCAGTGTCGTGCGAAGCAGGACCCAGGCAAGCACGATCAGCAGCAGGGTGGGCAGCAACATGCTGATGATCCGCCCGGCAGTCAGTGTCCAGGCCGCATGGGCATGGGTGTGGAAGCGCAGGACGCTGCGGTCGGCAAGTTTGAGCGAGCCGCCGATATTGCCCTTGCCCGGCAGCTCCTCCAGATGCAGCTCCAGATCCGCATAGGCCAGTTCGGGTTCGATCTCGACCACTTGCGCGCGCAAGTTGGCAAGGCCCAGCGAGCCGCGCCGCCGGTCTTCGGGGGCCGTCCAGTCCAGCGTGAAATGTTCGGTGCTGAGCGCCCCGGCAAGGGCATCGCGCTCGCCGGGCGGGGCGCGTTCGAGCATTCGGGTGGACAGCACGAGGTTCTCGGCAATGCGCTGCGCATCGTCGCGCCGCAGTTCGAACGAGTTGGCGCGGTCGAACAGCAGGGAATTGGCCAGGAAGTCGACCACGATAACCAGCAGGAGAATGCCGAGCAGCCGCTCGGGCAGCCCGAGACGCCGGAATATCGCGACGAGGCGTCCGGCCATCAGTCGCGGGTCACTTCCGCCTTGAACATGTAGCCCACGCCGCGCACCGTCACGATCGGCGGTTCGCTGCCTTCGGCCTGCAGCTTGCGGCGCAGGCGGCTGACCAGAACGTCGATGCTGCGGTCGGAACTGTCGCCGATGCGGGAACGCGAAAGCTCCATCAGCCGCTCGCGCCCGAGCACGCGCAGCGGATAGCCGAGGAAAGTGGAAAGCAGATCGAATTCGGCCCCCGTGAGATCCACGATTGCGCCGCTGGGCGAGCGCAGTTCGCGGCGGGCCAGGGAAACCTGCCACCCGTCGAAGCGGATGATGTCCGGGGCGCGTCCGTCGGCGCTTCCGTCCAGGCCGATCTCGCTTCCTCCGCCACGGCGCAGGACGGCGCTGACGCGGGCGGCAAGTTCGCGCGTGCTGAAAGGCTTGGCGAGATAGTCGTCTGCGCCGAGTTCGAGGCCCAGCACCCGGTCTTCCTCGCTGCCTCGCGCGCTGACGAAGATGATCGGCACGTCGCTTTCGCGCCGCAGCTTGCGGAATAGATCGAAACCGCTCGTGCCGGGCAGCATGATGTCGAGCACGATGAGCTGGACGAACGCCTCCTTGAGCGTGACCCACATTTCCGCACCGGTCGCGGCGGTCAGCACATTGAAGCCGCTCTGCCGCAAGGCGCGCGCGGTCAATGTCCTCAAGGCGCCGTCGTCCTCAACCAGCAGGATGGTGGGGGGCGTCATCATCGAATCGTGGGGGGATCTGAGTGGGGGAGCGAGCGTCATCGTCTTTGCACTGGTTTGCCATCATATAGGTGCGAGGGCGCAGTCCGGCAAACCGCGCCCTGAACTTTCACCGGAAAGCGCTTCAATCACCGCTGCGGGAGCGTATCCGCTCCACGGCCTGAAGCAGCCCTGCCGCTTCGGCAGGGGCGAGGCCGCCGGTGATCGATCCGCCGTTTTCGTCCTTGAAGCGAAGCCGCCAGGGATCGCGGCTTTCGGGACGATAGGCTCCGGCGATTTCTTCCACCACCGAGCCCGGGATTTCGAAAACGAAGCGCGCATACTTGTTGCACGGCGCGGGTACGTCATCCACGCCGGGGCAGTCGTCGGACCAATGCTCCGCCACGAGGATGCCGGCCTGCTTCAGGCGTCCTTCGGCCTGGTAGTTGACGCCGACCATTTCGGGCCGGCGGCTGGGGTAGATCAGTTCGTGCCAGACCTGCCACCGTACCGCACCGCTCTGGCGGTCCACCAGGGCGCGCATGTGAACGTCGCTGGCATGGGCCCCGTCGATGCTGCGTCCGCGTTCCCAGGCCTTTTGCGTCGAGACCACGATGTGCGGTTCGAGGGCCTCGTCGTCGACGTGAATGCGCTCGGCAACGTCGGCAGGCGTCAGTTTGGCGAGCCCGCGCGGCAGTTCGTCGTAAGCTGCCGCGGAGCCGGCCCACCCCAGCGCGAGACAACTCGCCAGGGCCATGCGCAGCGGCATCACTGCATGGTCTCCCCCGCCTTGCTGCCCGCGGCTTCCGCCAGCGCAGGCGCATTCCGGCGCTCCTGCTTGGCCTGCACGATATTGTGGCGGCAGATCCGGCCCTTGGTCGGTTCGGGGTGGCAATTGGTCTGCGCTGCTGCCGCTTTGGCCGTTTTGGCCGGAGCGGGAAGCGGCGGATGTCCCTTGAGGCTTCTCACCGTATCGGCGCCGTAGGCCGGAAATGCGTCAGCAGGGGCAGGGGCCGCGGAAAGGCCTGCAATGGCCAGAAGGAATGCCGAAATCATGGCGATCTCCATTATGTGGTCGTTGTTTCCGCCAGATAAGGAAACCTCCATTTCGCGCCTCGTTCGAAACCGTAACGAAATGTTGCCAGACATCATTTTTACGCCGCAGTCCGCGCTGCCGCTGGAGCGGCAGCGCGAACGGCTGACAGGGGCAAGCTGGCAGGCGCAAAGGGAATGCAGGGCAGGCGGTAGTTCAGATCGCGCGCGCAGCATCCACCGGCGCCCTTGCCGGTATGGAAAACAGGTCTGTGAAAAATGGTAGCGGAGGAGGGATTGGCCCAACCCTCGTATCATACTGCAATTGATTATAAAAAAGCTCTAGAAGCTCAATCCGGCACCCCCAAATCCACCCCCAAATCAGCCAATTTCGACGAACTGCCCTCAGATGGCGATAAATTGAGTGTGCGTATTCGAGATCACGTCGACTAAGCCGAGAGCCTACGTCCCAGGCCCCCGTCCATGCCAACCAGAGCCGGACAGAGGTGGATGCGAGACAGCTGCTTTACAGCCTTCAGCACCGAATGCTGGCGTTTGCGTGGTGTCGGCTGCCGACCCATTTCAGTCATTCAGGCGCTGATTTTCGCGCTTTAGGAGCGGACGTTGCGATTCCGGCCACTCGCAACCAACTTGGGGCGTCTGCCGGGTCGGGCTTTGAAGGGTACCTTCCTGCACGACTTTACAGTTTGGTGTCAGGCGGCGACCAGCGCATGAACTGGTTTGGGTTTGATTGCAGTCAGGTCGGAATGTAAAGCGCGGCAACATAGCCTTGGATATGCTGTGGCCGCGAGAGGTCAGTGCTTAAGAACTCCAGCCCCCGGCGCAAAAGCGCAAGCGACCAAGTGACGATCTCATCGGTGAAGAGCACATCCTCGTCGTCAGGCGCGTCGACGATTTTCACCATTTCCTGGATATGGATTTTGTTCCGGTATTTGCGCAGGCGATGCATCTCCTCATAGATGTCGGCGCCCGCCGCATCCAGGACCTGGTACTTGCGCAGGATGTCGATGGCGATCGCGAATTTCTCAATCTTTGTATCTTCGATCTTGAGGCGGTCATCCTCCACAATGTTGGGGACACCCTCGAGGCAGAACTGCTGAGCGCGGTAGATGACCTCAATCATGGCAGCCTCGAGTATCGCGCCAGCCTGCAGCACGATCATCTTGGCAAAGCAGGCGTCCTCGTTCGCTTCGACTAGATCGCAGAGGACACGACAGTTGTACGAGAGATTGTCGCCGACCTTAAAGCGGCCGACGAAGTTGCAAGGTATTTCGATAGTCGCCATGTGAACTTCCCGGGGCGAGGTGGTACATATGGGGAGTGGAAGAACGCGTTTTCAAGAACATGGATCCACTTGCCACGGTCGCCCCTTGCCGCCCGCTCAGCCGCCAATTTGCGCTCCTCGGGAGCGGATCGTCTGCTTTCCCTTGCCGCACACGGAAGCCAGCCGCATTGCGACCTCATACCCTGGTGGCCTCGACCAAAAGGGTTAGCCTTAGTAAGACCTAACCGGCCTTTTGCCCCAAGACCCGTCATCCAACATAGAAGTGATCGCCCTTCGGGGTAGAAGCCCAAATCAACGATTCACCTCTTTCATTTCTTTTTGGGGGGCTTGCTAGATTTGCTAGGCTTTAGTTCCGGTGTATTGCCTGGCGTAGTTTTGTTGTCACGGCGCCGCTGATCCGGCTTCCCTGTTGACTTTGCAATCGGCTTTGGTCCTGGTTTAAGCGCCATAGATACTCTTCCGTTTTATTTTAAATAATTAATGCTACGTGCTAATTCTGACTAAGTTTTAGCACGCAGCGAAATTGTGCAATAGAGCACACGGGTTCTGGCTTGAGTCAAGGCCGGATAATTTTGATGCAGAACTCAACTCACAAAAATCGGTTGGCGGCGCTACCGACCAGACCCGGTCATTGCGATCGTCCACGGCGAATGTCCACTGCTGACAGAAGCTGCCGATTGAATACCGTGAACCAGCCGCCTCGGCAGTAGGCCTAGATCATGTCGATCTTCTCGACACGGTCTACCCAGGACACAGGGACTATGTCTGAGAAAACCATCCCGCAATCGAGCTTGAGGCGGGACGCACGGTAATCCGGGTACCCCAGCCAATAGCTCCAAACACGGAATAGGTCGTAGACCAAGTTCGGAAAGCCATCCGTCGGCATGCCGAAGCGATTGCATGCTGTAAGCGCAGCATCGCCTGGAACCAGCAGTGAAATGAGGTACGCATCGCCGTCCGCTGCCATTAGGACCTGGCCCTCGGAACCAAGCAAATGGTGCGAGACATGCCAATCGAACTCAGAGCCTTCCTTGAGGTAATGATTGAATCCGTTCACGAGGCCTGCCCGCGAGACCGTCAGATGCACTTGCCCTTCGCGCCTACCAGAGCGCATTCCTGGGCCGAATAGCTCTAACGCTGCTGGCAATGTGTGCGCAACCTCGTCCCATCGGGGATGCTGGCTCAAGGCGCGTTGCAGACGCTCGGTACGCTGCTGGACCCTGAGAGGCAGAAGGCCGTCTCGGCGAATAGACGCCAGCTCGTCGGCATTGACGCGTGTGCCATGGTAACCGCGTATCCGCTGGGACCGAAGCCAGTCGGTCATTACCGCAGAGAGAACCTGTTTATCCGCATGCGCCAGCACGACGTCCGCTGCATCCTCGATGAATTCAGGCTCTGCCGCCCCGACAATCTGGGCCATGTTGCCTGGCAGATAGGGGCGCAAAAGCTCCCATAAGCGCGGCCCCCATTCCGCATTGTCATCAAAATCAAAGATGGCGGCGCGTTCCGTCACAGCTCGGCTTCACATTGGGACTCGATCGATTGCAGTTCCGCAGCGATCCGCGTGCACAGGTCCGAAAAATGGTCCTTGAAGCTGCCGAAGTTAGCGATGGCGTCCTTTGCCGCTTGCGCCGCTTCGGTGCCTCTTGCGTGGCCCTGCAACTTCGACCGCAGCCATTGCGCCTCCCGCAGCCCCGACAGCTTCATCTGCTCATCCCGGTGGCGGCCGACATTCAGGAGCTTTTCCAACAATGCCAGCGTGCGGTCACTGTCGGTGTATTCGACCGATAACCGGTCAAGGCGCTGACGCAGGGGCTTTGTCTCGAAGCCTTCGACGACAAGCTTCGTGAGGTCCATGACGGCTTCGGCCCACTCATCCTTGCTCGCCGTCAGCGGAATGTTGGCCCGATCCATCAAATCGGAATCACGCAGTTTCCACCATTCAACCTTGCGGTCTCTCCATCGCCGGACAATGGACATGACTTCCTCGCGCGGGTGCCGGAACGTTACAAAGTCACCTTGGAAGTCATTGATGATGGCGCGCTCCGAGATGCCTGCCTGTGGCTCGACGTTGAAGGCCAGCCAGTGCAGCTGCTCCGTGTACGGCAGGGCACGCAGATCGCAGATATAGGCATGGACCTGACCCGCCTCATTCACGTCGTAGCCGCGCAGGTGCCATGCCGCCCGGCAACTCACTTCACGGTCTTTGATTGTGTATTTTTCGCGGTCGGTTTTGTATTTTGACAGCACCTCGGCCCGAAAGAAGGCCGGGGATAGCTCGAACGGCAGATCGTTGCCCTCCGCCTGAAAATAATTGGTCGTCGCTGCCGGGTCTGTGGAAATTTTGGCCAGTCGCTCATTGCGCCAATCATGCGCAATGAACTCAACGTACTGCTTGGACTTGTTCCCGCTCCAGCCATCCGTCACCCCCTGAAAGACCTGGTCAGCGCCACGGCGCGGGCGCATGATCTGGATACCGCGCGTGTAGGCACAGCGTCCGCAGTGACGCTGCCGATAGAAGAAATCGGCGGAATCGACATGGACCACGTCATCGATGTTGTCTGGCCAGCCATTGAATTCGCTGTGCTTCAGCAACGTGAAGTCGAACATGCGCACAAGCGAGCAACGTGCGATGGTCAGGTATTCCTCTAGCTCTTCCCAGGTAAACGAGACTAGCCGTACCTCTTCGCCACTGCGACCTAGCGTGACGGATGCACAGTGCCGAAGGTCACCGTGATCATCGAAGCGGCAATAGGCATTTTCCTCGGGTCGCCAGTGGACACCCGTCAGATGTGTGTATTCTTGATTGACTTCGATGTAGTCGCGCCCGTCGCCGCTCCATCCCTCAAACGTGCGCGCGAAAATGAGATCGCGCCCCTGATCAAGCGCCTTTGAGCCCCGGCGATGGTCATCCCGCTCGATCCACATCCCCCTGCGGCCACCGCCGGAGACATAGCTGGCGATGCTGACATAAGGATTGCAGCTCCATCGCAGCACGTCATCCTGCGATGCGGCCTTTAGCGCTTCATCCGGCACCACGATTGAATGAATGAACGTGTAGGGGCCGGACCCGTAAATGACTGTCTCGTCAGCGATGGCATTCTGCTTGAGGAACTTCAGGTGCTGACCGGCGCCGACCCATTGCAAGTATTGCGCATCATCAGACGGTAGCTCGTCGATCTTCTGGATCTTCTCGACGATTTTTTTGTGTGCGAAGCTGGGCATGCGGGAGCATTACCATACTCGGTTTCTCCGGGAAATTGGACTTTGCACAGGAACGCAAGCACTTAGAGCAGCTTTGGCGAAGTGCTGAGCGCCATCTGTCACGTCATTCAAGTTTTGGGTGTGGGCTCAAGCGAGCCGTGACCGGATGGCTAATTTGGGGAAGCGAGCGAGGTGCGATCCGAGGGTACTACGAGACCGACGGACACTTGGTGTTCCGCTTTCTACAGAAGCTGCGGTTCGCCACCACGATTGAGAACGGCAAGTAAGTCCCACTTTCAGCCCCAAAGCGCACAATGCGGGCTCCGTTCACTTCCGATGCCGCACAATCAACGCTTGAAGGCTGGCCACCGGTATCAGCGTAACGGACCCGATCTTGACGATCTCGATCTCCCCGGCGGCGATAAGCTCGTAAAGCTTCGATCGCCCGATCCCGGTCATGCGCACAGCGGTTGAGATGCGCACCGTCAGCGGCGCGAAATCGGCAGGTTTGCGCTTGCCAGAAGCCTCGTGGTTGGGATTGGCGGCAGAGCTGTCGCGAGGATCATCACGCATGGAATCGTATCCTTATCTGGGGGAGACTTAAGCGGGCCGCGAAGGCCGCAGCGGTTTGCCGGGACGGCTCTGCTGCCGCAGCGAACAGGCCCCCTCGTTACGACGCGGCCCGATGAGACCGGGGTTTGCCGTGGGCAGCTTGGGCTCGGCACTGGATGGCTCGGTGTCTTCGTCACTCTTCGCAGGCGGGACAAAAGGACGCGGCTCTTCCAGCGGAAGCTCGTGCTGTTCGGCGCCTTTCCCGTCCATCGGTGTGATCCGGACAGGCTCGGCGGTGCGATCAACAAACCCCGGTTGCGCGGCTTCGAAGCGCCGATACCGATCCCTGAATCGGACCACCGGAAGATCGCGCCCGAAACGAAGGTAGCCGGTGAGATTGGGAAGGTTGATGATCTCGGTCGGCATGACCAGCGGCCGGGTGACCTGCGCGCGGG
>NZ_BCTX01000009.1 GCF_001590985.1 Novosphingobium naphthalenivorans NBRC 102051
GCCGGTCACGACGAGCCGGTCCGGCGGCAGCGCGGCGATCGCCTGCGCCACGTCCTCTTCGTCCCGCATGAGCTGGTTGGCCTTGCGCTCGAAGGCGGTTTCGTCGCGGTGCGGGCGATTGTCGCCTTCGAAGCGCCAGGTGTAGGCGGTGTCGCACCACTGGCAGGCCAGATTGCAGCGCGAGAGGCGCACGAAAGTGCTCGGCCGCCCGATCGAGGGGCCTTCGCCTTGCAGCGAGGCGAACAGTTCCGGTTCGCCCGGCGTGGTGGTGGCCAAAGTCAGCATGAGAGAGTGGGAGTCACAAGGTTACAGGTCAGGTTGACACGGTTTACACAGTCCAGAGCGAAGCCAATGTGTCACCTTGCGCCGGACTGTCACCTTGTGCGGAAGAGGCAGGGTGAAGGCGGGGCAGGGCGGACATGCCGGGACAGTGGCAGAAGGTGCGCGGGTAGGAAAATGAAATCGCGGGTGAGGCGCTGTAAACCGTCCGCCCTTGATAGGCGCAGTTGGAAGGGGGTGATGGAGCGTCGCGCCCGGACTTCACCCCCACCCAACTCCGGCCAGGCAGACAAGCTGCCAAGCCTGCGTATCCCTCCCCCATCAAGGGGGAGGAGGCCGTCTCCAAATCCTCCCTGTCGCGAAGCGATGGGGAGGGGGACCGCCCGCGAAGCGGGTGGTGGAGGGGTAGCATGCCCCTCCGTCAGCGACTGCGTCGCTGCCCCCTCCCCATTTTGCCATGCAAAACAGGGAGGATTGTGTGATTACCCCAGCCGCTGGAGTGCCGCCGCCAGCCGCTCCGCTTCCGCCGCGTGGTGGGCGTGGTCGGCCTTGGCCTTCTCGACCGCTTCGGGCTTGGCCTTCTCGACGAACTTGGGGTTCGACAACCGGCCTTCGAGCGACTTGGCTTCCTTCTGCGAGGCCGCCAGCGCCTTTTCGAGGCGGGCTTTTTCGGCGGCGATGTCGATCACGCCTTCGAGCGGGATCGTCAGCATCGCATCGCCCGCGCCGACCTGCATGGCCGCGCCGGCGGGCGCCGCTTCGAAATGGATCGCATCGAGGCGGGCGAGGCGGTCGACCGCGGTGCCGTTGCGCCCGATGATCGCCTTGGTGGCGTCCGAGGGATCGGCCAGATAGGCCGTCAGCCGCGCACCCGGCGCGATGCCGAGTTCGGCCTTGGCGGCGCGCAAGTTGCCGATCAGCGCGATCAGCCATTCGACCTCGCGCTTGGCATCGGCATCCACGGTAGCTTCAGGGGCAGGCCACTTCGCCACGATCAGCTCGCCGTCGCGATCGCCCATCTTGCTCCACAGCTCTTCGGTGACGAAGGGCATGAAGGGGTGGAGCATGACGAGGATCTGGTCGAGCACCCAGCCGGCGACGGCCTTGGTTTCCCCCCCCAAATCCGGATCGTCGAAATTGCCCTTCACCAGTTCGATGTACCAGTCGCAGAACTGGTCCCAGACGAAGTGATAGACAGAGTTCGCCGCCGCATCGAAGCGCAAGTCGGCCATGGCCTTGTCGAGTTCGGCTTGGCATTCGACGACTTCGCCGATGATCCACTTGTTGACCGCGCTGGTGGCGGCAGGCGCGGCGACCGAAGTGCTCGCGCCGATACCGTTGGACTGGCAGAAGCGGGCGGCGTTCCACAGCTTGGTGGCGAAGTTGCGGTAGCCCTCGACGCGCTTCTCATCCATCTTCACGTCGCGGCCCTGGCTTTCCATGGCGGCCATGAAGAAGCGCAGCGCATCGGCGCCGTACTGGTCGATGAGGCCCAGCGGATCGACGACGTTGCCCTTGGACTTGGACATCTTCGCCCCGTCCGCCGCGCGCACGAGGCCGTGGAGGTAGAGCCGTTTCCACGGCACTTCCTTCATGAAGTGCAGCCCCTGCATCGCCATGCGGGCATCCCAGAAGAACAGGATGTCGAAGCCGGAGATCAGCAGGTCGTTGGGGTAGTGGCGCTTGAGCAGCTCGGTATCGTCCGGCCAGCCGAGCGTGGCGAAAGGCCAGAGCGCGGAGGAGAACCAGGTGTCGAGGACATCCTCGTCGCGTGTGAGCGGCTTGTTGCCGGCAAGGGCTTGCGCCTCTTCCTCGGTCTCGGCGACGAAGACTTCGCCATCTTCTGCATACCAAGCCGGAATCCGATGTCCCCACCAGAGCTGGCGGCTCACACACCACGGCTGGATGTTCTCCATCCAGTTGAAGAAGGTCTTCTCCCACGTCTTCGGCACGATCTCGATCGCGCCCGACCGTACTGCCTCGATCGGCGCCCCGGCGAGCTTTTCGGCATCGACGTACCACTGGTCGGTCAGCCAGGGTTCGATCACCACGCCGCCGCGGTCGCCGTAAGGCGTCTGGATCGTGCGCGGCTCGGCGTCGTGCTCGATCTCGTTGCCTTCCTTGTCCTTGGTGACATGGGGGATGAGGAAGCCCAGGTCCTTCATCTCGGCGACGATCTGCTCGCGCGCCTCGAAACGGTCGAGCCCGAGGAACTGTTCGGGCACGAGGCCGTCCGCCGTCTGGCAGACATGCGCTTCGGCATCGAGCATGTTGAGCATCTCGGCGGGCTTGAACCCGGCGCGCTTGCCCACCTCGAAGTCGTTGAAGTCATGCCCCGGGGTGATCTTCACCGCGCCCGAGCCCAGTTCCGGATCGGCGTGCTCGTCCGCCACGATGGGGATCTCGCGGCCGGTGATCGGCAGGATCACCGTGGCCCCGCGCTCCAGCAGCGGCTTGTAGCGCGCGTCTTCCGGGTTCACGGCGACTGCCATGTCGGCCAGCATCGTTTCCGGACGCGTGGTGGCCACGGTGATGAAGCCCGAGCCGTCCGAGAGCGGGTACTTGAAGTGCCAGAACGACCCCTTGATCTCGCGGGTTTCCACTTCAAGGTCGCTGATTGCGGTCTTGAGCTTGGGGTCCCAGTTGACCAGCCGCTTGTCGCGGTAGATCAGGCCCTGATTGTAGAGGTCGACGAAGACTTTCACCACCGCCTTGGTGAAGTGCGGGTCCATGGTGAACTGCTCGCGGCTCCAGTCCATCGAGCAGCCGAGGCGCCGCAGCTGGCCGGTGATGGTGCCGCCGCTCTCGTGCTTCCACTCCCAGACTTTGTCGATGAACTGCTCGCGCGTGTAATTGGTGCGCTTGTCCTGCTTCGCCTCCATCTGGCGTTCGACCACCATCTGCGTGGCAATGCCCGCATGGTCGGTGCCGACCACCCACAGCGCATCCTTGCCGCGCAGGCGCTCGTAGCGGATGACGATATCCTGCAGCGTGTTGTCCAGCGCGTGGCCGATGTGCAGGCTGCCCGTCACGTTCGGCGGCGGGTTTACGATGGTGAAGGGCTGCGCGTCCGGGCGTTCCGGGTGGAACAGGCCGTTGTTCTCCCAGTGGGCGTACCACTTCGCCTCGATGTGGGCGGGGTCGAAAGTCTTGTCCAGAGCGGTTTCAGGTGCGGTTTCTGTCATGGCGCGGGCGCTTTGCCAGCGGGCGGGTTTACGCGCAAGGCGCGATTGCCACGGTTTCGCCGCAAGTGCGTGCCATCAAAAGCCCCGTCACAACTCGTCGCAGCCGTGGAACCACTTGCCGGTCCACGCTTTTTCCCCCAATACGAGCCGAGATGCGGGAATACGCGGAATTTACCCTGTCGGAAAGCGACGATGGCGGCGTCCCGACTCTGGCGCTGAAAGGGCCCCTGCGCGTCTATTCGCTGGGCGACCTGGATGCCCGGCTGGCGGCGCTTGACGGCCATTTCCAGCGGATCGACCTGTCCGGCGTTACCGATATCGACACCACCGGGGCCTGGCTCGTGGCGAACTACGCGCGCGAGCATGGGCTTGAGACGACGGGCGAAAGCGAACAGGCGCGGCGTCTGTTCGCGGCCATCGGCAGCCTGGGCGAGCAGGAGGCCGCGCCGGAACCGCGCCCCTCGCTGCTGATCCGCACGCTGGGCGATGTCGGCGACGTGGTGATCGGCTGGGGCCATGGCTTCGTGAAGTCGGTCTCGTTCCTGGGCGAGATGATCAGCGCCATGTTCACGGCGCTGCGCCATCCCTCGCGCCTGCGCGGCACGGCGCTGGTCCACCACATGCAGTACGTGGGGATCAACTCGCTGTGGATCATCGGGCTGATGAGCTTCCTCATCGGCATCGTGATCGCACAGCAGGGCGCTGTGCAGCTCGAACAGTTCGGGGCGGAGATCTACACGATCAACCTGACCGGGCGCCTCTCGATGCGCGAACTGGGCATCCTGATGACCTCGATCATGGTCGCGGGCCGGTCCGGTTCGGCTTTCGCCGCGCAGATCGGCACGATGAAGCTGACCGAGGAAGTGGATGCGATGCGCACGATCGGCGTTTCGCCGATGGAAGCGCTGGTGGTGCCGCGGGTGCTGGCCTCGATGATCATGATGCCGCTGCTCGGCTTCTATTCGGCCGTGCTCTCGATCATCGGCGGCGCCTTCATCTCGAACTTCGCGCTCGACATCCCGTTCTGGACTTTCCTGCAGCGCACGCAGGAAGTGGTGCCGATCACCGACGTGTGGATCGGCATTATCAAGGCCCCGGTCTTCGCGCTGATCGTGGCCCTGCTCGGCTGCTATCAGGGGATGCAGGTGACGTCCAACGCCGAGGAAGTCGGCACCCGCACCACGCAGGCGGTGGTCACGGCGATCTTCACGGTGATCGTGCTCGACGCGTTCTTCGCCATCTTCTTTACGGAGATCGGCTGGAAATGACCGATCTGTCGGGCGATTACGAAGGCGAATATCCGATCGTGGTCGAAGGCCTGCGCAATGCCTTCGGCGAGCATGTCATTCACGAGAACCTCTCGCTCAGGGTGCGCAAGGGGGAAGTGCTGGGCGTGGTCGGCGGATCGGGCACCGGCAAGTCGGTGCTGATGCGTTCGATCATCGGGCTGCAGCACCCCAGCGCCGGCCACATCGAAGTGCTCGGCCGCGACATGACCCAGCCGCGCGACGATGGCGGCATCGATATCCGTTCGCGCTGGGGCGTGCTGTTCCAGGGCGGCGCGCTGTTTTCCACGCTGACCGTCGGCGAGAACGTCGAAGTGCCGCTCAAGCAGTTCTATCCCGAGATTTCGGGCCATCTGCGCAGCGAGATCGCGCGCTTCAAGGTGCGTCTGTCCGGCCTGCCGGAGGAGGCGGCGTTCAAGTATCCCAGCGAGCTTTCGGGCGGTATGCGCAAGCGCGCCGGGCTGGCGCGCGCGCTGGCGCTCGATCCGGAACTGCTGTTCCTCGACGAGCCGACCGCCGGCCTCGATCCGATCGGTGCGGCTGCGTTCGACAGCCTGACGCGCGCGCTCAAGGAAACGCTGGGGCTTACCGTGTTCCTGATTACCCACGATCTGGATACGCTCTATGCGATCTGCGACCGGGTGGCGGTGATCGCAGACCGGCAGGTGATCGCGGTCGGCACGATCCCGGAACTGTTGGCGCTCGATCACCCGTGGATTCAGGAATACTTCAACGGCCCGCGCGGCCGGGCGGCGCTGGCGGCCAAGGGCGATCCCGAAGTGGAAAGCGCGATGGCCGGTACAGGCATAGAGAGCACAGGGCTGGACAGCACTGGCATGGACAGCATGGGCAAGACGGGGGCATAGGGCTTAG
This sequence comes from Novosphingobium naphthalenivorans NBRC 102051, assembly GCF_001590985.1. GTDB lineage: Bacteria > Pseudomonadota > Alphaproteobacteria > Sphingomonadales > Sphingomonadaceae > Novosphingobium > Novosphingobium naphthalenivorans. The sequence goes on from NZ_BCTX01000009.1 coordinate 5,624, forward strand.
GGCATGGAAACACGGGCCAATCACGTCTGGGTAGGAACCGTCACGCTGGTGCTGCTGGCGGCGCTGGCGGCCTTTGTCCTGTGGCTCGCGCGTCTGAACGAAGGCGCGCAGAACGAATACGACATCTTCTTCAAGCAATCGGTCGACGGGCTCGCGAAGGGTTCGGAAGTCGCTTATTCCGGTGTGCGCGTCGGCCAGGTGAAAGAGATCGAGCTGTGGCGCAAGGATCCCAGCTTCGTGCGCGTGCGGATCAAGGTGGATGAGAAAGTGCCGATCACCATCGGCACTTCCGCGACGATCCAGGGCAGCTTCACCGGCGTATCCGACATCCAGCTTGAAGGCGCCAAGAAGGGCGCGCCGCTGCTCACCCAGTCCGGGCCGGAAGGCGTGCCGGTCATTCCCACCAGCCGCGGCGGGCTCAGCGAAGTGCTGGCCAATGCCCCGCTGCTGATGGAGCGTCTGGCGACGCTGACCGAGAATCTCAACCTGCTGCTGTCCGACGATAACCGCAAGGCGATCGGCGGCATCCTCAAGAACACCGACAAGATGACGCGCGATCTTGCCAAGGCCACGCCCGAAGTGCGCAAGACGCTGGTGGAACTGCAGGGCACGCTGGATCAGGCGACGCAGACGCTCGCCTCGTTCCAGGGGGTGGCGGACAAGGCCGACGACCTGCTGGGCAGCGAGGGCAATTCGCTGGCCGAGCAGCTGCGCAAGACGCTGGCCTCGGCGCAGAAGTCGATGGATCAGCTCAACAAGACCATGGAGCACGCGCAGCCCGCGCTCGATCAGGTCTCGCAAAGCACGCTGCCCGCTGCCGAAGCGGCGATCCGTGACTTGCGCGCCACCAGCAAGGCGCTGCGCAACGTGACCGAGAAGATCGACGAGCAGGGTGCCGGCGCCCTGATCAAGGGGCAGACGCTGCCCGACTACAAACCGTGAATGGGGCGATGATGGGAAAAGCGATGAAGCCTGCGGCAGCACCCGGTATCCTCAAGGGCGCCCTGTTCGCCGTGTCGTGCCTGGCCCTGTCGGGGTGCATCAGTCTCGGCAGCAAGGCGCCGGACCTGCTGTTCCGCCTGACGCCGGAGAAGACGGCGCCGACAGGGGCGACAGCCAGCGGCAAGCTGAGCAATGCGATCGTGGTGTTCGATCCGGAGACCGACCGCAGCCTCGATGTGCTGCGCATTCCGGTGCGGGTGGATGCGTCGAACCTGGCCTATCTCAAGAACGCCGCCTGGATCGAGAAGCCGGCGCGTGAATTCCGTTCGCTGCTGGCGGAGACGATCCGCGCCGAGACCGGCAAGCTGGTGATCGAAGGCGGCGACTTCGAAGTGACCGGCGAGACCTTTGTCCGCGGCCGCCTGCTGGAGATGGGCTACGACGTGCCGCGCCAGGCGGTGGTCGTGCGCTTCGATGCGGTGCGCAGCGGCGGTCCGGGCAGCGAAATCGTCACCAAGCGCTTCGAAGCGGCGGTGAACGGTGTGGAGCCCAAGGCCAAGTATGTCGGGCCGGCGCTCAATCAGGCCGCCAACGACGTCGCGCGGCAAGTGGCGGACTGGATCAAGGGCGGGTAGGGGCTTCCGAACAAAGGGCCGCTGCCGGGCCTCTGTCGGGACGTTTCTGCGGCTTGTCGGATGGCCGCAAAGGCGGGGTCGGCGCCGTTCGAGACAGCCCACCCCCGGCCCCCTCCCGCAAGCGGGAGGGGAGTATCAGAACCACGCAGCAACGGGCGCAATGGCGCCCTCCCGCTTGCGGGAGGGTCGCGAGACTTGGTCTTGCACAGCAAGGCCTAGTCGCAGCGGGGTAGGCTGTCTGTAATGTCGGTGGATTCGGAAAATTTGGCGATATGATGCTTGTCGATTTTTAATCGGCATTCGTCGAAAAAATAGAAAAGGCGTCTTTCGGGGTTGCATTGCAATTGTTTGAAGTGACCGAATTCCTCAATATTCGGAATTATGCTGGTCGATTATTTGTTGCAACAATACAACTATGACGATTTTGTTGCAGGTTGTTTTCGGAATTTTGTTTCCGGGAAATTTTTTCCTCCTGTAAGCGGCGCCTCCCCGCTGCCGGTCCCGGCGCGGATGATAAGCACAAGCAGGAGTTACCATGAAGAAGTTCGCCATCGCGGGCGCCGCTGCCGCGCTGTTCGCCATTCCCGCTGCCGCTAACGCCGAGGCTTTCTTGCAGGTCGAAACCGGCCTTGATTCGGTGTCGGTGAGCGGCGATTCCGACGAAGGCGTGAACTACGGCATTTCGGCCGGCTACGACCTTCCGCTTTCGGGCGGCATGTTCGTTGGCATCCAGGGCACTGTTGCCGACAGCACGGTCAAGGAATGTGCGAGCGACATCTTTACTGCCGGGGATCGCCTGTGCGTCAAGACCGGCCGCGATCTGGCTGCTGTCGTTCGTCTCGGCACCTCGGTCGGTGAGAAGAGCAAGCTCTACGTTCTGGGTGGTTACACCAACGCACGCATCCGTGCGACTTACACCGATGGCGTGAATTCCGCTTCGGATGGCGCGAACGGTGACGGCTTCCGTCTCGGCGCGGGCTACCAGTACGACCTGAGCGACCGTCTCTTCCTGAAGGCTGAATACCGTTACTCGAACTACGAGTCCGACGTCAGCCGCCACAACGCGATCGTCGCGCTCGGCGCCAAGTTCTGATCTCAAGAAGGATGGGCGCGGGCATTTCGCCTGCGGCTGTCGGAAGGCCCGCTCCGGTTCGTCCGGGGCGGGCTTTTCCGCGTCAGGTGCCTTCGATCAGCGCGGCGATGCGTTCCAGCCAGCGGCGCGGTTCCTGCGCGCGGCCGATGTCGCAGACGAATTCCTGCCCGCGCCTGGCGGAATCGAGCAGGCCGCCGCGCCGCCAGCGTTCCGGCTTGTCGTGATACGTGAGGCCCCGCTGCCGCAGCCAGGAGGGCACGCTCCAGAGGTTGAGCGGGCCGCCGGGCACGGTCAGGCGCAGGGCGTCCGGGGCATGGCGGGCGGTCTTGCCGGGGCCGAACCAGATCGTGTTGTTGGCAGGCCAGTCCCCCTCGCGGTGGGGATGGGGCCGGGGCGGTGCGATCCAGTGCGCGGAGCGCTCGATGCCGTCCGGTGATCCCATGGCCAGGACCTGCATGTGGCCGAAGATCCGGTGGTGCCGCTCGCCGGTTTCGGGATCGGCGAAGAGGCCGAAGAACAGGAAGTGGTCGCCGGGGCCGACGCCGTGCTTCGCCAGATGGCCCTGCGCGGCGCCGCATTGGCCGAACCAGCACAACCCGTCCGCGAACATCGGATCGTCATGGCACAAGTCCTGGCCGGTGAGCCTGCCGCGCGTGGTCTGCGCCACGAGGCCGGCAAGGCCGCGATCGGCAAAGGTCGTGCGCGAACGGTCCCGGGCCGGGATCGGCAGTGAGACCGGCACGCCCTCCACGATGGGCGAAGGTGCGCCGCCTGCGGTGCTGTCGAAACCCTTGCGGCTGAAGACCAGCTTCATGCCTTGAGGGAAAGCTCCGCCATGCGCATGGCCAGCGTGAACGCCTCGAAGCGGGCGGCGCGGCGCTCGGCGGCTTCCCAGTCCTCGCCCCAGAGTTCCACCTGCCAGTCGGTTTCCAGCTCGGCGGCTTTCCATAGCGCTTCGGCATTGGCGCCGGGGCGCACGGCTTCGAGCGCGATCGTGAGCGAGGCGGCGAGGCTGGAGAGCATCTTGAGCGCGGCAAGGGCGAAGCCGCTCTGGGCTTCCAGCTCCTGCCGCAGCCGCGCCAGCGTTTCGGCGGGTTGGGGCTTGTGCAGGATGCCCGAGACGCGGGCGAACTGCACGCCCAGCCGCGCTTCAACGCCGGCCAGCAGCGGCTCCCAGACATCGATCTGGCGCTTGTAGAGCGCCTCGTCGGGATCGGCGCGGTAGCACAGGGTGTCGGTCTCGGCGTAGGGCAGCAGTTCGCCGATCACTTGCGCGCGATTGGTGGCGACGGCGTCGATGGCGAAATCGGCCAGATCGCGGAAAGGGAAGCGGGCAGTGTCGATTTCCTCGCCCTGGCCCTGCCATTCGGCCGCCAGCGCCTCCGCGAGGGGCTGGGTGGGCACCACTTGCGCGCGGCCCCCGGCGGTCTTGATCCCGCGCCCGTCGAGCAGCACGCGCCAGTCGTCCCCGGCCGGTTCAACCGTCACAGTCTTGTAGAAACGCTTCATTTCGGCGTGCGCCACTTCCGGATGAGGATCGGCGGGATGACGAACACGTCCACCAGTCCATTGGCGATGAGGATGTAGCCCACCCAGTCAGGCAGGCCGGGCAGGATGCGGTCGGTGGCGATCACGATGCCCAGCACCACGCAGGCGACGCCGGTCAGCCGGGTGAGCTGGATCGCGGCAAAGCGGGCGGCGGCGGGGTCTTTCTCGCTCATGCCAAAGTGCTCAGGCCAAAGTCATCATGACTGCAGGTATTCCAGCAGTTCGGCGGGGGATTCGACCACTTTCTCGGCCCCCGCGGCTTCCAGCTCGTGCGGGTGGTGATAGCCCCAGTCGACGCCCACGGCGCGGGTGCCGGCGCTGACCGCCATCTGCATGTCGTAAGCGGTATCGCCGATCATCACCGCCTCTTCGGGCAGGGCGCCGGCCTCGAACAGCGCTTCTTCGAGCATCGCCGGGTGCGGCTTGGAAGGGTGGCGGTCGGCGGTCTGCAGCGAGACGAAGAGATCGGTAATGCCGTTGTTGGCGAGGCAATGCGTCAGGCCGCGGTCGGACATGCCGGTGGCGACGGCGAGCGTCCAGCCTGAGCCGTGGAGCGCGCGCAGGGTCTGCTCGACGCCGGGAAACAGCGGCTGCGCCACGCGGCCTTCGCTGCGCGCGGTGCGGAAGGCATCCTTGTAGGCATCGGCGATCGCGTGCTGCTGTTCGCTGGTGCTGTCCGGCAGGAGCTGGCGGATCGCCTGCGGCAGCGAGAGTCCGACCGCGCGGCGGATCATTCCGCGCGGCGGGGCGGGCAGATTGAAGGCCGCGAAGGCCGCTTCCATCGCCTCGCAGATCGAGGCCTGCCCATCGACCAGCGTGCCGTCGCAATCGAAGACGGCGAGTTTCACCGCTTGCCTCGCGGGGATGATCCGCGCGGCGCGGAGCCGCCCGGCTTGCGCGCGCCGGGACGGGCGGGGCGGCCGGAAGGTTTGCCGGAGGGCCTGCCACCGGGCTTTCCGCCGGGCTTTCCGCCGGGCTTTCCGCCGGGTTTGCCGGGGCCCTTGGAGCCCGGCTTGCCCGCCGGTTTGCCCGAGCGGACGCGGCCCGAGGGGCTGTCGCTGCGCTTGCGGCGTTCGCCGCGGCGTTCCTTGCGGTATTCCTTGGCGTGGGCCTTCGCCGCGCGCTTTTCGTCGGCCTTGGTCGGCTCGGGCGGGGCAGGGGGCAGTTCGGCGCCGTCCGCCTCGTCGAAACCGAGCGAGGCCATCGAATTGGCGAAGTGCTCGGGCAGGGGGGCGGTCACGTCGAGCGGGGCGCCGTCCGGATGCTCGATAATCAGGCGGCGCGCGTGCAGGTGCATCTTGCGGCTGATCGTGCCCGAGAGGAACGCGTCCTGCCCGCCGTACTTGCCGTCGCCGACGATCGGGTGGCCGATCGCCGCCATGTGGACGCGCAGCTGGTGGGTGCGGCCGGTGAGGGGATGCAGTTCGACCCAAGCGGCGCGGTTCCCCGCGCGGTCAAGCACGCGGTAGCGGGTGCGCGCGGGCTGGCCGCCTTCCTCGTCCACATGCATTTTCTCGCCGCCGGTGCCCGGCTGCTTGGCGATCGGCAGTTCGATCATGCCGTCGGAGATGTTGGGCACGCCGACCACCAGCGCCCAGTAGATCTTCTTGGCCGAACGCCCCGAAAAGCGCTTGGAAAAGAACGCCGCGCTGCCCGGCGTGCGGGCGATGAGGAGGACGCCGGAGGTGTCCTTGTCCAGCCGGTGGACGAGGCGGGGGCGCGGACCGTCGCCGGCGAAGGCATCGAGCAGCCCGTCGACATGCTGCTTCATCCCCGAGCCGCCCTGCGTGGCAAGGCCCGGCGGCTTGTTGAGCACGATCGCGGCGCGGTCCTGCGTCAGCACCATCGAATCGGCGAGCTCGATTTCCTCGTCGGTCAGTTCGCGCTTGGGGCGGGCGGGCTTGCCGCTGCCCTTGGCTTCGCCGCCCGGCGGCACGCGCAGGATCTGGCCCGCTTCGAGCCGCGTATCGACATCGGCACGCTTGCCGTCGACGCGGATCTGCCCGGTGCGCGCCCAGCGCGAGACCATCGCGAAGCCGACTTGCGGCAAATGGCGCTTGAACCAGCGGTCCAGCCGTACCCCGTCGTCGTCGTGCCCGACGGTGAACTGGCGAACGGTTTCGGTCGTGCCCGGCCCGCTCATGCTGCGTGCCTCATGATGGCAAGGCCAAGGAACAGGCTGGAAATGCCGGCGATCACCGAAATGCCCGCGTAGAAAGCGGCCATCCCCAGTTGCCCGCGCTCGGTGAGCGTCACGATGTCGAGGCTGAACGAGGAGAACGTGGTGAAGCCGCCCAGCAGGCCGATGGCCAGGACCAGGCGCGTGCCTTCGCCGTGGCTGCCGAAGCGGGCGAGCCAGCCGACGAGCAGGCCCATGAACAGGCTGCCGAGCACGTTGACCGTGAGCGTGCCATAGGGAAATTCGCTTGCGCGCACGGGGCCGATGAGCGCGGTCCAGGCGCGGCCGACAAGGAAGCGCAGCCAGGCGCCGGTGCCGCCGCCCAGCGCTACATAGAGCGAGGCCGCTAGAAAGGAAGGTTGAGGCATCCGGCCGCCTTAGCCGCGAATGGACGGATTTCCAATCACCGCCGTGCGCGGAGGCCTTCTGCGTTTCGGGATACGGTGATTTGCGTAGCAGGGATTGAGGCGCTTTTAGCCATGTCCGGTTACTTCCGCCGCAGGGATGCGACCCCACTCCAGTTATTGGAGACCGAAGTATGCAAGTCATGTCTTCGGCGGGCATGTCACGCCCGCCCATGAGTCCGCGCAACGATATGGATAACAAGATCTCGGCCGCGCTTGAGGCGGGATCGATCAGCGAAACCGACGCCACGGCACTGGAAAGCGCGCTCGATTCGATCGACAGCGCGCTGGGTTCAGGCAGCAGCAGCGGCACGTCGTCGAGCAAACTCGATCCGTCGGAAATGAAGGACCGCATCGATTCGCTGATTTCCGATCAGGTCGATGCCGGCACGCTTACCGAGGATCAGGCCGCCGAATTGCAGGGCCTGTTCGCGCAGGGCCCCTCCGGCGCCGGTGGCACGCCGCCGGAGATGGCCGCGTCGAGTGACGGCACGGAAGTGGCCAGCATCGATGGCAGCAGCAGTGTGGACGGGATGCAGGGCATGGGTGGTCCCGGTGGTCCCCACGGCCCGGGTGGCCCGCCGCCGCCTCCGCCGTCGTCGTCGGACGATGACAGCTCGGTTTCGTCGTCGAGCAGCGACTCGGAGACCTCGGTCGATGACGTGCTGGCCTCGATGCAGGCGTTTCTCGACAATCTGCGCGCCAGCATGGCCAGCGGCTCGACCTATTCGGCGTCGAGCAGCACCAGCACTACTGCCAGCAGCGGGCTGATCGTCGACCAACTGGCATGAAGTACGGGGCCGTGGTATAAGGGCGCGGAAAGCTGCATTTCCTCCTGCGCCGCCAGTATTGGCGAGGGCAAGATCTGCGGCAAGATTGCTTGCCTTTTCGTCCGTCCGGTGCTAGCGGCCCCCAACTTCGAGCCGGCCCTGATGGGAATCGGCGTCTTTTCGTATTCTATAGAGGGCCTTCCCCGCGTCGGCATGTGGGGCTCTGGTCTTCGATTTGTGAGGTGTTTCGGTTTATGCAGATTCTCGTTCGCGACAACAACGTTGATCAGGCCCTTCGTGCGCTCAAGAAGAAGCTGCAGCGTGAGGGTGTGTACCGCGAAATGAAGCTGCGCCGTCACTACGAAAAGCCCTCGGAAAAGCGCGCCCGCGAAAAGGCCGCTGCCGTTCGCCGCGCCCGCAAGCTGGAGCGCAAGCGCATGGAGCGTGACGGCGTCAAGTAAGCGCCGTTTCCTGCGGTTTTTCGCAGGGCACCTCAAAATCGCGGGTTCGCGCTTGAACGCAGGCCCCGCTTGAGCCATGAGGGCGCGGAAATCCATCCGCGCCCTTTGTGCATCTGCACGTCTATGGGGCGAACCCCAACGAGGTCTTTTCGACAATGACAGAGATCACCCGCGTCCCGCTGCAGCCGATCGCCAAGGGCTCGCTCACCAAGATCTGGCTTGGCGTGGCGGCGATTGCGCTGGCTGCCGGCGGTGTCGCTTATGCCGCCATGCCGCCCGCCGTCCATGTCGAGACGCTGACCGCCGGCAGCGGCGATTCGCCGACGATGGATGACGTGGTGCTCATCAACTACAAGGGCACGCTGCCCAGCGGTAAGGTGTTCGACCAGGCCCAGCAGGTGCCGATGGCGCTGGGCGAAGTCGTTCCCGGTTTCAGCAAGGCGCTGGTGAAGATGCAGCGCGGCGGCAAGTACAAGGTCGAGATTCCCTCGTCGCTGGCTTATGGCGACAAGGCCGTGGGCGACATTCCGGCCAACACCGACCTGACGTTCGAGATCGAACTGCTGGACTTCAAGAGCCGCGCCGAGATCGAGCAGCAGCAGCGCATCATGCAGCAACTGCAGCAGATGCAGATGCAGGGCGCGCATGGTGAACAGGGCGCCGCGGCTCCGGCCCATCCCTGACGAGTCGGGGGCTCTGACAGCCCCCTGACCGCTTGATGAGGCCGGGAGCGGGTGCTAGCGCCCGCTTTCAGCCTGTTTTTATATCCGGGGCCGCTCGCCGGTCCTGCCATTATTGAGGAACCGCCATGTCGGTCGATACCGCAACCGTGGCCAAGATCGCCAGCCTCGCCCGCATCAAGGTGAGCGAGGGAGAGCTTGAGGCGATGGTGCCCGAACTCAACGGCATTCTCGCCTGGGTCGAGCAACTCGGCGAAGTGGACGTCACCGGCATCGAGCCGATGACTGCCGTGATCCCGAACACCCTGCGCCTGCGCGACGACGTGATCGATGCCGATCCGCTGACCGGCGGCAACAAGCGTGATGCCGTGCTGGCCAATGCCCCGGCGGCCGAACACGGCTTTTACGGCGTGCCCAAGGTGATCGAGTGAGCTTGGGTTTTCCCCGGGCCCCCATGTTCGTCATCCCCGCGAAGGCGGGGATCCCGCTTCCTTTCTGCCCTGTCGCGACCAGCGGGACCCCCGCCTTCGCGGGGGCGACGGATGAAGATAAATGACTGATCTTACCGAACTCGGCGTAGCAGCCATCCGCGACGGTGTCGCCAACGGCACCTTCACCGCCGTCGAAGTGGCCGAAGCCTTCAACGCGAACGTGGCTGCCGCGCAGCAGGCGCTCAATGCGTTCATCGTCGCCACCCCCGAAGCCGCGATCGAGGCCGCCAAGGCCACCGATGCCAAGCGCGCGGCGGGCGAGGCGCTGGGCAAGATGGGCGGCGTGCCGATCGGCATGAAGGACCTGTTCGCCACCAAGGGCGTGCAGACGACCGCGGCCAGCCACATGCTGGAAGGCTTCAAGCCCGAGTACGAAAGCACCGTCAGCCAGAAGCTGTGGGATGCGGGCGCGGGTATGCTGGGCAAGCTTAACCTCGACCAGTTCGCGATGGGCTCCTCGAACGAGACCAGCTATTTCGGCAACGTGATCTCGCCCTGGCGCCGCAATGACGGCGGCAACGCGGCGCTGGCGCCGGGCGGTTCCTCGGGCGGTTCCTCGGCGGCACTCGCCGCGCGGCTGTGCCCGGCAGCGACCGGCACCGACACCGGCGGCTCGATCCGCCAGCCCGCCGCCTTCACCGGCACCACCGGCATCAAGCCGACCTATGGCCGCTGCTCGCGCTGGGGCATCGTTGCCTTTGCCAGCTCGCTCGATCAGGCCGGGCCGATGGCGCGCTCGGTGCAGGACTGCGCGATCATGCTCGAAGCCATGGCCGGGTTCGATCCCAAGGATTCGACCAGCCTCGACATGGCCGTGCCCGCATGGGAAGCCGGTCTCTCGGCGGACATGAAGGGCAAGAAGGTCGGCATTCCGCGGGAATACCGCGTCGATGGCCTTGATGCGGACGTCGCCAAGAGCTGGGACGACGGCATTGCCTGGCTCAAGGATGCGGGCGCCGAGATCGTCGAGATCTCGCTGCCGCACACCAAGTACGCGCTGCCGACCTACTACATCATTGCGCCTGCCGAGGCTTCCTCGAACCTCGCGCGCTATGACGGCGTGCGCTATGGTCTGCGCGATCTGCCCGATGGCGCCAACCTGCAGGACATGTACGCGGCCACCCGCGCCGCCGGGTTCGGTGCCGAAGTGAAGCGCCGCATCATGATCGGCACCTATGTGCTCTCGGCGGGCTTCTACGACGCCTACTACACGCAGGCGCAGAAGGTGCGCACGCTGATCAGCCACGACTTCAAGAACGCCTTCACCGAATGCGACGTGATCCTAGCGCCCACCGCGCCGAGCGCGGCCTTCGGTCTGGGTGAGAACGTCGACGATCCGCTGAAGATGTACCTCAACGACGTCTTCGCGGTGCCTGCTTCGCTGGCGGGCCTGCCGGCGATGTCGGTCCCGGCCGGGCTGAACGCGGAAGGCCTGCCGCTGGGCCTGCAGGTGATCGGCAAGCCGTTCGACGAGCAGGGCGTGCTGAACGCAGGGTTGGCGATCGAACAGCGGGCCGGGTTTACGGCGAAGCCGGAAAAGTGGTGGTAAGAGACATGACCGAGAGCACTTATCGCATCCAGGGCGCAACCGGTGACTGGGAGGTCGTGATCGGCCTTGAAGTCCATGCGCAGGTCACTTCGCAGTCCAAGCTGTTCTCCGGCTCGGCGACCGCGTTCGGCGCGGAGCCGAATTCGCAGGTGTCGCTGGTCGACGCGGCGATGCCGGGCATGTTGCCGGTGCCGAACCGCGAGTGCATCCGTCAGGCGGTGCGCACCGGCATGGCGATCAACGCGCAGATCAACAAGTGGAGCCGGTTCGACCGCAAGAACTACTTCTACGCGGACCTGCCGCAGGGCTACCAGATCAGTCAGCTCTACCACCCGCTGGTGGGCGAGGGCTCGATCGAGATCGTGCTCGACGAGAAGAACCCCGAGAATTCGACCAAGACCATCGGCATCGAGCGCATCCACGTCGAGCAGGACGCGGGCAAGCTGATGCACGACCAGCACCCGACGATGTCCTATGTCGACCTCAACCGTTCGGGCGTGGCGCTGATGGAAATCGTCAGCCGTCCGGACATGCGTTCGCCCGCCGAGGCAGGGGCTTACCTGACGAAGCTCAGGACCATCCTGCGCTATGTCGGCTCGTGCGACGGCAACATGGACCAGGGCTCGATGCGCGCCGACGTCAACGTTTCGGTGCGCAAGCCGGGCGAGCCGTTCGGCACCCGCACCGAGACCAAGAACGTGAACTCGGTGCGCTTCGTCATGCAGGCGATCGAGCATGAGGCGAACCGTCAGGTCGACGTGCTCGAAGGCGGCGGCAAGATCGTGCAGGAAACCCGCCTGTTCGATCCGAACACGGGTTCCACGCGCTCGATGCGCAGCAAGGAAGACGCGCACGATTACCGCTACTTCCCCGATCCGGACCTGCTGCCGCTCGAACTCGACGATGCGTTCCTGGAAGATTGCCTCGCCTCGCTGCCCGAACTGCCGGACGCCAAGCGCCACCGCTACGAGAGCGACCTCGACCTGTCCGCCTACAACGCGGGCGTGCTGACCGCCGACGTCGAGACCGCGCGCTGGTTCGAACTGCTGCTGGCGGAAACCGCCAAGGCTGCGGGCAAGCAGCCTGCCGAAGTCGCCAAGCAGGCGTCCAACTGGCTGATCTCCGAACTGTTCGGCGCGCTCAACAAGCTGGGCACCAGCCTCGACGAGTCGCCCGTAACCCCTGAAAAGGGCGCGGAACTTCTGTCGCTGATCGCCAAGGGCACGATTTCCGGTTCGGCCGCCAAGCAGGTTCTCGAAATCATGCTCGAAACCGGCGACGATGCGGGCGTGATCGTCGAGCGCGAAGGGCTCAAGCAGGAATCCGACACTGGCGCCATTGAGGCCGAAGTCGACAAGGTGCTCGCCGCCAATGCCGACAAGGTCGAGCAGTACAAGGCGGGCAAGGAAGCCCTGTTCGGCTTCTTCGTCGGCCAGACGATGAAGGCCATGAAGGGCAAGGGCAACCCGCAGGTGGTGAACGAGATCCTGAAGGCCAAGCTGGCCTCCTGATCGACCGTTTCAGGCAAACAAAAAGGGCTTCGCAGGAACATGCCTGCGAAGCCCTTTTTGTTTGCCGGTGTCAGTTTCCGTTCGACACGGACGGGGGGAGAGGTGAGGGTGGGCCTATCCCCGCCGCGTCCCCGTCAGGTCCATCGTGCCGAACATGCCGGCCTTGACCTTGCCGGTAAGCGCATCGCCGTCGATCGTGGCGGTGCAATCGAGGTTCATCGGCATCGGCATGGTCATTTTCATCTGCCAGGCCAGCGTGTTGCCGCTGACGGTGCCCTGGGTGATGTCCATTGTGCCGAGATCGCCGGTGATGGCCCCGGTGAAGGTATCGCCTTCGCCGGGCATGATCGTCAGCACGCCCTTTTGCGGGCCCATCGGGGTCTTGGTGACGCAGTCATAGCTTCCGGCGATCGTCATGCAGTTTACTCCTCTTCCGCCCCTGCTTCGGTAGTGGCCGGGGCCTCGCGCACTTCTACAGGCAGGCCGAGACCCTGCAACTGCGGTTCGACGACCTTGCGATCGCCCACGACGACGAATGTGAGCCCGGCGGGCTGCAGGTATTTCGCCGCAGCCGTGCCGATCGCGTCGGAGCCGATCGCCCGGTACTTGCCGGCGAGCTGTTCGTAGTAGTCCTCCGGACGGCCGAGGCGCGCGTTCTTGCGGATCGCATAGAGCACGGAAGCGTTGGTCTCGAACTGGTTGGGCAGGGCGCGGATGGCGCCTTCGGTGACGCGCTGCAGCTCTTCGGCGCTGACCGGCTGGGTTGCCGGGAAAGCCTTCATGTCGGCGATCACGGCCTTGATCGTGTCCCCGGTGCGATCGGCCTGGACCGGCGCGGTGAGCTGCATCATGCTGGGCCCCACCGGCTGGGCGACATCGGTGCGCACGCCGTAGGACCAGCCCTTGTCCTCGCGGATGTCGAGATTGAGGCGCGAGAGGAAATCGCCGCCGAGCACGTCGTTGGCCAGCGCCAGCGGCTCCTCGTCCGGGGTGCGCCCGGTCAGCGGCAGCACGCGCCCGGCCATGATGACCGACTGCGGCGAGTTCGGACGGTCGATCAGTACGATCCGGGCTTTCGGCGCCGGGGTGGCGGTGTCGAGCGGCTTGACCGGGGCGGCCGTCCTGGGCGCTTTCCAGCCGCCGAAAGCCTGTTCGAGCAGGGGCTTGAGCTGGGCCATCGTCACGTCGCCGACCACGGAGATGTGGGCGAGGTCCGGGCGCAGCCACTCGTCATGCGCGGCGCGCATGGCGGCAGGCGTCAGGGCGGCCAGCGAGGCGGCATTGCCGAGGCCGTCGGCAGGCTGGGCATAGGGATGCTGGCCGTAAAGCTCGGCATCGAGCGTGCGCGAAGCAAGGTCCCGCGGTGAGGAGAAAGCCTGCGCCAGCGCCGCCTGCGCCTGCGCCTTCACGCGCGTGAAATCGCTGTCCTTGAAGGCGGGATGCAGGATCAGGTCCGCGGTCAGCGCCAGCGACGGGGCCAGATTGTCCGTCAGCGCGCTCAGCGTCACGGTGCTGGCATCGAGCGAGCCGTCGATGTTGATGTCCGCGCCCAGGCGTTCCTGCTCTTCGGCGATCTGCGTGGCATTGCGGGTGTCCGTGCCCTGATCGAGCATCGAGAGCATCAGCCCCTGCGTGCCGGGGCTGTCGAGCGCGTCGGCGGCATAGCCCGCGTCGAAATCGATCGCCAGGACCAGCTTGGGCACGGCGGTGCGCCGCGCGAGCGTGACGGGAATGCCGTTGGACAGCGTGGCGTGCTCGATCGCGGGGAATTTCAGCGCGGCGACCGGCTGCACCGGCGGCGGCGTGCGCGCGGGGCCTGTGGGGATCGGCGGTGCCTTGGCGTGCGGATCGGCGGGCGGAGCGGGGCGGCTTGCCTCGTCGCCCCAGCCGCCCATCTGGTCCCCGCTTTCGGTGCGCTCGCCGGGCACCACGTTGAGCGCATAGACCGGGCGCGAAAGCCACTTGTCGAGCGCGGCCTTGACCGTGGCCGGGGTCAGCGCGGCCATGGCGGCAAGGTCCTGCTTGTAATGCGCGGGATCGTTCGAATAGACCTGCCCCTCGGCCAGCGTCGCGCCCTTGCCGGAGAAGCCGCCGACGCGCTCCAGCCCGCCGATTTCGCCGGAGAGCAGCGAGGTGACGGCGCGGCGCACTTCGTCTTCGGTCGGGCCGTCTCGCAGATAGTCGGCCAGCACTTTGTCGAAGGCCTTTTCGGCCGCCGCGCGCTCGACGCCGGGCTTCACGTCCATCGACATCGTCAGGAAGCTGAGCTGCTGGAAGATCTGGTCATAGGCCGTGACCGAGACCGCCAGTTCCTGTCCTCGCACCAGCTGGTTGTCGAGCCGCGAGCTGGCAAGGCCGCCGAGGATGTGCATACCGACTTTCAGGGCGGGCGTGTCCGGATCGTTCAGCCCCGGCGCGCTCCAGTTGCGGGTAAGGCGCAGGACCGGAACCTGATCGGTAATGTCCTGCGTGACCGGCGCGGGCAGCGTGACCGGACCGGCCTTGACCGGCTCGATCGCGGGGCCGCGCGGAATGTCGCCGAACCACTTTTCCACCTTGGGCCGCGCGGTGGCGGCGTCGATGTCGCCCGAGAGCACCAGCACCACGTTGTTGGGGCCGTAGTGGTCGGTGAACCAGGTGCGCACGTCGGTGAGCGTCGCGGCGTCGAGATCGGCCATCGAGCCGATCGTGGCATGGCGATAGGGATGGCCGACCGGCAGCAGTCCTTCGGCCTGATAATAGTCGACGAGGCCATAGGGCTGGTTGTCGCCCTGCCGCTTTTCGTTCTGGACGACGCCGCGCTGCTTATCGAGCTTGTCCTGGCTCACTGCGGGCAGCAGATGGCCCATGCGGTCGCTTTCCATGAACAGCGCCAGATCGAGCGCGCCGGTGGGGACGGTTTCGACATAGTTGGTGCGGTCATACCAGGTGGAGCCGTTGGTCGGCGTCGAACCGGCGGCTTCGAGCGGGATGTCGAAATTGGGCACATTGGCCGAGCCGCCGAAGAACAGGTGTTCGTAGAGGTGGGCAAAGCCGGTATGGCCGCGCGGCTCGTTCTTCGATCCCACCTTGTAGTAGATCGTCACGGCAACGACCGGCGCCTTGCGATCGGTGTGGACCAGGGTGGTGAGCCCGTTGGGCAGGACGAACTTCTCGTAGGGAATATCGACCTTGGAAACCAGTTCCTGCGGCGAGACCGGGGCAGGCTGGGCGGCCGGTGCGGCGGGGGCCGATGCTGCGGCGGCCGATGCTGCAAGAGCCGGGGCGAGCGGCGCGGCAAGGCTGGTCGAAAGGAGAAGGGCGGCGGCAAGAGCGGTCAGGCTCGGCATGGGGGATTTGCGCATGGCTGATTGTCTAGCAAAGACGCGCTCCGCCGCAAGCGCGACGCGGAAGGGTCTTGCAAGAGCCTTCCGCGTCCGGCGTCATTGATGAAGGCGCAGCGTCACGCCGAGAATGCGCGGCTCGCCGGGATTGGCGAGGATCAGCCCGCTGTTGCCCGCCTGCGCGGTCACATTGTCGAGATAGTTCTTGTCGAACAGATTGCGCGCGAACAGCGCCACTTCCCACGACGGCGTGCGGTAGCCGATGCTGGCATTGAGCAGCGCATAGCCGGGCAGGATCAGATAGGCCGAATCCGACCCGTCGCCGTATTGCTTGCTTTTGGCGCTCACGTCGCCGCGCAGGTAAAAGTCGCCGGACGTCGCGCCGATCGGGACCGGCACCGCGTATTCGCCGCCCAGCGAGCCGGACCACTTGGGCGTGCCCGGCAGCGGCTTTCCGCTGAGGTCGCAGACGGTGCTGCTGCTGCCGACCATCTCGATCGGGCAAGGGCCCTTGGGATAGGAGACGTACTTGGCGTCGGTATAGGCCCCGGCAAAGCGCAGCGAGAAGCGCGTTCCCACGTGCAGGGCGCCATCCAGTTCCACGCCCTGCACCCGGACTTTGGGAATGTTGGAGAGATAGGTGCGCAGCGCGGCCGGCGCGACGGTATCGACGGTATTGGCCTGGAAGTCCGTCACATCGGTGCGGTAGGCATCGATATTGACAGTGAGCGCGCCGCCCAGCGTCGTGGTCTTGATCCCGGCTTCCCAGGAGGAGTGGGTTTCCGGCCCGACAACGGCCTTGCTCAGCACCGGATTGCCTGACGTGTCCACCGGCAGGCCCGCCATGTTGATGCCGCCCGACTTCTGCCCGCGGGCATAGCCGGCATAGACCATGATCCCGTCCGTCAGGTCATAGGCGAGGTTGACCCGGCCCGAGGCGCTGCCGTCGCCGACATGGCCGGTGTAGCTCTGCGCGCGCAGGATCGAGTTCTTGGCGGCGATGTAGGTGGCGTTGGTGGTTTCTAGGCCGCCGGAGGTGGTGGCATCGTAAGTGCCGTCCTTGTCCTCATACGTGTAGCGGATGCCCCCGGTCAGCGCGAGGCGGGGCAGGGGGCGCCAGGTCACTTCGCCGAAGATCGCATAGCTTTTCGCGGTGAACTTGGTGTCGTTGTGCAGGCCGTAGCCGTCGAGCAGATCGCCGGGGTAGCTGGAGCCGAGCAGCCAGTAGGTGGCCAGCGGGCCATAGACGGTGTTCTGGTTGCCCTTGATCGTCTGGTCGAGGAAATAGAGCCCGGCGACATATTCCAGCTTGCCGTGCCCGTTCGAGGCCAGGCGCAGTTCCTGGCTGTACTGGTCATGGCGCGAGGGGATGCGCTGGATCGTCTGGATCGACAGACCGATGTAGTCGCGGTCGTTGTCGACGTCCCATTTCCAGAAACGCCAGGCCGAGACGGACGTGAGCGTCACCAGGCCAAGGTCCAGCTCGGCGGTCCCCGAGAGACCGCCCTCGCTGGTATCGACCCCGAGCGTGGCGTCGATGTCGGTCACGCGGTCATAGACATTGGTGCTGGGCACGGCATAGTTCTGACCGGCGGCCAGCGCCGGATATTGCCGCGCGGCGGAGCGCAGGGTCGGCACCACTTTCCAGTATTCGGGAACGCAGCAATCGCCCTTCACATTGGACCAGTCACCAATGAGGCGGAAGCTGAAATCGCTGGAGGGCTTGAACAGCAGTTGGGCGCGGAAAGCCTTGTTGTCGAGGTCGTTCTGCTTCTTGTCGTAGCGGACATTGGTGACGAGCCCGTCGCGCCGGTTGATGAGGCCGGACAGCCGGAACGCAACGGTGTCTCCGGCGATCGGGCCGGTTACGGCGGCGCTCGCCCGCACCATGTCGTAGGAGCCGAGCGAGAGCTCCGCATCGGCGCCCCAGTCGAACTGCGGCTTCTTGGTCGTGATGTTGATGGCGCCGGCCGTGGTGTTCTTGCCGAACAGCGTGCCTTGCGGGCCGCGCAGCACTTCGACCTGCTCGACATCGGTGAAGTCGAACGAAGCGGTGGCGGGGCGCGCGTGATAGACTTGGTCGACATAGAAGCCGACGCCCGGCTCCAGCCCGTCGTTGGCAGCGCTGATTGCCGCCACGCCGGCTCCCAGGCCGCGGATCTTGAACGTGGTGTTGCGGGGATTGGGCGAGGCATAATTCAGCGTGGGAACGAGCTCGGTCAGGCTCTTGGTATTGACTGTGTAGGTCCGGGTGATGGTGTCGGCACTCACCACCGACATGGCAACAGGGACCTTCTGCGAATCCTCCGTGCGCCGCCGGACGGTGACGAGGATGGTGCCGCCTCCCGCGTCGGTTGCCGAGGCCGCGTCGTCCGCGAGCGCGTCCGCCGCTTCGTTCGCAAGAGCGGGCTGGGCGCAGACCATGCCGGCCAGGGCCGTGCCCAGAGACAGCGCGTGGAGCCCCTTGCCCCAGGTGGATCGCCGGTGCGTGTTGCCGATATTGTGTTCGCGGCCCCCCTCAGGGCGCACGAAACCCTCCACGGAATCGTGGAAAACCATAAGTAACCCTCCTTGTCTTGTCAGGCCCCCAGGGTCTCCCGCTCCCGCCCCACCTTCATTCTTTTATCTATATCCATCTGTATATATTTACCGCCAATGCTTGGAAATGGGCTTTGTGCATCGCGTCATAAGCGTTGCATCGCAGCAACATGGGTTCGTTCGGGGGAGGGCTTCGCCATTTGCCCGATGCGGCGGCGACAGGATGGTACATCTATATTTTTATAGATATAGTATGGGCTTGCAGTGTATCGTGGCTGGCAGCACATGAGGTGGCCCATGACAGTCAGCCTTTTCCCCGTCGGTGTCGTCGAAGCGGAATCCAGCAAGGCGGCCCAGCGATCGTTTCGCGATTTCGCCAGCCGCTGGCAGCCGCGGGTACGAATCGCCGGGGTGATCGAATCGGCCCGGCCGGACCGGGGGGACCGCCGCGGCGCGGGCGAATTGCACTGCATCGGCAGCGGCGCCGTGTTCCGGCTCTATCATCCCGACTTGTGTCAGGACGGCGTGTGCAATGTCGATCCGCAAGGGGCGGCGCTGGCCAGCCACACGGTGGAGGGAGAGATCGCGGCAGGCTGCGATCTCGTGATTCTCAACAAGTTCGGCAAGCTGGAAGCCGCGCGGGCAGGGCTGCTCTCGGCCTTCGTTGCCGCCATCGGCGCCGAAGTGCCGGTGCTGACCTATGTCTCGCCCGGATGCCGCGATGCCTGGACGCGTTTCGCGGACCCGCTGTTCTGCTCGCTCGAAGACCGGGCCGATGCGATCGACGCCTGGTGGCGCGCGCATCAGCACGCCCGGTCCGCGCTGGCCGCCGGCCAAGGTTAGAGGAAAAGGTTCACTGTGAATTCACACATGGAAAAGGTGTTTTGCGATTTTTCACATATCGCAATGAATACAGAGTGATCTCTGGATGCCCGGGTGGGCGCGAAATTTTGTATGCCTAATCCTGCAACAAGTACTCGACGTAAGAAATCATCGGGTTAGTCTGGCCTCCATGGGCGTCATAGACGCCGTTTTCTGTGAGGAGGGCACATGAACAGGAAACTCATCGCAACTCTGGCATGTTCGGCCGCCGCGCTCGTGATAGCAGGTCCGGCGCTGGCCAAGACCGGGGATATCATTCCGAACTCGTACATCTGCGTCTTCAACAAGAAGGCGGTCAATCGCGGGGCCGTGCAGTCGGAAGCCAATCGCGCTGCCAATGCAGCCGGAGGGCACGTCAGCCACGTGTACAAGTACACGATCCACGGCTTCTCTACGAACATGAGTGCACAGGCCGTTGCCCAGATGAAGGCACGCAACCCGTCGATTGCCTATTGCGAAGCGGACCGGGTTATCGAGCTTTCGCCAATCCAGGCCGCGAAGGGCAAGCCGGGGACGGGCGGCGGCGGCGGAAGCACCGGCCAGACGACTCCCTGGGGCGTGGCGCGCGTCCATGGCGGTGTGTCGGCGGTGGGCAAGCGGGCGTGGATCATCGATACCGGCATCGATTCCTCGCACCCCGATCTCACGGTCGATACGTCGCTGGGCAATGGTTTCGTGACGCGTGAGGAAGGCCAGACCGAGGATCTCAACGGCCACGGCACCCATGTGTCGGGCACGATCGCGGCCAAGGACAATGCGATTGGCGTCATCGGCGTGGCCGCCGGGGCGACGGTTATTCCGGTGCGGGTGCTCGACCGGCGCGGGAGCGGCTCCTATGCGGGCGTGATCGCCGGCATCGATTGGGTCGGCCAGAACGGCAAGGCCGGTGACGTGGCCAACATGAGCCTGGGCGGCCCTGCGGACGACGCGCTCGATGCTGCGGTGCTCGCAGCGTCGTCCCTGGTGAAGTTCGCGATTGCCGCGGGCAATGACGGTGCCAATGCCAACGCTTATTCGCCCGCGCGCGTGAACGGGACGAATATCTACACGGTGTCCGCGTTCCAGGAAGGCGATAGCTGGGCGAGCTTCTCGAACTACGGCAATCCGCCGGTCGATTACGCCGAGCCGGGTGTCTATATCTATTCGACCTGGAAGGATGACGGGTACAACACCATCAGCGGGACTTCGATGGCAACGCCCCACCTTGCGGGGTTGCTGCTGATCGGATTCTCCGCCGACGGGCACGTCACCGGCGATCCCGATGGCACGCCGGATCCGATTGGCGCGCATTGAACCCTCTGAAATCGTGTTGAAAAGGGCGGTCCGGATACGGGCCGCCCTTTTTCGTGCGTGCCCGGTTGCGCACTGTCAAAGACCGCCCACATTAGGCACGCATAATAATTGGGTAGAGGCTCTTGTGTTGCAAATATGCAACACTATATCATCGGGGTCAGGAGGCATCTCACACCATGAATCTCGAAAAGTTCACCGATCGCGCCAAGGGTTTCCTTCAGGCCGCGCAGACCGTTGCCATTCGTCTGAACCACCAGCGCATCAGCCCCGAGCACGTGCTCAAGGCCCTGCTCGACGATAGCGAAGGCATGGCCGCCGGGCTGATCCAGCGCGCGGGCGGCAATGCGGCCTACACCACGCAGGAACTCGACAAGGCCCTGGCCAAGGTGCCGGCTGTCTCGGGCAGCGGCGCGCAGGCTTCGCCGGGCCTCGACAACGATGCCGTGCGCGTGCTCGATTCCGCGGAACAGCTTGCCACCAAGTCGGGCGACAGCTTCGTGACCGTCGAACGGCTGCTGCTGGCGCTGGTGCTCGCTACCACGACGCCTGCCGGGCAGGCGCTCAAGGCGGGCAATGTCACGGCGCAGGCGCTCGAAGCCGCGATCACCGAACTGCGCGGGGGCCGCACCGCCGACAGCGCGGGGGCGGAAAACGCCTATGACGCGATGAAGAAGTACGCGCGTGACCTCACCCAGGCCGCGAAGGACGGCAAGCTCGATCCGGTGATCGGCCGTGACGAGGAAATCCGCCGCACCGTGCAGATCCTCGCGCGCCGCACCAAGAACAACCCCGTCCTCATCGGCGATCCCGGCGTCGGCAAGACCGCCATCGTCGAAGGGCTGGCGCTGCGCATCGCCAATGGCGACGTGCCCGACAGCCTGAAGGACCGCACGCTGATGGCGCTCGACATGGGCGCGCTGATCGCCGGCGCCAAGTACCGCGGCGAGTTCGAGGAACGCCTGAAGTCGGTGCTCGACGAAGTGAAGGGCGCCGAGGGCCAGATCATCCTGTTCATCGACGAGATGCACACGCTGATCGGTGCGGGCGCGTCCGAAGGCTCGATGGACGCGGGCAACCTCCTGAAGCCTGCCCTGGCGCGCGGCGAGCTGCACTGCATCGGTGCGACCACGCTCGACGAATATCAGAAGTACGTCGAGAAGGACGCCGCTCTCCAGCGCCGTTTCCAGCCCGTCTTCGTGGGCGAGCCGACGGTCGAGGATACCATCTCGATCCTGCGCGGGCTCAAGGAGAAGTACGAGCTGCACCACGGCGTGCGCATCACTGACGGCGCGATCGTGGCGGCGGCGACGCTCTCCAACCGCTACATCACCAACCGCTTCCTGCCCGACAAGGCGATCGACCTGATGGACGAGGCCGCCAGCCGCATCCGCATGGAAGTGGAAAGCAAGCCCGAGGAAATCGAGAAGCTCGACCGCCGCATCATCCAGCTCAAGATCGAGGAAATGGCGCTCGCCAAGGAGACCGACGAGGCCTCTGCCGACCGGCTCCAGACCCTGCGCGAGGAACTCGCCAATCTTGAGCAGCAATCGAGCGAACTGACCACCCGCTGGCAGAACGAGCGCGACAAGATTGCCGCCGAAGGCAAGATCAAGGAGCAGCTCGACGCCGCGCGCCTCGAACTCGAACAGGCGCAGCGTTCGGGTGATCTCGGCCGGGCTGGCGAGCTGTCCTACGGCACGATCCCGAACCTTGAGAAGCAGCTTGCCGAAGCGCAGGCCCAGTCCGCCAACGCCATGCTGCGCGAGGAAGTGACCGAGGATGACATCGCCGGTGTCGTCAGCAAGTGGACCGGCGTGCCGGTCGACAAGATGCTGGAGGGTGAGCGCGAAAAGCTGCTGAAGATGGAAGAAGTCCTCGGCCAGCGCGTGATCGGCCAGAAGGACGCGGTGGAAGCCGTCTCCAAGGCGGTGCGCCGCGCCCGCGCGGGGCTGCAGGACCCGAACCGGCCGCTGGGCTCGTTCCTGTTCCTCGGTCCCACGGGCGTCGGCAAGACCGAGCTGACCAAGGCCCTGGCCGGCTTCCTGTTCGACGACGACACCGCGATGGTGCGCATCGACATGAGCGAGTTCATGGAGAAGCACGCCGTCGCCCGCCTGATCGGTGCCCCTCCGGGCTATGTCGGCTATGAGGAAGGCGGCGTGCTGACCGAAGCGGTGCGGCGCCGGCCCTATCAGGTCGTGCTGTTCGACGAAGTCGAGAAGGCGCACAGCGACGTGTTCAACGTGCTGCTGCAAGTGCTTGACGATGGCCGTCTGACTGACGGGCAGGGCCGGGTGGTGGACTTCACCAACACCCTCATTATCCTGACCAGCAACCTTGGCAGCCAGTACCTGTCGAGCCTGGCCGACGGGCAGGATGTCGAAAGTGTCGAGCCGCAAGTGATGGAAGTCGTGCGCGGGCATTTCCGCCCCGAGTTCCTCAACCGCCTCGACGAGATCGTGCTGTTCCACCGCCTTGGCCAGGAACACATGGGCCCGATCGTCGATATCCAGGTGAACCGGGTGCAGAAGCTGCTCAAGGATCGCAAGATCGTGCTCGACCTCACCGATGCCGCCAAGCGCTGGCTGGGCCGGGTGGGCTACGATCCGGTCTATGGCGCGCGGCCGCTCAAGCGCGCGGTGCAGCGCTACCTGCAGGACCCGCTGGCGGAGAAGCTGCTGGCCGGGGAGGTGCCGGACGGTTCGACCGTGCACATCGACGAAGGCGATGGGGCGCTGGCGATCGGGGTGGAGTGATCCCCTTGCACCGACGGCAGACATAGAAAAAGGGCCCCGGGAAACCGGGGCCCTTTCCTTTTGTGTATCCGCTCCGGATCAGTACTTGGCAGTCACGTTCGCGAAGAATGTGCGGCCAGTATAGTCGTAGCCCGAATAGAGCGGGGTATTGCCGACCAGGCTGTAGGTGTCCGCCGAGATCCTCGGCAGCTTGGCGTTGGTCAGGTTGCGCACGCCGATGGTGAACTCGAACTCGTCGTTGACGTCCCACTGGATGGAGGCCGAATGCAGGAAGTAGTCGGGAGTCTGGAGCTTGTAGTAATACTTGTAGAGTTCCAGGTTGTCCTGATTGACTTCACCCGTCAGCGAGTCCGTGGCGAGAACGGTATAAGTGTGGTCGCCGGTGCCTTTGATCCAGTCCAGTCCGTACCGGAACTTGACCGGGCCGATCTTGTAGCTGGCATCGAACGTCCCGGTCCATTCGGGCGTAGCGATCGTGTTGTTGTAGTCGATTTCAGCATCGTTGCTTCCAAGCGCGGTCGACTGCTTGGTGAACTTCGTGACCTGGGTCTCAAACTGGAATTCGCCCGGACCGATATCGCGAAGATATCGCAGGTTGAATTCGAAGCCCTGAGTTTTCTGGGTCGCGACGTTCACGTAGTTGTCGATCACGGTCAGTGCGTTGTTCGCATCGCGGCTCACGTACCGGCAATAACCGGCATCGGGGTTGAAGTTCGCCGAGCCATAGCAAAGGTTGGCGATATTCGAGCCGCCGACGCGTTGCACACCGTTGTTGATCTCGATGTTGAAGTAATCGAGCGAGACGGACAGTTTGCCTACCGACTGGGGAAGGACTGGCTGCAGGATGATACCCAGCGACAGGTTCTTGGACGTTTCCGCCTTCAGGCCGGTGCTTGAGCCGCCGCCGCCGTAGACCGACACGCCGTTCTTTTGTTCGAAGTCGGCGGGAAGGCCGGCTGCGGCACAGTTGGCCTTGAGGATGAGGTTCTTGCTGTCTGCGTAGTTGTCGCAAGGATCGTAGCTGCTCGAAAGGAAGCCGCTGGTAGCGCCAAGGTACTGTTCGAACAGGGCAGGTGCGCGGTAGGACGTGCCGTAGCTGCCCCGGAAGGTCACGCCGCGAACCGGTGCGTATTCGACCGAGCCCTTGTACGTCCATTCGCCGCCGTAGGAACGGTAGTGGGTGTAGCGGCCCGAAGCGTCGAAGTTCAGGTTATAGACGCCCGGCATGTTTGCCAGCACCGGCAGATAGACTTCACCGTAGACTTCCCAGACTTCATCCGAACCCACGGTTGGGGCGGCAGACGTCAGATTGTAAAGGTCGCCGGCGACGCTTTCTGCAGGCGGCTGGTCGTCGAGATGCGAATGGCGGTATTCGAGGCCGAGCGCTGCCTTGGCGATGCCGCCCGGCAGCTGGAACAGCGAACCGTCAAGGTTGAGCGAGCCGATATATTCGGCCGTCTTGGTGCTGCCGGTCACGGTTTGGGTGATGAAGTCGCGGTAAGCCTGCGAGAGATTGCCGCCGACCGAAGCGGCATCGACGACGGGCGCAGCGACGCAGCCGTTGGACGTATCGACGCAGCTGAAAGTGCCGTCACCGTTGTCCACCACGTTGAGCGACTGGGCCACACGGCTGGTCAGGAAAGTGGCGGTGGAATACCGGGCCTTGGACCAGGAATAGCTGCCGTAGAGGTCGTAGCGCCAATCGCTCAGCCCGGTGTCGCCACGCAGGCCGCTCGCGGCCCGGTAGAAATCGACATTCTGCGAAGAATCGAGCAAGCCGAAGCCGATGAACGAACGCAGGGCGACCAGTTCGCCGTTCGATACTGCGGTCGGGTTGAGATAGGCCGTGTTGCGGAACAATTCCGGCACCAGCGGGCTGCCCACGGCGTAGTCCAGCGTGAGCTGACGATACAGCGGCGACGAGGACTTGCGGTTGCTGTACAGGAACTCGCTGTAGAGTTCGGCGTTGCCAAGCGCATTAAGCTGATAGCTGCCCTGAGCAAACACGTTCAATGTTTCCACCGGCGTGACCAGCGGTTCCTTCAGCATGTCTGGATCGAAGCTGTCGCGGGTATAGTAGTCAACGCCGGCGTAGCCGGGGGTGGCACCACCGGTTACAGAGGCGTCGGGGACGAAGCGGTTGTAGTATCCGGTCTCACCGGTGAGGCGGTCCTGGCCTTCGCGGGTCCTGACGCCGATGGTGTTGATCGTCACGCCGCCATTGTCGAGCGTGAAGCACTTCGGTTCGCCGGTGTTCGGATCGATGTAGTCGTTGGCACCAAACGCAGTGCCCTGTCCATCAAGGTAGCCGCCGATCGGGCACTTGGTGAAATCGACGTCGCCCATGCTGACGGCGTTGCGCTTGCGCCAGTCGACCGAAACATTGAAGTTCCAGTTGTCGCCTTTGGCGCCGAACAGGCCGGAAAGGCGGCGGTCGAGCCCGGTGCCGATTTCAGGGACGTTCACCTGCGCGTCGAGCTTGAAGCCGGTGAACTTGTTGTCGGTGATGATGTTGATGACGCCGGCGACGGCGTCCGAACCGTAGATCGAGGAGGCGCCGGCCTTGAGTACTTCGACCCGGTCGACCGCAGTGGTCGGGATCGTGTTGAGGTCGACCGCGCCGACCGCACCGCGGGTGCCGGCCGGAGCCAGACGGTGGCCGTTCAGCAGCACCAGTGTGCGCGTCGGACCCAGGCCGCGCAGGCCGATGGTGTTGACGCCGGTGCCGCCATCGACGACGTAGCCGCCGTAGAAGTTGTTGATCTGCGATCCGCCCTGCGTGACGGAAGAACTCTGAAGGGCATCGGTCGTGGAGTTGAAGCCCTGTTCCGTCATCGAGTCACGCGTGATGACCGTCAGCGGTTCCGGCGACGTGAAAGTGTCGTGACGGATACGGCTGCCGGTGACGATGATCGCGGTCGATTCCGGCTCTGCCTTTGCCGAAGCCTCGGTGTCCTGAGCCCAAACCGTTGCAGGATTCAGCGCTCCGGCAAGAGTGAGGCACGTAGCGCTTCTCAGCGCAGCCTTCTTTATGGATGTTTTCACGTGATGTGTCCCTTGTTGCCCCGGTCATCCGTTGTTGGGTTGTGACACTCCCACAAAGGATGGCCGAACTTTGGTGGCAGCGTGACGCAGGCTTTGAATGCGTTGCTGCATTTATGTTGCCCCGGCCATTCCCCTTTCGGGCGTGACGTTCCCTTACGGAATGCCCGGACTTGGTGGCAGCCCATCCTGTGAATGCTTGGCCGCCCTGCAGAGGTTGTTGCTCCACCTGAACATCGGTTCAACTATTTTTGCAGGATGTAGATGTTTGGCAAATTCAGTGTGTCTATATGGTTACATACTTTGGAGAGGGAGCAAGATTTGTTCCGGAAGCACACATGAATGCTAGTCTGGAAAAGGTTTTGATACGCTGCGTAGTAGATGGTGTCTTTGTGGAAAATGTTACGCAGGACTTTTACATTACGTAATAATATTACTTCGCAGATCTGCTTGTGCAGAAGCGCAGCCGTGTCTCGGTGACAGGCTGGCAAGCCGTGCCAGTTGATTATTTACTGGCGCTGTGTGGGTGACTGACCCCTTGTGCAGGGGGGGGCAGTGAGCGGGCGGCAGCGTGCGCTATTCGACCCGGCGCATCTTGACCGAGGGCTGGCCGGCCACGGACACGCGAAACGTGCCGAGCGAGCCGCGTTTGACCTTCACGGCATTGCCGGGCTTGGGGGACAGGATGAAGCTGCGAGTGTCGTTCTGCTCCCAGACGCTTCCATCGGCCAGCTTGATGTGCCAGCCGCCGGGAGTCCTGCGAGCGCTTTCGATTGTCGATTCAATCTCGTCGATCCGGTTTTCGTCTTCATCGTCACCGCCGAAGCCCATGAGTTTGCCGATCGGCGCCGTGAAGCCGAACAGTCCGCGGCGGGCCCGTTTGACGGCTTCCTTGTCGGTGATGACCACTTCGTTCTTGCGGGTCGCTTCGTCGAGCGCGGCGGTCTTGGCGTCGTAGCAGGCCAGGCGTGCCGTCGGGTCTGCGATCGTACGGCAATCCATAAGCTGGCTGTAGAGGGCTGGCGGGGGCGCCTTGTCGTCGTCCTTTGCAAGCGCGCTCTGAGGAATGATGACAACAGTAGCCAGTGTAAGCAGGAATTTCTTGCTCATGCCCGATCCCTTTGTGGCTTGGATTGTGGTTGCTTAGCAACGATCACAAGGATCGGGCAAGTCAACGGGAGGGTGACGGCAGGTGTTTCCACGGCTGTTCTTGCTGCGCTTGCACAAGAGGGGCGACAACCTTTCGAGGGTTTGTTAGGCTTCGAATATTCAGCAATTTACTAGGATGAACATAATGAAAGCGCTCGCAATTTTGGCCGTTGGCGCAGTATTGGCTGTTTCCGCCGCGCCGGCCGCTTTTGCCAGTACCAATGATGATCCCGGCAAAGGCGACGCCAACCGCGTCATTTGCCGCAGCATGTCGGTGACTGGTTCGCGTCTCAAGAAGACCCGCCTGTGCCTTACGGCTCGGCAATGGGATGAATACCGAGCCGATACGCGCCAGAAAGTGGAATTGTCCCAGATGCAGAAAGGGAAGAGCAACTGAGCCGGGGAAGGGCGCTTCTTTCTCTCTGAACTTGCCGCGCTGCACCTGGCCTTGTAGCGGGTGGAGGCAATGCATCGAGGCTGGCGCGCCCGGTCGTTTGCCGATCTGATACGAGCCCATGACTGACCGCCTCCCACCGCTTCTTTCCCGTGCCCGTGAACTGATGAACGCCGGCCGGGTGATCGAGGCAATCGCTGCGTACAAGGATTTGCTGGCCGCCTTTCCGGACTTGCCGGACAGTTGGTTCAATCTCGCCTACTTGCAGCGGCAGGCGCGTCAGTTCGATGCTGCCTTGCAGTCATACCAGATGGCGCTGGCGAAGGGGGTGTCCGGCGCGGAGGAAGTCCACCTCAACCGCGCCGCCATCCTGACCGACCACATGGCGCGCCCGGAAGAGGGGGCGGTTGAACTGCGCCGCGCGCTTGAGCTCAAGCCGGACTATGTTCCGGCCCTGCTCAATCTCGGCAATCTCTGTGAAGACCTGGGGCAACGCGAAGAGGCGCGGCGGCTCTATGACCGGGCGCTGGAAGCCGATCCCCGTTGCATGCTTGCGCTGGCGCGGGGGGCTTTGCTGGCCGATGTGTCCGGCCCCGGGGATCCCCTGATAGAGCGTGTACGCCGTGCCGCCGGTGACGCCAGCCTGAAACCCGGCGAACGGGCCGATCTCCTGTTTGCCCTTGGAACGTTGCTGGACCGTTGCCGTGATTACGATGCGGCTTTTACGGCGTTCAACGCCGCGAACCTTGCCGCCCGGCAAGCGCTGGGACCCCGCTTCCCGGGTTACAGTGGTGCAGCAGCCAGTCAGGCGATGGAGAGGATACGCCGGGCTTTCCCGAGCGCATCGCCGCCATCGGAGTCATCCGGCGGCCCCGGCGCTGCGCCTGTCTTCATTTGCGGCATGTTCCGCTCGGGATCGACGCTGGTCGAACAGATCCTGTCGCGCCATTCCCGGGTGACGGCGGGCGGGGAGCTGGATCTGATCCCTGCGATCGTGCAGTCGCTGGCTGCTGGCTATCCGGAAAATGCCGCTGCGCTCGATGATGCTGCCCTTGCCCGGTTACGCGCCTCTTATCTGCAGGCCCTGCACCGGCGCCATCCGGATGCTGACCTGGTGACGGACAAGCGGCCCGATAATTTCCTGCATATCGGCCTGATCAAGCGTCTGTTTCCCGATGCGAAGATTGTCCACACGACCCGCGATCCGCTCGACAATTGCCTCGCGATCCACTTTCTGCATCTCGGGCCGCAGATGCCTTATGGTTTCGATCTTGAGGATGCCGGGCACTGGTATCGTGAATACGAGAAGCTGATGGCGCATTGGAAAGCGCTGTGGCCCGACGACATCGTCGATGTGCATTACGACGATCTGGTGAGGGATACCGAAGGCGAAGTCCGGCGCCTGCTCGACAGGCTGGGACTGGGCTGGGAAGAGCCATGCCTGGAATTCCACAAGGCTGCCAATGCGGTGAAAACCGCCAGCGCATGGCAGGTGCGCGAACCGATCTATGCGCGCTCATCGGGGCGCTGGCGCAATTATGCCGGCCACATCGGCAAACTCAGAGGTGTGCTCGGACTGTCTGCGCGTTAGGTCCTGACCCTGGACATGGGGCCAGGGGAAATGTCGAAGGCTACCGTCATGCGTTCGCCTTCATGGATCGGCCGGGTGCCGTGCCACATGATCGAGGGGAACAGCACGAGTTGACCTGGCCTGGGGCGGATCGTGCGAAAGGCAGGCGGGCAGTCTCGGAATTCAGGCTGGTCGCCCAGTGTCAGCCAGCCTGCGTGCGGATCGGTCGCGTCCATGTCGCCGGGCACGGCGACATAGAATGCGGAACTGAACCAGCCTTGCGTGTGGATGTGCGCGGAATGATGCCCCTCGCCAGTGAGGCGGACGGACCATGAACCGGAAAAGCGGATGTCCGGCGGCCGTATGCCCAGCGTAGGGTGGTTTGGATCGACCGGTGGCAATTGTGCGACATGAGCTTTGACCGCTTCGACGACCGCGGCGCGCAACGCGCGTATTTCCGGTTCGATGCGCGCGAACAGGCGGCCGCTGGTCTGGGTGCCGGTCCGAACCGATTGTTCCAGCGGCTGGTGGCTCGTGGCGCTGTGAAGCGTCCTGAGGAAGGTCGCCAGCTTGTCCAGGGCGCCGATGCGGGCGCCGATATCGTGAACGCCGATCAGCCGTTCGTCGCCTTCGAGCCATTGCGAGCGGGCATCGCCGGTCATGCGCCAGGCGGTCGCGATGTAGGGCCAGAAGTGCTGGGCACCGGGCTGTCCGGTCCAGGCCTGCGCCACGGCTGCGGCATCGTCCGGGCGTCCGGCGTGGAGCAGGTGGCGCGTGAAATGGAGCGCGACACCGGCATCGGCCGCGCGGCCGATGTTCAGGAATGCCGCATAGGCAGCATCATATTGTTCGAGTTCATCAAGGCAGGCTGCCTCGATCGACAGAAAGAAGAGATCGGGTGGGCAGGCGGCCTTGCCGGTTCGCGCGGCTGCCAGAGCCGCGGTGTACTTCTTGGCGTGAAACAGGCCCAGAATGAGCTCTCGCCACAGGCCGGTATCTGCCGGACGGTGGTCGATGGCGGCCCGAAGCGTGCGCCAGGAGGCATCGCCTTCGCCAGCCTGCCAGCGAAGCCGTACCAGCGCCGCGTGGCCTTCGGCCCAGCCCGGCTCCTGGTGAAGTTCGGCTTCCAGCATGGTTTCCGCAGCATTGGCCGATCCTGCCGCGAGCAGGGCTCCTACGTGGCTGAGTTGAAGTTGCCGGTCACGCGGCGGAGCCAGCGCTGCTGCGCGGGAAAAAGCGTCGCGCGCATCAAGCCCGGCATCCA
This sequence comes from Novosphingobium naphthalenivorans NBRC 102051, assembly GCF_001590985.1. Classification (GTDB taxonomy): domain Bacteria; phylum Pseudomonadota; class Alphaproteobacteria; order Sphingomonadales; family Sphingomonadaceae; genus Novosphingobium; species Novosphingobium naphthalenivorans. Next base: position 36,098 of record NZ_BCTX01000009.1, read on the forward strand.
GTGTGACTTGCGCCAGCCCATGGGCGATCCGCGCATCGGCCGGGGCCAGCATGGCGGCTTTCCCCAAGTGCCCGAGGGCGGCCTCGTTTTCATCAAGCGAGCGGTGCAGCAGGCCCATCATTTGATGAACGCGCGGGTCCTGCAATGCTTCGGCCGGGGCCGCGTGCAGCAGCGCCAGGGCTTCGCGTTCGGTCCAGTCTTGCTGGGACTGGATGGCGCGGCGCAGCAATTCGTCCACCGAAAGGAAAGAGGCCTGGTCCCGGGCGATCTTTTCGTCCTGTTGCATTGCGGTTCCCGTTGCGCCGAGAGGGGGCACGTAAAAACTGGCCCGGGTTCTAGAATAAAGAAAGGCGGCGAGCCAATGGCCCGCCGCCCAACTTTTTCACGCTTGGCGAAGGATCAGAAGTCCATCGACACGCTGGTGAAGATGTAACGGCCCAGAGCGTCGTAGACGTTCGGGTAGGTGTTGCCGTTACCGTAGACCGAGGCCAGGTTGGAGCCACCCGTGACCGGCGGCGCCTTGTCGAAGACGTTGTTCACGCCGAAACGCAGCGTGTAGTGATCTTCGATGCGGGCGCTGAGGTTCAGGTCGAAGTAGCTCTGCGGCGAGAAGTGCTCGGAGTCACCATTGTCGGCCGAGCCGAAATAGCGCCAGCGCAGCGACGCGCCGATGCCGCTCGGCATTTCCCAGCCCAGGCGGGCCTGATGGCGCCACTTGGGGCTCGGAGTGCCGCAGACCGGACCGAACTGGCCAGCGCACTCGTCCGGCGTACCGATGCCCGAGTCGATCGTCAGCTTGTCCAGGTAGGTGCCCTGGAAGCTCAGGTTGAGCTTGCCAAGCGACGGGCTGAGTTCGTGGACGAACGCCGCCGCGACGTCGATACCCTTGGTCCGCAGGCTACCGATGTTCTGGGTGGTGTCGGTCACGTAACCGTTGGACGAGAGCCACAGCGAACCCGACGCATCACGATGGATGAGCGAGCAGATGAAGCTGTCGCCGGTTTCGGCGCAGGCATTGAGGATGGTATCGGCACCGATGCGCTGGATGGCGCCCTTCAGCTTGATGTCGAAGTAGTCGACCGAAGCCGTGAAGCCCGGCAGGAAGGTCGGGGTCAGGACGACACCGGCAGTGTAGGTATCCGCGACTTCCGGCGAAAGATCGCCGTTACCACCGATATAGCCGTTGTACTGATCCGCCGGGTTGGCAGGAATGTTCCCGTACTGTGCGGCGGTCACGCCCATGTAGGCGCACTGGGCGGCAGTGTACTCGGGATCGGAACCAGCGCAGCCGTCGGTGTTGCCGTCGAGGGCGATACGGTTCGGAGCGAACAGATTCTGTACGTTCGGAGCACGGACAGCGCGGTTGTAGCCGGCGCGGAACGCGATGTCCGCCGTCGGCGCCAGGGTCGCTTCAACCTTGTACGTATCGGTGCTGAAGCTGTTGTCCGCGTTCTTGTACTTCGAGTAGCGGTAGCCCGCGTTGATCGAGAACTCCTTGACGAAGCTGTCCTGAATGATCGGCAGGCTTGCTTCGGTGAAGAACTCGGTCACGTGGAACGAACCGGAAACCGGCAGCGTTGCCGCACCCTGACCGGTCAGGTCGCCCGTCTGGAAGGCCTGGTCGGTGTTGAGGACGAGGCTTTCCTTGCGGTATTCGAAGCCGAACAGCATCTGCACACCGTCCTGCGCCCAGGGCGAGACGATGCCGTAGTTGGTCAGGTCACCCGTGACGGTGGCGCTGAGAACCTGCTCCGAAGTCTGGCCGCGCTGGAAGCCCGGAGTCGACAGGTAGGCAGTTGCCGCCGGATCGACCTGGCCGAGCTGGAAAATGTTCCAGGGAACGCAGTTCGGATCCGAACCATCCAGCACCGAACGGCACACGGCAGAGCCGGTCGACGGATCGGTCACGACGTCGAGAGCGCGGGCCACGCGGGTCGCCGAAAGGTCGTTCAGGTAGGTTTCGGCGAAGTTGGTGCGGCCGTACTGGTAGTAGGCGTCATACGACCATTCGGGGCTCAGGTCGCCCTGCGAACCGAGAACCGCACGGTACGACGTGTGCTGCAGGTCGTCCTGACGCGGACCGCCTTCGACGTTGCGGCGCAGGATGTACACGCCGGCGACGTCGTAGGAGGCGCCGGTGGTCGGATCGACGCGGGTCGCGATGATGTTCGACGGACGGCAGATGATCGAGAGCTGCTGGGCCGACAGAAGCGGGTTGTCGCAGTTCAGGGTCGAGGTGTTGCCGAAGTCGCCCGACGGCGCGATCTGCGCAACGGTGCGGTCGTCCATGAACATGAACTCGGCGTAGGGCTTGATCGCGGAGTTGATCTCGTAGTTCGCGAAGAAGCCAGCCGTGTAGCGTTCGTCCGGACGCTGGTAGTAGTTCAGCGGGTTGTAGTTGTAGATGCCGTAGCCCGGGACGAAAGTGGCCGAGCCATCCGGATTGGGCTGATAGCTCGAGAAGTCGTCGGTCAGCAGGAAGCGGCCGGTCGGCGAGGTCGAGGAACCGCCGCACCCGAAGCCCGAGATCGAGGAGCCGGAAAGGGCGCAGGAGGCGTAGTCGCGGCTGCCCTGAAGGACGGCGTTGATCTTGCGGTAGCCGACATAGGCGGTGATGTGGCCACGGCCGTCGTCGAAGCTGGTGCCGAACGAGAGGGTGGTGTCCACCGTGCCGCCGTTGGCGCTGCTGCCCGACGGATAGTCGTAACCTGCAGCATCAAGCGGGCCAGTGATGGCCGAGCCGGCGCTGTTGTTGTGCTGGTAGAACGAATACTGGCTGTCGAGGCGGAAGCCTTCGAAATCGGTATCCATGACGAAGTTCACGACGCCGGCAATGGCGTCCGAACCGTAGGTGGCCGAAGCACCGCCGGTCAGCACGTCGACGCGCTTGATCAGAGCGGCGGGGATGGCGTTGATGTCAGCGGCCGAGGAGTTCGGGTCACCCGGCATCAGGCGGCGGCCGTTGACGAGAACCATCGTGCGCTCTTCGCCGAGGTTGCGAAGGTTCAGCGTGGCGGTACCCGACGAGCCGTTCGAGACGTTGCCGCCCTGGCCGGCGAAGACCTGCGGCAGCGAGTTGACGAGATCTTCGACGCGGGTGGTGCCGGTCGCCGCGATGTCGGCGGCGTTGACCACTGTGACCGGGCTGGCCGACGTCAGGTTCGGATTGACGATGCGCGAACCGGTGACGATGATCGCCTCGCCGGTGTTCGCATCATCTGCCGCATCCTGCGCATAGGCGCCGGTCGTGCAGATTGCGAATGCCGCAAAGCACGTCGCGCTCCGAAGAGCGGCCTTTTTGACAGTTGTGTTCACTTTGGTGTCCCTTGTTGCTTTCGTCCGCCCACCAAGAGAGTGACCATGCTTGGCGAGCGACCCGGATGCCGGCAGCGGTGCATCTTTTTGATGCCTTGCTGCCATGGTGCGGTGTTGTTGCGCTACGCAGACCGGCTTTCAATGCAATTTGGCGCTGCGCACAAAATGACTTTGCGTCTGTGTTTTTGTTGCAACAGTGTGCCCAACGGGGCCTGGCTCGGAGGTGGCTATCGCTGGAGATTCAGGGGCTTTTGTGAAGCAATGGAACTGTGGCTCATCGGCATTGATCGCCTTGATTGTTGCGCATCGTGCCTTTGGAGTGAAATCGTATTGCGCAAGCGGGTGTGAGCTGTCCTGGCGCATTGACCGTCGCCGTCCGGGCTCTTAACCGTGCGCTTAAATCATGCAGGGTGCAGCCCTGGCTTCGCGCTTTCGTCGAAGTCGCGGCATGCCCAGGAAAGGAATGCGAAGGATGAAACTTGACGGCAGCATCGCGGCCGTTGTCACCGGCGGCGCTTCGGGGCTTGGTGCTGCCACAGCGCGGGCGCTTGCGGCGCAGGGTGTCAAGGTTGCCATCTTCGATCTCAATGCCGAAGCGGGCGAGGCGGTTGCCCGGGAAATCGGCGGCGTGTTCTGCGAAGTCAATGTGACCGACGATGCCAGCGTCGATGCCGGTTTCGCCAGGGCGCGCGCGGCGCATGGGCAGGAACGCGTGCTGGTGAACTGCGCGGGCATTGCGCCGGCCGCCAAGACCGTGGGCCGGAACCGCGAGACCGGGGAGCCGCGCGCCCACGACATGGCGCTGTTCGAAAAGGCCATCGCCATCAATCTCGTCGGCACTTTCCGGTGCATCAGCAAGTCGGCGGCGGGCATGGTCACGCTCGATCCGGTGGACGGGCAGGGCTCGCGCGGGGCGATCGTCAACACGGCATCGGTTGCCGCGCAGGACGGGCAGATCGGCCAGGCCGCCTATGGCGCCTCGAAAGGCGGCGTGCTGGCGATGACCCTGCCGGTCGCGCGCGATCTGATGAACGACGGTATTCGCGTGAACACCATTCTGCCCGGTATTTTCGAGACGCCGATGATGGCGGGTATGCCGCAGCCGGTGCAGGATGCGCTGGCGGCGATGGTGCCGTTCCCCAAGCGTCTGGGGAAAGCCGAGGAATATGCGAAGCTGGCACTGTTCATGATCGAGCACGATTATCTCAACGGTGAGTCGGTCCGCCTCGACGGTGCGATCCGCATGGGTCCGAAGTAGGGCCGCGCCGTGCTGGGAAGAGGCACACCAGATGCGGCATCGGGCCTGACGGCGCCTGTAGGCGCGCGGGGCCTGCTGCTCGATACGGCCAGCGCGATCATGCGCGAAGGCGACGTGATCGATATCTCGCTGTCGGAACTCAGCCTGCGTTCGGGCCTCAATTCGGCGCTGGTCAAATACTACTTCGGCAACAAGGCCGGGCTCCTGAAGGCCCTGCTCGACCGTGACTGGCAGACGATCGTCACCAGTGTCGACGCTCTGATCGCCAAGGACGGCTGGTCGCCCGAGACCAAGCTGCGGCGGCATTTGTGGAAGGTGGTCGATACCTTCTATGAAGTGCCCTATCTCAACCGCCTGACCATGCGGGTGATCCGCGAAAGCGATGATGCCGAGGCACGCCGGATCGCCGATTGCTATCTCTCGCCGATCTACCGCGCCTATGAACAGCTCATCGGTGATGGCGTGAGGGCGGGCGTGTTCCGCGAGATCGATCCGCAATTGTTCTATTTCACGGTCACGGGCGCAGTGGACCGCTTTTTCTCGACGCGGCTGGTGCTCAAGCACTGCTTCGATCAGGACACTCTTACCGAAGAGCTGCGCGACCGCTATCGCGTACACACCATAGACATCATCATGGCAGGTATCCTTGCGCGCTGAGAAAAGCAGCTTCTGGCACATTGGGGTGATCGGTGGTTCCGGTCTGGCCGCCGGCATCGATCTGGAGGACGCGCAGGAGATTGCGGTCTCCAGCCCGTTCGGGGAGCCTTCGGGGCCAGTCGTGACCGGGCGCCTGGGCGGCGTGCGCTTCACCTTCCTGGCGCGGCACGGGGCAGGGCACCGCATCCCGCCCGCGCAAGTGAACTACCGCGCCAATATCGACGTGCTCAAGCGCTGCGGCGTGACCGACGTCATCTCGCTTTCGGCCGTGGGATCGCTGCGGGAGGACATGGCGCCGGGGCAGTTCGTCATGGTGGACCAGTTCATCGACCGCACCACGGCGCGGGCCAACAGCTTCTTCGGTCCCGGTCTTGTCGCCCATGTCAGCCTGGCCGATCCGGTCTGTGCCCGGCTTTCGGACATGCTGGGCGCATCGGCGCGCCGGGCCGGAGGCGAAGTGCATAGCGGCGGCTGCTATGTCGCGATCGAAGGGCCGCAGTTCTCCACACGCGCCGAAAGCCGCATGTATCAGGCCTGGGGCGCCGACGTGATCGGCATGACGGCGATGCCCGAGGCACGCCTCGCCCGCGAGGCCGAACTGCCTTATGCGATCCTGGCCATGGTCACGGATTATGATTGCTGGCGCGAGGAGGAAGCGGGCGTCGAAGTGACCGACGTGCTGGCCGTGCTCCACGCCAATGCCCGCACGGCCCGCGCGACTGTGGCGGCGCTTGCCGCGGCCCTGCCGCAAGTGCGCGCGCCGAGCCCCATCGACATGGCGCTGGAACATGCCTTCATCACCGCCCCGGAGGCACGCGATCCGGCTGTGATCGCGCGGCTGGACGCAGTGGCGTGCCGGGTGTTCGGCGAGCGGGACTGAGGGTTCTGAAGGTCAGGCCCCGCTGATGTCTTTCTTGCGCTGGAGATAGTCCTCGCGGTCTATCTCGCCGCGGGCATAGCGTTCGTCCAGAATCTCCAGCGCGGTGGGCGGCGGCGTGTCTTTGCCGTCGGCATCGTCGCTGCCGAGGCGCCTGACCAGCGTCAGGGCAATCACGATGATCGCCAGGACCGTTACCAGCCAGAAGACGGCGTGGACAATGCCCCAGCCGCCCCAGCCATAACCGTAGCCCATCATGGTGCCGGGCCCACCACTCATGTGCCAGCCATAGCCGGTCTGCACTTGGCGGAACCCTAGGGGAATGAGCGGAAAGAGTGACGTCGCCATGGGTGTTCTCCTTCATCTGCGTCAGGATTGGGGGCTCTCGGGAAGCGAGGTCCCGGCAAGTTCGCTCAGGATCGGGCAGTCGGGGCGTTCGTCGCCGTGGCAGCGCTCCGCAAGGTCGTGCAGCGTTGCGCGCATGGCTTGCAGCTTGGCGATTTTCGCGTCGAGGGCGTCGATGTGATCGAGCGCCATGTGCTTCACTTCCGCGCTGGCCCGCTTGCGATCGTCCCACAGCCCGATGAGCGTGGCAATCTCCGCCACGGAAAAGCCGAGGTCGCGGGCGTTGGCGATGAAGCGCAGACGATGCACATCGCGCTCGTTGTAGTCGCGGTAGCCGCTGTCGCGCCGTGCGGGCGGCGGCACCAGTCCGATCCGCTCGTAGTGGCGGATCATGCGCTGCGAGACGCCGCTCTTTGCCGAGGCGAGGCCGATGTTCACAGCGATACCCGGTTGAGCCGCAAGGCATTACTGACCACGCTCACCGAGGACAGCGACATGGCCGCCGCCGCGATGACCGGCGAGAGCAGGAGGCCGAACAGCGGATAGAGCAGTCCGGCAGCGATCGGCACGCCGGCCGAGTTGTAGGCGAAGGCGAAGAACAGGTTCTGCCGGATATTGCGCATGGTCGCCTGGCTCAGGCGGCGGGCGCGGACGATGCCGGTCAGGTCGCCCTTGAGCAGAGTGACCCCGGCGCTTTCGATGGCTACGTCGGTGCCCGAGCCCATGGCGATCCCGACATCGGCGGCGGCCAGCGCCGGGGCGTCGTTCACGCCGTCCCCGGCCATGGCGACAGTGCGGCCTTCGGCCTTGAGGCGGGCGACGACGGCGCTTTTCTGGTCGGGCAGGACTTCTGCTTCCACTTCGCGGATCCCGAGCTGCCGGGCAACGGCCTCTGCGGTAGTGCGGTTGTCGCCCGTCAGCATGACGACGCGGATGCCGTCCTCCCGCAGCGCGGCCAGCGCTTCGGGCGTCGTGGGCTTGACCGGATCGGCAATGGCGATGATCCCGGCCGCCTCCCCGCCGATACCGGCATAGATCGCCGTGGCCCCTTGCTCCCGCAGGGCATGGGCCTCGCTGTGCAGCGGGGCGGTGTCGATCCCCCGTTCGCCCAGGAACCGGTCGCTGCCGAGCACCACCGCCGCGCCTTCCACGGTTCCCAGCGCGCCTTTGCCGGTGGGCGAGTCGAAATCGCCGACCGGGGGCAAGGCGAGTTTCCGGTTTCCGGCTTCGGCGACAATGGCCGCGGCGAGGGCGTGTTCCGAAGCGCGCTCGACCGCCGCGGCAAGGCGCAGCAGCTCGTCTTCGCTCCAGCCCCCGGCGGTCACGATCCGCGTCACGCGCGGCTTGCCCTCGGTGAGCGTGCCGGTCTTGTCGACGACGAGCGTGTCCACTTTCTCAAGCCGTTCCAGCGCATCGGCATTGCGGATCAGCACGCCGAGCCCGGCGCCGCGGCCGACGCCGACCATGATCGACATCGGCGTGGCCAGCCCGAGCGCGCAGGGGCAGGCGATGATGAGCACGGAAACGGCAGCGATCAGGGCATGGGCGAAGCGCGGCTCCGGCCCCCAGAGCGACCATGCGGCAAAGGCGATCACCGAAACCAGCAGCACCGCAGGCACGAACCAGCCCGCCACGCGGTCGGCCAGCCCCTGGATCGGTGCGCGCGAGCGCTGGGCTTCGGCCACCATCTGGACGATGCGGGACAGCATCGTGTCGCGGCCGATCTTCTCGGCGCGCACGATGAGCGCGCCGGTCTGGTTGATCGTGCCGCCGATCACAGTATCGCCCGCCGCCTTGGCCACCGGCATGGCCTCGCCGGTGATCATCGCTTCATCGAGTGCGGAACGGCCGTCCTCGACCACGGCGTCGACAGGGACTTTCTCGCCCGGCCTGATGCGCAGGCGGTCTCCGGTCCTGACCTCTTCCAGCGGGACTTCGGCCTCGCGCCCGTCTGCACTGATACGGCGCGCGGTCTTGGGGGCGAGTTCGAGCAGCGCCTTGATCGCGCCCGATGTCCGCTCGCGGGCCCGCAGTTCGAGGACCTGCCCGAGCAGGACGAGAACGGTGATGACCGCGGCGGCCTCGAAATAGACAGAAACGGTCCCGTCGGCGCCGCGAAAGGATGGCGGGAACAGGCCGGGTGCCAGTGCGGCCATCATGCTGTAGGCCCAGGCCACGCCGGTGCCCATGGCGATCAGCGTGAACATGTTGAGATTGCGCGATTTCAGCGATGCCCAGCCGCGCGCGAAGAACGGCGCGCCGGCCCAGAGCACGACCGGGGTGGCGAGGACGAGCTGGATCCACACGGATGTCCGACCGGGCACGAGATGATGCACGGCGGGAAGGAAATGTCCGCCCATTTCCAGCAGGAACACCGGCAATGCCAGCACCAGCGCGATCCGGAAGCGGCGGCTCATGTCGGCCAGTTCCTCGCTCGGGCCAGTGTCGAGCGAAACCGTTTCCGGCTCCAGCGCCATGCCGCAGATCGGGCAGGCGCCGGGATGATCCTGACGAATTTCCGGATGCATGGGGCAGGTCCAGACGGCACCGGGCTGTGCCGCCTGTTCGGGTTCGGCTTGCGGATGGAGATACCGCTCGGGATCGGCTTCGAATTTTGCCCGGCACCCGGCGCTGCAGAAGACATAGTCCTGCCCGCCATGTTCCGCGTGGTGTTTGGCCGTCGCAGGATCGACGGTCATGCCGCAAACCGGATCACGCGCGGCTTCACCGGCATGAAGCGCGGGGGCATGGTGGCGGTGATGGCACTGCGTCATCGGGAGTCTCCAGGACTTGACGCTATGCTATATGGACCCTGACATCATGTCAGAGTCAAGGCCGGTAAAGGGGGAGGAGCCGGCGTGCCGATGTGCTCACAAGCAAACCCCTCCCGCGGCAGGGCCGGGGAGGGGCGAAGGTTGCGACCCTGAGGGTTCCGTCAGTTGCCGCGGGTCGCCGTTGCGCTCGCGCCCATGTCCTGCGTCCGGGTCTGGTACTGTGTCTGATACTGGGCCTGATCCCGGACCTGCGACTGGGTGCGGATGCGCTCGCGTTCCTGCTTCATTTCCCGCGCCTGGTCCCGGTCACGCACGCGGTCCTGCGTACGGTAGCGGTCCATCGAACCCATGCCGGACGAGGAGCCCATCATCATGGATCCGCCCATGCTGCCCATGGAGCCACCCATGCCGCCGCCCATTCCGCCACCGGGGCCGGCCAGAGCAGGGCTTGCGGCCAGCGCCAGTGCGAGCAGTGCACCGCCGAAGTAGCCCGTTTGCGACGAAATCTTGAACATCATTTTCAAACTCCTCTGTCGTCGCCCCCGACAGTCTATCTATCCCTGTGACAGGCGTTGTGGCGGGTGGGGCTGACAGGAAGCTGACGAGCGTTTCCGGTGAACGCTCAGGGGCATCGGTTCGTCGCGCGGCAAATGGCATTCGGCCCCGCGCCCGGTGTCTGGGGCGGGGCCGAAAGAATAGCACGTCCGGTCTCGATCAGTGGTGCGACGGCGGCGGATGCGGGTCGCCGCCGGAGAAGGCGTCGGCGATCGAACAGGCGGCCGGACCGAGGATGGCGATGAACAGCACCGGCAGGATGAACAGGATCAGCGGCACGGTCATGATCGCGGGCAGGCGGGCGGCCTTTTCCTCAGCGCGCATCATGCGCTCGTTGCGGAATTCGGCGGAGAGCACGCGCAGTGCCGAAGCGAGCGGGGTGCCGTAGCGTTCGGTCTGGACCATGGTGGTGACGACGCCTTTGACCGCGTCGAGATTGACGCGCCAGGCGAGGTTTTCGAACGCCTGGCGCCGTTCGGTGAGGAACGACAGCTCGATCGAGGTGAGCGAGAATTCGTCGCCCAGTTCGGGATAGGCGCGGCCCAGTTCGCGCGCGACGCGCTCGAAGGCGGCGTCGACGGTCAGACCCGCTTCGGCGCAGATCACCAGCAGGTCGAGCGCGTCGGGCAGGCCCTTGCGGATCGCGTCGGTGCGCTTGTCCACCATGTTCTGGATGTAGATGTCCGGGCCCTTGTATCCGGCGCCGACCATGAGCGCGAAGCCCATGAACTTCTTGAAGCTGCTCCAGTCCGGGAAATAGTCGATCCAGTAGATCACGACCGCGGCGATAGCGCCCAGCGCGATCGGCAGGACGAGGCGCGCGAAGACCACCGCGACGGCCCATTCCTTGTTGCGGATGCCGGCCTGCGCGAGCTTCTGCTCGATCGTCTTGACCTGACTGTCCTGCAGCATTTTGAATTTGCCGAGGAAGTCGCCGATCTTGTCGGTCGTGTCGTTGCGGCGAACCACGCTCTGGCGCTTGCGCGCAGTCGTGGTGATGCCGGCCTTGAGCGCTTCGCGGCGCTGGTTGAGCGCCTTGACGCGCTTGGCCATCGGGTCGGTGACCGTCACCGCGGCATAGATCGCGGTGATGACCGCGCCAGCCGCGATCAGGGCCAGAATGGTGGCCACAAAGAAGACGTTGAAGCCGAGGAGAGTCGGACCGGTGGATTGTTCGAGCATGGTTCCTGACGTTCCCCCGATCAGATTTCGAAGCTGACCATCTTGGCCATGATGAAGGCGCCGATACCCATCCAGACCAGACCGCCCAGACCGGCGACGATCAGGCGCTCATCGACGAAGAACTGGCCGATGTACTGCGGGCTGATCCACCAGATCATGGCGAATACGATAAAGGGCAGGGCGCCCACGATGTAGGCGGAAGCCTTCGATTCCGAGCTCATCGCACGGATCTTGAGTTTCATCTGCGCGCGCTTGCGCAGCACGTCGGCCAGGTTCGCCAGCGTTTCGGCCAGGTTGCCGCCGGTTTCGCGCTGGATGGCCAGGGTGATGCAGAAGAAGTTGAATTCGGGCATCGCCAGACGGTCGGCGGTTTCCTGGAGGGCGTCCTCCATGGTCTTGCCGACCTTGATGCGATCGGTGATGAGCTTGAATTCCTCGCCGACCGGGCCGGGCACTTCCTGTGCGACGACGGCCAGTGTCTCGGTGACTGGCAAGCCCGAGCGCAGGCCGCGCACCAGCAGTTCGATGGCATCGGCGAACTTCACGGTGAACTTGTTGGCGCGCTTCTTGATGGTATGCCCCACGACCATATGGGGAATGCCCGCACCGGCGAACAGGCCCACCGCCAGCGACAGGAACAGCGCGCCGGACTTGAGAAACACGATCGCGGCCACGACAAGGCCAAGACCCAGCGAAGCGTAGAGATACTGCGATACCGTCCAGGCCTGGCCGGTACGGTGCAGGCGCAATGCCAGGGCATCGATACGCGAGCTGGACCCGGCGACCTTGTGCATCCTGGGCTTGCGCGCGGCGACGGCTTTGCGCATCTGCGCCTCGACGCGGTCGACGGCATTGTTCGAATGCCGGAAGCGGACGGCGCGCAGGCGGCGGTTCGATTCCTTCTCGGGAGACGGACCGGCAAGGGCCACCCAGGCGAGTGCCAGGACAGTCGTCAGGCCCACCGCCACCAGAATCGCCGGAAGAATGTTCATGTGCCTGTTATGCCTTTTCCGTCCTTGCGAGGCGGTCTTGCACCGGGGTGTCCCCGGTGCCGACCGTTATTGCGCTGCTTCCGCCTTCTTCGCCTTGGGAATCATCGACTTGATATCCAGCTTGCTCAGCAGCGATTTCTTGGCCGATGCCCCTTCGTCGACGTTCCGGTCGGCGATCATGGCGGCGAGCTCGCGGATCGCGCCGCCCGCCTTGCTCGAACGGTTGCTGTCGGCAAAGGTCTGGCCCAGCTTGGCCGCCATCGAGGCCCCCTTGATGTCATAGGGGATCGAAAGCTGGATCTTGCTTTCGATCGAGGCTTCGAAATCGGCCTTGCTGATTTCGGCGAGATTGGCCTGCACCTTGTTGGCCACCACGATCACCCGCGCATGCGCGGCGTTCGCCTTGAGCCAGGATAGCAGGCGGATCGTGTCGCGCGCCGAAGCCAGGGTCATTTCGGCCACCAGCACCACCACGTTCGCGCCGGCGACGAGCTGCGGGAAATTGATCAGCATGTTGCGCGGCAGATCGATCACCGACATTTCGAAAGCCTGCCGGAACTCTTCCTCCAGTTGCAGGAAAGCGGAGCCGTCGGTCATCAGCGGCGAACTGATCGGCGCTTCGGCCGAGAGGATCGCGAGATTGTCGTTGGCGCGGATCATCGCACGTTCGATGAACAGTCCGTCGATGCGGCTTGGGTTCTCGATCGCATCGGTAAGGCCGCGCCCGGGCTCGAGATCGAGGCAAAGCGCGCCGGTGCCGAAGTGAATGTCGAGATCGAGCAGCGCCGTCGGCATCTTGTTGTCGGCGCTGAACAGCCAGGCCAGCGACGTGGCAATGGTCGAGGCACCGGCGCCGCCGCGGGTGCCGATCACGGCCGTGGTGATGTGTTCCTTGCCGGCGCCTGCATCAACATGCTTGGGCGTCGAGAACACCGCCTGGGCCTGCGCCAGCGCGTCGCGGAGCTGGCCCGGCGAGAGCGGCTTGAGCAGGTAGTCGTGGATGCCACTGGCGATCAGGTCGCGATAGAGGCGCACGTCGTTGACCTGGCCCACGGCGACCACGATCGTGCCCGGCTCGCAGACTTCGGCCAGCGCGTTGATGTCGTTGAGCGGGTCTCCGCTTTCCGACAGGTCAACGAGCAGGATGTTGGGCGATGCCGTGATCGAGAGCGACTGCACGGCATTGCGCAGCCCGCCCTTGTTGCACTTCTCGGGCTGCCAGCCCATTTCCATCGCCACCGGTCGCAGAACGTCGAGCGAGGCCTCGTCGCAGAGGTAGGCGGCGAACTGGTCGCGCCCGTTGGGGCTGCCGGATTTCCACGGTGCGTTCATGGCTCAGTTGCTCTTGCTGTTGGTTTTGGTGACGGTGTTGCCATTGCCGGTAGGCTTGGCCTCGCGATAGGCGTCGATGGCCTTGTTGGAACTCATCGAAACCGTGACCCCGGTGCTTTCGGCGCCGTGCAGCAGGTCCTCGGGATTGGCGACCATCGCCGCGAGGTTGCTGTTGGTGGCGCAGCCGAAGTTGCTGGACAGGCCGTTGTTCGGATTGAAGTCGTTCTTGGACGACCAGTCGGGGCAGCCGGGCACCGAGGCCTTGCTGCGCACGATCACCACCCGCGCCGTGCCGGGTGTCACGTATCCGGCCGTCGCGGGCGCGCCGTCGCCGAGCAGGATGCCGTAGCGCGAGGCCACGGCTTCGATGGCGCTGTGTGCCGCCGTATTGCCGGCGGGATCATCGACATAGACTTTGTCACCGTATTTCAGGTCCATGGCGTCGAACCAGCCGGCAAGGCGGCTCTGTTCGCCATAGGCAAGGCCCGAACTGCCGGTGGTGAGATCGAGCGTGTAGTTGACCTTTTCGACCACGGGCTGATGCACCGGGTACATTGAGCGGTTGGTCGGAATGCCGCCGCATCCGGCAAGGGCAAGGCCCAGCGAGAGTGCGAGCGCAGTGCTGCCGAGGCGCGTGACGCCGGAGCGACGGGTGAAAGCCGGTTGGAAAGAACGCATGGTGTTCACCTTTCTCACTTCAGGCTGAAGCCGGGCTGGGCGCTGTCGTCGGAGGCGGTGCGCTTGCTCTTCTTGCCCTTGAGGGGCAGGTCGGCGGCGCCGATGCCGGGACCGTCGGTGGAAGTCGGGGCCTGCGTCGGGCCGGGGCGCTTGCCGCCGGTGACGCCGTCGTTTTCCATGTTGCCCAGCAGGCGCTGCAACTCATTGGGCGAATTGAAGCCGTCGGTCGGCAGGGCGATCTGCGAGGCATCGACCGGCTTGACGAGGTAGGGCGTCACGACGATCACCAGCTCCGTCTCGCCGCGCTTGTAGCCGGTCGAACGGAACAGCGAGCCCAGGATCGGCAGGTCGCCGGCACCGGGCATCTTCTGGATCGTGTTGGACGTGTTGTTGCTCAGCAGGCCGGCGATCATGAAGCTCTGGCCCGAGCCGAGCTCGACCGTGGTCTCGGTGCGGCGCACGGTCAGGGCCGGCACTTCATAGCCGTTGAGATTGACCGAACCCTCGCTCGAGAGTTCCGAAACCTCGGGGCGCACGCGCATCGAGATGCGCCCGTTCGCCAGCACTGTCGGCGTGTAGGAGAGGCTGACGCCGTATTTCTTGTATTCGACCGAGGTCGAGCCGAGGCCCTGGCTGATCGGAATCGGGTATTCGCCGCCCGCCAGGAAGTCGGCGGTTTCGCCGGACAGCGTGGTCAGGTTGGGCTGGGCCAGCGTGGACACGAGGCCGACCGTCTCGCCCGCGTCGAGCGCGCCGAGAATGTCGAGGCCGAGCAGCTTGCCGGCCATGCCGAGCGTGGTGCCCGTGCTGGTCTGGGCTACGCCGGTGCCCTGGATCGTTCGAATAACCTGGCCAGTCGTGGGATCGATCACCGACGTTGTGGGGAGATTGCCGACACCCAGAGTGCCTCCTGGAGTGAAGACTCCACCAGACGCGATTGGCGATCCCTGGCCGATGCCGAATTTGAAGCCACTGGTCGAATCCGACGTCGTCAGGTTGACGCCCAGCGTCTTGACCAGCGAACGGCTGACTTCGGCAATGCGGACCTGCAGGTTCACCTGCAGCGGCGTCGCCATGCGCAGGCGGCTGATCACGTTCGCCTTTTCGCCGACATAGGCCTGCACGAGGCGCTCGGCTTCCGAGACGTCTTCCGGCGTCTTGACCGTGCCGGTCAGCAGGAAGGTGTTGGTGCCCATCGTCGAAACGCCGATCTTGGCTTCCGGCATGGCCAGGCGCAGCATGGAATCGACGCTGTCGATGTTGGAGCCGACCCGGATCGTGCCGGACCAGACAACCTTGCCCGAGCCGTCGCTGGCATAGACCGTGGTGGTGCCGCCAGCCTTGCCGAAGACGTAGAACTGGCTGCGGGACTTGACCTGAACGTCGGCGATCTGGTCGTTGGCGACGAAAACGTCGGTCATCGCACCGGGCACATTGACCAGTTGGCCATTGCCGATCGAAAGATCGATGCTCTGGGCCGGGCGGACCACAGACTGGGCAGTGACCGGAGCCGAAACTGTCGCTGCGAGCGGCGAAAGCGCGCAGGCAGTGGCCAGTACGGACTTGATAAGGCGCGGTTTCATGGAAGTGCCCTCAAAGGCGTTGAAACGGGTGGCGGAGAGAGGCTTGGCGCGGGCCATCACTTGCCCTCCACGAGTTCTTCGGTGGTTTCCTTGCCGCGGGTCACGCGGACCACGGGGCCGGTGCGCACCGGCTGGCCGCCAGCCACGGCAACGGCCATGGGCGCGGAAGAGCCCATCCCGTGCGTGCCTTGTCCACCGCCTTGTGCAGGGCGGCTGGAGCGCTGGAAGCGCGAAACGTCGCCGCCGGTCACGTAAGTCGTGTTGCCTTCGATCGGCTTCGACAGGGCCTGGCGCATGATCTGCTCTTCCTGCTCCTTGGTCGCGCCTTCGGGGACCTTGACTTCGCCGCTGGCGAGCGCGCGTTCGAAATCGGCCTGATTGTCGGCGATGGAACGGAGCGAGAGGCTGATCGTGCCGATGTCCTGTGCGACAGCCACCTTTTCGGCGATGCGCGGGGTGACTTCGAGCGTCACGGTGCTGAAGGCGCGGACCACTGTCTTGCCATCGACAACGTCATTGTCGGTGGTCTGGTCGGTTGCGAGAACCCGCAGGTTGCGCAGGACGGTTTCGGCCGTGCGCAGCGGTTCGCCTTCGCCGCTGATGGACTGCGTCAGCACCAAGTCGACGTGGTCGCCCGGGAAGACGAAGCCGCCGACGCCGGTCTTGGCTGAAACGGGGATGGTGACGGCGCGCATGCCCGGCCCGAGCGCGGCGGCGAGGAAGCCGCGGTCACCCGGCGAGACAAGCCCGCCCTGGGTCAGCGGCTGGCCGGCCGTGATCGGATAGCGCACGACCGTGCCGAGCAGTTTGGTCATGTCGGCTTCGCCATCGATGAAGTAGGCGTCCTTGACGAGCTCTTCCGGCCAGTCCTGGAAGGACACGGCATCGGCGGTGATGATCGTGCCGACTGGAAGCGCACGCTGCGCGACGAGGACCTTGGGGCCCTTGGGCTGCGCGGCTACGGCCTCTGCCTGTGGTGCGGAAGCACCCGAAAACAGCGAACGGGCTGCAAATGCAGTGCCTGCTGCCACCAGCAGCGCCACGACCAGCAGCACCAGCTTCTTCTTATCCATGGCTTGGTAAGCCCCCTGAGAATCCCTCGATGGAGCGTGAACCATCGGGCAAATTGGTTAAAATCGAGTTCATCCCGATTGCGCGGCCAATCGGGCAGCCGAGAGTGTCTGTTCGCCCAGGACCCACAGGCCGGCCGCGGCGATCGCGATGCCATAGGGAACGGGAAGCCGCGATTTCTGGCGCTTCACGATATGGAAGAACCCGAAAGCGAAGATCAGGACCATGGCCAGAGCGGCGGCGGCCAAGAGCCGTGCGTTCGGCAGCAGGGCCGCGATCGCGGTCACAGTGCCCTCGTCGATCAGCGGATGGTGAGTCGCCAACGAATAGACGATGGCGCAGGCGCCCCAGACCCAGGCGAGCGCCACCAGCGCCGCCAGCCCGTCGCGTAGCATTTCGCCGGGGACACGTTTCATGTTGAAGGCGGCCATGGCCATCGAAGCCCCGCCGCCGAGCACGGCCATCAGCACGATCAGTTGCACGAAGCTGAGCGGCGTGAACCACAAGGCCAGCGCGGTCAGCAGCTTGACGTCGCCGCCGCCCATCTGGCCGGTGACGAAGAGAATGCAGGCAAACACGAAAGTCACGCCCGCAAGACCGATCTGGAAGCCGATGTCCATCCAGCCGAAACCCATGGCCAGCCACCATAGCGGGGCTGCCAGCACGATTGCGGCATTGAGCCAGTTATCGATTTCGCGCCGTCTGAAGTCGGTAAAGGCGGCAACGAGCAGGGCAGTTGCCAACGCCGCCAGCAGTGCGTACGAGAAAATACCGCCCGACATGTGATCGTGTCCCCTCAGTCGGGATTGTGATCTAACGGGTATCACTTACTAAAAAGTAACCAGTGGGCTGAACACGGAATTAGCCAAGTGACATCTCCCGTTTTCAGCCGACCGCTGTCCGCAGCGCGCAGGGCGATCCCGGCCGAAGTGCGGGAGAGCACTTGGCGTATGCCGGATGGCTGGGGTGTGCGGCGGCTGGACTGGCCGGCGGCGGCCGGCACGCGGCGCGGGGCCATGCTGTTCATGCCCGGGCGCGGCGATGCTTACGAGAAATGGCTGGAGTCGTTCGACCAGTGGCATGGCGAGGGATGGCAGATTACCTCTGCCGACTGGCGCGGGCAGGCTTATAGCGGGCGGCTCGGCAGCGATGCCCTGACCGGCCATATCGACGATTTTGGCACCTGGGTGGCGGACTACGCCGCGCTCTGGGCCGATTGGTCCGCACGCACGACGGGGCCGCGCGTGGCTATCGGTCATTCGATGGGCGGGCACATCGTGCTGCGTGCCGTCGCGGAGGGGCGGATGCGCCCCGATGCCGTGGTCCTTTCGGCGCCGATGCTGGGCCTTCACCCCGCCTGGCTGCCGAGCCGGTTCCTGCACCTGACGGCAAGGGGCATGGCGGCGCTGGGCGACCGGCGGCGGCCGGCATGGAAAGGCAATGAAAAGCCCGAACTCGTGGCCCATGCCCGCAGTATGCTGCTGACGCACGACTTGTCGCGCTATGAGGACGAGCTGTGGTGGCGCCAGCAGCACCCCGCGATCGAGATGGGCGCGGCAAGCTGGGGCTGGATCGAACGCGCGCTGGCATCGATCCGGTTGCTCGAACGGCCGGGTATGCTCGAAGCGGTGCGGGTGCCGGTGCTGCTGCTGGGAACGCGCGCCGATACGCTGGTGTCCTGGCGCGCGATCCGCAGCGCGGCGCGGCGTCTGCCGAAAGGCGAACTGGTTGCCTTCGGCAAGGAATGCCGTCACGAGATCCTGCGCGAGGCCGATCCCGTGCGCGACAAGGCGATGGATGCAATACGGGAGTTCCTTGACCGGACCGTTCCGGCTAGGGGCTGATCGCGATGGATTCTGCCCCTAAGTACGATATCGTCATTGTCGGCGCGGGTATGGCCGGAGCCTCGCTGGCTGCGGCCATCGGTGCACGCGCCCGCGTGCTGGTGATCGAGGCCGAGGAGCGGCCCGGCTATCATACCACCGGCCGTTCCGCCGCCTTCTGGTCCGAAAGCTATGGCGGATCCGGCGTACAGCCGCTGACGACCGCATCTGGCCCGGTGCTGCACGAACTGGGGTTTCTGGCCCCGCGCCGCGCACTGACGCTCGGGCGGGAGGGCGAAGAGGCACAAGTCGCGGCGTTTATCGAGGAATACAGCGCGATCGGGCTGGAGGTCGAATGGTTCGACCGCGCCGAGATCGAAAGCCGCGTGGCAGGCGTGCGGCCGGAATGGATCTGCGCTGCGTTCGAACCGACCTGCTGCGATATCGACGTTGCCGGATTGCACCAGCACTACCTCGCGCAGGCCCGCAAGGCGGGTGCGGACATGTGGTGCCGTGCAGGTCTCGCTGCCGCGGAACGCACCGGCGAGGGCTGGTCCCTGTCCCTCACGGACGGGCGGCGGGTAGCTGCCGGTGTCCTGGTGAACGCCGCAGGGGCATGGGCCGATCCGGTGGCACGGATGGCGGGCGTGCGGGCGCTGGGCATTACCCCTTATCGGCGCACCATGGCGCAGCTTGCGGTCACGCCGGCCGCCACGGATGACCTGCCGCTGGTGCTCGACATTTCCGAGACCTTCTATTTCAAGCCCGAAAACGGAAGGCTGTGGCTGAGCCCGCATGACGAGACACCGAGCCCGCCCTGCGACGCGGCGCCGGAGGAACTGGACGTGGCCGTGGCCATCGACCGGTTCGAGCAGGTGGTCGACTGGCGCATCGACCGGCTGGAACACCGCTGGGCCGGGCTGCGTTCCTTCGCGCCCGACCGGTTGCCGGTCTATGGTTTCGCGCCGGAAGATCCCGCGTTCTTCTGGTTCGCCGGGCAGGGCGGTTTCGGCATCCAGACCGCGCCCGCCGCAGCCGAACTGGGCGCACGCGTGCTGCTGGGCGAGGTGGGCGGCGTGATCGATCCCGCGATCTATTCTCCCGCACGCTTTTCCTGAGCTGGCCATTTCCGAGCGTACCTATTTCTGAGCCACCTATTTCTGAGACTGCCTCGCAACGCGGTTATCGCGGTTGCATTGGCGGGCGCGAATTGCTCAGTTCGCACCGACCATTCAAAGGAGACTCAAAATGGCGCACCGTTTCGAAATTCGCAAAAACAAGGCCGGCGAGTTCGTCGCCTACTTCTGCTACAACGCCGAAACGATGTTCTGGACCGAAGGCTATTCGAGCAAGGCCTCCGCGCAGAACGCCATCGATTCGATCAAGAAGAACGGCCCCGAAGCCGAAGTGGTCGACAAGACGGTCGAGTAACCCGCTTATGCCGTCGCGGTGGGCTCGTCGTGCCCGCCGCGTCGCGGCAGGCGCGCGGCGATGAAGTGCCAGGCGAGCAGCACCGGCTCCAGCAGCGCCATGCCCAGAAGAATGCCGATCAGCCGGTCGACCGCAAGGCCGGGGTCCATCTGCCGGTAGCTGTCCGGCACGAGGGCCATCAGCAGGGCAATCGAGAATTGCAGGCCGATATAGGCGGTCGCACTGCCGCCGGTTTCGAGATGGCGGCCGATAATCAGTCCCAAACAAGTGCCGGCAACGATAATGGCCGGGTTGCCGTTGGCCAGCAGGAGTACGGCCACGGCCAGCAGGCCGCCGGTAATGCAGCCGATCGTGCGGTGCAGCAGCCTGCGGCTGACCGGCACGAGGCCGCTCTGGCCCAGCCCTGCGACGGGCACGATCATGACTGCCAGAATCGTTATCGCCGTGCCGGAAAGTTCGGGCAGGTGCGTGGCGGCATAGATCGGCGGCAGCAGGGCGAGGGCAAGGCCTGCCTGCGCCGCGTGCCGGGCGGCCTGCGGGTTCCAGCGCATACGGTCCGGGCGGGGCTTGCGGTGGAGCATCCAGCCGCTGCCTGAAAGCAGCGCTGCCCCAAGGCTGACCGCGACGCAGGCCACGGTGCCCGCGCCGACCTCGATCAGCCGGGTCCAGGCCAGGTCCAGCGTGTCGAGGTGCGGGTAGGCGAGCTTGTCGAACAGGACGATCTCGAATGTCAGCCCGAACAGCAGCCAGGCATAGGCGCGGCGTCCGGTCAGCATACCGTAAAGGCCGAGGGCGCCCACCACTGCCGCGCTGAGGCTTGCGAGCGGCAGGGATTGTACGGCGAGAGGGACGACCAGCAGGGCCAGGCCCGCACCTATCGCCGTGCCGATCAGGCGCATGACGCCGCGCATGAGGGTTTCGAGCGTATCGCTCTTGAGCAGGACGAGAGCGGAGACCGCGGCCCAGGACACCATGCGCGCGCCCGCCATCTGTGCCAGCACGATCGCCAGCAGGACCGAGATGACGCAGGCGGCCTGATCGGCCATGCGCGGCCCCGGCGTCGCCAGCGCGCGCAGTTCCTGTGCTATCCTGTTCCTTGCCGCTTCGATCATGGCAGCGCCTATGGTGACGGTCTGCGGTTGTTTGAAGAGACAATGCGATTGCAAAGACGGCAATGCCCGTCAATAACTTCGCAAGTGCAGCATTTTGTTCGCAGTTGCGGTATGGGGCGTGGTGCCACCGCGGGCAGTAGCGTCAGTTCGCGGCCAGTGCGGCATCGCTTGCGAGTTTGTCGACCCGCTCGTTTTCCACGTGCCCGGCATGGCCGCGCACCCATTCCCAGTGAATCTTGTGCCGCGCAGACGCTTCGATCAGGTCGTGCCACAAGTCGGCATTGCGCACCGGCTGCTTGCTGGCGTTGACCCAGCCTTTCTTCTTCCAGCCGTGGACCCACTTGGTAATCCCGTCGATCACATAGCGGCTGTCGGTATGCAGCGTGACGTCGCAGGGCTCGGTCAGGGCATTGAGCGCCTTGATGACGGCAGTCATTTCCATGCGGTTGTTGGTGGTTTCCGGATCGCCGCCCGACATTTCCTTTTCGTGCGGGCCCATGCGCAGCAGTACGCCCCAGCCGCCGGGACCGGGATTGCCCTTGCAGGCACCGTCGGTGAAGATGTCGATCCGCTTCATGCCGCAAAGACTCCCGCATTGCCCGGATCGGCATAGAATTCCAGCCGGCGTGCGAAAGCCATCGGATCCTTGGGCGTGACCAGCGCGTCGGCGGGCGTGTTCAGCCAGTCATAGGCGCGGGTGGCCAGAAAACGCATGGCCGCGCCGCGTCCCAGCAGCGGCAGGGCGGCGCGTTCCTCCGGCAAGAGGGGGCGCACGCTTTCGTACCCATCCAGAAGCGCGGCGGAGAGGGCGGGGAGAAACCGCGTGCCGTCCGCGCTGAAGCACCACGCCGCATGGGTGACGGCCACGTCGTAGGCGGTGATGTCGGTGCAGGCGAAGTAGAAGTCGATCAGTCCCGTGACCTTGTCGCCCAGCATCAGCACATTGTCCGGGAACAGGTCGGCATGGATCACGCCGTGCGGCAGACCGTCGGGCCATCCGGCCTTGAGCACGGCCAGTTCGCGTTCGACGATGCCGGCCAGTTCCGGATGGATCGAGGCCAGCCCCTCATGCCCGCAATCGCCGAGCAATTGCTGCCACGCTTCCAGGCCCATCGAATTGACGCGCGCGCTGCCGAAACCGGCCGCGGCAAGGTGGACTTGCGCCAGCGCCGCGCCGACCGCGCGGGCCTGGCCGGGCGTGGGATCGGAGACCGAGACGCCAGGCAGGAACTCGATCAGCGCCAGCGCCTTGCCTTCGTGGAAGCGGTGGCTGGCCCCGTCGCGGTCGTGGATCGTGCGCGGCACCGGGCAGCCCTCGGCAGCGAGATGGTCGAGCAGGTCGAGGAAGAAGGGCAGGTCCGAAATGTCGGTCCGGCTCTCGTACATCGTCAGGATGAAGCGCCGTGCGGTCCCCTGCGCGTCCTGTGTCTCGATCAGCCAGTTGCTGTTGGACACGCCTTCGGCAATGCCCTTGGCGGAAACGAGCGTGCCCACGTCGAATGCCGCGATGATCGCGTCCATCTCTTCCGCGCCGAGCCGGGTATAGACTGCCATATCTTCGCGCTCCTCAGTCGATGAGCTGGCGGGGCAGCTTGAATGTCATGCGTTCGGTGGCTGTCACCACTTCCTCGGCCGCGACGTCGCGAAGGTCCTTGAGCCGGTCGACGACTTCGTTGACCAGTTGCTCCGGGGCCGATGCGCCTGCGGTGATGCCGACGGTTTCCACGCCGTTCAGCCAGGCCGGATCGATGTCGGTGGCGCGCTGGATGAGCTCGGCGCAGGCGCCCGCGCGCTGGGCCACTTCGACGAGGCGCAGCGAGTTCGAGCTGTTGGGCGCACCGATCACGAACACCAGCTGGCATTCGGGGGCGATCTGCTTGACCGCGGCCTGACGGTTGGAGGTGGCGTAGCAGATATCGTCGGCCTTGGGCGCGATGACCTGCGGATAGCGCGCCTCGATGGCTTTGATGATCGCGGCCGTATCGTCGACCGAAAGCGTCGTCTGCGAGAGATAGGCGAGTTCGGTATCGGGGGCGAAGGGAAGGGCGGCAACATCTTCCAGCGTCTCGATCAGCGTCATCGTGCCGCCGGGAACCTGGCCGAAGGTGCCGATCACTTCGGGGTGCCCGGCATGGCCGATGAACAGGATGTGCCGGCCCGCCTCGATCTGGCGCTCCGCCTGGCGGTGGACCTTGCTGACCAGCGGGCAGGTGGCGTCCAGCCATTCGAGCCCGCGCGAGGTCGCCTCCGCCGGCACCGATTTGGGCACGCCATGCGCGCTGAAGATCACCGGAACGCCGTCGGGAACCTGATCGAGTTCCTCGACGAAGACGGCGCCCTTGGCCTTGAGGGAATCGACCACGAACTTGTTGTGCACGATCTCGTGGCGCACATAGACCGGCGGTCCGTAGATCGTGATCGCGCGCTCGACGATCTCGATCGCGCGGTCGACACCCGCGCAAAACCCGCGGGGCGCGGCAATAATGACACGAAGGGGCTGTTTCGCCGAAGACGGAAAGGGCGCGTTCATGAACGCGCCTCTAGGGCCCAAACGCAATCATGTCACGTTCGAGGCGTCAAAATGGCTAACATATCGGATCGAAATGCCCGCTGGAAAGGCTGGTTGCCTTTTCAAGGGCGTTTCGGTTCGAGATGGAAGCCATTTTGGCGTCCTGAAGGGATTTGATCAAAACGGCCCATCGCGGCGTCGGATCGGCTGGAAATATCGACATATTCCTGCGCCTCTCCTTCTTGCGCTGAGCCGTTTTGCTTCAAACCTCGCACGTGCCATGGTTGCGTTTGGGCCCTAGCGCTTTGCCGCTTGCGCCGCTAGGGCAAGCGCACGCCATTCTGAGGAAGTGATAATGAATGCACGCCGCCTGACTGCCACTGTTCTCTGTTCCGCTGCCGCGATGACCGCGCTGAGTGGCTGTGCCAAGAAGGGTGAGATCGTGGTTGATTCCGGCGTCGGCATCACCGCCATCCGCAGCAAGTGCCCGGCGGTGGGCATTCCGGACTACACTGGCGACGTCACGCTGTTCCGCGCCCCCGGCGACAAGACCGCCGCGAACATCGACGTGGTTGCGGCGATGACCGACGTGCGGACCCAGTGCAACCAGGACGCGGGCGACAAGGTCTTCGCGCAGGTCTCGTTCCAGATTCTGGCCCGCCGCAACGATACCAGCGGCGCGCGGCAGGTCACGCTGCCCTATTTCGTGACGGTGCTGCAGGGCGGTTCCGCCGTGATCAGCAAGCGCGTCGGCAGTGTCACGCTGAACTTCGCCAATGGCGAGGCGCGGGCGCAGGCGGCCGGTTCCGGCAACGTCTATATCGACCGGGCGGCGGCGACTCTGCCTGACGACATTCGTGAGCGGATTACCCGCAAGCGCAAGGCTGGCGATGCCGACGCTGCGGTCGATCCGCTGTCCGATCCGCAGGTGAAGGCCGCGGTGGCGCGCTCTTCGTTCGAAGTGCTGGTCGGCTTCCAGCTCGACGAGGCGCAGCTCGCCTATAACGCTACCCGCTGACGCTCAGCGAACCTCGGCCATGGCCGAGGCGATGGCGTGGCGGGCGGTATGGGCCATCGCCTTGCGGTTCGCGCGTTCGCTTTGGCTGAGCGGCGGCAGGAAGGTGATCGTCAGATCGACCGGCCGCCAGCGCGCCAGAATGCGCAAGGCGTTGTCCAGCCCGGGTTCGGCCCCCACCCAGGCGATCTCGCGGGTTGCCTTGCCATAGTCGAGCCAGACCGGCTGGACCGGAATGTGGTCCGCTTCGGTATCGAGCGCGGACAGCAGCGAGGATTTGAACGGCAGCAGACCGGTGCCATCCGATGTCGTGCCTTCGGGAAAGACGGTCAGGGCACCCGTTTCGCGCAGGGCGGCGCGGACCTGTTCGATCTGCGCGGCCACGCTGCGGCGATCGTGACGGGCAATGAAGACGGTGTCGTTGAGTTTGCATAGCCAGCGCAAGGGGCCGATCGCGGCAAGGCCGTCATGCGCCACGAAAGCCGTGCCGGTGGCCCCGGCCATGGCCGGGATGTCCAGCCAGCTCACATGATTGGCGATGAAGAACGTGCGCTGCGCCGGGTGACGGCCGCGTGTGTGCAGGCGGACACCGGCGATCGCGGCAAGGGCGCGCAGGAACCAGCGCGGCACCGGGTTGCGCGTGGTGAACGGGCTTAGAAGATAATAGAGCGGTACGCAGACGGTCAGGGCAGCGAGCATCGCTGCCAACCGCAAGGCCACGAGCGGCCAGGCCCAGGGAGCGACGATCCGGCCCCGGGCGCTTGCCAGGGGAGGCGTCGCCCCGTTCACTTGCGGGTACTGGAGCTTTCGCCGTCCTCGCGCTCGATCTTCACGCCGAACAGTTCCATGCGGTGGTCGACAAGGCGAAAGCCCAGCCGTTCCGCGATCTGGCGCTGCAGGGCTTCCAGTTCGGGGTCGACGAATTCGATGACGGTTCCGGTTTCGACATCGATCATGTGGTCGTGGTGCGCCTCGGGCGCCGCTTCATAGCGGGCGCGGCCATCGCCGAAATCATGACGGTCGAGAATGCCCGCCTCTTCGAACAGGCGGACAGTGCGGTAGACCGTTGCGATCGAAATGCCGGGATCGATGGCGGTGGCGCGTTCATGCAGCTTTTCGACATCCGGATGGTCGGTGCTGTCGGACAGGACTCTTGCAATCACGCGGCGCTGTTCGGTGATGCGAAGGCCACGTTCGGCGCAGAGGGCTTCTATGTCGATGGGCTGATGCACGGGATAACCTGTAAAATGAATGCGGCGCACCGGTCATGTTAGGCCGGTGCGCCTGCAATCTCAACTACCATGGCGCCGCTGCCATCGGCAGCGCGCAATGGTTTGCACAGGAAAAAGCCCGCAGCGGCGGAAAGCCGCGTTCAGGCCGGATCCTGTTGTGCCTGTTGTCAGGCGACGGCGGCGGCAGCCTTGGGCTTGCGGCCACGGCGCGCGTTGGGCTTGCGGCCCAGGCCGATCTTCTTGGCCAGTTCGCGGCGCTTTTCGGCATAGTTGGGGGCGACCATCGGATAGTCGGCGGGCAGGTTCCAGCGCGCGCGATATTCTTCCGGGGTCATGTTGTAGTGCGTCATGAGGTGGCGCTTGAGCATCTTGAGCTTCTTGCCGTCTTCAAGGCACACGATGTAATCGGGCTTCACCGAAGCGCGAACCGATACGGCCGGTTCCGGCTTTTCTTCTTCGACCACGACCGGACCACCAAGACCGGCAAGAGCGCCGTAGACATTGGTGATCAGCGAGGGCAGGTCTTCGACGGAAACGCTGTTGTTGCTCACATGCGCAGCGACAATGTCAGAAGCGAGGGTGATCAGCGTTTCGTTCATATCAGTCTGAATATCTTCCACGTTATTTTTCCTTATGTGCGACCATAGGAGGGATTTCAGGCCTGTACGGGTCTGAGAAGATGGCCATTGGCCCATTTCGTTCTGTAACGCAAGTTCAATTGGAAGTTTTCACATAAATCTTCGAACTGCATGATTAATTTTGTCTGTATTCACCGGTTTCGGTTCAACCAATGTCGCAGGCGAACGTAATGGCGTCGATTCGTGCACCGCTTTGAGTACGGTAATAGTCGCGGCGTTCACCGATCGGATAGAAACCGAAGCTTCTATAGAGCGACTCGGCCGGATTGCCCCGGCGCATTTCAAGTAACAACCGTTTCGCTCCGCGTTCCGAGGCGCCTTCTCGCAGTTGTTCAAGAAGATATCGGCCAAGACCCCGTTTGCGAAATGCCGGCAGAACGCCAAGTAATAGCAGTTCTTCTTCTTCGAAGCCGGTGCGCGACAGAAAGAAACCCGCAGCCGGTTCGTCTTCGGCGGGCGGCTGACTGCCGTCTGCCGTGAGGGCATAGTGGCAATTTCCAAAGTGCATGGCGTCTTCCACTTGGCGCCGGTTCCAGGCTTCGCGGAATTCCGGATCGAAGGCAGCGGCCATGACAGCCATGATCCGGTCGATGTCGTCGGTCATGCCGCGCTCGCCGGAACGATACCTCCCGGCAGCCGGGCGTCCGGCGCGCGCCCGTAGAGCGGGCGGACATCGGTAATCAGGGCGCCGGGGGGCAGCCGGTGGAAAGCGCGGGCGTCGGGCCAGGCGGGGGCCGCCTTGCCATGCCCGCGCGCGGCCACGAGCGCTTCGGACTGGTTGCCCGCGACAATCTCTTCGGGCGTGGCAGCAGCGGCTGCGTCCGGGCGCAGGGAGGCCAGCGGGCGTGACGGATTGCCTGCCGCATCGAAGCCCTGCACGAACCATTCGCCGTGGCCGCCGGTCATGGCGACGCCGGCGGGAACGGCGCCATGGGTCTCGCGGGCGATCGCGGCGACCAGGGCCAGGCTGGCATAGCCGGCAATATCCGCGCCCCAGGCGAGCGCGAGGGCGCGGGCAGCGGCGAGGCCGACCCTCACGCCGGTGAAGCTGCCCGGGCCCAGCGAAACGACGATGTGGTCTGCCTTTCCGCGTCCGGGCAGCGCGGCGATCATCGGCACCAGTGCTTCGGCATGGCCGCGCCCCAGCATCCGGAATTCCCCGGCGGCCATCGCGCCGTTCTCGAACAGCGCGACCGAACAGGCGTCGGTGGCGGAATCGATCACGAGGGTGCGGCCCTCGCGCAGGGTGGGAAGCGGGGCGTTTTCTGGTGTCGTCACGGTCCGATCTGCCTGCCGCTTGTCAGGCGGCCCGGACTTCGGTCACTTCCGGAACGTAGTGCTTGAGCAGGCTTTCGATCCCGTGTTTGAGTGTGGCGGTCGAGGAAGGGCAGCCCGAGCAGGCGCCCTGCATCGTCAGATAGACCACGCCTTCGCGAAAGCCGCGATAGACGATGTCGCCGCCATCGTTGGCCACGGCCGGGCGCACGCGGGTTTCGATCAGTTCGCGGATCTGTGCGACAATATCGGCATCGGCGGGATCGTCGCCGAAGTCTTCATCCTCGTCGGCCGGGACCGCAATGCCGCTGGCATCGCCGCCCGCGAAGAGCGGGGCTTCCGAGACGAAATGATCGAGCAGGATCGAGACGACCTGCGGCTTGAGGCCGGGCCATTCGGCGCCGGGCGCGGCAGTCACCGAAACGAAGCTCTGCCCGAAGAACACGCCGGTCACGTCGCCCAGATCGAACAGCGCTTCGGCCAGCGGCGAGGCCGAGGCATCTTCCGGCGAGGTGAATTCGCGCGTGCCTGCCATCATGACCTGCCGGCCGGGCAGGAACTTGAGCGTCGCGGGATTGGGCGTGGTTTCGGTTTCGATGAACATGACACTGGCGATTTAGGTGAAGTGGGCCGCCGGTCAAGTGCAGAGACGGTCCGCATGGGTGCTATTCACTGGCCCTTAAGGGATCGGCTCCCTATAGATTGCGCGATGACAAAATTTCCGCGCGCCGCTTGCTCGCTTGCTTGCCTCGTTCTTCTCGCTCAGGCTCCGGTCCAGCCCGTCCTCGCGCAGGACGCCGACGCGCCCGCTGCGCCATCGGCCCTGCTGGCCGACACGCAGGCGCCCTGGCTCTACAAGAACAGCGACGTGCCGCACGACAAGGCGTGGCATTTCGGCGAACTGCCCAACGGGCTCAAGTATGCCGTGCGCAAAAACGGGGTGCCGCCGGGGCAGGTCTCGATCCGCATCCGCGTCGATGCCGGATCGCTCTACGAAACCGATTCCGAGCGCGGCTATGCGCACTTGCTGGAGCACATGCTGTTCCGCCAGTCGAAGTATCTGGCCGAAGGCACCGCGATTGCCGCGTTCCAGCGTCTGGGCGCGACATTCGGCAGCGATACCAACGCGCAGACCACGACGACCCAGACCGTGTTCCAGCTCGATCTGCCCAATGCGACACCCGCGTCGCTGGACGAAACATTCAAGCTGATGTCCGGCATGGTGACGGCGCCCACGCTGTCTGCGGCCAACCTCAAGAAGGACCTGCCGATCGTGCTTGCGGAAATGCGCGAGCGGGGCGGCGCGGCGAAGCGCGTGCAGAATGCCATGCAGGAGGTCTTCTACGCCGGGCAGCCATTGTCCGAGCGCGAACCGATCGGCACGGTCGCCAGCCTGACGGCAGCGACCCAGCAATCGGTCCGTGCGTTCTATTCGCGCTGGTACCGGCCGGACAATGTGGCCGTGATCGTCGCGGGCGATGCCGATCCGGCCATGCTGGAATCCTATGTGCGCAAGTGGTTCGGAGACTGGCAAGCGTCCGGACCGAAGCCGCAGGCGCCCAGCTTCGGCGATCCCGTCGCGCCCAAGGGCACCGATCCGAAGAACCCGGTCGGCGAAACGCGCGTGCTGGTCGAGCCCGACCTGCCGCCCTCGCTGATGGTCGCGATCCTGCGCCCCTGGCGGCAGGTGGACGACACGATCGTCTATAATCAGGGGCTGATGATCGATTCGATCGCGCAGGCCGTCATCAACCGCCGCCTGGAAACCAAGGCGCGGGCAGGGGGCAGCTTCCTGTCGGCCTCGGTCAATCAGGACGATGTCTCGCGCTCGGCTGACGCCACGTTCATTTCGGTCACGCCGCTGGGCGATGACTGGAAGGCGGCGCTGCACGATGTACGCGCGGTGATCGCCGATGCGCTAACCCGCCCGCCGACGCAGGAAGAGATCGACCGCGAGGCCGCCGAACTCGACGTGGCCTTTCAGGTTCCCGTCGAGCAGCAGCGCATCCTGCCGGGCTCCAAGCTGGCCGACGATCTGGTCAATGCGCTCGACATCCGTGAGACCGTGGCCGCGCCGGACGATGTGCTGAACATCTTCCGCAGCTCGAAGCCGCTGTTCACGCCCGAGGCCGTGCTTGAACACACGCGCAAGCTGTTCTCCGGCACGGTCGAACGCGCACTGTTCACGGTCCAGGCGCCGGGCAAGGCTACCGACGCGGAACTGCATCTGGCGCTGGCGGAGCCGGTCAAGCCCGACCAGAGCATCCGCATGGCGGCCGAAGCCGGACCGGTCTCGTTCGACAAGCTGCCCGCTGTCGGCACGCCAGCCGAACCGGTTGCCGATATCCCCACCGGTCTGCTCGACATCGAGGAACTGGCCTTCGCGAACGGCGTCAAGGTTCTGCTCTGGCCGGTTCAGGAAGAGCCGGGCCGGGTGATGGTGAAAGTCCGCTTCGGCGGCGGCTACCGCTCGATCGATCCCAAGGATGCGCCTTATATCGCGCTGGGCCAGTATGCACTGATCGGTTCGGGCCTTGCCACGCTGGGGCAGGAAGACCTCGACCGGGTCGCGACGGGCCGCAAGATGGGCTTCAATTTCGACGTGCAGGACGCGAACTTCGAGCTTTCCGCCGAAACGCGCCCGCAGGATCTGGCCGACCAGCTCTATCTCTTCGCGGCCAAGCTCGATCTGCCCCGGTGGGACGTGAACCCGTTCCTGCGGGCCAAGGCGGCGGCCAAGATCCAGTACGATACTTATGCGACTTCGCCGCAGGGCGTGCTCAACCGCGACTTGCAGTTCTACCAGCGCGGCAAGGACATGCGCTTCGCCACGCCGACCCCGGCCGAGATCGAGAAGACCACGCCCGAAGGCTTCAAGCGGGTCTGGAGCAAGGCCCTGTCGCAAGGCCCGGTCGAAGTGCAGATCTTCGGCGATTTCGACAAGGCGGCAGCGATCAAGGCGCTGGAAAAGACCTTCGGTGCGCTCAAGCCGCGCATCCCGGCCCCTTCGACCTCCGAGCTGACCGAAGTTACCGTGCCCAAGCCTTCGAATACGCCGGTGGTGCTGCATCACCACGGCGATCCCGATCAGGCGGCGGCGGTGATCTCGTGGCCGACCGGCGGCGGTTCGGTGGGTATCCGCGAATCGCGCCAGCTCGAAATCCTCACGCAGCTTTTCACCAACCGCCTGCTCGATGCCGTGCGTGAGAAGCTGGGCGTATCCTACGCGCCCTATGTCTTCTCGACCTGGCCGGTGGACTTGCAGGAGGGCGGATCGATCACGGCCATGGCGCAGCTCGATCCCAAGTCGGTGCCGGTGTTCTTCCAGACCGCGGACGAGATCGCGCAGGACCTGATCGCCCATCCGCCGACGGCCGACGAACTGGAGCGCGTGACCGAACCGCTGCGCCAGCAAGTGACGCGCGCGGCGTCCAGCACCTCGTTCTTCATGAGCCAGCTGGAAGGCGCGACCAGCGATCCTTCGCGGATCGGCAGCGTGCGCTCGGTGCTGAGCGACTATACCGTGACCACGCCTGAAAAGATGCAGCAGCTCGCCGCGCGCTATCTTGGCCAGAACAACTCGTGGCGGCTGGAAGTCATGCCCGAAGGCGACACGACCAGCGTCGCCGCGCGGTGATCCGGGCTCGGGAGCCGGTCTCCGGGGCCGCCGCATTATCGGCCTGTGCAGGTGCTTGGCGCAACCGATCACTGTGATCGGGCAAAGCGGCTTTGCAAAAATTGCCCGCGGGCGCTAAGGGGCGCCTCTTGTTTTTCTTTCCGGTGCACGGTGTGCCGGAGCCTAGGAGTATGAAACGTGGCTAGCAATTGGACCCCGGACGGCTGGAAGGCACAGGAAGCCCGCCACCTTCCGGTATATGGCGATGCGGAGAAGCTGAGCGAGGTTGAGGCCACGCTTGCAAAGTTCCCGCCGCTGGTCTTTGCCGGCGAGGCGCGTGCGCTTAAGGCGGATCTCGCCGAAGTGGCGGCCGGACGCGGTTTTCTGCTCCAGGGCGGGGACTGCGCCGAAAGCTTCGCCGAATTCAGCGCCGACAACATCCGCGACACTTTCCGCGTGCTGCTGCAGATGGCGGTGGTGCTCACGTTCGCCAGCAAGCAGCCGGTGGTGAAGGTTGGCCGCATGGCCGGCCAGTTCGCCAAGCCGCGCTCGGCTCCGACCGAGAAGCAGGGCGATCTGGAAGTGCCCAGCTACTTCGGCGACATCATCAACGGCATCGAATTCGGCGAGGAATCGCGCCGCAACGATCCCGAGCGGATGCTGCGCGCCTACACCCAGTCGTCGGCGACGCTGAACCTGCTGCGCGCTTTCGCGGGCGGCGGCTATGCCAACTTGCGCCAGGTGCACCAGTGGACGATGGAGCACATCGGCCGCAGCCCCTGGGGCGAGAAGTTCGCGCAGATGGCCGATCGCATCGGCGAGGCGCTGGAATTCATGGCTGCCTGCGGTGTCGATCCGGAAACCGTGCCGCAGCTTCAGGGCACCAGCTTCTACACCAGCCACGAAGCGCTGCTGCTGCCTTACGAGGAAGCGCTGACCCGCCGGGATTCGCTGACCGGCGACTGGTACGACTGCTCGGCCCACATGCTGTGGATCGGCGACCGTACCCGCTTCGAAGGCTCGGCCCATGTCGAGTTCCTGCGCGGCGTCGGCAACCCGATCGGCATGAAGTGCGGCCCCAGCCTGGAGCCGGACGCGCTGCTGCGGATGCTCGACACGCTCAATCCGGCGCGCGAGCCCGGCCGCATGACCCTGATCAGCCGCTTCGGCCATGACAAGGTCGAGGCCGGCCTGCCGAAGCTGGTGCGCGCGGTGAAGGCCGAAGGCCATCCGGTGGTGTGGTCGTGCGATCCGATGCACGGCAACGTCATCAAGGCGGAAAGCGGCTTCAAGACCCGTCCGTTCGACCGCATCCTGGCCGAAGTGCGCGGATTCTTCGCGGTCCACCGCGCGGAAGGCACGCACGCGGGCGGCATCCACATCGAGATGACCGGGCAGGACGTGACCGAGTGCACCGGCGGCGCCATCGCCATCACCGATGCGACGCTGGCCGACCGCTACCACACCCACTGCGACCCGCGCCTCAATGGCGCGCAGTCGATCGAGCTGGCCTTCGAAATGGCCGACCTGCTCAACCTCGAAGCGAACGAGCGGCACAAGCAGGCTGCCTGATTTCGGGGCTTATGGAATGAGAAAAGGGCGCGGAAGGCTGAGGCTTTCCGCGCCCTTTTTCGTGTGGGCGGTCCGCTTTGCGCCTTAACGTAAGCCATTCGGGCTAGATTTCCTCGGGCCTGAAAGCTGACGCTCCAATCAAGACCGGTTCTGGGACATTGCGGGCAGTCGGGATACCCTTGCTGAACGGTAGGATCCGCCCGTACCTGTCGTTCCCGCGCTAACCGTTCTGGCGATCAGCCATGCCTGATCTGTTGTGGAAACCGGAACGGCAACTCTTGGGATCGAATTACGCCGAAGCGGACATTAGCAAATTCCCTGGCGCCGTTGAACGGGAGAGCATCCGGCAAAACCAGCGAACCGTGCCGGATGTACCCCCGGCCATATCTCGGGTCAGTTCCGCCTTAACGACCCTGCACGCTTCTTAGACAAGATCGCGCAGTTTCTGCCAGTGAAGACAATCAGCGCCCATGCAGATGCAATCGAAATTCGCTACGAAGAAAGGTCGTGAAACAACATATAACATTGTTTTCAATAAATTTTTATCCTAAATGCGCAGCTGGATGATGGCTAGACATCATGCAATTCAATGCTTACTTGGAGATCTTACGTGGCTGCAGTTTCTTCGATCAATCTCGTTCTGGCCCAAAGCTTCCAGCTTCTTCTTTCGAGTGGGGCCTCGGCGGGCCAACCGCTCAAGGCTGGGAATTATGTTGCGGAACCAAACGTCGGACAACAAGCTGGCACGTTCTCACTCTACGAAGCCGATGCGAGTTTCGTCAAAGGCACGCACGTAGCCAACGTCCACTTGACCGTCGCTCCGAACGGCCAAGTCTTCCTCATGGCCTAAATCGGCCAAGCGAAGTTACAGTCCGGCAGGTTTGGGCGAACGCGTTGCATGCAATGCGCTCGCCTCTACTTACGGGCAGTATCGGCGATGAAGCCGACATTCCCGGCACTGCGTCGGAACGTCGCAACCTGGGTCGGTGGCTGACTAGCGGATGAGTCGTGATAGCCAGTCTAACGTACCCTTGCCATCCATCAGTTCTAGCCGCGTTGGAATGAACGGTTTGAACTGCTCCTTCTCTGGCAAGTCCTTCGGGAAGTGCGACGTTGTGATGATCATGCCTTTTGAAGCGTCAGGCTCACCCAGCATGACACCGAGCAGCGCGCGCACGTCGTCATATCTAACCTCGTGGTGCGCCGCATAACGCTTGATCGAGGCGATTACCTTAACACAGCCAGGACCAGACGTGGTCGCGATCACGTCGCGGCCATTATCGCCCGAGCGAGGGGTCAGCACGACATTGGAATAGCCGTCACGCTCGAAGGCGCCGGCAATCAGTTCCTCGAATTTTTGAGGCGGCATCCGGTAGGCTTCGGTCCAGTCTCGTCTCAGCACATCTACGATCGCGTGCCACATCACGGTGCTCGCTTTGATCTGCGCCCCTTGCGTCACTTGGCGCTCCGGAATAACCAGAGCAGACGTGAGTAGCGAGAGATTAGCGAGCTGGTTTTGCTCGTCCAGTGTGATCAGTCTCTGCTTGGCGGGCACGACCAGAGCCTCGGCGCTATCCGAAATCCACGTCGTCAGAGCGATATCGCTCTTTGGCTCTCCGAATGGGTGCGACCGCTCGTTTCGGGGGAAGCGGTGACGCTCGCCTATACCAGCGATCCTGCTGCTCAGATCGCGCTGAGGCGAGAGCTGGTCGGATTTTATGCTGCGCTCAGTGTCACCAAGCGTCCTGAGGGCTGCGCGCATAACCTCGCTTTTCGAGATACCGTGCTGCTGCGCAATGTTTTCGAGCTGATTCAATGCCTCGTTGTCGAGGCTGAGCGAAAGCCGGGTATTCGGCCGGAGCTCGCGCATCAATTCTTTCGAATCGAAACTCTTGCTGGTCATGCTATCCCCTTCACTCTTGTTGGAACATGGGGGCGCAAACCGGAAGGTTCAACAGTTTTTGAAACATGATCACAATGACGGCGCGTGCCTGCTGGACGGCTTCGCGCTACGCTGGTGGCAGGTTCCCAGCAGGAGCGGCCATTCACGCGCGCCTGGTGGAACGGCTTGAATTGGTCGGGAGCCGATGCCGGTCAAACGACAGCTATCGCATTGTTCCCGCCCCAAACCGGACAGTCGCCAACCGGCCCCAAATCCGACACCGTGCCAAGCTCGATTTTCCTACATCGCCAGAGCCTGTTACGTTCACACCGGCTCTTTCAGATCGTGGGAACCGCCCGGGGCTCGGCCACATATACGGGGCTGCGGCGCGCATGGGTTTGATCAACTAAACTCATGCGCGCCGCAAGCACGTATGCTCGGTGGGGATTGAATTTTGGTCATGGCCGCGCGCGGCGCGTATAGCGGTTTGCAGGCTTGCGCTTGACCGCGCTGCCCGCCCGCGCCACCCATGGCGTATGAAGCACCCCCTGATCGCCGCGAGCCTTGTCCTCGCGCTCTCCACCACGGCCGCCATCCCTCTCGCCACCGGGGCTGCGGCGCCTACCGACACCATGATGAACGAGAAGGTCGAGTCCTACGACTGGGTTCGTCCGCAGGCCGATTTCGTGCGGCGGGAAGTGATGATCCCGATGCGCGACGGGACCAAGCTCTACACGGTGATCGTCTTCCGCAAGGGCACGAAGAATGCGCCGATCCTGCTCAGCCGCACGCCCTATGACGCGCAGCGGGCGACCACGCGCAACCGCAGCCAGAAGATCGAAGAGATCCTGCCGGTGATGGACAAGGAATTCGTCGATGACGGCTACATCCGCGTCTATCAGGACGTGCGCGGCCTCGGCCGTTCGGAAGGCGATTATGTGATGAACCGTCCGCTGCGCGGGCCGCTCAATCCGACCAAGGTCGATCACGCCACCGATGCCTATGATACGATCGACTGGCTGGTGAAGAACGTGCCTGAAAGCAACGGCAAGGTGGGTATCACCGGGTCGTCCTATCTCGGCTTCACGTCGCTGATGGCGTTGGTCGATCCGCATCCCGCGCTCAAGGCCGCCGTGCCGCAGAGCCCGATGGTCGATGGCTGGATGGGCGACGACTGGTTCCACAATGGCGCTTTTCGCACGTTCGGCTTCGACTACGATCTCGGCCAGACGGTGGAGAAGGGGGGCGGCAGTGTGCCCAAGGGGACGGGCGACGAGTACACGGCTTACCTTAATGGCGGGTCGGCGATGGAATACGCCAAGGCCTATGGTCTGCTGGACCTGCCCGTGGTGCGCAAGGTGCTCGAACATCCCGCTTATGACGCCTGGTGGCAGGGGCAGGCGGTCGACAAGCTGCTGGCGGCCCGCAAGCTGACCGTGCCGACCATGCTGGTCGTCGGTCAATGGGATCAGGAGGACAGCTATGGCGCCCCGGCGGTCTATCGGGCGCTGGAGCCGCAGGACAAGGCCAATGACATGGTCAGCCTCGTGATTGGCCCCTGGCGCCATTCGGGAGTGAACTACGAAGGGCGCGAACTGGGGCCGCTCAAGTTCGAGGGGGACACGGCGCTGCAGTTCCGCACGCGCTACATGAAGCCGTTTCTGGACTGTCATCTCAAGACCAGCCCGCCCAAATGCAACACGCCGCCGGTGCTGACTTACGCGACGGGCACGGACCGCTGGGAGGTCTCGCAGAAGTGGCCGGACGGGGCCTATACGCCGCTCTATCTCGCCGCCAACGCGGGGCTGTCGTTCAGCAAGCCGGAGGCGGGCAGCGAGAGCTATGTGTCTGACCCGGCCAAGCCGGTGCCGATGCTGCCGCGTCCGATCCACTTGTCGGGCGACGAGTGGCGGCAGTGGCTGGTGCATGACCAGCGCTTTGTCGACGGGCGGCCGGACGTGATGACCTATTCCACCGGCGTTCTCGACAAGCCGGTGCACATCAAGGGCGCGCCCAAGGTCGATCTCCATGCCTCCACCACCGGGCAGGACAGCGACTACGTGGTCAAGCTGATCGACGTCTATCCGGAGGAGAACACGGCTGATCCGGTGATGGCCGGTTACGAACTGGCGCTGGGCATCGAGATCTTCCGGGGCCGCTACGTGCACGGGTTCTCCACGCCTGCACCGCTGGAGCCGGGCAAGACCTATGCCTTCAAGTGGTCGCTACCCAATGTCGATCATGTGTTCCTGCCGGGGCACAGGATCATGGTGCAGGTCCAGTCGAGCCTGTTTCCGCTCTATGACCGCAATCCGCAGACATGGGTGCCGTCGATCATGGAGGCGATGCCCAAGGACTATGTGAAGGCGACGGAAACGGTGCACTATGGCGGCGATGCGGCCAGTGCCGTCTGGCTGCCGGTCACGAAGGACTGAGAGCGGCCAGTGCCCGGCGCGCGCCCCGGGCGGAATGGGGGGAGAGGCGCGCGCCGAGGCGTTTCCCGGCGCAAGGGGCACCGGGAAACAGGCCTGGCAGCCGTCTGGGGCACGCCGAAGCCGAGGCCCGCCGTTGCGGCTGATGGCAGTCGTATCGCCTGAAGCCTTTCGGGGGGGCAAAGGCTCCAGGAATCGGCCGGACTGTACCGGCATTGAGAATTCAGCCGCCAATCCTCCCGCAATGCGGCGAGTCAGGCGGTTAAATTCTATACTGAGGAGTATATATTCGTGCGGGGAAGGCGGTCAAGCGCCTTTCTGTACCGGGCGGTAAATCCGTTCTTCGAGGCCGGTTTCAAGCGGGGAACCGAGCGTCCAATTCCCCAGGCGTCGTTGCCGTACGGCTTCAGCGTCCCGGCCACATCGCCAGGAAGGTGTCGACGACATGCTGCAAGTCTTCCCGGCTCGCACCTCCCTGGGATTTGACGGCAAGCCCTTGCAGGACGGTCGTCAGGCATTGGGCCAGTGCTTTCGGGTCGATGCTCTCGGGTAAATCACCATCGGCCTTGGCGCGTTCCAGCCGTTCGACAACGGCCGCTTCGGACGATACGCGGCGGGCAATCACGTGCTCGCGCAGGGAGGGCGCTTCAGCCGCGCAGGCCACCATGCTGATGACGCCCAGGCACCCTTGCGGATCGATCGCCCCGCAATGGGTCTCCAGCGCTCCGTTCAGCAGGCGTTCTGCCACTCCTTTCGCAGAGGAGGCTTCCAGCGCGCGGCGGACGTAAGAGAGCTTTTCGCGCTCATAGAGGTCCAGCGCTTTCTTGAAGAGGGCTTCCTTGTTGCCGAAGCAGGCATAGAGGCTCGGCTTGGTGATGCCCATCGCCTCGGTCAGCTCGGCCATCGAAGCGCCTTCGTAGCCGTGCTCCCAGAACACGCGCAAAGCACAGGCAAGTGCCTTGTCGGGATCGAATTCCCGCGGCCGGCCGCGTGCCTTGCTGGTGGTGGCAGAACATTCCATACCAATCGGTATGTAGTTGTCTGTAACCGTTTCGTCCAGTGCCGTGCGGGAATTGACCCGCACGGGAATGAGGCGGACGATGCCGGGGTTTACGCGAGTCTGAAAAAAGGGGAGCGTTCCTTGACCAAGCGGAGCGATGAGGGGGCGTCTGCGCGGGGCCAAGGTGCCGCCGATCCGCCGGGCGCCAGCGGGGTCACGCACCGCGAGCGCGTGATCTTTCCGGACACCGGGCAGACAAAGGGGGATCTGGCGGATTACTACGCGCG
Source organism: Novosphingobium naphthalenivorans NBRC 102051 (assembly GCF_001590985.1). Lineage (GTDB taxonomy): Bacteria > Pseudomonadota > Alphaproteobacteria > Sphingomonadales > Sphingomonadaceae > Novosphingobium > Novosphingobium naphthalenivorans. Next base: position 74,541 of record NZ_BCTX01000009.1, read on the forward strand.
GATCGCTTCGCTGATGCTGCCGCACCTCACCGGGCGCCCGGTGAGCCTGTTGCGCTGTCCGCAGGGCCGGACGGAGACGTGTTTCTTCCAGAAGCACGACAGCGGCAGTCTCGGCGAGCATGTGCGCCATGTCGCCATCCGCGAGAAGGCGGGTGCGGCGAAGCCCTATATCTACCTCGATAGCGGCGATGGGCTACGCGATTGCGTGCAGATGGGCACGATCGAGTTCCATATCTGGGCTTGCCACGAAGGCAGCATCGAACAGCCGGACCGGATGATCTTCGATCTCGATCCGGACGAAGGGCTGGCCTTCTCCGAAGTCAAACGTGCGGCTGGTGATCTGCGCAGGCGCCTTGAAGGCAAGGGGCTTGCCAGCTTTCCCATGCTGACCGGCGGCAAGGGGATCCATGTCGTGGTGCCTTTGCGGCGCGGGCATGGCTGGGACGCCCATAAGGACTTTGCGCGGGACCTTGCGGAAGCGCTGAGCCGCGACGAGCCGGACCGCTTCGTGGCGACAATGGCCAAGGTAAGGCGTGAGGGGAAGATTTTCATCGACTGGCTGCGGAACCAGCGCGGGGCGACGGCCGTGGCACCCTATTCCGTGCGCGCCCGTTCCGGGGCGCCGGTCGCTGCGCCCGTGTCATGGGCAGAGCTGCAGGGGCTGGAGAACGCGGCCGCCTTCTCGATTTTCGATACGGATGCCCTGATCGAGCGGGCGCGGCGTGATGACTTGCAGGGCTGGGGGATCGCCGACCAGGAGCTGCCCGGCGCGGGATGACGCGTCCGGCCGCGCGAACCTCAACTGTGGAAGCCGGGAACGTCTTTGTCAGGTGGCCGGTTTCGTGTGGTATTCATAGCACTCGCAGGACAGTTCCCGGAGCTTGGCCGGATCGATGATCGTCAGAGTGCCTCGGCCCTGATCGATGGCCCCCGCACCGTTGAGCCGTCCGCAGGCGTCGCTGATGGTGGCAAGTCTGAGCCCGAAGACATTGGCCAGAGTTCTCTGTGTCAGTTCGAGATGGCTGCTGCCGGTACGGTCCAGCGCGCGAAGCAGCCATGTCGCGACGCGCTGGCTGGCTGAATGGACGCTGGCGCAGACGGCCGTCTGCATGGATTCGCGCATTCGCTTGAGAGAGCAGCGCTGCATGACATCACTGATAGGCGTGAACTGGGAAAGGGCCGCTCCAAGGTCGGTGACCGGCAGCCAGGATGCCGAACCGGAAATGGTCACTACCGCATGGTGCAGAAAGACCTTCTCACCCAGAAAGTGCTCCACGCCGAGGAGACCGTCATTGCCCACCGACACGCATTCGACGGTTCGGCCATCACTGAGCATCCCTTGAAGGGAAATGATCCCGCTGTGGGGGAAGATGACATGAATCAGCGGAGCGCCCGGTTCGTGAAGAACCTCACCCGACATGATCGCCTTCGTGAGCAGTCGCGACGCCAGAAAACTACGCGCCTCCGCCGGAAATGCATCGAAGATCGCGTTGTTTCGTTGTGTTGGAGAAGGCGTCGCTATCATCATTATCCGACTTTGGCGGAAATCGTAATTACTGCAATTTGGTAACTAAAAATTCACCATCCATATATACGGTACCGTAAATATAAAATACTGGTGTCGGATTTTGGCAGGCAAGTGCTCCTTTCGAGCATGTATATGCGCAAATCGTATGCCGGAACAAGGAGAAGCGGTTTGGCAGTGTGCGTTTGTGCACCTGCTCGCTGCTGCCCGGCCATCTCCTGCAGATCGCCGGATAGTTGGTCTTGGAGGAGTGCGAATGGCGCGGGGGCGTGAGCGCGAACTGGCAGATAGGGGAAGGGCAGGCGCCGCAGCGCCTGTTTCCGGGGGTGTTCAGCCTGGCGGCGTGCCGCACGGTTGCGACGAGCTTCGGGCCTACAAGGAAGCCCTCAACAACGCTGCCATCGTTGCGAAGACGGACCTCCGTGGACGAATTGTCGATGTTAACCGGCAATTTTGCCTGATCAGTGAATACTGTCGCGAAGAACTTATTGGCCGGCCACATAGTGTGGTGAATAGTGGATTTCACGACCGGGGTTTCTTCCGGAATCTGTGGGTGACGATTTCAAAGGGCGCCATCTGGCGCGGGGATATTTGCAACCGGGCCAAGTCGGGGCGCCACTATTGGGTCGATACGACTATCGTTCCCTTGCGGGAGCCGCAGGGGCAGGTATCGGGCTACCTGTCGATCCGGTTCGATGTGACCGACCGCAAACAGGCCGAAGCCGAGCTGGTCAAGGAACTGGGCCGGCGCGAAGTGGCCGAGGATCTTCTGCGAGACATCGTCGAAGCGGTGCCGTCGGGCATCGTTACCTTTGACTCCGACGGCAATTTCCAGTTCAGCAACCGGGCCTTTCACGAGTTGTACGGCCATGCGCCGGCGGGCAAGGAGCACGTCCAGCGCCGCGGATCGCTTTCCGTTCCGGTCGAGCGATTGCCTGAACTGGACGATTTGTGGCCGAACTTGCGCAAGGAAGACAGCCGGCGCCTGACCAAACCCTCTATCCGGCAGCTGGGTGCCGAGCAATGGGTTCAGATCAACAACCGGCGGTCGACATCGGGCAATTTCGTATCGGTACAGACCGATATTTCGGATCTGAAGCGCGCTGAACTGCTGATCAAGTATCAGGCCGAGAAGGACGCCCTGACGGGATTGTCCAATCGCAGCGCCTTGCTGCGGCGCCTCAAGCGGTATGCGCAGTCCCGGCAGGGACAGGACAAGAAATTCGCTCTGATGCTTGTCGATCTCGATGACTTCAAGGCGGTCAACGATCGCCATGGGCACGATGGGGGTGACACGCTTCTGCAGATCGTGGCCCAGCGCATCCGCGCTTCCGTGCGAAAGGTCGACATGGTTGCCCGCCTTGGCGGCGACGAGTTCGCCATTCTGCTGCGGGACGTGGATCACCAGCGTGATGTGAGCAAGGCCGCTAAAGGGCTGCTGGAGACTCTTGGGCAGCCCGCCAGGCTCGGGCGGCGGAGCGTGGTGCCTTCGGGCAGTATCGGCGCATCGCTGTTTCCTCGCGACGGGGCTACGCCGAAGGAATTGCTCAAGAACGCAGATCTCGCCCTTTATCAGGCCAAGTCTGCCGGCCGGAACCGTTGCACCGTTTACAGCAGCTCCATGCGGCGTGAACGCCAGCGGCGCGAGCGTCTGGTCGAAAAGCTGCGGGAAGCGATTTCCCGTGGTGAACTGGCCGTGGCCCTGCAACCGCAGAACGATGTCCGGTTTGCCCGGCACCATGGTTTCGAAGCGCTGGTGCGCTGGAAATCGGGAGGGCGGGATATCCCGCCGCCCGAGCTGATTTCAGCCGCCGAAGAGGCGGGGCTGATCTGCGAGGTGGGCTATCAGGTGATCGACAAGGGGCTTGCCGCGCTTGCCTGCCTGAAGCGGGAGAACCTGCAGCCCGGCACTGTCGCTTTCAATGTTTCGAGCGCTCAGCTGCTGCAGCCGGAGTTTGCCCCGCGTTTGCTTGAACTCATGCGCAAGTACGGCATCGAAGGTGCGGATGTCGAAATCGAAGTCACTGAAAACGTCATACTCGACCGGTCTGCCGACGCTATCGCGCTCTCCTTGCGGGAACTCCACGCTTCGGGAATTTCGGTTGCGCTGGACGATTTCGGAACCGGGTACGCCTCGCTGATCCACTTGAAGCGGTTCCCCATCGACCGTTTGAAAATCGACCGCTCGTTCATCACCGGGATGCTGGAAGGCAAGAACGACGGCATCATCGTGCGAACCATCATATCGCTGGCCCACAGCCTTGGCTTCACTGTCGTGGCCGAGGGCGTGGAAACACCGGCGCAATATCGCGAACTGTCCAATCTGGGGTGCGATTTCGTCCAGGGCTACCTGCTTGCCAAGCCCATGAACGAAGCGGCTGCGCGTGAATATCTGGCCGAGCAGCAGGGAAGCTGGCCTTCGCTGCACCGCGATCCCAACGGCGCCGGGCGACCGTTCTAAACCGCTCTCGAAACCAGCCTCTCTCTCAATTCGACGAAGGAACAGCCATGTCCACTGCATCTGCGACGATCGTACAAAGGCTCGACTTCTACGGGCTCGAAAGCCGAAATGACCGCGAGTTCCGGTTTATCGGCGAACTGCTGCGCCAGCATGCGCCGCAGGCCATTGATGCCTTCTACGACAAGGTCGAGGCAACGCCCGAGGCGAAGCGGTTTTTCGCGTCGCGCGCGATGATGGATCATGCCGGCGAAAAGCAGCTGGCCCATTGGAGCGGGATTTTCGATAACGCGCTGGACGGGGCCTATGTCGTCCGGGCCGAGAAGATCGGGCAAGTGCATGCGCGGATCGGTCTCGATGCCAGCCTCTACTTCGGGGCCTATGCGCAGATACTGGGGGCGCTGACCTACAAGGCCATTGCCCGGTCCTGGTGGGGACGACTGCCCGCCGTCCGGGGCATCGCCTCGATCGTTGCCCGGCTCGTCAAGATCGCGTTGCTGGACATGGACATTGCGGTGACGACGATTTTCGCGACGAAGGAACAGGAACAGCGGGCCGTCATCCAGCAATTGGGCGAAGCCCTGCGCCGGGTGGCCCAGGGCGATCTCTGTGTGGAAATCGGCGAGCTGCCCAAAGATTACGAACAAGTGGGGAGAGACTTTTCCGAAGCGGTTGCTGCCCTGCGCGAGATGCTGTCCTCCGTGACCGAAACGTTCGACACGATCCGCACCGGTGCGGCGGAAATCAACGCTGCTTCGGCGGATCTGGCAGCGCGTACCGAACAGCAGGCGGCCTCCATCGAGGAAACTGCCGCAGCCATGCGGGAACTCACCGGCTCCGTTCAGCACACCGCGGTCACGGCCCACTCTGCCCGCGATACGACCGTGAAGGCCAATCACGACGCCAGCGAAGGTGGACGGATCGTGCTTGGGGCAGTCGATGCCATGACCGGGATCGACAGGAGTTCGGGCGAGATCGGACAGATCGTCGAGGTGATCGATGGCATTGCCTTTCAGACCAACCTGTTGGCGCTCAACGCGGGTGTCGAGGCGGCGCGCGCCGGGGAGTCAGGCAAGGGCTTCGCGGTTGTCGCCAACGAAGTGCGCGGGCTGGCGCAACGGGCGGCCGAGGCGGCCAAGGATATCAAGATGCTGATCGGCCAGAGTGCATCGCAAGTGCAGGTCGGCGTGGACCTGGTGGGCAAGACCGGCAATGCCTTCGAGCACATCGTCTCGCAGGTCGGACAAGTCGTGGATCAGGTCCAGCAGATTGCCGACAAGGCCCAGTTCCAGGCCAATAGCATAGCCCAGGTCAATGCGGCCGTTTCCGGCATGGACGAAATGACCCAGCAGAATGCCGCAATGGTCGAGCAGACCTCGGCCGCTGCGCGCAGCCTCCAGGATCAGGCCGATCGTGTTGCCGTGCTGGTCAGCCGTTTCAATATTGGCCGGACGCGCGCCGGGACCTCCGCTGATCACAGGCTTGTGGCGTGAATGGAGTGGTCGAGCCGTGAAATCTTCGGCGCGGCAAGGAAAGGAATGGTGGAATGCCGAAGACGCCGGGAAACGGCTAGTTGACGTCCGAGCGACGGGGAAGGCAGAGGCCTTTCCCACTGAAAAAGCAGCATTTGTCTTTTCCGTAGATCTCCAGAAGAGATTCCCAGATCAGGCGCCACTGATCTTCCATAATGACAATGCGTTGCCCCTCGCCGGTATCGGGGTTGTGCGAGTGCAGAATGACATTGCCGTCGTCGAAATAAGCCAGTTTAAGTTCATGGCCTTCGCCGGCGCTGTCGCCAATATCTCTGATATGGATCGGCATTCAGTTTAACCCAATCCCCATCTTTGCTCTTGGTGAATTCCCCGAATCAGGTGTTTCACGGATATGGCATCTGCTCATGGCTTCGAAAACAGGATTATCTGTTACTGCGAGGCGCTTGCGAATTCTTTAACATTCTGGCGGCGCCGATCGCGTGGAAAGGCGCGCGCCGTTTTTCGATCCAGAGCCCTTTTCCAATCCCGCGCCGCGCTTATGCTTTGGTGAGTACTTCCGAAGCCGCGATGGCGCTGAGGTTGAGGATCGTGCGCGAAGTCGCCCCCGGAGTCAGCACGTGGATCGGTTGCGAAAGGCCCATCAGCATCGGCCCGACGGTGGCTGTGTTCGATGTCGCGGCCAGGGCGGTGAGGGTAATGTTGGCCGCATCGAGGTTGGGCATGACCAGCAGGTTGGCCGATCCCTCGAACCGGCTGTCCGTGATGAGGCGTTCGCGCAGCGGCTGGGAAAGCGCTGCGTCGGCATGCATCTCGCCATCGACGGCAAGGTTGGGGGCCATCTCGCGCAGGATCGCCAGCGCGGACCGCATCTTGCGCGCGCTCGGGCTGTGCGAGGCGCCGAAGTTCGAGTGCGACAGCAGGGCCACGCGCGGGTCGAGGCCGAAGTGGCGCAGTTCCTGGCTGGCCAGCAAGGTCATCTCGGCGATCTGCTCCGGCGTCGGTTCGGAGACCATGTGCGTGTCGGTGAGGAACAGTGCGCCGGCATCGAGGATCAGGCCTGAAAGCGCATAGACACGCTGCACGCCGGGCTGGCGGTCGATGACCCGCAGCACGTGCTTGACTTGCCCCCAGTACTCGGAATTGCCGCCGACCAGCGCGGCATCGACCCGGCCGGTGCGCAGCAGCATCGCGGCCGTGACCGTGGGTCGGCGGTGGACGTGACGGATCGCCTCGGGCGCCGGCACGCCCTTGCGCCCGGCAACCCCGCGATAGGCCTCGACGAGTTCGCTCATCAGCGCCTCGTCGGTCTCCGGGTCGATCACTTCCACGTCCCGGTCGAGTTCGAAGCGCAGGCCCAGCGAAGGCAGGCGTTCCTTGAGGATGCGGCGGCGGGCGACGATGACCGGGCTGACAATGCCGTCATCGAGAGCATCCTGGATCGCACGCAGCACGCGTTCGTCCTCGCCTTCGCCATAGGCAATGCGGGTGTGGGTGCCGCGGGCGCCCTGGAAGACCGGCAGCATGACTTGGGCCGAGCGGGTGTTCTTCTGCGCGAGGGATCGGCGGTAGGTCTCGACATCGACCGGCCGGGTCGCAACGCCGGTGTCCATCGCCGCCTTGGCGACGGCGGGTGCGATCTCGACGATCAGGCGCGGGTCGAACGGCGTGGGGATGATGTATTCGGGGCCGAACGCCAGCTTGCTGCCGCCATAGGCCTGCGAGACGCTCTCGTGTGCGGGCAGACGCGCCAGCGAAGCGATGGCCTCGGCCGCGGCCACTTTCATCGCCTCGTTGATCGCCGTCGCCCCCACGTCAAGGGCGCCGCGGAAGATGTAGGGGAAGCACAGCACGTTGTTGACCTGGTTCGGGAAATCCGAACGGCCGGTGGCGACGATGGCGTCGGGCCGCGCTGCGCGCGCGACATCGGGAAGAATCTCGGGCTCGGGATTGGCGAGCGCGAAGATCAGTGGGTTCTCGGCCAGCAGCGGCAGCCATTCCGGCTTGAGCACGCCGGGCGCGGAAAGGCCGAGGAAGACGTTGGCGCCGGGCAGTACGTCGGGCAGGGCGCGCGCGTTGGTGGTGCGGGCATAGCGTGCCATGTTGGGCAACATGCCTTCACGCCCTGCGTGGATCACGCCGTCCTTGTCGGTCAGCGTCACGTTCTCGACCGGCAGGCCCATCGATACGAGCAGGTCGACGCAGGCGAGCGCCGCCGCGCCCGCACCCGAAGTGACGAGCTTGGCCTCTGCCAGCGTCTTGCCCTGCAGCACCAGCGCGTTGCGCACGGCCGCAGCCACCACGATCGCAGTGCCGTGCTGGTCGTCGTGGAAGACCGGAATGCCCATCCGTTCGCGCAGGGCCGCTTCGATCGCGAAGCATTCGGGCGCCTTGATGTCTTCGAGGTTGATGCCGCCGAATGTCGGTTCGAGCAGGGCGACGGCCTCGACGAACTTCTCGGGATCGGTGGTATCGACCTCGATGTCGAAGACGTCGATATCGGCGAACTTCTTGAACAGCACGCCCTTGCCTTCCATCACCGGCTTCGACGCCAGTGCGCCGATCGCGCCGAGACCGAGGACGGCGGTGCCGTTGGTGATGACGGCGACGAGGTTGCCGCGCGCGGTGTAGTCCATCGCCTTGCTGGCATCGGCCGCGATTTCCTCGCAAGGGGCGGCCACGCCCGGCGAATAGGCCAGCGCCAGATCACGTTGGTTGACCATGCGCTTCGTCGGCTCGATGGCGATCTTCCCGGGGGAGGGGAGGCGGTGATAGTCGAGTGCCGCGCGGCGAAGCGTATCGTCCATGAGTGTCCTGATTTTCCGGTTTCGAGCGATCGAAGGCCTGCCCTTAACAGCAGCCGCACAAGAATTACAGGCGCTGACAATCCAATGCGGCCTTACCTTCGCGTAGGTCCCGATATGCTTTCCGCAGGGGAAGTCCAGCCCCCATGCGAATAAAGCCGGCTGGGTGAGCCGATCGGCTGCGCCGCTGTTTCGGAGGTGTTTTCGCAGAGTCCGACGTGAGGATGGTGCGGTTCGACCTTGAAAGCGCTCCGATCCGGATCGGGCCGGGCTGATGGGGCCGGTGCAGGCCATCCTCGGGAATTTTTCCGGATCGCGGCGAAACCGCTTTCCGTATCCGTTGCCAACCTAAGCAAGACAATGAGAGCCCGTTAGCTCGACCATGTATGGAGAGCTTCGCATTAGATTGGTGTCAGCCTTGGCACTGCCGTCTCCCGCGGGCTGGGTTCCGGGGGCGGCGCGGCAAAAAATACCATGCGTGACGGCGATCACGCGCAAGATTCGCCTGGTGCTCTAGGCATACGGTGCGACCCGAGGAATTCAGATGCTTTGTCTGACTTCCGATATAACTTTGGCCTGGCGGGCTTTGGGTTCGCTGGGCCATTTTTTTCGGCAATGCTGCCCGACAAGGCAGTTGACAGACCACATCCCCGGATATTGGGTGGGCTGGCAATTCTTCACGGGGGATGAACAGCTTGCTCGAAGCCGAACGGCTGGCCGTGATGCAGTCGGTATTTTCCTGCAGTCGCGAGGCTGCGGCCGCACTCGGCGCCGCAGTCAGGGAATTGAGCGTTCCCGCCAAGGGCGTGGTTGCCCGTCAGGGCGATATTGCCCATCATTGCTGGCTGGTCGTTGACGGTATTGCCCAGGCACAGATCAATGCGCCCGACGGGCAGCTTATCCTGCTGGCATCCTATGGTCCCGGAGAACTGTTCGGCTGCTATCCCGAGCCGGCCGCGCTTCGCACGGATTTCGTTGCCATGGGGGCGCTGACGCTCTTTTCCATCAGGACCGCCGCGCTTGTCGATCTCGCCCGGAGCAATGCGGACGTGGGGCAAGGGCTCTCCGTGCTGCTGGCCAGACAGCTCGACTCCCTGCTCGATCGGATGGCGGCAAGGACGACACTCAGTGCCAACGGCCGGGTCTATGCCGAACTGTTGCGGCTGGCAGGCGATACCCACCGGATCGCCCCGCCGCCGGTCTTGTCCGCGCTCGCGCTTACCGTGCATACAACGCGCGAAACCGCATCGCGGGCCATCGCGTCACTGGCCCGCCGCGGAATTGTCCGCCGCACGGACGAAGCGCTCGAAATTGTGGCCCCCAGATTACTTGCGGAGCTGATTGCCTGATACGCGATCGGGAAAAAGCCCGTAGATCGGCAATTCACCGGTCGCGCCGCGAATGCTGCCCATGGGTTCGACGTTGGCTGCGGGCATCTGCAGGGTCAGGGCGAGCGCGGCGGCTTCACTGAGAGCAATCGCGCCTTTGACATCCGCCGATGAGAGGGGGAGGCCGCGGTCGAAAGGATCTGCTGGATTGGCATCGGACATCGCGCAATAGTCCAGCCCCAGCCGGGCTTTCGGATGCCGTGCGACGAGATCCTTGGCTGCCTCCACACCCTCGGCGATCGTGGAAAAGGCAAGCACGGCAAAGCCGTCGCGTTTGGCCAGGCACTTGCCCCCTGCGGGCAATTCCGGCGCCAAGGCCTCCGGCAGTGTCAGCAGTGCCGTGGCCTGTGAGGTGGATGGCAGCGCCGCGCTGTTCAGGTTGCTTCGTTCGATGACGATCCGGCGTACCTCAAAGCCATGCCGTTCCCAGTCGGCATCGTCATCCGATTTCGCTTCCGGAAGGGCCAGGTCCTGAACGCGCAGAGCCACTGCCGAAGATTGCAGGCGCCGGGCATCGCGGATGGCAAGGCCCATTGCCGCCTGCCGGGCGATCGAAACCGAAGCCTGGCTGGGCGACTGCCAGTCATCGAGTATCAGGACCGAGACGGCTTCCTCCATGAGATGCGCAAAGCGCGCTTCCCATGCAGATCCCCACGGCAATACGGATGCCTTGAGGAACAGCTCGGGAGCGCAGGGCAAGACCACATGCAGGTGCGCGCCGAGGCGCAGAGCCTCTTCGGCAATCATGATGTCTGCACCGGCCGCGAGCGCTCCGGCGACATTGCCGGGACGGATTTCGCGCAGGCTCGATGCGATCGCGTCGCGTGCCCCGGCATCGTCCGCGGCAATGCCCAGTATGCCGTCGAAATGCATAGAAGGGGGAGGGCGATACCGATCGAGCCAGGCTGTTGACTGCCCCATCGCTGCTGCAATCATGGTGAACTGGCGCAGTGTCGAGGCATGATCTTCCCAGGCCTCGGGCTGGTTCTCCACGGCCTGGCCGAGAATGGTCTCTGCCTCCCGTGTGCGGCCGAGCAGCAGGCAAGCCTCTGCCCTTGTCGCATCGAGCCAATAGGCGGTTTCCGGTGCGCAGTCGTCACCGTCGATCAGCGCCAGCGTTTCCAGCGCCAGGGCCTGCGCGCGCTCACGCCGCCCCGCAAGCAGGGCCAGCGTGGCGGCGTTGATCAACGGATAAGTCGCGCGGGAAAGGTGGGATGCCCGCTCGTAGGCGGCAATGGCGTCGTTCAGCAGGGCTTCCCGCGCCTCGCCCTCCGCCTGCGCTGCACGGTCCTTGAGCAGTCGCCCATGGAGCGTGAGTGCGTTGGGATCGTCGAGACGCGCATCAAGCCCGGCCGCGCGGAACAGGGCCCACGCCTGTTCCAGCGCGCCCGCACGGGCCAGCCGGGTGATGCTGTTGAGCCGAGCCCTGTCCATGCCTGCCGCTTGTTCCATACGGGTCGTGAAGGAGTCACCCGTTCACAGGCGTGGGCCAGTGCTCGTCCCGTCAGGATCGATGGCGAGGACGACGCCGAAACCATCCCCATGAACGTAATTGGCGCGAATATAGAGGTTGAAGATGAATCCGATGGTCTCGCCTTCCTTGAGCGGCTCACCATTGCCGTTGCGCATATAGTTGCGGCTGCGCAGCGCGGGGTACGTTCCGACGGATACTTCTTCGAGGTCGTAGAAGCTCTTGTTGGGAGCGACCGGTGCCGGCGGCGGCGGCAGCGAGGAGTTGTCCTTCTTCTCCAGGAACAGCATCGGGTCCGTGCCTTCGCCATCATGGAAGCTATAGCCGGGCGCATCGAGCACAATTGTGAAATAACACATGTACTCGACAAAACTGATGTTCTCGAAGGTATAACCCTGGAATTCGGGGACGGATGAATCGTCCGCCTGGGCAAGCTTCAGCAGTCTTTGTTCGGTGGCTTCCAGTCCGTCATCGCCAATGGGCGCGAACCAGCGGCTGACCAGCCATTTCTCGTCCTGCACGCCGACATAGAGAAGCATGACATGCGAGATGGCGTTGCCGGGCCCGGCAATTCGAACACTGTCTCCGTAAATCATTTAATTCCTCGCTTTAGAAGAGTTGGCGTCTAGACGGGCGATGGCATCCAGCCGCTGGATGGATTCAGCCCGAAATGCCGGAACGGCTGCCGAGCCGCTGTGGACTTTGCTGATCATCTCGTCGGCTTCTTTCGTCAGCCGCGCGACTTCGCCCGGTTGGTGAAGGGCATGCGCGACTTCGGCGGCATCCGAGAGGACGCGCAAGTGCTGTTCGAACCAGAATTGGTTCTGGGAATCGCGCTCTTGCAGCCGCAATGCCTGCGTTTCCGCATCCTTCACCAAGGTGGACGCTTCCGTCAGCTTGCCGCTCATGAAGGCGATGCGGGCAAGGGCGCGCGTGGCCACCAGCGTCTGATAGGCAAGATCGCCATTGTGCGGATCGTTCCGGATCAGCGGTTTGAGGAGAGAAAGTTGACGAACCCGGTGCCAGCGCGCCGCCTCCAGGTCGCCATGATCGAACTGCACGTCGGATATTCTGGCGTGACGCTCGGCAATTTCCTTGCGGATCACAAGCGATGCCGGATCCAGCGCCTGTGCCTTCAAAAACCAGTCGAGCGACATCTGATAGTGCAGGATCGCGCCGACATCGTCCTTCTGGAACTGGTATTGAATGGCGGCGATGTTGCTGAGCGCGTAGCCGACTTCCATCAGGCTGCGCGATTTCCCCGGTTGCAGTTCGACCAGTCTGTTCGCCAGGCGCAGATAGGCGCGATAATGGCCCAGCGCCGCCTCGGACTGCCCCTGCAACTGGTCGACCTGGCCAACCCAGAACTCGCTCTGCGCATGATTGAAGATGCGCTCGGGATCCGCAGGCGCTTTCTTCAGGATCGATTCCGTCGTCCGGTGCGCTTCCTTGAACTTTTGCAGAGCCGCGGCAAGATCGCCCAGCGCGATGTCATCCTCTCCCATGGCATGGAGAATGCGTGCGCGCCGTTCGAGGCTCTCGTCAGGCAATCGATCCAGATTGCCTTGCGCCCGATAATAATTCATCGCGCGTTTGTTGACGGTCGTCAGCACGTCCAGACGGCCCACGCTGCGTAAGCGCTGCCGCAAATCGGTCAGCATGAATTCGACCATCCCTTCGGCTTCGGCTCGCTGCCGCTCCGCCTCGCGCTGGGCACGCCAGGCAAACAACGACAACGTGACGAAGCCTAGCGCAATAATGAGCGACATGACCGTGATGGCCGTCACACGGCGCATTCTCCGCTGCGCGTCGCGTTGTACAAGCCGGTCCAGTTGCACCCCGGAAAGGCCTGCGATCAGCTTGAGAGTCCCCAGTTTTTCACCGTCGCCTTCGGGCCGCAAATCGGCGGCGAGCGGTTCGGCGTCTTCGGTCAGCGCTGGGGGAAAGGCGTGGTCCGGATCGCCCTCGATGATGGCGGCAAGGATCGGACGTGTCGGGTGGACCTCCCGGAACAGGCGGATTTCCTTGTCCACCCAGAGAGAGGCTGCGGCCGAAGGCGAGCAAAGGACGATCATTGCGCCGGAACGCGCAATTCCATCCTTCACGCTTTCGGAAAGATCGCTGGCTGCGGCGAGTTCGTCCTGATCGCGAAAGACGTTGCCCAAACGGCGGGAGCCATCCGCAAGCGTCAGGCTATGGGGGAGTTTGTAGGTCTCCAGCCGCCGCTGCAGACGGCGGGCCCTGCGAACATCCTTATGGCTGTAACTGAGAAAGGCCAGATATGACGCCCCGGTCTCCATCCGCCCTTCCATTGCTTGTTTACGGCCCGCTCACTCGAACGCGGAGTGATTAGCAAGTTTGGACTTGCACATCCATCGCCGATCGCACCGTTTCCTCGAAAGGAATGGAAGGAAGGAAAGCCGCCGCTAACCGGTCGTATTTCGCAAGGCAAAATGCAGAGGAATTCCAGCTTTTGGAGCGGGTTTCCTCAATTTTGGTGCATATCGGATATTTTTCTCAGCGCCTGCGCGTCGATGATTTCGGTCAGGCCGTACCGTCCCTGGAGCACGCCCGCTGCGGTCAGGGAGCGAATGATCCGGGAAACGACTTCACGCGAAGTGCCAAGATGGTTGGCGAGCCGTTCGTGCGGGAGCGCCACCCGGCCAGCCTCATCGGCAAGATCGAGCAGCAGTCCTGCCAGCCGCTTTTCGAGCGGCAAGCGGATCGCGCGTTCCAGATCCTGCAACAGGGTGTAGAGGCGCGTCGAGACCTGCTCGAAAAGCACGTTCATGAAAGTCTCGTCCTCGGCCAGAATACGCCGCGCGGCGGTTCCCTCCAGAACGCTGCAACTGACGCCTTCGTCGCCGGCTTCGGCCCAGGCGGGATAGGGCATGGAGGAAAACAGGCTGTTGAGGGCGAGAACGCAGCTTTCGCCCCGCTCGATCCGGTAAAGCGTGCCTTCGCGCCCTTCGGCATCGACATAGTAGATCCGGATCGTGCCTTCCGAGACGAAGTAAACGCCGCTGACCCTGTCTCCGGGCTGGAGAAGGATCGTGCGCGGCGCAAATGTGTGCACGCGAATGCTGCCGGTAAGCGCCGCAACGGTATCCGGCTGCAGCCGGTCCAGAAACGGCATCGACCTTTCGATTGCGGCGCTACCTGACATGGCCTGACCCTAGGCGGGAACGGTCTGCGAGAACAGGTCGAAAGCAGAGGCGTCGGTGACTTCGGTGATGCTATCGAAGGCAAGGCCGACGCGTTCATGGGCCCGGCGCACCGCTCCGGCATCGGGGGCCAGGTTCACGCAGAAGGCCCGGCCTTCATCGAGGCCGACGTGAATGCGCATGCTGACGACGCCTTCGGCCTCGCAGGCTTCGAGATAGCTCTTGTAGAAGGCGGCGAATTCCAGCCGGGAAATCCCGGCCGGGAACGTTCCATGATCCTTGTCGTGAGTGTCGATGAACATTTTCATGAGTGCTCTCCGGTTCCGCGCGGCATTGCGCTGCGGCGCTTCTCGCACTCCTGAAATCCCGAGACCGGAACATAAGTCACAGTCTTCGTAGCCCGGCTCTCCATGCTCTTGCCGAAGGGTAGGAAGAGACCATGACCAGTCCGATTATCGTGATGGCAATAGGCACAGCCGCCGGGGTTTTCGCGTTGACGGCAATCGCCTGGGAACTCGCGGCCCGGTTGCAGGCAGGCAGCGGCGGGAAAGTCGTCTTTGCAATCTGCCTGGGCATGGGCGTCCTGACTGTCGCCGCCAAAGCCGCGGGGCTGCTTGTCGCCGAGCACAACCTGTCATCCTTGCACCGGACTTCCAGCATTGCCCCAAGATCAACCGTCCGCATCGAATGGCGCGCGGACAGCAGTCTGACAGCGCCGTGGAAGGCCTTGCCGCTGCGTGGCGGTAACGAAGAACAAGCGCATGTCGTCGCCTTAGGGCGTTCGCTGTTTTCGGACCCCATCCTGTCCCGAAACGGCAAGATCTCATGCGCTTCGTGTCACGATATCGCGCAGGGCGGCGATGACGGGCAGCGCGTGTCAATCGGCATTGCCGATCAGGCCGGGACGCGGAATGCGCCGAGCGTGCTCAATGCCGCACTCCTGTCCCGCCAGTTCTGGGACGGGCGGGCGGCTTCTCTCGAAGAGCAAGCCCATGGGCCCATACTCAACCCCATCGAAATGGCTATGCCAGACCGTGCTTCCGTCCAAAGAGCGCTATCGGAAGACGGGCAGTATCCCGCGCTTTTTCGCCAGGCGTTCGGGGATCACGTCCAACCCACTCTCGATCTGGCGGCAACGGCGATCGCCGCCTACGAACGCACGCTGGTCCGCGAAAGCCGCTATGACCGTTTCGTGCGGGGCGACAGGTTTGCCCTGAATGAGCGGGAACAGCGCGGCATGGCCCTGTTTGCCGGCCTTGGCTGCCGTGAATGCCACCGCGACCCTGCGTTCAGTTCGGCCGGTCAGATCGCGCCTGCAGGCGTTTTCAAGCCTTTCCCGGTCTTCATGGATGACCCGCGTTTGCGCAAGTACCGCTTTCGGGATGATCTGGGGGCGGCGAGGCCGGGCGCATCGACGGGCCTGTGGCGCGCGCCATCCTTGCGCAATGTCGCCCGGACCGGACCCTACTTCCACAACGGTTCCGTTGCCGAGTTGCGCGATGCCATCCGAATTATGATGTGGGCGCAGCTCGGGAGAAAGGAGATCCTTCCCGGAGCCTCCGATACCGGCCAATCGCCCCTCTGGAATCCTGCGGCCAGACGCCTGCAGTTCCTGAGGCCGGATATCATCCACGACAGCGACGTGGATGATATCCGCCTGTTCCTCGAAAGCCTTTCCGCAGATCCTTAGGATTTCCCGGCGACCTCTCCCGGTGCGCCGTTATTCGGCGGCCTTGGGATCGGCGGCGGCCTCGACCTGGCGCATCACGCGCAGCACGTTGCCGCCCCAGATCTTGGCCAGGTCTTGCTTGGTGTAGCCCACCTTGAGCAGCGCGGCGGTGATTTTGGGC
>NZ_BCTX01000010.1 GCF_001590985.1 Novosphingobium naphthalenivorans NBRC 102051
CCGCCCCCGCCGCCCCCGCCGCCCCCGCCGGCAGTGGTCTGCAACAAGGGTCCGTACATCGTGTTCTTCGACTGGGATAAGTCGGACATCACGCCGGAGGCCGCGACCATCCTCGACAGCGCGATCAGCGCTTACGGCAACTGCGACAATGTTCCGATCATGCTGGCCGGTTACACCGACCGTTCGGGCACCGTGCAGTACAACATGGGCCTCTCGGAGCGTCGTAACGCTTCGGTCCGTGCGTACCTGACCAGCCATGGCGTCGCCGACGGTGCGATCTCGAGCCAGGCGTTCGGTGAAAGCAACCCGCGCGTTCCCACCGCTGACGGTGTGCGCGAGCTGCAGAACCGCCGCGTCGAGATCACTTACGGTCCGGGCTCGGGCATGTAAGCGAACCGGCAACGGTAAAGATTGGGGGCTCGGAGAAATCCGGGCCCCTTTTCTTTGGCCGCCGCCATACACGCAAAGAAAAAGCGGCGGTGGTGCCTTGGCACCGCCGCCGCTTTTGTTGTGATGCCGGGGAGCCCCGCCCCTCAGCCCGAGTGTCAGGCCGCGTAAGGCGTCGGGTCGATCAATCCGGCCTCGGCAAAGCCCGCCTTGCGCAGGCGGCAGCTGTCGCACAGCCCGCAAGCGCGCCCATCGGGCTGGGGGTCGTAGCAGGACCAGCTCATGCCCGCATCCAGCCCCAGCCGGTGCGCCTCGCGCGCGATATCCGCCTTGCCCAGATACTGCAGCGGAGCATGGATCTTCATGCGCTGCCCTTCCGCGCCCGCCTTGGTCGCCAGTTCGGCGATATTCTCGAAGGCCGCGATGAATTCCGGACGGCAATCGGGATAGCCCGAATAGTCCAGCGCATTGACGCCGATGAAGATGTCGCTCGCCCCGATCGCCTCGGCCCAGGCCAGAGTCAGCGACAGGAACACCAGGTTGCGCGCAGGCACATACGTGACCGGGATTTCCGGCCCCACGCCGTCTTTGGGAACAGCGATATCGTCGGTCAGCGCCGAACCGCCGAACTGCCTCAGATCGAGCGGCAGAACCACATGGCGCTGCGCATTCAGATGCCGCGCGATTTTGCCCGCCGCCTCGATCTCGCAGCTGTGGCGCTGGTTGTAATCGATGGTGAGCGCGTTGATGGCAAAGCCGGCTTCACGCGCGAGGCCAGCCGAAACCATCGAGTCGAGACCACCGGACAAGAGTACGACGGCCTGCCGGGGTTGGGAGGATGAAGATGTCTGCATAGCCGACGGCTACGCTGCCGGGAGCCCGCTGACAACCAGCTCTTCGCGGCTCACTTGCCGCAAGCGCCGACCTTGCGCCCTTCCGCCGAGAACGAGAAGGGAAGGCCGTTCTCGATGCCCTGGCTGTCGATCTGGACAAGGCCGTTGCTTTCACGGCGGACGCGGGTTCTGCCATAGCCCCGGCCCTTGCAGGTGTACTGCACCGTGACTTCGTTCGGCTTGTCGTCGACGACAACCTGCGTGCAGGCAACTCCCCGGTGCCTGAGCTGGATCAGCTTGCGGCCATTGTCGAGGCACAGGTTGTGCACCGCGCCGCCCTCACCGCGCTCCCGAAGCTCCCAGGCGCCGGTTTCGAGCTGATCGAGCATCCGCAGTTCCTGAGCCTGAGCCGAAACCGCAAGCCCTCCCAGGGCCGCGACGAGTAAGGACGCACACCAGCGCTGCAACTTTCTTCTCCGGGACACGATAACCGCCATTATCATGCACAATGTATTGTTAGCAGGACGCCGGAATTCAAGCACAGAACGGATGAAGCCACGCTTAAACCGGAATGCGAAGGATCTTCGAACAGAAAGCACAGTCGACCGGAATCGTACCATCGTCATCGCGCATTTCGGCCCGCTGGTCTTCCGGAAAGCGCGAGAGGATCGACTGATAGTGCTCGACAGTGCAACGGCATCCGCGCTGCAACAGGGCAAGCGGCTCCACCCGCACTTCCTTTTCCTCGTGGAACAGCCGCCAGACCAGTTCTTCCATCGTCAGCGCGGGATCGACGAGTTCCTCGGGCGTGATGCTGCCCGCCATGATCGAGACATGCTCCCAATCCGGGTGATCCTCGCCCGCGTGCAGCCGTTCCTTGCCTTCCTCGCTGTCCGGCAGGTGCTGGAGGAGCATACCCCCGGCCATGCAGCGCGGGCCGTTCAAACGTACGGAAATCCGGATGAGCGACGGGATCTGCTCCGACTGCGCGAAGTAGTTCTCGCAAGCTTGTGCCAGCGAGGCGCCTTCGAGCGGAACCACGCCCTGATAACGCTCATCGGTCGCGGCCAGATCGAAAGTGATGGCCAGATAGCCCTTGCCGAACAGCGCTTCGAGCGTGGGATAATCGCCGAGCGCGGCAACGGCCGCCTCGTCGTGGCGCACATAGCCACGCACTTCCCCGTCGCGGTAATCGCACACCAGAAGATCGACCGGGCCGCCTTCCGACTGGGCCTGGATCGTCAGTTGCGATCCCTTCTCCTTCAGCAAGGCCCCCATCAGCGCCGTCAGCACCAGCGCTTCGGCCAGAAGCTGCTTGATCAGCGGCGGATAGTCATGCGCCGACAGCACGGTTTCCAGCACGGGACCAAGCCGGACCACCCGCCCCCGCGCATGGCGCGCGGGAACGGAAAAGGCCAGAACCCGGTCGAAACCGGTGTCGTTGTCCCGAAGCAGGTAGCTGTCGGTCACAGCTTGCCCAAGGACCAGAGCAGGACCGATTTCTGTGCGTGGATGCGGTTTTCCGCCTCGTCCCAGACCACCGACTGCGGTCCGTCGATCACCTCGTCGGTCACTTCCTCGTTCCGGTGGGCCGGCAGGCAGTGAAGGAACTTCGCGTCCGGCGCGGCCGCTGCCATCAGCGCGGCATTGACCTGATAGGGCTGCATCGCCGCGACATGCTGCTCGCCGCCGGCCTGGCCCATCGAAACCCAGGTGTCGGTCACGACGACTTGCGCACCGGCCACAGCTTCGAGCGGGTCCTGCGTCAGGATCACCTCGCCGCCCGCCGCGCGGGCACGGGCGATGAAATCGGCATCCGGTTCATAGCCTGCAGGGCCGCCGATGCGGATCGTGAACTTCATCAGCCCCGCCGCCTCGATCAACGAGTTGGCGACATTGTTGCCGTCCCCCAGCCAGGCCATCTGCAGGCCCGGCAGAGCATGGCCGTGTTCGACGACCGTCAGCAGGTCCGCGACGATCTGGCACGGGTGCGACAAGTCGGTAAGGCCATTGATGACAGGGACATCGGCGTAATGCGCCAGTTCCTCGATCTTCGCATGATCATCGGTGCGGATCATGATCGCATCGACCATGCGGCTGAGCACCCGCGCGGTATCGGCCACGGTCTCGCCGCGGCCGAGCTGGGTGCTGCCGGCTTCCATGATCAGCGCCGAACCGCCGAGCTGGCGCATGGCCATGTCGAAAGAGACACGCGTGCGGGTCGAGTTCTTCTCGAAGATCATCGCCAGCACATGCCCCGCAAGCGGCGCATCGGCGTCCGACTGGCCCTTGGGCCAGGCCTTGCGCGCCGTTTTGCGGTCCATCGCATCGTTGATCATGGCGGCGAGCACGTCGCCGCCGGCATCGGACAGGCTCAGAAAGTCACGTGTCATCAGCCGACCCCTTCAAGCTGATAGCTGGCAGCCGCCGCCGACAGCTTGTCCATGAATTCGTCGATGTGGCTGTCGTCGATCACGAGCGGCGGCAGGACGCGCACGACATTGTCGCCGGCCGATACGGTCAGCACATTGTGGTTGTCGCGCATGTGCGCCACGAAAGCGCGCGGTTCGGTCTTGAGCTTGATGCCGATGAACAGGCCGCGGCCGCGCACTTCCTCGAACAATTCCGGATAGTTGCCGATGAACTGTTCGATGCGCGATTTGAGGCGTTCGCCCTTGGCCCGCACTTCGGCCAGAAAGGCCTCATCCGGGATCACATCGAGCACAGCGCCGATTGCCGCCATGGCGAAAGGATTGCCGCCATAAGTCGAACCGTGCGTGCCGATCACCATGCCGCGCGCCGCCTTTTCAGTGGCAAGGCAGGCCCCGACCGGGAAGCCCCCCCCAATCCCCTTGGCCGTCGCCATGATGTCCGGTTCAATCCCGTACTGCTCGTAGGCGTAGAACGTGCCGGCGCGGCCGACACCGCTCTGCACTTCGTCGAGGATCAGCATCAGGTCGTGCTCATCGCACAGCTGGCGCAGGCCCTGCAGGAATTCCTCGGTGGCGATGCGAATGCCGCCCTCGCCCTGGATCGGTTCGACCAGGAAGCCGGCCGTATTCGGGCCGATAGCAGCCTTTACCGCTTCAAGGTCGTTGAATTCCAGGTACTTGAAGCCAGGCAGCAGCGGGTAGAAACCCTTATGCATCTTCTCCTGGCTCGACGCGCTGATCGTGGCGAGCGTGCGTCCGTGGAACGCGTTGTTGAACGTAATCAGTTCGAACTTTTCATCGTTGCCCGCCGACTGGTGATAGGCACGCGCGGTCTTGATCGCGCATTCTACCGCCTCGGCGCCGGAATTGGTGAAGAACACCGTGTCCGCGAACGTCAGATCGACCAGCCGCTGGGCGATGGCTTCCCCCTGCGGACTGCCATAGAGATTCGAGACATGCATCAGCGTCTCGGCCTGCTTCTGCAACGCGCCGATCAGTCCGGGGTGCGAATGCCCGAGCGCGTTCACTGCAATACCGCTGGCGAAATCCAGGAATCGGCGGCCATCCTCACTGATGAGATGGCAGTGCTCGCCGCGAACGGGCCGTACACCGCACCGGGGATAAACAGGCATCAGCGGAGTGATCGACATGTCGGTATTCCTTGAAAACGAATCAGTAATGTGAACATCGGAAACGACAAATGGCGGCCCTTGGCAGGCCGCCATTTGCGCGCATCTAGACTTTTGCAGTGCCCCGGTCAAACCACCGGGGGCAAGGCAGGCCGGATCAACCCTGATGCGGCGTAAGGTTGACCGCCGAGTACTTGCCTCGTCGATCGACCTCGATGTCGAATTCCACCCGATCACCTTCGTTGAGCCCGGACATGCCCGAACGCTCGACGGCACTGATGTGCACGAACGCATCCGGCTGGCCGTCATCACGGGTGATGAAACCGAAGCCCTTCATCGAATTGAAGAACTTGACCGTGCCAGTGGCCTTTTCGCCAGTAAGCTGACGCTGCGGCGCAGCCGGTTCGCGCTTGGCAACCGGAATCACATCGCCGACAACCACGAGGTCGCTGGCGGAAATCTTGCCGCCGCGGTCAACCAGCTGGAATTCCAGCTGCTGTCCTTCGGCCAGACCTTCCAGGCCGGCACGCTCGACTGCGCTGATATGCACGAACACATCATCGCCGCCTTCATCGCGCTGGATGAAACCGAAGCCCTTGGCTCCGTTGAAAAACTTTACGACGCCCTTGCCCTGGCCAACGACCTGGGCCGGCATGCCGCCGCCACGGGGACCACCGCCACCGCCGCCGCCGAAGCCGCGGCCACCACCGCCGCCGCCGAAGCCGCCGCGATCACCGCCGCCGAAGCCACCACGATCGCCGCCGCCGAAACCGCCGCGATCACCGCCGCCGCTGAAGCCACCACGATCACCGCCGCCGAAACGATCCTGCCCGCCGAAGAACGGATCGAAATCGTCCTCTCCGAACCGATCCCGCTTGTCGCGTCCCCTTCCGCGACGACCTCTATCAAAACCCATCTTTACGAACGTACCTTACGCTGCGCCCAAAAAGCACGCGCCCGGACACGTGGACGAGACCGCGCCGGGCGTCAGGGCAGGAATGAACAAGGCTCATCCCTTTCCTGCGATGATGGCTCTTACACGAGTCCCGAGGCAATAGCGAATAGAAATACGCGCTAGTTTGCGCCTGAACGCCCTTTCTGTTTCGATTTCAACCTGCAATTTGCCTTGCGTGTTCGTCAAAGGGGGTCTTGAAGAACACGAGACCGGAGTCCCATCTGGTCCGAGATCGTTTCCCAACGGAGATTCCCTGCGATGTTCCGCCAGATTACCGACACCGTCTTTGCCAGTCCGCAGATCGGCACCGATGCCATTGCAGAAGCCAAGGCGCTCGGAATCGTGAAGATCATCAACAACCGCCCCGAAGGCGAAGAGGATGGCCAGCCCGCCGGCGCCGCGATCGAGGCCGCCGCACGGGATGCGGGACTGGACTATGTCGCCATCCCGGTGACTCATGCCGGCTTCAGCCAGGGCCAGGTCGATGCCATGCTGGAAGCGCTGGACAGCGCGGGCGGCCCGGTGCTCGCCTATTGCAGGTCGGGCACGCGCTCCACTCTGCTCTGGGCACTGGCCCGCGCCAAGGCCGGGGACAATCCCACCGTCATCGCATCGAAAGCCGCCTCTGCCGGATACGACGTTACCCCTGTCCGCCAGCTGATCGAGATGCTCGCCGCTGGCGGCTGAAGCCGCGGACGCTCAGAGGGCCAGATCGCCCTGCTCGCCCGTACGGACGCGCAGGACGTCAGCCAGATCGAACACGAAAATCTTGCCGTCACCGATCTCGTCGGTGTGGGCGGCCGCGCTGACAATCTCGATGACTTTGTCCGCAAAGGCATCCGATACCGCGATCTCGAGCTTCAGCTTGGGCAACATGCTCGATGTGTATTCGGCGCCGCGATAGACTTCCGTCTGTCCTTTCTGCCGGCCGTAACCGCTCACTTCGGTCACCGTCAGCCCCGATACGCCTAACGCGCTGAGCGCATCCTTCACATCGGTGAACTTGAACGGCTTGATGATGGCGGTGATGAATTTCATGCTGCCCCGCGCCCCCTGATTTCGTCCCCTGACTTCGCCCGGAGCCGGACGGCAGACACTGCCAGTCCGGACACACCGATGTGTCTCATATTGCCGCCAGCCACACAAAGAAAAACCGGCGCAAAGGCCGGCAATCGTCAAAAAAGGGCCACGAAAAAAGGGCCGGAGCGGCTGGCTCCGGCCCATTGAGTTTGTGTTCGCAGGAGGAACATCGGTTGGCGACGACGGATGGGAGGAGAGGAGGAAGTACCCGCCGCCGCCAAACTCTTGGATCTTAGTTGTAGGCGCGCTCGCCGTGTTCGCCGATGTCGAGACCTTCGTGCTCGACTTCCTCGGTGACACGCAGCCCGGTGATCAGCTTGGCGATGAAGATCGCGATCACGGTGCCGATGGCGGCCCAGACGATCGAGACCATCACGGCCTGGATCTGGATCCAGACCTGAGCGCCCATGGCGGTCGAGCCATCGCCCGGACCACCGAGACCCGGCTGATAGACGATGCCCGTGCCGATGGCGCCGATGATGCCGCCGATGCCGTGGACACCGAAAGCGTCGAGCGAGTCGTCGTAGCCGAGGGCCGGCTTGACCTTCGAAACCATCAGGAAGCAGACGATCGAGGCAACCGCGCCGAGCACGATCGCACCGAACGGACCCGAGTTACCGGCAGCGGGGGTGACGGCGACGAGGCCGGCAACGATACCCGAGCAGAAGCCCAGAGCCGAACCCTTGTGGCCGCTGAACTTCTCGGCGAGCATCCAGAACAGACCGGCCGAAGCGGTGGCGACGAACGTGTTGATCATGGCGAGACCGGCGGTGCCGTCAGCCTCAAGTTCCGAACCGGCGTTGAAGCCGAACCAGCCCACCCACAGCAGGCCGGTGCCGACCATGGTCAGCGTCAGCGAGTGCGGCGGCATCGGCTCGGCCGGGAAGCCCTTGCGCTTGCCGAGGATCAGAGCGGCAACCAGCGCCGAGACACCGGCGTTGATGTGAACGACCGTACCACCGGCGAAGTCCAGAGCGCCCAGCTTGAACAGCAGACCGCCGCTGGCCCAGACCATGTGCGCGATCGGGAAATAGACGATGGTCAGCCACACGACGGCAAATGCCATCACGGCCGAGAACTTGATACGTTCGACCGTCGCACCCAGCACCAGAGCCACGGTAATCGCGGCGAAGGTCATCTGGAAGCAGACGAAGACGTATTCGGAGATCACTTCGTCAGAGAAGGTCGCGGCCGTCGACGTCGGCGTGACCGACGACAGGAACAGGCTGCCGCTGCTCATGAAGTTGCCGATGAAACCTTCCGAGGTCACCGGGCCGAAAGCCATCGAGTAGCCGTAGATCACCCAGATGAGCATCGCGAGAGCCGCGACGGCGCCGATCTGGGTCATGGTGGAGAGCATGTTCTTCGAACGGGTCAGACCGCCGTAGAACAGGGCGAGGCCGGGAAGGATCATGAGCAGGACCAGGATGGTCGACGTCATCATCCAGGCATTGTTGCCAGGGTTGGGAACCTTGGCCGCTTCTTCGGCCCAGGCCGGCATGGCGGCAAACAGCGACGCGGTCAGAGCGCCGGCGCCGCAGAGAATCTTGCGGTTCATCGTGGAAAGCCTCCTCAAAGCGCGGTGTCGCCGGCTTCGCCGGTGCGGATGCGCACGGCCGAAGCGAGGTCGAGAACAAAGATCTTGCCGTCACCGATCGCCTCGGTGCTGGCAACCTGCTGGATCGTTTCGACGATCTTCGGTGCGAGATCATCAGGTGCGGCGACCTCGATCTTCACCTTCGGCAGCATGTTGGTCGAATACTCGGCCCCACGATAAATCTCGGTCTGGCCCTTCTGGCGCCCGAAGCCCTTCACCTCGGAAACGGTCATGCCGGCGACGCCGATCGCGCCGAGCGCTTCACGCACCTCGTCCAGCTTGAAGGGCTTAATGATGGCGATGATGAACTTCATGCCTATCCCCTGTTTGCCGCCGGCCCCAGCGCCGGCTGCAGCGGTTATAGGCAAGAGATGTGCCAATTTACCAATCGGCAAGATTCTAGGGGCGCTCACCCGGATTGCCGCACAAGAGGCACGTTACATCGCCCGATTCGTGAGCACGTGCCTATTTTTTAGGCAGAAAAAGCGCCGCTTTGACTGGCAGATGGTCAGAACCTGTCGCGGACAACGGGCTGTGATGCACGTTGGTTCCCAGAACCTCCCACTCCGGCGAAACAATAATGCGGTCGAGCCGCGCGATGGGGCGCCGGGAGGGAAAACTGCGTCCCGGAGAAAGCACCCGCCAGACCTCGTCGTCGAACTCCTGAAGGCATCCCCCGCGCTGGGACCACTCGTTGAGGTCCCCCATGAGAACGGTCGGCACATGGTGATCGCAATCCGCGCAATGCGCGAGCACACTGCGGATCTGATGGCGGCGCCGCAATCCCGACAAATCGAGATGCATACCGATCGCGCGGACCCGGCGCCCCTCCAGCATGAGATCGGCCCGGATCGCCCCGCGCGGCTCGACCACCGGCAGCGGCACCGGTGCAGCCTCGATCAGATCGATGCCCTTGCGCACCAGCAGGGCATTGCCGTGCCAGCCCAGACTGTCCGGCTTCATCGACAGCGGCACCGGCACGTAGTCGGTCGCGGCCTGGATGGCATCGAGCGGCAGCACCGCCATGCGCCGCCCGAAACGGCGGTCCACTTCCTGCAGGGCGACAATGTCCGCGTCGATCTCCAGCAGAATGCGCAAGATGCGCTCATGGTCGCGCCGCCGGTCGAGACCGACTGCCTTGTGGATGTTGTAGCTGGCGAACTTGATCTGCAAGGCTGGGTTCCGGTCTGGTGGCGGCAAAGGACCTTATACCACGCCTCGTTGATTTAAACTCCCGCCCCCTTCGTCATTGCGAGGAGGCAAAGCCGACGCGGCAATCCAGAGCCAGCGCAAACCGCCCTGGATTGCTTCGCCCTGCGGGCTCGCAATGACGAAGGAAGGGAAAAGGCATCATCAGCAGGTTTGGTATTGCCCCCTCAACGCTCCTTGGTGGCGCTGAAGGTCAGTTCCGGATTGCGTTCCTGCTGGTAGCCGACGTCCCAGGCGGACCGGGCCATGAACACCGGGTCGCCGTCGCGGTCCTTGGCGAGATTCATTTTGTTGAAATCGCCAAAGTCCCTGAGCGCCTGATCGCTGCCCTTGAGCCAGCGCGCGGTATCGAAGGGCGAGGCTTCGAGCATCGCCTCCACCTTGTACTCCGCCTCCAGCCGCGAAATCAGCACATCGAGCTGGAGCTGCCCGACCACGCCGACGATCCACTGCGAGCCGATCTCGGGATAGAAAACCTGAATCACGCCCTCTTCCGAAAGATCGTCGAGCGCCTTCCTCAGTTGCTTGGTCTTGGTCGGGTCCTTGAGCGCGACGCGGCGCAGGATTTCCGGCGCGAAGTTGGGTAGGCCGGTGAAGCGGATCTGGTTCTTCTCCGAAAGCGTATCGCCCACCCGCAAGGTGCCGTGGTTGGGAATGCCGATGATATCGCCCGGCTCGGCGCTGTCGGCAATTTCGCGGTCCTGCGCGAAGAACAGGATCGGCGAGTGGATCGCAATCGGCTTGCCCAGCCCCGAAGGCGTCAGCTTCATGCCGCGCTTGAACGTGCCCGAGACCAGCCGCATGAAGGCGATACGGTCGCGATGCATCGGGTCCATATTGGCCTGCACCTTGAAGATAAATCCGGTAACTTCCTTGTTCTCCGGCTCGATGGGGCCCGCCTCGGTCGGCTGCGGGCGCGGCGGCGGGGCGTACCTGGCAATGGCGTCGATCAGTTCAGCCACGCCGAAGTTCTTGAGGGCGGAACCGAAGAAAACCGGAGTAAGGTCGCCCGCGCGATAGGCCTCCAGATCGAATTCGGGATAGCCGGCCACGGCCAGCTCCAGCTCTTCCGCCACGTCTTCAGGCAGCGTGACGTTCTCGTCGACCTTGCCGAGGAATTCCTTGCTGCCGCCCTCGGGACGGCTGACCTTGCCGCTGGCGATGTCGAGAATACCCTCGAACAGCCCGCCCATGCCGACCGGCCAGGACATCGGGCAGACGTCGAGCGCCAGCTTGTCGGCCACTTCGTCCATCAGATCGAAGCAGGCGCGGCCTTCGCGGTCCACCTTGTTGATGAAAGTGATGATCGGCAGCGAGCGCAGGCGGCAGACTTCGAACAGCTTGCGCGTCTGCGGCTCGATGCCCTTGGCCGCATCGATCACCATGATCGCGGAGTCGACCGCCGTCAGCGTGCGGTAGGTATCTTCCGAGAAGTCCTCGTGGCCCGGCGTGTCGAGCAGGTTGAAAGTGATGCCGTCCTTCTCGAACGTCATCACCGAGCTGGTGACCGAGATGCCGCGCTGCTGCTCGATCTTCATCCAGTCCGAACGCGCACGCCGCGCCTGGCCGCGGGCTTTCACCTCGCCGGCAAGGTGGATGGCGCCGCCCTGCAGCAGCAGCTTTTCGGTCAGCGTGGTCTTACCCGCGTCAGGGTGCGAGATGATCGCGAAAGTACGGCGTGAATTGCTCATCCGCGCGCCTTTAGGGGCGCACAGGGATTACCGCAACGGCTGCCTTACCCTTCCCGTGCCACCTGGAAGCCCGCGAACGACTGGCTGACGGGCATCAGTTCCAGCGTGTTGATGTTCAGATGCGGCGGCAGCGAGGCAACCCACAGCACGGTTTCGGCAATGTCCGCGCCGGTCATCGGGTTGGCGCCTGCGTAAAGCTGATCCGACGCTGCCTGATTGCCGCCGGTGCGCACCAGCGTGAATTCGGTTTCCACCATGCCCGGCTCGATCGAGGTGACACGCACGCCCGTGCCCGACAGGTCGGAGCGCAGGCCCAGCGAGAACTGGCGCACAAAGGCCTTGGTGCCGCCATAGACGTTTCCGCCGGTATAGGGATACGTCGCCGCCACCGAGGACAGGTTCACCACCGCCGCCTTGCTGGCGATCAGCGCGGGCAGCAGCTTGTGCGTGAGCGAGACCAGCGCGGTGACGTTGGTATCGATCATCGTCTTCCAGCTCGCAAGATCGGCATCCTGCGCCTTTTCCGTGCCGAGCGCGAGGCCTGCATTGTTCACGAGGCAGTCGATTTTCGCAAAGCCCTCGGGCAGCGAATCGAGCGCGGCATCGCGGGCCGCTTCGTCGCGCACGTCGAACACGCAAGGATGCACCCGGTCCGCGCCCAGTTCCTCCACGAGCGCTTCAAGCCGCTCGGCCCGGCGGCCGGTGGCGATCACTTTCCAGCCTGCCCTGACGAAAGCACGGGCACAGGCTTCACCGATACCGGAGGTAGCACCGGTGACGAGAACGGTCTTCATGGCAGGCTCCTTCAATCGCCCATTCAATCGGCGGGCAGGACCGTCACATCCATGCTGAACGTGCGGGCCGCGCCGGGTTCGAGATTCACGATTCCCGGCTTCTTGCGGAAATCGCCCGAAAAGCCAACCGGATCCGCATGGCCCTGCCAGGGTTCTATGCACAGGAACGGTGCGCCGGGCTTCTGCCAGACGCCGAGCATCGGCATGTCCGGGAAAGCAATGGCCAGCTGCGCCCCGCCGGGCGTGCCGAAGGTGAGCGAACGGCTGGCCAGATCGGTCCAGATCATCGCGTCCGCCTCGAACAGCGCGGAATCGAGTGCGAGATGGTGGCCATCGACAGGCGTGGGCTCCCCGCCGGGCAGCATCAGACCCGTGGCGAGATCGAGGCGGCGGACCACCTGCGGCTCGGGACTGGCGAAGGCAATCACATGGTCCGCCTTCGCTGTTCCGCCGGGCAAAGGCCAGGCAAAGGCGGGGTGATAGCCGAAGCTGAACGGCAGCGGGACATCGCCGGGATTGCGCACAGTCGCGCTCGTATGCAGCGTCGTGCCTTCGAGCGCGAAGGCCATCTCCAGCTCGAAAGCGAAGGGATAGACCGCGCGCGTCTCCTCACTGTCGCGCAAGCGGAAGCGCGCGTGGTCCTCGCCGGCCTCCACGAGCGTGAATGCCGAGCGGCGGGCAAAGCCGTGCCGGGCCAGTTCGTATTCCCCGCCGTCCACCCGGTAGCGATTCGCAGCAAGGCCACCGACGATGGGGAACAGCACCGGCGCGTGCCCGGACCAGAAGGCCGGATCAGCGTTCGTCATGAACTCGCGGCCATGCGCATCCGTGAGCGACCAGAGCTCGGCGCCGAAGGGATTGATCCGGGCCGTGAGATCGCCGGAACTGATGGTCACGAACTCCATTTCCGGCACCGGCGATCTCCTGTTTCCCCTGGTCAGCCGCGCAGGACGGCCCCGAGTTTGGCGGCAGCGGCAGTCACCTTGTCGGTGATCGCCTTCAAGTCTTCGTCCTTATAGCTCTTTTCGAGCGGCTGGAGCGTAACTTCAAGCGCCAGCGACTTCTGTCCTTCCGGAACGCCCTGCCCGCGGAAGTCATCGAAGAGGCGGGCCGCAACGATATTCACCTTGTCCGCCCCTTGCACCACGCGCACCAGATCGCCGGCAGGCAGCTCCACAGGCACCAGGAAAGCGTAGTCGCGCGTTACGGCCTGTAGCGCAGGCGGCGCGTAAGAGACGCGGGCAAAGGTGGCAGCGCCCTTCTTGCCGGGAATCGCATCGAGATAGATCTCGACCAGCGCGACCGGGCCATCGATGTCGAACTGCCGGGCCGCCGTGGGATGCAGCATTCCGAAGCGGGCCAGCACGTTCTTGGGGCCAAGGCGCAACGTGCCCGACTGGCCGGGGTGGAACTGCGGCCCGGCCTCCCCCATAACTTGAAGCTTGTCCGCCGGCGCGCCCGCCTCGGCCAGCAGCGCCAGCGCTTCGGCCTTGGCGTCATAGGCATCGAACGGCACGGCCTTGCCCGTCGCCCAGCCGCGCGGCGCCTTGTCGCCCGCGAGCACTACGCCCAGCGCCATGCGCTCGTCGCTCGCTCCGTCCTTGCCGCGCAGATAGCGGCGGCCGAGTTCGAACAGCCGCAGCGAGGATGCCCCTCGATCGAGATTGCGCTTCGCCGCCGACAACAGCCCCGGCAGCAGCGAAGGCCGCATGACCTTCATGTCCTCGCTGATCGGGTTGGACAGCGTCCACAGGCCGCCGTTTCCGTCCGCGAAGGCATCCGCCTCGACCTGCGGCAGGAACGACCACGTAACCGCCTCCTGCAGCCCGCGCGCGGCAGCGGCGCGGCGCACGCGGCGCTCCTGCTTCTGCGCCGGCGTGGCGGTTGGCCGGGCGACGCCATCGGTGCGCGGCAGCGCCACGCTCTCGACTTTGTCGAGGCCATGGATGCGGACGACTTCTTCCACCAGATCGGGCGCACCGTCGACGTCCGGGCGCCAGCCGGGCACGGTGACGGCCCAGGCCTTGTCGAATCCGGCCTGCTCGGCCACCGCCACGAAGCCCAGCGCTTCGAGAATGCGCTGCTGTTCCTCCAGCGGGATCGAAACGCCGCCCAGCTTCTCGGTCAGGACAGGATCGAAGTGGACGATCTTCGGCGTGGCCGGCGCGGCGCCTGCCCGCACGACTTCCGAGGCCTCGCCGCCGCACAGCGTCTGGATCAGCCGGGTCAGATGCGCGAGGCCGGAATCGAGGAAGCTCGGATCGATGCCGCGTTCGAAACGGGCACGCGCATCGGACGTGAGATTGAGCTTGCGGCCGGTCTTGGCGATGCGTTCGGGATCGAAATAGGCGATTTCGAGCAGGATATCGGTGGTCCCATCCTCGCAGCCCGAATGCTCGCCGCCCATGATCCCGGCAATGTCGTGGACGCCGCTGTCGTCGGCAATCACGGTCATGTCCGAATCGAGCGTGTATTCCTTCTCGTTGAGCGCCAGCACGGTCTCGCCGTCCCTGGCCCGGCGTGCGAAGACCGCGCCGTTCAGCTTGGCCAGATCGTAGGCGTGCGCCGGGCGGCCATAGGCCAGCATCACATAGTTGGTGGCATCGACCAGCGCCGAAATCGGGCGCTGACCGGCCGACATCAGGCAGTCCTGCAGCCACTGCGGCGAGGTGCCGTTCTTCACGCCCTTGATGACGCGGCCGTAGAAGGCCGGGCAGCCTTCCGGATCGTCGGTGCGGATCTCGACCGGGCACGGGAATTCGCCCGCGATGTCGAGCTGCTCGATCGGCCTCAGCGTGCCAAGCCCGGCCGCCGCCAGATCGCGAGCGATGCCGTAAAGGCCCATGCAGTCGGGACGGTTCGGCGTAATCGCCACTTCGATCACCGGATCGGCGCCATGATAATCGGCGAAAGCCGTGCCGACCGGTGCATCCTCGGGCAGTTCGATGATGCCGTCGTGGTCCTCGCCGAGTTCGAGTTCGCGCGTCGAGCACATCATGCCGTTCGATTCGACACCGCGAATGGCCGACTTCTTGAGCACCAGCCCGTTCGCGGGAACCGTGGCACCGGGAAGGCCGAGCACGCCGACAAGGCCCGCACGGGCATTGGGCGCGCCGCAGACGACCTGCAGTGGCTGGCCGTCACCGGTATCGACCGTCAGAACCTGCAACTTGTCCGCATCCGGGTGACGCGCGGCGGTCAGCACTTTGGCGACACGGAAGCCGGTCAGCTTTTCGGACGGGTCCTCGATGCCTTCGACTTCCAGGCCGATGGCGTTGAGCTTGGCGGCAACCTCTTCGACCGTCGCTTCGGTTTCGAGGTACTGCTTGAGCCAGGAGAGCGAGAATTTCATGTTCGTTTATCCTTCCGCGATCCTGGTCGTTCAGGCCGGCGTACCGACGCCGCCCGAAAGGGTCGGCACGTCGAGGGCGGAGAAGCCGTAATGGGAGAGCCAGCGCACATCGCCGTCGAAGAAGGCGCGCAGATCGTCCATGCCGTATTTCAGCATGGCAAGACGGTCGACGCCGACGCCGAAGGCGAAACCCTGCCATTCGTCGGGATCGAGCCCGCCGGCCTTGATGACATGGCGGTTGACCATGCCGCTGCCGAGCACTTCCATCCAGGCGTGGCCGGGCTCATCACCCGAACCGCCGACCACGCGGCGACCGCCTTCATTGGCATAGCCCACGTCCACTTCCACCGAAGGTTCGGTGAAGGGGAAGTAGCTGGGGCGCAGGCGCAGGACGATGTCGTCGCGCTCGAAGAAGGCCTTGAGGAAAGTCTCCAGCGTCCACTTGAGGTGGCCGAGGTGGATGTCCTTGTCGATCACCAGCGCTTCGACCTGATGGAACATCGGCGTGTGCGTGGCGTCGCTGTCGGAGCGGTACACGCGGCCCGGCGCGATGATGCGCAGCGGCGCGCCTTCGGAAAGCATCGTGCGGATCTGCACCGGCGAGGTATGCGTGCGCAGCACCATCTCACGGTCCTGCGCGTCACGGTCCGGGAAATAGAAAGTGTCGTGCATTGCGCGCGCCGGGTGGGTTTCCGGCATGTTGAGCGCGGTGAAGTTGTGCCAGTCGTCCTCGATCTCGGGACCGGTGGCCACGGCAAAGCCCATGTCGGCGAAAATCTCGGCCAGTTCGTCCATCACTTGCGACACGGGATGGACCGAGCCCTTCGGCATTTCCGGCGCCGGGAGCGAAAGGTCGATGGTTTCCGACGCCAGCCTGGCATCCAGCGCCGCCGATTCCAGCGCATCCTTGCGCGCGCCCAGAGCCGCGGTGACGGCTTCCCGCAGCGCATGGATCTTGGGTCCTTCCACCTGCCGCTCTTCCGGGCTCATCTTGCCCAGCGTCTTGAGCAGGCCGGAGACCGAGCCTTGCTTGCCCAGCGCCGAAACGCGGATCGCCTCGACCCCCGCGAGGTCAGCCGCCTCGCCGATCGCGCCGAGCAGTTCGGCCTTCAATTGTTCGATGTCGCTCACTTCACTTCCTCTCGCGAATCGCAGTGGCGCCTAAAGATGACGCGAAAAGGGCGCGGCCGGCACCTGCCGACCACGCCCTTTCGGATCGCGCTATAAAACGAAACCTTCGTGTCGGCGGATTACGCCGGCAGCGCTGCCTTCGCCTGCGCGATGACGGCGGTAAAGATCGCGCCTTCGTTCATCGCGAGGTCGGCCATCGCCTTGCGGTCGAGCTCGATGCCGGCGAGCTTAACGCCGTGCATGAACTGCGAGTAGGTCAGGCCTTCGTTGCGGACGGCAGCGTTGATGCGCTGGATCCACAGGGCGCGGAAGTTGCGCTTCTTAACCTTGCGGTCGCGATAGGCGTACTGGCCGGCCTTTTCGACGGCCTGACGGGCAACGCGGATCGTATTCTTGCGGCGGCCGCGGTAGCCCTTGGCCTGGTCCAGAATACGCTTGTGCTTGGCGCGGGTGGTAACACCCCTCTTAATACGGCTCATGTGTCAGCGCTCCTCAGTTCAGCCCGTAGGGCGCCCACTTCTTGATCGTCTTGGCATCGGCGTCAGAGATGACTTCGGTGCCGCGATTCTGGCGGATGTACTTGCCGTTATGGCTCATGAGGCGGTGGCGCTTGCCGGCAACGCCGTGCTTCACCTTGCCGGTGGCGGTGATCTTGAAGCGCTTCTTCACACCGCTCTTGGTCTTCAACTTGGGCATTTTCGTCTCCTGTTCAGGGACACGTCCCGCCGGCCCTGGCAGCCCTTTTCGCCAGGCCGACCCGCGAATCTCTTTGTGAAAGACTCAAGTCGTGTCGATTGAAGGGCGGCCCTTTAGTGCGGGAAGGGCCGAAAGGCAAGAGCGCAGCGCCCAGCTCAGGACCCGTTGCGCAAAGTCGAGAACGGCCGGCGCCGCGTCCGCCGCAGCCAGTCCGGAAAATCGCCCCCGGCAATCGCCGGAGCCTTTGCCGGCAAGGCGATGCGCCAAAGATAGACCTGCGCCCTGACACGGCCTCCGCAGGCCGTTCGGACCGGCAGGCCAGCGCGGCGGTACTCCAGCCCTTCGTAGCGGTCCAGCCGCGCCAGATCGCCGGGAGCCAGGCTGAGTTGGCAGAGCGTGCCCCGCACCCGCGCGCCCGACTTTGCGGGAACCAGTGCCGGGAACCAGCCATTCCCGCCGCGAATGGCGAAGAGGCGCCCGGGCACGCTGGCCGCCTCGCCTTTCACCAGCCGCGCCGCGATCCAGCGCGCCATGCGTGTCCCCGCCTGCGGCTGCAAAGTGCCGTAGACGAAAAGACGCAAAGTCCGGCTCAACGGGGCCTGCTCAACGGGTCTGGCTCAATGATGGCAAGCCAGAGCTTCGATCACGTCTTCCAGCCGCGCCGGATCGCCGATGGCGAGAACATGCCCTTCCGATTCGGCATGGAGCGGATCGCCGTTCCAGTCGCACATCGTGCCGCCCGCCCCTTCGACAACAGGCACCAGCGCCGCCCAGTCGTGCAGCTTCAATCCGGCCTCGCAGACCAGATCGATCTGGCCGCTCGCCAGCAGGCCATAATTGTAGCAATCCCCGCCCATCATCATCCGGCGGTGATCGGTGCGCGCGGCCAGCGCCATGAAGTGATCGCCCTGATGGTCGTCGAAATACTGCGGCCCGGTGGTCGCCAGCATGGCCTCGGACAGTTCGCGGCACGAGCGGGTGCGCACGGGCTTGCCATTGAACGTGGTCGGCTGGCCGCTGGCGCCGATCCAGCGCTCGCCCAGGATCGGCTGGTCGATGATCCCCAGCACCGGCCAGCCATCGACCAGCAGCGAGACCAGCGTGCCGAAAATCGGCCGGCCCGCGATAAAGGAAACGGTTCCGTCGATCGGATCAAGCACCCAGGTCCGGTTCGACGTGCCGGCCTCGTTCCCGAACTCCTCGCCGATGATCGCGTCCTGCGGCACCTCGGCCTGCAGGATGCGGCGCATTGCTTCCTCGGCCGCGCGGTCGGCGATCGTGACCGGTGAGGCATCGGCCTTGCGCTCGGCATCCAGACCGCTG
Organism: Novosphingobium naphthalenivorans NBRC 102051; assembly: GCF_001590985.1. Classification (GTDB taxonomy): domain Bacteria; phylum Pseudomonadota; class Alphaproteobacteria; order Sphingomonadales; family Sphingomonadaceae; genus Novosphingobium; species Novosphingobium naphthalenivorans. Next base: position 18,611 of record NZ_BCTX01000010.1, read on the forward strand.
CGAAAATGGGGGCGGATGGCCTGGCCGGCCGCCTCGGCGAGCCTCACGGCGAGAGCGATGTCCTGTTCGATTTTCATGGCAGCCCTGTGCCCATGGGATACCGCTGCGGTCAAGCGGCCATCGCGCATTCGCTAAACCTGTAATAAAATGGCAGGGAACAATAGCCCGATGTGGGCTTTCCCACGTTGCACGACTGTTTCACGAGACGTATTTTCCTCATTCAAAGGGGTCGTGGCAAGAGCGGGGTATGGAACACAGCAAGCGGCCGGCGATCGATCCGGCGATCGCACCGGAACAGGGGTTCACGAAAGGTGGACAGCCCCTGTCTTACAATCGTGCTCCGGCACCCGATCTGGCCCCATGGGTGGCGCGCCTCTACGTCACGAAAGTCTCGGCGCCTGCCGACTACACGCTGTCATGCGGATTGTTCAGCGATGCCGCCTTCCTCCGTATCCAGCTCGCCGGTAAATGGACGGCTGAAACCGCAAGCGGACACGAGGCCTTCAACCGCGAGGCCCTGTTCTTCGGGCCGCAGACGAAACGCATGCCCGTCACTGTCACCGGCAGCTTCACCAGCGTGGGCTTGGCGATGCGACCGGGCGCCTGCACCGCGCTGCGGGGGCCAAGACTTGCCGAGTATCTCGACCGGATGGTGCCCACAGCCGCCATCAGCCTGCCTTCGGAACAGATCCTGGCGATGTTGCCGCCCGACGCCATGCCCGAAGACTGGCTTCACGCTCTGGAAGACCTGGTGCGCGATCGGGTCGAGCAGATGGACGGGGCCAAGCCCGACCCGATCGCCGCCCGCTTCGAGGAAATCACGTTCAGCGATCCGGGAATGTCCGTCGGTGAGGCGGCCCGGCTTTGCGGCGTGGAACGGCGCAAGCTGGAACGCGTGGCCAACCGCGATTTCGGTATGCCACCCAAGCAGGTCCTGCGCCGGGCCCGCGCGCTCGACATGGCCAGCCATTTACGCGGCGTCGCCGATTCGGATGAAGGCGAGGAGATGGCGCTTCGCTACTATGACGAAAGCCACCTGATCCACGAGTTCACGGCGCTGTTCGGCATGTCTCCACGCCAGTTCGTGAAGAAGCCGCAGCCGATTCTCACCCTTTCGCTCGAATCGCGTCAGGCACGAAGGCTCGAAGCGCTCCACCGGCTCGCGCCCGGACAGGCTAGGCCCTGGGAACAGGAACAGGACCGGACCTGAGGCCGGTCCGGCAAGCCTCAATCGAACAGGCTGGAGACCGAGCTTTCGTCGGCAATACGGCGGATCGCCTCGCCGATCAGCGGCGCAATCGTCAGCACGCGGATGCGGTCGGACTGCTTGGCGGACTCGGTCGTCTGGATCGAGTCGGTGATCACCAGCTCCTTGAGCGCCGAATTGCTGACGCGCGAAACGGCCGCGCCGGACAGGACGCCGTGCGTGATGTAGGCAGTGACGCTTGTCGCGCCTTCGTCCATCAGCGCCTGCGCCGCATTGCACAGGGTGCCGCCCGAATCGATGATGTCGTCGATCAGGATGCAGGCCCGGCCCTTCACGTCGCCGATAATGTTCATGACTTCCGACTGGCCGGGACGGTCGCGGCGCTTGTCGACGATGGCCAGCGGCGCATTGTCGAGACGCTTGGCGAGCGCGCGGGCGCGCACCACGCCGCCGACGTCGGGCGAGACCACCATCAGCGCCTGATCGCCGTAACGGGCCTGGATGTCCGCCGCCATGACCGGCGCGGCGAACAGGTTGTCGGTCGGGATGTCGAAGAAGCCCTGGATCTGCCCGGCGTGAAGATCGACCGACAGCACGCGGTCGGCGCCCGCCTCGGTAATCAGGTTGGCCACCAGCTTGGCCGAAATCGGCGTGCGCGGGCCCGGCTTGCGGTCCTGGCGGGCGTAGCCGAAGTAGGGCACCACCGCCGTGATGCGCTTGGCCGAAGCGCGGCGCAGCGCGTCGATGCAGATCAGCAGCTCCATCAGGTTGTCGTTCGCCGGGTAGCTGGTGGGCTGAACCACGAAGACGTCCTCGCCGCGCACGTTCTCGTGGATCTCGACGAAGATCTCCTCGTCGGCGAAGCGGCGAACGCTCGCATCGGTGAGCGGCAGCTCCAGATATCCTGCGATCGCACGTGCGAGCGGAAGGTTGCTGTTGCCGGACATGATCTTCATGGCGAATCCCTCAAACAAACGGCCGGAGGTGTTGGCTGATCGCGCCCGCCTCTAGCCATGCGTCATGCGAATGCAATAGAGTACCCGCCGTTTTCACCGGAAGCGGGCAAAGCAAAGGCCGGCCCCGGACGATCCGGACCCGGCCTTTGTGAAAATCTGCATGTGACCGGTCAGACGATGCGGTGCTCGCCCTTGATCCAGCGCACGGTGCCCGAGCTGGCGCGCATGACGACGCTCTCGGTCGTCATCTTGCCGCCCTTGAGGTGCTTGACGCCATCGAGCAGCGAGCCGCTGGTCACGCCGGTGGCGGCAAAGATGCAGTCACCCTTGGCGAGTTCCTCCAGCTTGTAGATCTTGTTCAGATCCGTGATGCCCCACTTGCGCGCGCGGGCGCGTTCGTCGTCGTTGCGGAACAGCAGACGGCCGTTGAACTGGCCGCCCACGCAGCGCAGCGCAGCCGCCGCGAGCACGCCCTCGGGCGCGCCGCCGGAGCCCATGTACATGTCGATCGTCGTGTTCTCGTCGGTCACGGCGATCACACCGGCAACGTCACCGTCGCCGATCAGCACGACGCCGCAGCCCAGATCGCGCAGTTCGGCGATCAGCGCCTCGTGACGCGGACGGTCGAGGACGCAGACGATGATCTCTTCCGGCTTCACGCCCTTGGCCGCAGCCACGGCCTTGACGTTCTCGGTCGGGGTCTTGTCGAGGTCGATCACGCCTTCCGGGTAGCCAGGGCCGACCGCGATCTTGTCCATGTAGACGTCGGGCGCATTGAGCAGGCCGCCTTCTTCGGCAGCCGCCAGCACGGCCAGCGCATTCGGACCGGCCTTGGCCGTGATCGTGGTGCCTTCCAGCGGGTCGAGCGCGATATCGATCTTCGGCCCCTTGCCCGGCGCGCCGCCGACCTTCTCGCCAATGAAGAGCATCGGCGCTTCGTCGCGCTCACCCTCACCGATGACGACAGTACCGTCGATGTAGAGTTCGTCAAAAGCCTTGCGCATGGCTTCGACAGCGGCATGATCAGCAGCCTTCTCGTCCCCTCGGCCGACCAGGCTGGAAGCAGCAATGGCAGCTGCTTCGGTAACCCGAACCATTTCGAGAACCAGAACGCGATCAAGGACTTTACTTGCGGGAGTCGACTTTTCGGGCATGTTCACTCCGGATTAATCCTGGGAGGCAAGGTCTGGCCCGCTTAGACAGAGGAATTGGAATTGTCGAGAAGCTGGAAAGTCCTTTTCGCACTTGCCGCAATGGGTCCTGCCCCGGCGTTGGCCCAGACAGCGGCCCAAACAGCGGCCCAAACAGCGGCCCAAACGACGAATGAGCCGAGCGAGGAGGACCGCGCCATTGCCGAAAAGATGCTGGGAATAGGCGGGCGGATCACGCCCGACAGGTCCCGCAACCATTGCCTGCGCACGATCAAGCAGGGCGAAATCACGGTCTGCGCGCCTGACGAGGATGAATTCCGCGTCAAGTCGAGCGCGGATCTCGATCCCGATTCCGCAGCAGCGCTGAACGACGGCCGGCTGCATACGCCGGATGTCGCGGGCGGCGGCATCTTCAAGGGCAAGTCGACGATGAGCGGAATGTGCATGATTCCGCCCTGTCCGCCCGAACAGCCCTATCTGATCGACTTGTCCTCAATCCCGGAAGCCCCCGCCGGATCGGACGCGGACAAGATCGCAAAAGGCGAAATGCGCGCGCCCTGAGGCCGCCTGCGGCGGCTTCCGGGCGCGTGCAGGACCTCAGTCGCCGATGATCTGCATCACCAGCGGCTGCGCCGTCAGGCTGTCCGACCCCTCGAGGATCCGCATGGCCTCGCTCACCGCGCTCTCGGGCACCTCGTGGGTCACGAGGGCCAGGATCACCTCGCCATCATCGTCCGGGTCGCCCTTCTGGATCAGGCTTTCGATCGAGACACCGGCGTCGCGCATCGCCGCCGTGATATCGGCCAGCACGCCGGGGCGGTCGGGCACCGTGAAGCGGATATAGGACCGGCCGAGGCGATGGCCGGTCGGCGCCGGCTCCATCGCTTCCAGATCGCCGGCCGGCATCGAGAACGCCGCCCCCTTTTCGCCGCGGGCAATGTCGATGATGTCGGCAACCACGGCGCTGGCGGTCGGGCCGTCGCCGGCACCGGCACCCTGAAACAGCAGGCGGCCCATGAAATTGCCCTCGGCAACGACGGCATTGGTCGCACCATCGACATGGGCCAGCGGATGATCGAACGGCACCAGATGCGGGCGCACGCGCTGGAACAGGCGCGGCTCGCCTTCGCTGCGGTCGATTTCGGCAGTGCCGATCAGGCGGATCACATAGCCCAGCGCACGCGCCTGCTCGATATCCGCCGCCTTGACCCGCGAGATGCCCATCGTCTCGACCGCATCGAACCGAAGCCGCGCCCCGAAAGCGATGGAGGCCAGGATCGCGAGCTTGTGCGCCGCATCGATGCCTTCGATGTCGAACGTGGGATCGGCCTCGGCATAGCCCAGACGCTGGGCATCGGCGAGCACGTCGCCAAAGTCCGCGCCCGTGTCCTCCATGGTCGAGAGGATGTAATTGCACGTCCCGTTCAGGATGCCATAGACCCGGTCTATGGCATTGGCGGCCGCACCTTCGCTCAGCCCCTTGATGACGGGAATGCCGCCAGCCACCGCCGCCTCGAACTTGAGCGGAACCCCGGCCTGCTCCGCACCGGCGGCCAGTTCCAGGCCATGGTGGGCGATCATCGCCTTGTTGGCGGTGACAAGGCCCTTGCCGTGCTTGATCGCCCCGCGGGCCAGAGTCAGCGCCGGGCCGTCCGAGCCGCCGACGAGTTCCACCACGACATCGACATCGCTGCGCGCAGCGATCGCCGACGGATCGTCTTCCCAGGCATAGGGAGACAGATCGACACCGCGGTCCTTGCTCCGATCCCGCGCGCTCACGGCCGTAATGCGGATGGGACGCCCGGCACGCCGCGCGATCAGTTCGGCATTCGTCTCGATGAGACGGACGACGCCGGTTCCGACAGTTCCCAGACCTGCAAGTGCGATTTTGAGCGGTTCAACCATAATGCTCCCTTTCGGGAGCGCGCCCTAGGGCAGGCACAGGCGAATTTCCAGCACCTTCGCACCACCTGCCCACACTGCCCATCCACACTGGCCGCCCACACCGGCCGCGCTGGACAAACCGTCAGGACAGATTGCGCCGGCACACGCCCAGTTCACCCAGAACCGTGCGGTAATCCGCTTCCGCCTGCTGCTTCGCGGCGAAGCCTTCTGACACATTCGCACCGGGCGGCGGCACGTTGGGCAGGAAGCAGGCCAGGCGATACCAGGCCAGAGTGTCCGGCTGCGGAGGATGCCCCAGATCGGCCACCAACTCCGAGAACGACACCCCCCAGACCGGCGGGCCATTGCCGTCGTGGCGCACGGTGATCGAGGCCGCCGACCCGTTTTCGGTCTTGAGGAAGATCTGGGTCTCGCCCTGGCCTGCCAGATTTCCGGGCGCATAGAACAGCTCGCGCACCCCTGTCACTTTCGCCGGCGCGTCGGGCGAAACCAGCGATTTGAGAATGGCGCGCAGCCGCGCCTCGCCGGCAGCGGTACGCTGCCATTGCGCGGTCCGCGTGACCAGTTGCAGTTCGCCGGGCCGTCCGGGAACCGCCCGGGCGAACAGGAAAACCCTCTGTTTCTTGAGCTTCGGCGGCTTTCCGCGCGCGTCCAGCGGCAAATCCACAAGATATTTGACCGATTCGCCCAGCGGCGCGCGTCCCGTCAGCAGCGCCAGCGTCTTGGCCTCGATGTAGAAGCGGCCGTAGCCCGGCTGCCGTCCGGGCGCTCTTGCATCTTCCACGCGCACCATCTTCGCCACTTCGACGAGCACCACCAATCCGGCCGAATCGGAAAGATCGGCAATGTCTGCAAAAGTGGGCTCTACCCCCGTCGGCGCGTCAACCTGCGCCAGCGCCGGAACCGCCGAAATCGCCAGCATCGCGCCGCCCAGAGCCGCCCAGAGGTGTTTCGATTTCACTGCCATCGATGACAATCTCCGTGGAAATGCCGCATGTTATAATCACGAGCTGAGACAGGCTCAAAATTGTGCGTGCATAGCTTGGCGCGAACATCCCTGAATTGCGGGTTAACCCTTGAACCGCGGATAAGGCGTTGCGCAGGGGTGGCTTCACCGCTAAGGAAACTCGCGAAACGGGGCGAAAATACAAAAATGCTCCTCGGTCCGCTTGCCCGTCGCACGTTTACGGCTGGTGGACTGTCAGCCGTCAGGGTGGGTAATTTAGAGTTTCGTCATGGGCTCCGCTTCCGGGGGGAGACTATGGGCGCCCTTGGACTTGTCTGCTTTTTGGATATGTTCCGGGGCTTGGTAATGGAGTGAAGGGTCTGAATGGCTTACGCTGACCAGCAAATGAGCGGTAATAAGATTACCGCGCTTGTCATTGTCGCGCTGATCCATGTCTTCGTCGGCTACGCGCTCGTCACGGGCCTTGCCTATGAGGCGGCGAAGAAAGTGATCAGCAAAGTAACCACGGTTGATATCAAGGAACCGGAGAAGCCCAAGGAGGAGCCCCCGCCGCCGCCTCCGAAGGAAGATACGCCGCCGCCGCCGATCGTGGCGCCGCCGCCGCCGATCAACATTGCCCCGGCCCCGCCGCCGGTGCAGACCGTGATCACTCCGCCGCCGCCGCCGCCGGTGGTCATCCAGACGGCTGCGCCGCCCCCGGCCCCGCCGCCTCCGGCGCCGTCAAAGGCCCGTGGCGCATCGCCCAAGGGCCAGGGCAGCTGGGCTGCACGCATCCAGGCGAACTACCCGACCCGCGCCGCTCGTGAAGAGCGTGAAGGCCGCGTCGGCGTGCGCGTCACGATCAATGCCGAAGGCCGCGTGGATTCCTGCTCGGTCACCAGTTCGAGCGGCAGCCCGGATCTGGACGAGGCGGCTTGCGACGGCATGACCCGTTACGCTCGCTTCAACCCGGCCCTGGATGCCGCGGGCAATCCGACCGGCGGCTCCTATGCGACCGCGATCGTTTACAAGCTTAACTAATTGACGGCCCGGCCGGGCTGCTGCTCCCGGCCCATCCTGCATTCTTCTTGAGAGGTAAATCGCATGCTTATCGTTGATATCCTTGCCGCTGCCGCTGAAGCTGCGCCGCAGAACAAATTCGGCTTCACCGAAGCGCTGAAGCAGGGCGGCTTCATTGCCTATGCCACTGTGATCATTCTGGGCACCATGTCGTTCGGCTCGTTCTACATCCTGTTCACCAAGTGGTTCGAACAGTCGAAGATCATTCGCCAGTTCGGCGCTGTCCGCACTTCGTTCTGGAAGGCTCCGACCCTGAAGGAAGGCGCAGCCAAGCTCGAGAAGAACAGCGCATGGCGCCAGATCGTCGACGACGGCGTTAAGGCTGAAGAAGAAGCTCTGAAGCTCAAGGACCCGACCGAATCGCACGACTGGCTGCACGGCTCGCTGGCCCGTTCGGAAGCCTCGATCAACGCCCGCCTTGCTGGCGGCCTTCCGTTCCTTGCCACCGTCGGCGCGACCTCGCCGTTCATCGGTCTGTTCGGTACCGTCGTCGGCATCTACCGCGCCCTGATCGCCATCGGCCTCGCCGGTTCGGCCTCGATCGACAAGGTCGCCGGTCCGGTCGGTGAAGCTCTGATCATGACCGCTCTGGGTCTGCTCGTCGCCGTTCCCGCCGTTCTCGCCTACAACTACCTGCAGGCCCGCAACAAGCGCATCGCCGAGCTGCTGACCGGCTTCTCGACCGACGTGCTGGCCAACATTGCTTCGGGCGGCGCCGTCAAGCCCGCCATGGCCGCTGCTCCCGCCAAGGCTGCTCCTGCCAAGCCGGCTGCCGCTCCGGCCAAGTCGTAAGGAGCACGGGTTCGCGGAACCGGGCCGTCCGGTTCCGCTTCCCGCGGGAGACAGGCGGCGGCACGGTGCATGCGCAATCCGCCGCCCGCCTCCAGGCAACGCAAGGATTAGGATAAGACTATGGCGATATCCACGGGCGGAGGTGGTGCAGACGCACCTATGTCCGACATCAACACGACGCCGCTCGTCGACGTCATGCTGGTGCTGCTGATCATCTTCCTCATCGCGGTCCCGGTCGCGATCCAGACGATCGAAAAGCTTCGCATCCCGGTCATCGTGGCCGTCGAATCGAAGGACAAGGTCGAAAACCTTCTTCTCACCGTCTCGACTACCGACGATGCAGGCCGCAGCGCTGGCGAACCTGGCTACCAGGGCGCGTCGCGCAACGGCGAATGCCGCATCTACCTCAACAACATCACGCCGGTCACTTCGGAAGAGCTGCGCGACAAGGCCTTCAAGCGTCTTGACGCGATCGTGAAGCGCGCGGGCGGTCCTGAGGCTCTCATGCAGAACCCGGACCAGATCCCGCAGGTTCACATCCGCGGTGACGTCAATGCTCCCTGGCGGTGCATTGCCGGCGCGATCTACAACGTCCAGATTTCGGGCTACCCGACGGTTGGCTTCATCACCAACCCGATCGACCCGAACGCGTGACGTTTCGGCAGGAACAGGAGTAACTTTCCATGGCAATGTCAGGCGGCAAGGACGATGGCGCGCCGATGATGGAGATGAACACGACGCCGTTGATCGACGTCATGCTCTGCCTCCTCATCATGTTCATCATGTCCATCCCGGTTGCGACCCACTCGATCGATATCGACCTGCCGGTTGCGACCCCTCCGACGGACACCCCTCCGCCGATCGATCCGGTGAAGAACAAGGTGGTCCTCACGGTCAACAACGAGATCATGTGGAACGGCACTCAGATCGATGGCCAGCGCCTGCTGACCACGCTTGAGGCGACCACCCACATGGACCCCGAGCCGGAACTGCAGTTCCAGCCCGAGCCCAATGCCAGCTATGACCTGTCGGCTCAGGTGCTGCAGATCATCAAGGCCTCGGCCGTGACCAAGTTCGGTTTCGTCGGCAACGAGCAGTTCTCGGAATTCGGCAAGTAAGCCGGAAACCAACCGGGTCCTTCGCGGATCCCACGAAGGGGCGGAGCAATCCGCCCCTTTTTTGTTGCGCGGATACCGGGTAACGTGCCTCCCGGCGCGGAGCAGTCAGAAAGGACATGCTCATGACGTCTGCCGTGCGCGCCATATCCCAGGATCCCATCGCCGCCATCAACACGACGCCGCTGATCGACGTCATGCTGGTCCTGCTCATCATGTTCGTGATCACGATCCCCGCTGCCACCAACAGCGTCGATATCGACCTGCCCGGCAAAAGCGCCGTGCCGCCCGTCATACCGGACACCATCAAGAACAAAATCACGCTGACGGGCCAGGGCACGATCCTCTGGAACGGCACGCCCGTGACGTCACCGCAGCTATCCGCGCTGCTGCGCCAGACCGCGCGGATGCCGGTGGAGCCCGAGCTTCAATTCGAACCCGCCGCCGATGCCGCCTACGATCGGACCCTGAACGTGGTCGATACGATCAAGACCTCGGGCGTCACCCGTTTCGGTTTCGTCGGCAACGAACGCCACCGCGCGTTCGGGAAATAGGTCCGGCTTCTGTCCCCGGTGCGCACGCACCGGGGATCACTCCCCTTCCCCGTCAAGGCGCGGCTCGTCCACCCGCATCGCCATGGCCGCGAGGCTTTCCGCTTCCACCAGCAGTTCCTCATCCGCCGCCCCTGACGGCAGGCTTTCGCGCCCGATCATCGAAAGGGCAGGAACGGCCAGCGGACTGATCCGGTCGAGATGGACATGATCGATCTCGCGCGCCGCCCGCTCCAGCACATCGGCCACGCGCGCCACATCGGTCATGCGCGCCCGGGCATCCGCCCAGGCCGCCTCGATCAGCAAGTGATCGGGTTCGTACTTCTGCAGCACGTCATAGATCAGGTCGGTCGAGAACGTGACCTGCCGCCCGGACTTGCGCTTGCCCGGATGCTGGCGCTCGACGAGCCCCGAGATCACCGCCACTTCGCGAAAGGCCCGGCGCAGCAGATAGCTTTGCTGCACCCAGTCGACGAACTCGTGCGTGAGAATGTCCGGGGACAAGAGCGAAGCCGGGTCCTCGACCGGCTTCAGCCCCCAGACCACCAGCGTGTAGTCGGTTGCCACGAAACCCAGCGGCCCGAGCCCCCGGTCTTCCATTCGCCGTGTGATCAACATGCCCAGCGACTGGTTCGCATTCCAGCCCTCGAACGTGAAGTAGCTGGTATAGGCGAAGCCCTGATGCGGAAAGCTCTCGACCAGCAATCGGCCCGGCGCGGGCAAGTGCGAGCGCCAGTCCTGCACTTCCAGCCATTCGCGCACATCATCGGGGAAGCGCGCCCAGCCCGCGCGGTCGGACAGCATCGCGCGCACGCGGCCCGCAAGGTGCGTCGAGATCGGCATACGCTGGCCCATGTAGCTCGGGATGGTCGCCGAACGCTTCGCCGCGCGCACGATCAGGTCGAGATCCTTCAGCGATTCCACTTCCAGATCCAGGCCTGCAAAGCGGAACGTATCGCCCGGCTTCAGACTGGCACCAAAGCCTTCCTCCACCTTGCCCAGCGACCGGCCGTTGCGGAACCGCACCTCCAGCATCTCGGCATCGACGATGATCCCGGCGTTGAGGCGATGGCGCGCGGCATGTTCCGGGTGGGTCAAACGCCAGGTTCCGTCTTTCTCCCGCACGATGCGGCGAAAGCGGTCGTAGGCGCGCAGCGCGTATCCCCCCGTCGCCACGAATTCCAGCACACGGGTGAACACGGCCTCGTCGACCCAGGCATAGGCCTGTGAGGAGCGGACTTCGGACAGGAGTGCCTGTTCACGGAACGGCCCGGCGCAAGCCACAGCCATGACATGCTGCGCCAGAACATCCAGCCCGCCCCGCCGGAAAGCCTCGCCATCGCGCTGCCCTTCGCGCACCGCCTGCTGCGCCGCGAAAGCCTCCAGGAATTCGAAGCGGTTGCCCGGCACCAGCAAGGCCTCGCTCGGGCAGTCCAGCCGATGGTTGGCGCGGCCGATCCGCTGGAGCAGGCGCGAAGAGCCCTTGGGCGCGCCCATCTGCACCACCAGATCGATATCGCCCCAATCGATGCCCAGGTCGAGGCTGGCCGTGCAGACCAGTGCCCGCAATTCGCCCCGCGCCATCGCCCCTTCCACCTTACGCCGCGCTTCCTTCGACAGCGAACCGTGGTGGATGCCGATCGGCAGGTTCTCCTCGTTGGCCTCCCACAATTCCTGGAAGATGTACTCGGCCAGGAACCGGGTATTGGTGAAGACCAGCGTGGTGCGGTGCGCCCTGATCTGCGCGATCAGTTGTGGGATCGCCCAGGTCGCTGCATGGCCGCTCCACGGGATGCGCTCTTCCTGCGGGAGCAGAATCTCCACATGCGGATCGGCGCCGGGCTCGCCTTCGACCAATGCCACGCTGCCGATGTCGCCCCAGGGGGCAAGCCAGCCGCGATAGGCGTCCGGATCGGCCAGCGTTGCCGACAACGCCACGCGCTGAAGATCGGGGCTGAGCGCCTGCAAACGCGCCAGCGACAGAGCCAGCAGATCCCCCCGCTTGCCCGTCGCAAAGGCATGGACCTCGTCGATCACCACCCGCTTGAGACCGGCGAACAGCTCCGGTGCTTCGGGATAGCTGAGCAGCAGCGACAGCGATTCCGGCGTAGTCAGCAGCACATGCGGCGGCCGGGCCCGCTGGCGCGCCTTGCGGTCGGACGGCGTATCGCCGCTCCGCGTCTCGACGCGGATGGGAAGCCCGGTCTCCTCGATCGGGGCGATCAGGTTGCGTTGCACGTCATGCGCAAGCGCCTTGAGCGGGGAGACATAGAGCGTGTGCAATCCCTCGGGCGGAGCGGCGCCGGCAAGCCGCGAGGGGCTGAAGGCCGCCAGCGTCGGCAGAAACCCCGCCAGCGTCTTGCCGGCGCCGGTATCGGCCACCAGCAGCGCGTGCCGCCCGGCATCGGCTGCCGCCAGCATTTCCGCCTGATGGCGCCGCATCCGCCAGCCGCGCGCAGCGAACCACGCCGCGATTTCCGGCGGAACCCCGCTCGCGCCCGTCATCGGCCCCGCCATTCCGCAGTTCTGGATTGCCATGGCATCATCATCGCGGAGCACATTAGGCCGTAAACGCAGCGGGGAAAGGCGATCTCTTGCGGAAGAAAGGCGATAGAGCCTTGCGGAGCCGCCCCCCTTGCCCGAAGACCCGCCGATCAACCCTTGGCAGCCCCTTCGATGACCGCGCTTTCCGACTATTCCCATCTGATCAACATCGCCATGGGCCTTGCCCTTGGCCTGTTGGTGGGTCTGCAGCGCGGCTGGGTCCTGCGCGAACAGGCTTCCGGATCGCGCTTTGCCGGCATCCGCACTTTTGCCCTGATGGGCCTCGCGGGCGGTATCGCCGGCGTGCTCTACGACCATGCGCGCGGCCCCGCGACAGCCCTGCTCGCGGCCGTCATGGTGCTGGTCCTGCTGGGCTACGAACGCACGGCCCATGCCAGCGGACGCATCGACGGCACTTCGGGCGTGGTCGCGCTGCTGACGCTGGCCAGCGGATTCCTGACCGGCACCGGCGAGCGGCTGACAGGCACCGCCGTCGCCGTAGTCATGGTGCTGGTGCTGGCCATGCGCGAACAACTTCACAGCTGGGTGCGGCATCTGAGCGAGAAGGAAGTGCTCTCGATCGCGCGCTTCGCGCTGATTGCACTGGTGATCCTGCCGCTGCTGCCCGATCAGCCTTACGGCCCTTATGCAGCGTGGAACCCGCGCAAGCTGTGGATGGTCGTCGTGCTTGTCTCGGGCTTTTCCTTCGCCGGCTATTTCGCCGCGCGTATGCTCGGCCCCACCCGCGCCGTGATCGCGACGGCCGCTGCGGGATCGGTCGTGTCCTCCACGGCCGTCACCGCCTCGATGGCCACGCGGATGAAGGAGGGCACGGCCGGAACGCCGATCCTTGCCGCCGGAATCTCGACGGCATCGGCCGTCATGTACTTGCGCGTGATGGTCCTGACCGCCACGCTCGCGCCGTTTGCGCTCTTGTCGCTGATACGGCTGGTCGTGCCGGGCCTTCTGGTCAGCCTGGCTTTCACAGCCTGGTATCTCCGCAAGGTCCCCAAGGGCACCGAGCAGGAGCCGCAGGACAAGATGCCCATGCGCAACCCCTTTGACCTCGGACCGGCCTTCGTGCTCACCGCGCTGGTCATGGCCCTGACAGTGGCCGCGCGCTGGATTCTCGAACATTTCGGAGACCGCGAACTGGCGCTGGTGCTGGCGGTTTCCGGCACGGTCGATGTCGATTCGACCATCATCACCATGGGCAACCTGCCCAAGGGAACCCTCTCCCCCGTCAACGCGGCGCTGGTGCTGGCACTCTCGGTCACGCTCAACACCGTGTTCAAGGCCTTCGTCTCGGCCAGCGTGGGCGGATGGAGCAAGGGCAAGCATGGCACCCTGCCTCTCCTGGCCAGTGCCGTCACGGTCGTGATCGGCGGACTTGTGATGGCATTCTAGACGCGCGAGAGGCCCGAAAGCGCCAGCTGCGCGTCAATCTCGCCGATCAGCCGGTCCAGCCCTTCGCGGGTATCGCTTTCGGCGCGGGCGGTCAGCATGTCCTGCGTATTGGACGCGCGCAGCAGCCACCAGCCGTCCGGGGTCGTCACGCGCACGCCGTCGATGTCCACGACTTGCGCTCCGTCTGCGGCCAGCCGCGCCTGCACTTCCGTGACAGCGGCAAACTTGCGTGCGCCATCAACGGGAAAGCGCAGTTCGGGCGTGCTGAAGGTCTCCGGCATGGCATCGCGCAATTCGGCCAGCGTCCGGCCCAAGCGCACGGTCGCGGCCATCAGCCTGACTGCCGCATAGAGCCCGTCGTCGAACCCATAGTAATCGTCGGCAAAGAACACATGGCCGCTCATTTCGCCGCCCAGCGCCGCGCCTGTTTCCTTCATCTTCGCCTTGACCAGCGAATGCCCCGAACTGCCCATCACCGGATGGCCGCCATTCCGGGCAATCGCATCGAACAGCGTGCGCGAGGCCTTGACGTCCGCCACGATGGTCGCGCCCGGCCGGCGGCGCAGAACGTCCTCGGCAAAAATCGCAATAAGCTGGTCGCCCCAGATGACCCTGCCGGTGGCATCGACGGCCCCGATACGGTCGGCATCGCCATCGAAAGCCACACCGAAATCGAGCCCTTCGCGCGAGACCAGCGCCTTCAGATCGGCAAGGTTCGCCTCGATCGTCGGGTCGGGATGGTGGTTGGGAAAATGCCCGTCCACCTCGGTGAAAAGGAGATGATGCTCGCCCGGCAACCTTGCCGCGAGCTTTTCCAGCGCCGGTCCCGCCGCGCCGTTCCCGGCATCCCAGCCGATCCGCAGCGCAGCCAGACGGCCGGGATCGACGCCCGCCAGCCCTTCGAGCAGCCGGTCCACATAAGCATCGAGGACAGCCCGGTCTTCGCAGTGCCCGGCCCCCTGCTCCCAGTCGCCCGCCGCGGCCATGGCGCCAAGGTGCTGGATCTCGGCCCCGAAGAACGGGCGGCCGTGCAATACGAACTTGAAACCGTTGTGATCGCGCGGGTTATGGCTGCCGGTGATCTGGATGCCCGCGTCGATGTCGCTGGCCGAAGCCTCGGCATAATAGAGCATCGGCGTCGGCCCCAGCCCGATGCGCACCACGTCGGCGCCGCTGGCGGCAAGCCCGGCCACCAGCGCCTGCTCCAGCATCGGAGAACTCAGCCTGCCGTCGTAGCCGACCGCGATCCGGCCCCCGCCTTCCCGGCGCACCACGGTCGCGAAGCTGCGGCCAATCGCATGGGCATCCGCTTCACCGAGCGTGGCACCAGCAACACCGCGAATGTCGTATTCGCGCAGGATCGTGGGATCGAGCCTGTGGCCCCCGCCACCATCTGCGTTCGGGC
The DNA here is from genome assembly GCF_001590985.1 of Novosphingobium naphthalenivorans NBRC 102051. Taxonomy (GTDB): domain Bacteria; phylum Pseudomonadota; class Alphaproteobacteria; order Sphingomonadales; family Sphingomonadaceae; genus Novosphingobium; species Novosphingobium naphthalenivorans. Next base: position 33,670 of record NZ_BCTX01000010.1, read on the forward strand.
CTGCGCTCATGCCCGGCTCAGGACGGCTGGTCCGGCGTCAGCTCGGCAAGCAGCAGGTCGCGCGCGGCATTGGCTTCGTGCACCTGCTCGCTGCTTCCGCCCCGGTCGGGATGGACCGCGGCAATGCGGCGGCGATGCGCGTCGAGGATGTCCTTGCGGCTGGCCCCCACATCGAGGCCCAGCACTTCGCGGGCATGGACCGCGGCAAACGAGCGGCGCACTTGCGGCTTCTTCTGCCAGGGCCAGCGGCCGACGATCATGCGCCAGGCCACACAGCCCAGTGCAATAAGCCAGATCAGCTTCACGCCCGGATCGCCTTCATCAACACCCGGTCCTATTCCGCCGCGAAGGCGATATCCGGCTGCCTGCGTGCGGGCATCGGCAGGTTGAGGCCCGCCACCAGTCCACGCAGCTCCTGCCGGGCCACCAGATGGCTGGTGCCCAGCTCACCCAGATAACCCTTGTCGAGCAGGGTCAGGCCCGAGGGGAACAGCTCGCGGTAGATAACGCGTTCGGAAAGGCCGCTGGCCACGCGGAAGCCGACGCGCTTGGACAATTCGCTCAGCGCCCCTTCCAGGCGGCGCATGTTGCGCGCTTCCACGTGCTGCACGCGGTTGCGCACCACCACCCAGTCCATCTCGCGGCGCCCTTCGTTCAGGGTCTTCTGCCCGCGCTTCTTGCGGGTTTCCCACATGAGCTCGGCATAGAACGAGAGCTTCTTCACCTTGAAGGTCTCGGCATCGACATGGCCGATGAGGTCGAAGTCGACAAAGCTGTCGTTGAGCGGCGTCACCAGCGTGTCGGCCGTCGTCGCCACATGGCGGGCGAAGAGATCGTCCCGGCCCGGCGTGTCGAAGATCAGGAAATCGTAGCCGTCCGCGATCTGTTCGGCGAGATCGTCAAGCTCGTCGATATCGTCGCCGTCATAGACCGCAAAGCGCGCGCCGGGCAGCGCGATCTCGCGCTTGCGTTCGGTATCCACCCGGTTCTCCAGATAGCGGAACAGCGTGCGCTGACGCGGATCGAGATCGATCGCGGCGACATTGGCGCCCTGATACGCCAGAGCAATGGCGACGTGAACGGCGGTGGTGGACTTGCCGGTGCCGCCCTTTTCATTGGCGAAGACGATACGATGCGCTGCCACGGACTGTGATCGCTTTCCTGCTGCGGGAGGGTTGACCCAACCTTCTACGAATTCAAATGCATTGCCCGAAGGGGCACGCCGCGGCTAATGGCTGGCGCGTCCACCGGTCAAGGCCATCATATCGGAGCAGCCCCAGCCAATGCAAACCGTCCACAGCCTTGATCCACTGCGCCGTGCAGTTGCCCAGTTGCGGGAAGCCGGACCGCTCGCGCTGGTGCCCACCATGGGCGCCTTGCATGAAGGCCATCTGACACTGGTGCGCGAAGCGAAGAAGCAAGCCGCCAGCGTGGCCGTCTCGATCTTCGTCAACCCGTTGCAGTTCGGCGCGGGCGAAGACCTCGATGCCTATCCCCGCCAGCTCGAACGCGACAGCGCGCTGCTGGAAGCGGAAGGGGTGGACCTCATCTGGGCGCCGACCGTCGAGGCGATGTATCCGCAGGGCTTTGCCACCAATATCTCGGTAACGGGCGTTAGCGAGGGCCTGTGCGGGGCAGCCCGCCCCGGCCATTTCGACGGCGTCGCCACGGTGGTGTGCAAGCTGTTTCATCAGGTCCTGCCCGATATCGCCCTGTTCGGGGAAAAGGACTGGCAGCAACTGGCCGTGATCCGCCGCATGGCCCGCGACCTCGATCTCACCCGCCCCCATGTGGACCAGATCCTGGGCGTGCCCACCGTGCGCGAAGCGGACGGTCTCGCGATGTCCTCGCGCAATGCCTATCTGACGCCGCAGGAACGCACGCAGGCCGCGGCGCTTCCCGCGGCGATGAAAAGCGCCATTGCCGGGATCGAGGCCGGCAAGGATGTGGCCGACGAACTGCAGGCTCTGGAAGCCGCCCTGCTCGATGCCGGTTTCCATGCCGTCGACTACGCCAGCCTGCGCGATGCGGACGATCTGGCCGTGCTCGACCGCCGCTCGGCCCAACCGATGCGGCTGCTTGTCGCGGCCAAGATCGGCAAGGCCCGTTTGATCGACAACATGGCCGTTATGCCTTCGAGCTGCTAAGTCACCTTACTGACATCGTCATTTGTTCAAGGGCCAGCAGCGGCCTAGATTCGGGATGTCTTGGGACTGGGCGATCCGCATTTCGCAATGCGGCAGCAAGGAGGGAATATCTGTCATGAAAAAATTCGTCTGCGTACTTGGTGCAATCGCCATTTCGGCCGGTGCAAATCCGGCAATAGCCAAAAGCAAGTCTTCCGCGCGCCAGGAACAGGAACGCGGGACGCAGGAAATTCCCGTCTGCTACAAGAACCTCGGAACGATCGCGATCGTCGAGCCGGACAACAAGTGGTGGCGCGAATTCAACCTCGGCAGCCCGGAAGCGATCCTCAAAGTGTTCGTCCAGCGCTCCCACTGCTTCACGCTCGTCAACCGCGGCCGCTCGCTCCAGAGCAGCGCGATGGAGCGGGCCCTCGCCGAGCAGGGCGAACTCCAGGCCGGATCGAACATCGGCAAGGGCCAGATCAAGGCGGCGGACTACTTCCTCCAGCCCGATATCGTCTCCACCAACAACAACTCGGGCGGCACCAATCTCGGCGGCGTGCTGGGCGGTGTCGGCGGCCTGTTCGGCCGCGGCTTCGGCGCCATCGCCGGCGGCATCAACATCAAGAAGGGTGAAGCCAACGTGACGCTTTCGATCGTCAACGCGCGCACCACTGTCGAGGAAGCGCTGACCGAAGGCTATGCCCGCAAGTCCGATGTCAGCTTCGGCGCGGGTGGCGGCGGCTTCTTTGGCGGCACGTTCGCCGGGGTCGGCGGCGGCGGCTACCAGAACACCCAGATCGGCCAGATCATCGTGCTGGCCTACCTCGATGCCTATACCAAGCTGGTGGACCAGCTCGGCGGCCTGCCCGAGGATGCCTCGGCAGCAGCGCCCGAAGCGCACTGACGGCTGGAAACGCCCGGCATTTCAGGAAAGGGCGGGCCTGCGGGTCCGCCCTTTTTGCTGGGGCCGGCAATCGACCGCCTGGCCCAGGACCTGCAAGGCTGCCGTTCGCTCCCTGACAGCTCCTCCTAACAGCCATTGTCAGGCGACCGGGACGGCGTTGTACCATAGTCTGCCGGACGTCCATTCAACGCAGATCCGGGCCGGGAGATGACGCCTTTCGAAACCATGTCCCCAACAATCGCCGGAACGGCCCTGCTCCCGGATGCAGGCCGGGCCGTGACGCCTGCTGAGCGTACCGGGGAAGCGGACACGTCCATCCCAGTCCCTCCATGTGGCGATCCGTAACCCCCCGCCAGATGGCGGCTTTCACGCCTGCCGCGATCGAGGGCTGGGCAGATCCCCGATCCGGAACGGCCGAATGTGCCGCCACTGGCACCCCCGCCCCGGTGTGCAACGGCGCGTCCATTGCCATCGCGGGCGGGGCATCCTACCGATCATGGAATTCAGGCGACGCGTGCGGTAAAGACGCGATGGGTGGCACCAAAGGGGACAATAGCGGAATGAGCGGGCTCAATATCCTCTATATCGAGGACGATGCGCGCGCTGCCTCGCAAGTTGAGGAACTGATCGCGGGATCCGGCAACACGGTCACCTGGGCGCCGACCGGGGCCGATGGTCTGCGGCGGGCAGGCGCCGAGCGCTTCGATGTGATCATTCTCGACCGTATGCTGCCCGATCTCGACGGGATCACGCTGCTGGGCCGGCTGCGGGAAAGCGGCGTCGGCACGCCGGTGCTGATGCTCTCGGCGCTGGGCCGGACGTCCGATCGCGCCGAAGGGCTCGATGGCGGGGCCGACGATTACCTGGCCAAGCCCTTCGAAGCCGAGGAACTGCTCGCGCGGCTGCGCGCCCTCCATCGCCGCGGCTCGGGCCGCGAACACAGCGCCGTCATCCTCTACGGTGCGTTCGAATGCCACGTGAAGGCCCGCACCGCCTTTCGCGACAACCGGCATCTTTCGCTGAGCCCCAAGGAATTTGACCTGTTCCGGTATTTCATGAGCAATGCCGGGGAAGTGCTGACGCGCGAGATGCTGCTGCGCGATGTGTGGAAAATGAATTTCGATCCGCAGACCAACGTCGTCGATGTCAACATCGGCCGTCTGCGCCGCAAGCTTGAGGACGGATTCGACAGTCCCGCCCTCGAAACGATCTGGGGATCGGGCTACCGGCTGCTGGACGGGCGGTGATCCACCTCGTCGCGATCCGCCATTCGATCTTTGCCCAGATCGTGCTCTGGGCGATCTTCACTGCCGCAGAGATCACTTTCGGCCTGTGGCTGCTTACCGACAGCACCATCCAGCGGACCAATCATCAGGCCCTGGAACGCGCCATCGATCTCGATATGGCGGGCATGGTCGACATTTTCGCCAGCGGCGGCGCGGAAGAACTCTCCAAGCGCATAAGCGACCGTCTGGCGCTGCAGCCGCGCAACGGCAACACCGCGCATTATCTCCTTGTCGATGCGCAGAACCATCGCATTGCCGGTGACATCAAGGGCTGGCCGGCCCTGCGCCCGGCAAGCGGCAACGTCGCGGAAATCCGGCTCGACAACGGCGGCAACGCGTTCGCCCGCACGACCCAGCTGGACCCGGAGCTGCGACTGCTGGTCGCACACGAGCATCACGATCTCGACGTGCTGCTGCGTCAGGTTGCGCTGGCTTTCCTGAGCGGCGGCATTCTGGCCGTTCTGGCTGTGGCGCTCGGCGGCTGGATGGCCGCCCGGCGGCTTGCCGGCCGCATCGAAAGAATCAACGCCGCCTTTCGCCAGCCCGACAATTCGGCGCTGGAGGACCTGTTCCTGGACGCGGGCGGCCGCGACGAGATCGACGAGCTGACGATCCACTCGGGCAACGCGCTCGTGCGGCTCAAGCGGCTGGCCGCTGCCCATCGCGAAACGACCGACCATGTCGCGCACGAAATGCGCACGCCGTTGATGCACCTCGACAACCGGCTGGTCAAAGCGCTGGCCGCCACGCCCGATGCCGAAACGGCCGCCCGCATCGCCGATGCCCGCACCGAGATCCGCGGGATCATCCGTATGCTCGAATCGCTGCTGGACATTGCCGCCAGCGAAGCGCGGCGCGGCGACCGTCACGGCCTGGCCCCCGTCGACCTCAGCCTTCTTGCCGCCCGCCTGGGCGAACTCTACGCCGACAGCGCCGAGGAAACGGGCCGGGCGCTCAAACTCGACATCGAGCCTCAAGTCATCATCGAGGGCGAGGAAATGGCCCTGACCCGGCTGATCACCAACCTGCTCGACAATGCCTTCAAGTTCGTGCCCGCCGGGGGCACCGTCTGGCTCGTGCTGCGCAAGGGGCCCAAGCTGATCGTCAGCGACGACGGCCCCGGCGTTCCCGAAGATCAACGGGAGACGATTTTCGAGAAGTTCAGCAAAGGCGAACGCTCCGCCGGTTCCGATGGCGCGGGGCTGGGGCTGGCCTTGTGCCGGGCGATTGCCGAACGCCACCATCTGAAAATCACCCTTGTGCCGACAGACAAGGGCGCCTGCTTCAGTGTTAGCCCGGAAACCAAGCGCTAGCGTCAAGGCCTCTCGGGAGCCCGTATGAAAATTCGCCTGCCGCGAATTTTGCGCCACCGGCCCGCTCTCGCCCCGGCCGGTGTCTGATGAATTTTGGCCACGCACCTGCGGAAAATCCCCCTTTGCAACGTCTTGCAATTGGCGCGCGCGTCTTCGTGCCCATATAGGTTCCCGCGATAGGCCAATCAGGGTGTTTTTTTGTCGTTAGTCTTATGTGTTGCCCCGTTGATGGTCGCGGCTGCGCCCGCGGCGCTCAACGTACCGCCTGCCGCAGCGGCTCCTGCCGAAGCTGTTACCGAAACTGCGCCTGCCGGAATACCTGACGCAAGCGGCAGCGCGCCGGAAGCGACCGCCGCACCTTCTGCCGCAGCCTCCACCGACACCGAAGCAGAAGCCCCCGCGATTGTCGTCACCGGGCATCCGCCATCGCCCGCCGACCCGGTCGAACAGCTCAACGCAGTGTCCTTCAAGGCCGTGCAGGCGGTCGATTCCGCCGTGGTCGGCCCCATCGCCCACACTTATAAAGTCACTGTCCCCGAACCCGTCCGCGACGGGGTGCACAACGCCCTCGACAATCTCGACGAGCCCATCGTCTTTCTCAACTTCCTGCTCCAGCTCAAGCCGGGCAAGGCCATCGAGACACTCGGCCGGTTCGCCATCAACACCACGCTCGGCGTGGGCGGACTGTTCGATGTCGCCAAGAAGAAGCCGTTCAACCTGCCGCGGCGCTCGAACGGCCTTGCCGATACTCTCGGCTACTATGGCGTCGGGCCCGGACCTTACCTGTTCCTGCCGGTGATCGGATCGACCACGGTGCGCGACCTCATCGCGCGTCCGTTCGACCTGCTGATCCTGCCGGCGATCGCCCCGACGCCGTTCTCCGATCCCAAGGTCGCCCTGGGCAAGGGCATTATAAGCGCGGTCGACGAGCGCGAGCAGAATGACGAGAAGATCGCCCGGATTCACGGGGCAGCGGATCCCTATTACGTCCAGCGCGAGGAATACCTCGCCCGCCGCAAGGCGGAGATCGAAGTGCTCAAGGGCAAGCGCAAGAGCATCTACGACCCGCCCTACTACGAACTTCCCCCATTACCTGCTAAAGACGGTCCGGCCACAGACACCAACGCCCCGAACACCGGCACTCCAGACGCCGCCAACGCCCCAGACACCACCCCCGCTGAAACCGCCCCTGCTGGAACCGCCCCTGCTGAAACCAACGCCGCCGAACCATGATCCCCGCGCCCACCTCTCCAGATTCCGTCCTGTCCACGGCCGTCCCTCCCGCCCTGTCCGCGCTCCGGATCGCCTTCGTCAGCGGAAACTACAATTGCCTGCGGGACGGCGCCAACCGCGCCCAGAACATGCTCGTGCGCTATCTGCTCGAACACGGTGCGCAAGTGCGGGTCTATTCACCCACTTGCGATACGCCCGCGTTCGAACCCGCGGGGGATCTGGTGAGCATCCCCTCCACCCCGCTGCCTTTCGGCCGCAAGGAATACCGCATGGCCTGGCGGCTGCCCCGGACGATCCGCGAGGACATCGCCGCGTTCGCGCCCAATCTGTTCCATATCTCCCTGCCCCTGTTGCACGGCAGGAGCGCCTTGAAACTGGCGCGCCACATGGGCGTGCCGGCCGTCGCCGCGATGCATACGCGCTTCGAGACGTATCCGCGCTACTACGGGCTGGGCTTCATGGAACGCCCGCTGCTGGCCGTGCTGCGCCGGTTCTACCAAGCCTGCGACCACGTGGTGGCCCCATGCGAATCCGCCGCCCGGACGATGGAGGCGCAGGACATGCACAGCCAGGTCGGGATCTGGGCGCGCGGCGTCGATCCCGAAGTGTTCCATCCGGACAGGCGCGACATGGCCTGGCGGCGCGAACAGGGCTTTGCCGACGATCAGCCGGTCATCGCCTTTCTCGGACGGCTGGTGCTGGAAAAGGGGCTGAATGATTTCGCCGCCGCCATTGCCCGGCTGCGCCGCGAAAACCCGGCATTCGGCGTGCTCGTCATCGGTGATGGCCCGGCCCGCGCCCAGTTCGAGCAGGCGCTGGGCGGCACTGCCGTTTTCGCAGGCTACCAGCAGGGTGCCGGCCTGGCCCGCGCCATCGCGAGCGCCGACATCCTGCTCAACCCCTCCTCGACCGAGGCTTTCGGCAATGTCTCGCTCGAAGCCATGGCCAGCGGCGTCCCTGTGATCGCCGCCGACGCCACGGGCAACAGCAACATCGTGATCGACGGCCTGACCGGAGCCCTCATTCCGCCCGGCGACATTGACGGCTATACCGGAGCCCTGCTGCGCTATCTCGCGGACCCCCTGCTGCGCAAAGCCCACGCGTTCAATGCCACGGCCCACAGCCAGTCGTTCACCTGGGACAGGGCCAGCGAAGGAATCGCCCGCATCTATCTTGCGGCAATCGCGGGCCGCCCCCCGGTATCCCGCGAAGTGATATTGACCGACCCCCAGTGATTGTGGCAAGCGCGCTTTGCTTGCGGAACAGTCTGTAAACCGGCCTGTACCCCGTCAGCGCAGCCAGCACGTGGAACCGCGGTTTCCTGCAGGTTTGCGGGTGTAGCTCAATGGTAGAGCAGAAGCTTCCCAAGCTTACGACGAGGGTTCGATTCCCTTCACCCGCTCCATCCTGAACAGGTCCAGAAGCGGTCGCTGGTTCAACGGCACCCGCTGCCCGCATTGCCTCAATCGCAAGACAAGCTATGATCCCCGAGATGCAAGATCGACAGGATCATTTCGCCTACTGTGTCCAACTGGTTGGTGGCATCACCGCTTTTTCGCGGCGCCTCCGGATAGATGAGCGAGCTATCCGGCGGTTCATTAACGGCGAGCGGCCCATCAGCGACGGTCTGCTTCAAGACACCGCGGAGGCATTACGCGAACTCAGCGCGGAAGCCAGCGCGGCGGCAGAAACAATCTCTGCCACTTTGACCACTGAACCACGCGATCCGTAATCGGCTCAGTTCGAACTGCCGTTCGCACCTTGTAGGCGAGCGCGAGTTTCGCCTGTATCCCTACTCACTGGCCGCGCGGCTTCTCATTTCCGCGTAGGCCTTCTCTCGCGCGTCGGGCGTCAAAGACAAAAGGTAACGGCTTGCCTCCTTATAGGTCAGAAACGGCTGGCCATCGGCGATGATGGGGACCGTGCGGCCATTGTAGATCCTGCGCAGCAACCGCCGCTGCGATCTACCCAGCGACTGATCGCAGTCTTCGGTGATGGCAGTATCCTATCCTGGAGAACGTCTGTTCGCTGCTACCATCGCCAGCGCACGCAGGCGAGCCTGCTTGCGCCGCCAAACCGGACATTGGGCGGTTCAAATCGGCTTCCCGAAACCGGCCGTTTGTTCAGGAAGCCCGGATCGACGACGAACGACCGCTGCCCGGCAACGCCCCTTGATAATACTGACTATTTTTCTGAACCCGAACGACCCAAATCAAATTAGTTAACGAGCGCGCTCACGGAGTTAACCTTCGTTGAACACGGCACGTTGAACTTCATGCTTCATAACGGCCCCATGAAAACCTTGGGGTTTACGTCAATGAAGTATATTCCTTCCTTGGTTGCACTTGCTGGTGCTGTTGCTTTTGCTATGCCCGCACAGGCGGACATGCCAGGCACTGTGACACAGGCTGGGCAATACACGATAGGCATTGTCGGCTACGTACCGGTGATTTGCCGTACCCATGTTGATGCGAACATGATCACCCCTGAGAAAGGGACGTTTCAGCTCGGCACGCTCAACAACTTCTGCAACAGCCCCAACGGATACCGCGTCTATGCGGACTATTCGCCGTCGCTCGCCCATGCGCAGATGCTGGTCGATGGCGCACCGGTGGCACTGGCAAAGGGCGGCTCCACGCTGATCACCTCATCCGACCGGGCCTCGATCGACCAGCACGAACTCGCGCTCGCCGTTTCCGAAGGACGCGCGGTCTCCGGCTCGATCAGCTTCCGTATCGAGCCGCTCTGACGCCTGGCAACGACCCCTGCCGGTTCCGGTCAGGGAGCGTTGCCGCAGGCATAGGTCCCGGTGTTCGACGCGATGAGCGGAGTCACCGTGACAGTCAGGGTGTCCGTGTAGGTGGGTGAGGGATTCTTGCCTGCACCGCCTTCCTGCAGCGCGCCCTGGATGTAGAGCTGGTTGCCCGAGGTCAGTCCGGCACGCTGGCAGTCCTTGTCGATGACGGTCACGCCCGCCGCAGCCGTGGTCCTGTCGACAGTTTGACCCAGAAAGCTCAATGCATAGGCGACCTGGTCGTCGGCGGTCGTTGCGCCCGGTTTCTTCAGCAGGAAGCCGTTGGCGGATGACAACTGGACATTATAGGCGCCGGAACTCAGCACCGAGACATAGTTCGTCGCCGCCGTTCGCTGCGGCGTCGTGGCAAGCGATGACGTCGTGATGGCGCCGATTTCGCCGAAGTCCAGCGTAGTGCCGGCGTAATAGGTCCGCAGGGCGCTGAGGACGTTCACGTCGATCGTCACGGCGTTCGCCTGATCGATCGGTGTCTTCTGGTCCTGGAAGCCGCCAGTGCCGTCACAGACGTAGCGGATTCCGAAGCTGATCGGCTTGCCGGCACTGAGGTCCGTTCCGGCCGGGACAGTGACCTTGATGTTGAGAGTTACCGAATCCGGCTGCGCTGCGCCTCCGAAATTGTAGTAGATCTGGCCCGATACGTTCGACTGCGCCTGGGGCAGCCCGTTGGTGGCCCCTTCGTTGTAGAGCACATTGTAATACGTGGTGCCGCCGGGCAAAGTCGCCGCCACCTGATAGTCAGGGCTTCCCGCAGGCTTGGTCAGGATGAAATAGACCTGCTGCGTCTTCTTGCCGCCCGATCCGACGGCGCGCGTCAGCGTGAGCGGGATATCGGCCTGGTTCAGCCCGCTCGTCCCGAACGGGTCGTAATAGATGCCGGTGGACGCCATGGCCGTGCCGGTCACGCCGCATATGTCGGCGGCATGCGCCTGCCCCGCCGTTGCCATCGCCGCCAGCGATGCGATCGCGGCCAGCCACCTCATTTTGAACTTTACCTGCATCGTCTCACTTCCCAACGGGCCTGATCGTGCCGAGCTTCACGATGCCTTCGGCATCGTCCGGAACGGTTATCAGGTAAGTCGATTTCTTCTCGTCGAGCATTTCCAGGCGCCACTGGCCGGGAGCCAGGCCGGTCGCGCCGAAGCGGCCCTGCCGGTTGGTGAACATCGTCACCGGCGGACGTTCGGGGTGGGCGATTTCGGTGGCCTTGCCGGCCACCAGCGACACGGGCTGGCCGTCCACGTCCACCATCTCGCCGATCGCGGTGAAGTGATAGTCGGACCCCACCTCCAGCTTGTAGCCGCTGCGATAGGCCGGATAGAGCTTGTACGAACCCAGACCGATATCCACGCCGGCCGGGGCCTGGGGGACGTCCACAGCGACGGTCCGCTCGGCGTAGGACGACAGGTTCGGCATCGTTGCCGCGCCCAGTTTGCCGCTGTTCGCGGTGTAGCCATAGGCGCTTGGCTCGACGACGACATCGGCAGTCTTCAGGCTCTTGTGCGGGCTGACGACGGCAAAGCTGTCGTAGATCGGCCTGCCGACGGATACGGCGCCATCGGCCAGGGCAATCGACGTGGCCACGCGGAAGTTCGTGCGCTGGCCGATGTCGGACGTGAAGTCGCCGGCAAAGGTGCCGTAATGGCTCACCCCGAGTTCCGCGCGGTTCGCGAAATAGTTGAGATTCATGCTGACATCCGACCCGTAGTCGGAGCGTTGCACGTCAGCCGTGACGTTGTAGCTGCCCACGCCCGAGCCATGCAGGCTCTGGTAGGAAACGCGGGCGCGATTGTCGCGGGAATCGAACTCGCTGCGCACGCTCGACGACGCGCCGAGGCGCACTGTCAGGCTCAGGAAGGCACTGACGTCCTTGCCGCGCGTGTCTTCCTGATAGCGGGCTTCCGCAGTAAGGCTGGCCTGCGGCGACAGCCGCCAGCCGGCCAGCACCCGGTAGTTCTGCAGGTTCTGGTTGTCGCCGCGCCCCTTCGAGAAGCGGGCATCCACACCGGCGTAGAAGCTCGGGCTGAAACTGTGGCTGTAGCCGCCACCCACTTCGTACTGGTAGGGGTTTTCGGCCAGGAAGAAGCTGACCGGCGCGAACCGCTTGGAGCGGTGTTCCGCGAAAAGGTTGAACGTGTCCGACTGGCCGTCGCGGTGCTGGATCAGGCGCTGGAAGGTCGCCTGCAAGGCATAGCCGTCACCCACCCCCTTGCTGTGGCTGAAGGCGGCGCTGGTCCCCAGCGTGCCGATCGAGGATCCGATGACAGCCTCGACGCCGCCCATCTGGATATCGGCGTCGGCCTGGAAATTCGCTCCCAGCGTTACATTGTCGCTGATGCCCCGGCGGTAGAAGCCGGAGGTAATCCATTTATCGGTGTAATGCGGTCCGCTGAGGCCCAGCGGCGACTTGACGCCGGCGTAGAGGCCGAACTCGCTCAATCCCTTCGCGAGCTGGGTCTGGTCCACGAAGACGTTGAACCGCAGGACCTCGCTGCGCCCGGTATCATCGAGCACGTTGAGGCGGATGTCGTTGGCGCCCTGCGCGAACGGAAAGTCGCGCAGGTTGTAGTTGCCGGGCCCTAGCTGAAGACGCCGGACCTGCTCGCCATTGACAAGGACCTCGACTGTCGAGGCGCGTTCCAGCGTGAAGGTGCGGTCGCCTCGCGGACGCACGATCATTTGCGGATTGAGGACGCTGTAGGACCGGAAAATGGAAATGCCGGCCATGTCCGGCGCCGTCTGGAAACTGCGCGCCTGGGGCTGCAGGTCGCCTGCCGTGACGCGCAGCACCTTGTCGGTGTCGTCGTAGACCAGACGCGAGCCAAGGCGCTGGAAATCAGGGCCCAGATTGCCCGGCGTCCAGATGGCGTCGGACTCCGCGACCACTCCGCCCAGACGGGTGGCACCGTTGAGCAGGAAGACCGGGGAATTGAACCCGGTGTCCGCCCCGGTTTCCACAAGGTCCAGCGATCCGCGGATGTTGAGGTAGGCGCTGAAGTCCGCCGGCTGCACGAAGCTGCCCACGGCGGTCCGGTCCAGCGCGGAGACGGATACACGGCGGGACGCGCGCAGTTCCACCGGGATCGTCAGCTGGAGTTCGAGCGTGCGGGGGCTGTAGCCGATCCCGATACCGCTGGAGGCGAAGTCGCCAGGGCCGATGGTGGTGCGGCCGGCAAAGTTGGCCCTGAGGGTGTCGAGGACCTGCGGGTCGATCACGTCCGTCAGCAGCTGCAGGATGCGCGCTGCCGGGAAACTGAGCGAGTCGTCGGGGCCGATGGTGAGCGGGACGTCGCCGAGATAGGCGGCGCCGTCGCGGACCGGCACTGTCAGCATGATCGCGCGGCCGGTGGGATTCAGCGGCTGCGAGCGCGCTGCAGGCACGCTCGGTGGCGGCGTCGCGGCAGCACTCGCGGCCTGCGCCGTGTCATCGTGCAGTCCCTCGGCCGGAATATCGGCCGCAAACACCTCACCGGAGAAAACGAGCGCAAACGCGCTCGTTCCGGCTAACAGGCTGAAACGGATTGCCCCCCCAGACATGGCTTATCTGTTGTCGAAAGCGAAGGATGCCTCGACGGTGCCTTCCGCAGAGGGGAGTTCGACGGGAACCGTAACCGTGCGGGCCTGGCCGCTGCCGATCAGGCCGAAGCCCATGGTCTGCTGGATTTCAGCCGAAGAGAGCGACTTGGAGAAGATCTGCTTGCCCGAGCTGTCCTTCTCGACGATGCGCAGGTGGCCGTTCGACAGATAGCCGTAAGCGGCGGTCTCGTTGTGGACCTGCAGCACAGGCACGGGCTTGCCGGCCGCGTTCTTGCCGATCGATGCGCTTTCGACCGTGAACTGCGGCTTGATGCCGTCGGGGCCGACGCTGACCAGAACCTGGAAATTGTACAGGATCTGGATCGCGGACTGGCCCTCGGGCAGCTTCACCGGAAGCTGGGCCACGGTGATGTAGTAGTGATGGCTCTTGGCGAGCTGCGGGTCGCCGACGTACTGGACGCGGAACGACTGGGTCTGCCCGGGCGGGATCAGCGCCTGCGGCGGGAACACCAGAAGATCCCCCGGATCGACGCCGGTGGCCTTGACGCCATCCGGCGTCAGTTCGAGTTCCTGAATGGTCAGCTCGACGGGCAGATCATTGGTGAAAGTGTTTTCCACCGTCAGGACCTGAGACATGCCCTTGCCGGCCGTCTGGAGGTCGATCACGACAGGCTGGACGGTCATGGCCGACGCTGCCGAAATCGGGGAAACTGCGGCCAGCAGGAAAGCCAATGCACGCTTTGCTGGTCTGATCACGTTCTTCACTCCCAAAAAATCCCTGTGCCCTGTGAGTTGCCGGAAGGTCAGTTTGCCGGAACCAGTTCGACGACGATGGCATCGCTGTATTCACCGGCAACAAGCGGTCCGCCGCCCGCCGGAGTTGAAATGCGGATAGCCATGTCTCCCCGTGCCGGATCGCTGGACGCGATCGAGGCCGTGCCGGCATCGCTCTGACGCACGAGGTTCATGCCGGCCCAGTCGATCGCGACCTGATAGGGCAGGAACTCGCTGAATCCGCCGCCGGCCGTGCTGCCCGCCTGTGCGCCGCTACGCAGCAGACCGCCGTTGTTGCTGCGCACGACCACGGAATGGGAGCTGTTGCACACGACCGGAAAGTCGAGCTCGATCGACGTCGGGCGGGCCATGGCCGTCTGATTGTCGACCAGCTGGGTGATGGTGATCTGGCCGCTGCCCACTGATCCCGCCGCGAACGTGGCGTTCTGCGCGTTGGTCGCGCGGGGCTGGTTGATGACGCAGGCTGCCGGAGCATCGCCGTAGAGATACAGCGGCTGCTGGTCCGGGGCCGCGCCCTGGTCCTGCGCGCGAACCGCGCCGGGAAGCAGCAGGCCGGCGGCCATGGCGGCGCGAACGAAGCAAGACAGGCGCGACAGGCGCATCACCGCGGCTCCAGGAAAATGCGGACCGTGTCGGCGTAGTTGCCCGCCAGGACCGGCGCGTTGACCGCGACGTTCGACGCGCCCTCGGCAATGTCGAGGCTGAGGCTGATGTCGCCCGCGGCGGGCTCGTCGATGTTCACGACCTGCTGGACGAGCTGGCGGACCTTGCCGTCGGTGCGGAGGCTGGAACTTGTCCCGTCCCAGGTCACCTGGGCCTGGTAGGGGACGGCATAGGCGAAGCCGCTGGCACCGCCGCTGACCCGTCCGTCCGTCGGCCACAGGCCGTTGTTCTCGGACTGGATCCGCAGCCGGTGGGGGAAATTGCAGACCGCAGCGAACGCCACGGTGATGCGGGCGGCCCGGATCGCCAGCGTCTGCGGGTCGGTGAACTGCAGGATCTGCAGGGTATTGCCGTCGATCCCGGTGAAATTGACCTGCGATCCGGCCTGAAGCCGCGGGTTCTGGATGGCGCACACGTCGGGGGCGTTCCCGGTTACGGGCAAGGCCTTGCTGGCAATATTCGACTGCGCCGCGGCAGGGCCCGAAAGCAGGCCGCCAAGGCTCAATCCCATGACCAGAGCCAGATGCCCCAGCCCCCCCAGATGACGGTGCGCGCGCATCTTATTCCACCGCAGTCAACGTGACCGTCACCGAACCCTGGTAGTTCGTATCCGACACAAGGCGAAGGGCGCTGCCGCCGCTGGTGCTGAAGCTGCTGAGGCCCACGGTGATATCGCCGGTGAAGGCGGTGTCGCGGGACTGCGTGGCAGCGGCATTACTGACGGCCGAGGTGTCGAAGCTGGCGGGAACGGTGGTCCAGCCGCTCGCCGTGGCGACGTAGTTCACCGTGCGCGAAAAGCCGGAGGGCGGCGTCGTGGTGAAGTTCTGGGCCGTCATCGGCGTCGCCACGATCTGGATCGTGCTGCGGGTGGAGCAGAACGACCCGGCCAGGACCTGGTCCGGCGCGGACAGGTCCGTGCGCAGCAGGCCCGTCGTGGTGTCGGTCAGGACGCCAAGGTCGAACGTACCGTTGCCCGACAGCGTTCCGCCCGAACACAATGCCGGGACCGAGCCGATCACGGCGAAGTCCTTGGCCGAAGTGTCGGTCAGCGTGTCCGACGACTGGGCCTGTGCGTTTGCGGCAAAGGCCGCCAGCGCCAGAGCCGGGATCGCATAGATCAGTCGCATCTTCGTACCTCCGCCTGATTATTGGACCGTGGTGGCCGGGCCCAGCGTGACGATCACCGTTCCGCTGTATTCGCCCGCCACCAGAATGGCATCGCCCGGCGCCGTGAAGCCCGACAGGGCGACTCCGATGTCGGCAATCTTGGGCAGCGGCTGTGTGCCGCCAGTCCCGCTTGCCGAGGCGGACGAGCCATCTCCCAAGGCTGCCGTTGTCGCTGTGGCATCCCCGCTCGCCCAGCCCGTTACCAGCGCCGTGAAGTTCACGGCACGGGCAAAGCCCGGCTGAAGCGTCGAGCTGTCATTGGCGACGAGTGCCGTGGCATCGACTTTGACAGCCGAACCCGCGAAGTTGCAGAAACTGCCCGGCAGGCTCACCGACTGCCCCGGAAGCACGGCGATCCGTCCCGCGCGTGTCCCCGAAGTGGCCGCCATCTGTCCAAGGTCTACCGTCGCACTCGACGGGTCGCCCAGGATACAGATCGAGGCAACCCGGCCATTGACGGCAACGTTCCCCGTATCGGTATCCGTCGCCTGGGCAAAGGCCGCGCCCGGCGCCATTGCGGCGGCGGCTACCAGAAGGCTGTATATCTTCCTCATGGGATCAAATCTCCGGGTTTACGCAACGGCGTCCACCGGCCAACCGGATCAGGTTGCCGGTGCCAGAACGACGTCAACGCTGCCGTTGTACGTGCCAGCCACCAGCAGGCCGGTGGCAGACGCATTGGAGAGCGTGACGACCACGTTGCCAGTGAACATGTTGACGTTGGCCGCCGCCCCGGCGAGCGCATCCGTCGAATCGTCGGTCGCATCGACGCTGTTGGCATTGGCGGTCGCGGTGTAGTCCACGCGGTTGGTGAAGCCGGTGGCTGCCGCGGCGACGTTCGTGATGGCATTGGCCTTCACGGTCACGGTGGCGGCAGTGCTGTTGCACCAGCCCACGAGGGTGGCGTTCTTGGCATTCACCTTGCTGACATCAAGCGTGCCGGCGTTGGTGTCGCTGCCGCCCAGGGCCATTTCGCCAAGCGAGATGGTGGCGCTGGGGGTGGTGAACAGGCAGCGGGCCGCAACCGTGCCGTCGATGCTGACGGTGCCGGTGCTCGATTCCTGAGCCATGGCGGGGCTTGCCAGCAGTGCCGCTGCAGCCGAGGCGAGAAGCCATTTCTTGCGCATGTTGAAGTGTCCTTCCGTTTAGCGGGCGATCACGCGCCGGGCGCGATGACGACCTGGATCTGGCCGGTGTAAGCGCCGGCAACGAGAAGATCCGTGGCGCTGTTCGTTGCGAAACTGTCCGCACTGATCACGACATTGCTCGAACCATTATTGGCAAGGCGCCCGCCGATGGCTGTCGCAGTCAGCGGCGTCGTGGTCGTGGCCGAGAAAGGGACGTTCGGAGTTGTCACAGTCGTCACGGCGACATGGGCCGTGTAATCGATGCTGTTGTCGTATCCGGTGTCCGGCGTCCCGGCTCCGCTGATGGCCAGCGGCGTGGCCGAAATGGCGATGGTCGGGTTGGCCGTGGTGCAGACCACCCGGGCCGCAAGAGCCGAGCCCCCAAGCGACGTGAACGAAGATGCCAGATCAGTACGCATCGTGCCATCGGCCTGGCTCAGTTCACCGAAATTCACGGTGGTGCCGAAAGTGGTGCCGGCCGTTTCGGATACGACGATGCACTTGTCGCCAACTGTACCGGCGAGATTGACAGTTCCGGTGGTGCTCTGCGCCGCGGCGGGCGTGGCAATGACGGTGGATACCGCCAGGGCCATCAACGTTATCTTCCTCATTGCACTTCCCCTAAAGAAACCGGCCCTAAAGAAACGGGCGTGGCCGGAATTGGTCAGGTTTGCCGCGGAAAGCCCGCGGGTATTCGATACGATGCCCGTCATGACGCGGGCGAAATGGTTACGGTCAGCGTGTCGCTGTAGCTGCCGGCGATGAGCTGGTCGGTGCCGGAATAAGCGGGCGCGCTGACGGCGATGTAGGACCCGGCAAGACCGTAGGAGCGCGGGACAAGAAGCCCGTTCGATGCGGATGCCGTGCCGTTGAAGTCGCAAGTCGATCCCGAAATGCCCTGAGCGATCTGGCCGACCGGACAACTGCTTGCGACAGTGCCGGAATCCGACGCGACATTCAGGGCAACCGTGTACGGCGCCTTGTCAGTGTAGCCCGGATCACTGTTGGCCGTGCCCGCCTGCAACGCGCCGTTCAGCGAAGTGACGGCAATACGCCAGGGCGCGGTGCACTCGGCCGTGAACGGGATCTGGCCGGACCATGCGGCCGCGTCGATCACGCCTGCATCCACCGTGCCGCTGGGCGCGCTGTTGGATGCAAACCCGCAGCGTCCGCCGACCGACGCCAGGACGTCGATCTGCATCGCCACACGATCCGGCCCGGATACATATGCGTTCGGATAGTAGGCCGTGACAGGGCTCGTCGAAGCCAATGCAGGCATGCCGCAAAGTGCTGCCGAGGCAGCCAGCGCCGCCCCCAGCACCCGGTCGTGATGTATCTGCAAAATGCTCAACACCGCACATGCCCCACTCGTTTCGAGGGCCACAGCCTCGAAACAGCCACCAAAAAACCAAACTATTGCCGCCAGCTTCCGCCGACGCCGGAGGCCTTCCGAAACCGCTGGCCGCAGAGCCAGGAGAAACCAGAATGCAACCGTAAACCGTAAGCTGTTGTATAACCACGCTACTGCTGGCGGATTTGATTGGAGTCAATCGAGATTCAATGACTTGCAAATGACATGGTTTTAAAAACCATTCATTATCAATATTTTATGACGATTTCCGCCGCAAATATAACAGCGACTGTACCGAATTGACGCGACTTTCATGCCAATGGTGCACAAGCTTGGCATAGTAAACTTCAAGCCCTGTAAGTTAACAAGCGATGTAACCGTCGAGTCGACGTCTTTCGGGTTGTGTTCAGGATGCCCGGCCGGCAGTCTCGCCGCAGATCTGGGGCGATTGCGATGAAGACTTATGAGTTTGCGATCCTGGGGTTCGGCGTGTTTCCCTGTATCGTGGCGCTCGCGCTGCGCGCGATCGATCCGGATCTTCGCATCCTGCTCCTGACCGGCGACAGCGAGGTGGGGGGCGGCGGTCTCGACCTGATGCTGCCAGAGCGGCTCAATGCCGCGGCGCGCGCCGTTCTGGAACCAATGATCGTTCGCGAATGGCCGGCCTACTACGCCCAGGGCAGTGGTGAAGCTGTGCTGACCCACGAGCCTGTGGTCCTCGTCGATCCGGTTCAGGTCTCTCTGGAAGTGGAGGCACAGTTTCCAGGCGATGCGATCGTGACCTCGTGCGGCACCGTGAGCAAGCTGGGGCGCTTCGCGACCTTTCGCGGAGGACAGGCCGAAGTCTCCCAGCTCATCGACCTGACCCGTTGGATGGGCGTTCCCGCTGAAACGAAAATCGTGGGTGCCGATGGCCTGTGGGCGCTCGACCTGCCGGTCATAGCCGAAGCTGAAAGCCCTGGAGAGGAATCGGGGGCCTATTTCGCCATCCCACTAGGCGATGAGCGGATGGCGATCAGGCGATGGAAGGTGAGCGAGGGAGACTCCTCCCTTCGCCCGGCGGTCGCGACAAGCGATATATACGCCATCATGAACGGCCTGAGCTCGTAAACCGAACGCTCCGGCAACGCTGAGGCACGGGCGGCTCCAGAAGAGCGCCCTTCGACATGAAGAACGGCAAATTTCTCCCGCGTTTCTCGTTTCCCGCAGCCTTCCCAAGCTTACGGCGAGGGTTCAATTCCCTCCATCGCCGCCATCAGGACAGCATCCGGCGACCCTCCCGCATTAATCCGCCGCCAGGTCCCGAGATCACCCAGATCATAGCTGAGCTGGCGATCGACCACGGCGGCATTCGCATCCGAAGCATCGCCGTGCCGCGCGCCGACCCGGGTGCGCATCGTGTCGGCGGGGGCTTCGAGCCACAGGCCGGTGAAAGGCACGCCGCAGTGCGCGGCGGCATCGGCGGCGGCACGGCGCTCGGCTGGATCGGCGAAGACGGCATCGACGATGACGTCCATCCCTGCCGCCAGGGTGCGGCGCGACTCTTCCATCAGGGTACGATACACCTCGGCGCTGTGGTCCCGGGTATAGGCTTCGGGTGGCAGCGGCTGTTCGGGCAGAACGCCGGCCAGCCGCTTGCGCAGCACGTCACTGCGCAGCCAGCGGGCGCCGGGCGCGCCGCCGCACAGCGGGGCCAGCTTGCCTGCGAGTGTCGATTTGCCGGTGCCGCTGAGGCCGCCGACCGCGATCAGCCGGGGCGGCTTGCGGTCGAGGAAGGCGAGCGCGGCATCGAGATAGCCGCGCGCCGCCGCGGCCTTGTCCTCGCGCTGGGCGGCATCTGCCTGCCGTTCGGCCGCGCTGGCATTGACATGGGCCCGCACGGCAGCGCGCATCGACAGGAAGAGAGGCATCGCAGCCAAGCCATCGCTTTCGGCCCGCATGTCGCAATAGCGGTTGAACAGGTGCGAGGCTTCGGCATGGAGCCCGCGCTGCCACAAGTCCATGAGCAGGAACGCGAGGTCGTAGAGCACGTCCGTAGTGGCCAGTTCGGGATCGAATTCGAGGCAGTCGAACAAGGTCGGCTGGCCCTGCCACAGGCAGATGTTGGCGAGATGCAGGTCGCCATGGCAGTGCCGGACGTGGCCGGCTTGCCCACGCCGGTCGAGCAACGGGGCCAGAGTTTCGAGACCTTCGAGACTGCGCTGGTGGAGCCGGTCGCACCGGGCGGCGGGCAGCAGCGCTTCGGGCAGGGCCGCCATGCTCGTGCGGTTTCCATCGATCACGGCGCGCACCCGGTCCGCGCCGGGGCCTTGCACCGCTTCCGCCGTATCGTGGAACGCCGCGATGCGATCGGCCAAATCGCGGATCAGGTCCGGCGCCAGCGGTCCCTTGCGGGCCATGGCATCGAGCAGGCATTCGGGCGCGAAACGGCGCATGACCACCACCCAGTCGACCGGCTCGCCTTCGCCCAGCGCCAGACGGCCATCGGGCTGCCTGCCCACGGGCTGAACGGCCAGGTAAAGGTCCGGCGCGGTCCGGCGGTTGAGCACCAGTTCCGCGTCGCAGACGGCCTTGCGCCGGTCCACGGTCGAGAAGTCGAGATAAGGATAGCGCACGGCCCGCTTGAGCTTGAAGGCTTGGTCCCCGGCCAGGAACACCACGGCAGCGTGGGTATCTATCCGCTCCACCCGTCCGGACAGCCCATAGGTTTCCGGCCTGGACAGGAAGGCCATGGTCTCGGTCTGGTCATCGCAATCGCGCAAGGGGCTCTCCTTCGCCGCCAGAGATACGCGAGCGGAGGGCCGCTGGCGAGCTTTCCCGGGCCCGTTTCGATTATCGATAAATTAACCGTATTCGCCCCATGGGTTGTTTCCGCAAGGCGGCGCGCAGGCGCATTCTCCAGGGGACATTCAGCAATGAGCGCTAGCGGTTGGGATACAACGAGACTGGTTCTTGTTGTCGGCCTGAGCGACATTGTCCGGTGGCCGGAAAGCACGCTGGAAGCGTTCTGGAACGCCGCATCGGTGCGCTGGTCGGCCCCGTTCGAAGCGCTGGCGCGCGAACGCCGCGGTGCGCCGCTGCGCGACCGGTTCGAGGCTGCGTCTCTGGCCGCGCCGACACGGCAGGCCTATCGCGACGACGTGCTCGCCTCCGTGCGCGAATGGCGCGGCCGTGGCGGACGGGTTGCGCTCGTTTCGGACGGCCATCCCGAAGCGGCCCGCGCCGTGGGAGCCCACCTCGGCCTGTTCGACGAAATTCACGACGTGGCGGGCCCTGGCACGGCCCGCAGCAACCGCCTCGACGCTCTTCTGGGGCAGGGATGTTATGCCGAATTAGAGCATCTGACAGCTCTACCATCCGATCTGGCGCCGGTATTGAGGCCGGTCCTGACGGCAGCGGAAGTAACGCCGGAAAAGCCGCGCCGCCGGATGCCTGCAGCCCTGCGGCTGGTTCGCCCGCACCAGTGGCTCAAGAATTTCCTGATCTTCGTGCCGATGATCGCCGCGCATGAACTTACGGCCGCGGCTTTCGGGCAGGCCCTGCTGGCCTTCATCGCCTTCAGCCTGATCGCTTCCAGTACATATGTCCTCAATGACCTGCTGGACCTCAACGCGGATCGTGCGCATCCCCGCAAGTGCAACCGGCCGCTGGCATCGGGCGCCGTCAGTCTGCCGCTGGGCACCGCCATGGTGCCAGCCCTGGCCTTGGCAGGCATTGCGGTTGCGCTGATCTCCGGCCCGGCCCTGCTGGGCATGTTGCTGCTCTACTTCGCCGCCACGGCCGCCTATTCGTTCAAGCTCAAGCGGCTGGTGGTCATCGATATCTGCATGTTGGCCGTGCTCTATACCATGCGCATTCTGGCAGGCAGCGCGGCGACGGGAATTCCGAGTTCGGTCTGGCTGCTGGCCTTTTCGATCTTCTTTTTTTTCTCACTCGCCGCCGTGAAGCGTCAGGCCGAACTGGTCGACGGCGTCGCTTCCGGGCTGGTGACGGCGCATGGACGCGGATACCATGTCGATGACCTTGCCGTTATCGGCAACATCGTGGTGGCTTCGGGCATGATCTCGGTAATGGTGCTGGCACTCTATGCCAATTCGGCGCCGGTGCTCCAGCTCTACAGCCGGCCCGAGATGCTGTGGGGAGTCTGCCTGATCCTCCTGTTCTGGAACAGCCGCATCGCGATCCTGACCCATCGCGGCGAGATGCACGACGATCCGCTGGTGTTCGCCGCCTGCGACCGCACGAGCCAGCTTTGCGGCCTCGCCATCCTCGCGCTGGGCGTGGCCGGGACGATGCTGTGAGCCCGCACGTCCTTGCCGCGCGGTATATCGCCTTTGCGGTGCTTGCCACTGTAGCGAACCTTGCCGTCCAGCGCGTCGTCTTCGCTGGCGCAGGCGCCGCACCGGCGCTGGCGCCCGCCATTGTGTTTGGCGCGGCAGTGGCGGCAGGGACGCTGGCCGGGCTGGTCCTCAAGTATGTTCTCGATAAACGCTGGATCTTCGACGACCGTTCGCAGGGCCTGCAAGCGCACGGCAAACGGTTCTCGCTCTATGTCCTGATGGGCGTGGCGACGACGGCCATATTCTGGGGCGCCGAGACGCTGTTCTGGCTGATCTGGCACTCGCAGATCGCGCGCGAAACCGGGGCCGCCATCGGCCTGTCGATCGGGTATGTCGTGAAATACCGGCTCGATCGCCGGTTCGTTTTCTCCCGGCAGGACGCGCAGGACTGGAGTCCGGCGCCGTGATGCTGTCGGGCTGGGGCCGGTTCCCCCGGCAGGACTGCCTTGTCCATGTCCCCCGCTCCGAAGCGGACTTGCAGGCCTTGATCGCGCAGGGGCCGTTGATCGCCAGAGGCAATGGGCGCGGATATGGAGACTGCGCGCTCGGCCCCGCCGGCACCATCGACATGCGCCGGTTCAACCGCATCCTCTCCTTCGACGCGCAAAGCGGCATACTGGTGGCGGAAGCCGGGGTGCTGCTGGCGGACGTGATCGCGGTCTTCCTGCCGCGCGGCTGGTTTCCCGCAGTCACGCCGGGCACCAAGTTCGTGACGCTGGGCGGCATGGTGGCGGCCGATGTTCACGGCAAGAACCATCACAAGCATGGCAGCTTCGGCCACTGCGTCGAATGGATCGAACTGCTTGGCGCGGACGGCGAAGTCCGGCGGTGCAGCCGGGAGGAGAACGCCGAGCTGTTCGCATGGACGATCGGCGGGATGGGGCTGACCGGGATCGTGCTGCGGCTGGCCTTCCGCTTGCGTCCGGTCGAAAGTGGATGGATCCGCCAGCAGACCCTGCCTGCCCCCGATCTCGAAACGGCGATGGCGCTGTTCGAGGAACATGCCGGAGCGACCTATTCGGTCGCCTGGATCGACTGCCTGCATGGCGGCAAAGGGCTGGGCCGCTCTTCGCTGATGCTGGGCGAGCACGCGCGGCTGGACGAGTTGGGCGCGCGGCGCGATGCCCCGTTCGCCACGCCGCGCCGCCGGTTCCGCAAAGTGCCTTTCGATGCGCCGCAAATGGCCCTCAATTCGCTGACCGTGCGGGCTTTCAATGCGCTCTACTATCACCGCGCCGTCGCGCAGCGCGGCGAAGCGCTGGTGGACTGGGACGGATTTTTCTACCCGCTCGATGCGCTGCTGGAATGGAACCGGATCTATGGCCGCCGCGGTTTTGCGCAGTTCCAGTGCGTTATCCCGCTGGAAAGCGCCGCTGCCGGTCTGACCGCGCTGCTCCGCACGATCAGCGCCAGCGGGCAAGGCTCGTTCCTGGCCGTGCTGAAACGCATGGGGCCCGGCGAAGGCCCGATTTCCTTCCCGCGCGAAGGCTATACCCTAGCGCTCGATTTCCCGGTCAACCCGCAGGCGCTTGCCCTGATGGAACGGCTCGATGCCATCACCATCGATCACGGCGGGCGCTTCTACCTCGCCAAGGATGCGCGCATGAGCGCGGCCACCCTGCGCGCCTCGGACCCGAGAGCCCGCGACCTTGCCGCGCTGCGCGAAGAGCGCGGCCTCACCTCATTTCGCTCCAGCATGGCGGAAAGGCTCAATCTGTGACTTCCTCTGTACTCGTAATCGGCGCCCGCTCGGATATCGGCCTGGCGGCAGCCCACCGTTTTGCCGCAGCGGGATACGACGTGCAGCTTGCCGCCCGCAACGCGGCCCAGTTGGAGGCCGATGCCGCCGACATCGCCCTGCGCCATGGCGTCCGCGCGACGATGCACGAACTCGACCTGCTGGCGCCCGGCACCTTCGGGGCTTTCCTCGACAGTCTTCCCGCGCTGCCGCAAGTGGCCATCTGCGCGGTCGGCCTGCTGGGCGATCAGGCGGTCTCGCAGAGCGATCTGGAAGCAGCGAGCCTTGTCATGCGTAGCAATTACGAAGGACCGGCCCTGATGACCGGCCTGCTCGCCGAACGCTTCGAGGCGCGCGGCAGCGGGACGCTCGTCGGCATCAGTTCCGTCGCGGGTGATCGGGGCCGGGCCAGCAACTATGTCTATGGTTCGGCCAAGGCGGGCTACACCGCCTTCCTTTCAGGGCTGCGCAACCGGCTGGCGAAAAAGAACGTCCATGTACTCACGGTCCTGCCCGGCTTCGTGCGGACCCGCATGACCGAAGGCATGGACCTGCCCGCCCGCCTAACGGCCGATCCCGGCCAGGTTGCCGAAGCCATTTTCGCAGCCGTCTCGAAAAAGCGCGACGTGATCTATGTGAAGCCGGTCTGGCGGCTGGTGATGGGCGTGATCCGCGCCGTGCCCGAACGCATCTTCAAGGGAACGCAGCTGTGATCCCATGCCGCTCCCCGGTGGCCGGGCGGATTGCGGCAAGCCGGCCCCTGCTCTTTGCGGTGATCGCTGCGAGCCTTGTGCTCGTGCTGGTATCCGCCTTGCGCTTTCAGGCGCCGGAACTGCTGGCCCAGCACAAGGTTCTCACCGACTTCGACGCTTTCCACATTGCCGGCCGCATGGCCGCCGAGGGGCGGGCAGGCGAAACCTATCACATGCGCGAGATGCTCGCAGCGCAGCAGCAGGCCTCGGGCGTCCGGGGTTTCATGCCCTGGACTTATCCGCCGCCGTTCACTCTCATGATGCAGGGACTGGCCAGCCTGCCCGTCGGCGTGGCCTTTGCCCTGTTCACGCTCACGAGCTTCGCTTTCTATCTGTGGGTGCTGCGCCGGATCGCGGGCGAGGCCTTCCTGGCAGTGGTTGTCGCCGTCATGCCCGCGGTCATCCTCAACCTGCGGACCGGGCAGAACGGCTTCCTCATCGCCGGGTTGATCGGTGCCTTTCTGCTGGCTTTCCGCCATAACCGGACAGTCGCCGGGCTGCCGCTCGGGCTGATGATCATCAAGCCGCATCTGGCCGCCGGCGTGGGCCTTGTTACACTGCTGCAGCGGCGCTGGCCGGTGCTGTTCGTAGCAGGGGCAGTGGCCCTTTTGCTCCTGGGCCTCTCCACCTGGGCCTATGGCACCGGCATCTGGCTGGATTTCCGCAACGGCGTGGAAGAGGCCAGCGGATTTCTCGCCAATGGCGATTACCTCTTGTTCCGCATGAGCTCGCTTTACGCGTCTGCCTATACGTTCGGATTCGGTGCGGCGGGAGCGATGGTGCTGCAAGTGATCGGCGCCCTTGCCTCGCTCGGGCTGTTGGGCTGGGCCTGCCTGCGCGGGATAGCCTTTCACCATCTTGCAGCGCTCACTTGCGCGGCGTCCTTGTTCGTCAGCCCTTATGGCTACGACTACGACCTGACGATTCTGGGTATCGCGCTGGCTTTCGTCATCCCCGACCTGCTGGAACGGTGCAGCGGACGGGACGTGCTATCGCTGCTCCTGCCGAGCTGGTTCGTGTGCGGGTTCGGTCTGGGCTGGACCACGATCATGACCGTGGACACCAGCACGAGTATCGGTGCTGAAAACGCCGGAGTGGCCCTGATCGCTCCTGCGCTGGTGTTCCTGTGCTGGCGCACGGCCTCGCTCTTGCACCGTCACAGCGGTGTTCGCACAGAAGCAGGGGAAGGCCTTTCGGCCAGCCTCGCCTGATGCAGGGGTCTGTTGCCACGCCGATGACCACGCCGCGTCAAGGCGGCCGGATTGCGGACCGGGCCATTCCCGCGCCCGTGCGGTACGCGGCCTATTCCGTGGCCGTGGCGATGCTGGCCGTGGGCTGGAGGGGCGATTTCCCCCTCGATGATGCCTATATCACCATGCACAATGCCCGCGCCTTGTTGCAGGGCTGGGATGCGACTTACGCCGTATCGCCCCTCATCGGTGCTACCAGTCTGGCCCATCTGGCGCTGATGGCAGGCCTGGGGCTGGTCATGCCCTTGCCTTATGCCGCCATGACCATCTGCCTCGCCGCCGCCCTGGCCTATGCCGTAGGGCTCGATCTGCTGGTGCAGCGCGCAGGCGCAAGAGGCTGGCAGGTTCCGGTTCTCACGCTGACCGGTCTGTTGGCCGGAACCCTGCCAACCCTGATGGCAAATGGGCTCGAAACCGGGCTGGCCTGCGCGACGGTGACTTGGCTGCTCCTGCTCGATCGCCGCTTGCCCTTGCTGGCCGGGATTGCGCCTTTTGTAAGGCCTGAGCTGGCCATTCTGGCCGGCCTTGCCATGCTGCAGACACTGCGGGATGCGAGCCATGCCCGGCGTGTGCAAGCCATCGCATGGGCACTGGCCGGGGCGTTGCCGTTCGCGGCCTGGAGCTATTTCGCAACCGGACATATTCTGCCTGGGACGATGGCCGCCAAGCTCGCATTTTTCCGCGAGGCAGACTGGTCCATTGCCCAACGCGTCCTTGCCCTCGGCGGCGGGCTGGTGAATTCAGGCCTTATCGTTCTGCTTCCGGGGCTGGCCGGCCTTCGGGACTGGCGGGCCTGGGGCTTTCTGACCCCAGTTGTCCTCTTTCTCTTGCTGCTGCTTCCCGGTGCCTTCACCTGGAATGCGGCGCGCTATCTGGGACCGCTGGTGCCGGTTTTCATTCTGGGATACGCGCAGGCGAACAGAGCGCGTGTCATGTCCATTCTGATCGCATTTGTGGGCTTGAGCGCGGCCTTCGGTCTGCCTGGCCGCATGGCCGATCTAGACAGGGACCGCGCTTGGTATGGAGCTCAAGTCACAGCCATGCGCGCCAGCCTCACTCCGCTCCCACCCGGGTCCCGGATCCTCATCCACGATGCCGGCATGGCCGCATGGGCGGCACCGCAGATGCGCCTGATCGATGTTGTAGGGCTCAAAACGCCATCCAGCATCGCGGCGCATCAGGCGGCAACGCGCGACGCCTGTCACTGGGGCAGAGCGCTGGACCGGATCGCACGTGCCAATCGCGCGCAATATGCACTGGTCCTGGAGCGGCCCTTCTGGAACTGTGTGCGGTCGAACCTTTCCGGTCTCGGATGGACGTTCTCGCCTTTGCCGTCCCACGGCAGCGCGTATCATCTCTACGCGATAACGAAGCCCTGAAGCCATGGCGCGCCGAAGAGTGAAAGTCTTCTTCGATGGCGGTTGTCGCCCCAACCCGGGCCGGATGGAGGCCGCCATCGTAGTGCGCGGCGTCGTGCATCTGTTCGACGATCTCGGCATCGGAACAAACACCGACGCCGAGTGGCTGGCCCTGATCCTGGCACTGGAAGTGTCGCAGGCGTCCGGCCTGAGCGAGGTCGAGTTGATCGGCGATTCGCGCGAAGTGATAACGCAAGCCAATGCCGCTCTGGCCAATCACCGCACCGAACACCGTCATGCAGCCCGGTTCCTGACCCTGGCCGCCAAGGCCCCACCCGCCCGAATCCGCTGGATCAAGCGCGAACAGAACCTGGCCGGCATCGCCCTCGATGCCCGGCACTCACGGTAGCCCGCGCCTTCTCCCATCCGCATGTCGGCAATCCTTTCGCTGTCTCACATTCATTATCCCCTCTCTCTGCAATTTAATCAGTATACATCTTATATTGACTCTGCAGATCGACCAGTTATCCCTATCCGGGAAACGCGAACGGAGCACGGGCTTGGGCACGGACGAAGTCATCATTATCGGCGCCGGAATTGGTGGGTTGAGCCTGGCGCTCATGCTCCACGAGCGCGGTATAAAAAGCACGATTTTCGAAGCTGCACCGCAGCTTTCCCCTCTCGGAGTGGGTATCAGCGTTCTCCCCCACGCCAGTGCGCAGCTATGCGAACTTGGCTTGCGCGAAGCGCTGGAGCGCACGGCGATTACGGCCCGCAATTCCTGTTTCTACACGCGCTTCGGTCAGCTGGTTCATACCGAGGCCGTGGGCCTCTCGGCCGGCTATGACGTCCCCCAGTTCCAGATCCACCGCGGTGATCTGCAGCAGATCCTGGCAAGCGCTCTCGTAGCGCGCACCGGCACCCGGACAATCGTCACAGGCCATCGCTGCACAGGTTTTGAGCAGCGCGGGGACAAGGTCCTCGTTCACTTCGTGGACGCTACAGGAACTCCTTTGCCAAGTGTGATCGGTTCCGCGCTGGTCGGGGCAGACGGCATCCATTCCGCCATCCGCAGCCTTCTGCATCCCGATGATGGCCCGCCGATCTATTCAGGCGTCAACATGTGGCGCGGCGTCACGCGCTGGAAGCCCTATCTTGATGGTGCAAGCTACGTCAGGGCCGGTTGGCTTAGCCATGGGAAAATGGTCATCTACCCCATTCGGGACAATATCGACGGACAAGGCACACAACTGATAAACTGGGTCGCCGAAATCGAAACACCGGACCACACGCGCCAGGACTGGAACCGCCGAGGCCGCCTCGACGACTTCATCCACGCGTTCGAGGACTGGCATTTCGACTTCCTGGATGTGCCTGCGATGATCCGCGCGGCCGACACGATCCTCGAATATCCCATGGTCGATAAAGATCCCCTGCCATGGTGGTCCAAAGGCACGGTGACACTGCTCGGAGATGCCGCCCATCCCATGTATCCGCGCGGTTCCAACGGCGCGGGCCAGGCCATTCTCGATGCGCGGGCGCTGGCCGACGCGCTCGCGGCTGGCAGCGGGAAGATCGAGGCGGCTCTTCAGGAATACGCGGACCAGCGCCTTCCTGCGACATCCCGGGTTGTGCAAACCAACCGCACCACCCCGCCCGACGTAATCCTGAAAGTCGTGCATGAACGCTCGGGCGACCGCCCTTTCGAGCGTATAGAGGATGTTATCGACCCTGCCGAACTGGCCGCGATCAGCAACAGCTACAAAGCCGTGGCTGGCTACGCCCGCGATCAGGTCCGCTCGGCCACCTGAAGATCGAGGCCCTCAAAAAGCGTCGGCCTGCCGTCCTGGAGCCGCCGGGGCGAGCACATCGAGCGCCTCGACCCGCTCGGCGATGCCGCATGAAAGCGGAAAGGGCGAGAGATCACAGGCGAAGCGGCGAGCATTGGCGACCTGCGGGACAAGACACAGGTCGGCGATCGTAAGCTTGTCGCCGAGACAATAGCGTCCATGGCGGCACTCACACGACAGCATGGCCTCGAAGCTGGCCATGCCCGTCGCAATCCAGTGCTCGTACCATCGCTGCACCCCGCCATCATCAATCCCGAAATCCTGGCGCAGCAAGGTGAGGACCCGCACGTTGTTGAGCGGATGAATGTCACAGGCGATGACCTGCGACAGGGCACGAACATAGGCTCGCTCCACCAGATCGGCAGGTAAAAGCGGAGGCTCGGGATAGCGCTCCTCAAGGTACTCCAGGATTGCCAGAGATTGCGTGAACGCACGCCCTTCCTCGCGAAGGACGGGAACAAGCCCCTGCGGATTGATCGCAAGGAATGCCTCCGTGCGATGCGCTCCACCGGGAAGGCTGATAAAGCGCGGCGAATAGTCCAGCCCCTTTGCGGCGAGCGCAAGACGCAGCCGATAGGACGTAGAGCTTCGAAAGAAGCCATAGACTTCGCGCGCGGTCATTCGGGCTGGTTGAGAATATGGTCCGGCGTGGACGAGACGACCTCGGCATAAGTGGGCACGAAACGCCGTCCCTCGATCAGGCTTATGAAGGCAGGCCGGATCTCCTCGGCAAGGATCGCGCGGATCCTTGCATGTTCCTTGATGTCCGACCATTCGGCGATCAGGAAAAAGCGCTGCGGGTCCGTGGTATCACGGCACAGGACACCATCCTTCACCTGGGCGGCTGACTTGTGCATCGGGTTCCCGTCCGAATAGTCGAACTCGTCGAACAGGGCGATGAACTCCTCCTCGCGGCCGGGCTCGACGCGAAAATCGTAGATGTGGAGATAATTTCCCTTTGTCGCGAGCGGTTCCATTGCCATCAATGGTCTTCCTTGTTCGGCCAGGATTTCAAAGTCAGAAGCGGACGGACGATTTCCCACGCCCTGGCAGCCTCAAGCAGACGGTGCTCCCCCCACCAGGGCGCCACGAGTTGCAGCCCCATGGGCACGCCATTGCGGTCGAGACCCGACGGCAGCGTGATGGCCGGGTGGCCGGAGAGATTGAAAAGCGAGAGATACGGCAACCATGCTTCTCGTAACGGCCCCACACTGCGACCGCCGATTTCGAGCGGCGCATCGACCGGATGATCGGCGGCGACCGCCGCCGCCGCCGCACAAGGGGTAAGGATGAAATCATACCCCGCTGCAAAAACGTGCTGCACGGCGCGGAAAACCGCAGTTCGTCCGGCAAGGGCAGCATTGAACGCAAGCGCTGATGCCCCCTGCCCCCGGGCAGCGCCGGCCCGGAATGTCAGAGACAAACGCTCCTCCCGTCGCTTCGGCACGGCAGCCGCTCGCGCGGCCCAGGACACTTCCTGAAGCACCGCCCAGTGCCGCGTCGGATTCGCCAGCGGATATTCCAGCAGTTCCACCTGCGCACCTGCATCCGCAAGCAGCTTTGCCGCATCGACGATCTGACATGCGACATCGTCATCGAGGACGTCATTGCCTGCAAATCGCCAAAGCGCGATCCGCCGCCCGGCAAAGGCATCGGCAGGCCCTCCCGGAATCGAGGCTTGCAGGTCGGGTTGCGAAAGACTTTGCGGATCGCGCTGGTGCGGCCCCGCCACTGCCGCGAGGCCGCGCGCGAGCAAGTCGGCATCGCGCGCCAGAAGTCCCAGATGGACAATGCTGGCAAACCCTTCCGGCACCTTTTCATGCGGGATGCGGCCGGACGTGGCCTTCAGGCCGAAGACGCCGGTCAAGGCCGCCGGCAGACGCGTCGAACATCCTGCATCGGTAGCAAGGGCCAGCGGCGTAGCGCCGGTGATGACCGCCACCCCCGCACCGCTTGACGAGCCCCCGCAAGTCATATGCGGGTTCCACGGGTTAAGCGTCATGCCGGTCAAGGGCGAAAAGCCAAGCGGACTGTGCGCGAACTCCGTTGTCGTGGTCTTTGCCACGATGCTCGCGCCGGCCCGCCGCAACCGTGCGACTGCCTCCATGTCGCGATCCGCGGGCGCGGCATCTTCCATAGCCAACGAGCCCCAGTGCGTCGGAGTTCCGGCGACATCGAGAATATCTTTCACGGACACGGCAACCCCGGCCAGCGCGCCCTCTTGCCCAGGCGCATCGGGCAGCCCCGCCAGGATCGCGCTGAACGGGTTCCAAGCGGATTGTACAACCTCGATGTTGGCCGCGACGGCGGCGGTTGCCTGCATTTCGAGCCCCTTGTGATAAAAAAGGGGTATACTGATCGATAATACTGTGTTCAACCCTCCAAACAGCGAATCGACATACGATCAGATCAAGGATTTGAGGGGCATGGCAAAAACTGATCGGGTGGAGCCGTCACGCCGCGACGCGGGCGAGGAACAAGGTTCCTTGCGCCAGTTGATGGAGGAATTGCCGCTGTGGAAGCGGCCGGGCTACCTCATCCGCAGAGTCCATCAGCTGCACTATGCCCTGTTCTTCGAGGAAGTCGGCGAATCCGACATTACCCCTGTCCAGTATGGACTGATGACCATCCTTTCGACCAACCCCGACATCGACCAGATCGCCATCGCGACCAAGCTTGGAATCGATCGCACCAATGTTGCCGATGTGCTGCGCCGGCTGGAACGGGCCGGTCTGGTCGAACGCCGCCAAAGTGAAGTCGACCGACGGGCCAAACTCGTGCGCCTGACCCAGGCCGGGCGTGAAATGCTGAGCCGGCATTATCCCGACATGACGCGTGCGCAGGCGCGACTGCTGGCCTGCCTTGATGCCAAGCAGCGCGATGCCTTCCTGGATGCGCTGGTCACCATCATCGAAGCGAACAATCAGTTCGGCCGCTCCAGCCTGACAAACGAGGCTGGTGGAACCGAGACAAAGATTTCGAAAGGTCGCAAGAAGCGCAGTACGGAGTAATCATGCCGATCACCCCGGCCCACTGGGTCTTTCTCTTCACCGTCGCCACCATCGTTTTCGTGATGGTGGCGCGCCGTAATGTCGCGATCGTCGCCATCGCGGGCACCGTGGCACTGGCCTTCATGTCCCCCAATGCCGGCACGACGATGCCGGACCGGATGATTTTCGCCACACAGAGCCTGTTCCGCTCGATCCTGATGGCAGGCATCGGCCTGTTCGACATCATGCTGCTGGTAGCCCTCATGCTGGCCATGCTGAAGGCAATGAGCAAGGAGGGCGCGGACGAACTCATGATCGTTCCGGTCCGCCGGCTCATCGTCGGCCCCCGATCCGCCTTCATAACGCTGGCCTGCACGACTTTCGTCTGCGGCATTTTCTTCTGGCCTTCGCCTGCAACGGCACTGGTCGGAACGGTTCTCGTGCCGGTCGCCATCCGCGCGAGGCTGCCTGCGGTCGGCGCAGTGGCGGCAATCAATATCGCGGGTCACGGGATGGCCTTGTCTTCCGACCCCGTGATCCAGGCAGCGACGCGCATTTCTGCAAGTGCCGCGCACGTTTCACCGGGCCTCGTCCTTTTCTATACGGTATTGTTCGCCGGCGTGGTCGGCATCATCGCGCTTACCGTCTTTGGCCTTCTCCTTGGGCGTGACATGCGACGCGGCACTGTCGTGGCAAGCCCCTCGGCCTTGCCGCACGGCCAGCCGGAAGGTCGCACCGAATTCGGTCCCCATGCCCGCTTTCTGGCCATTCTGACCCCGGCGGTCCTGTTTGGAATGGGCGCCCTCATCATCTCACGCGCCCTGTTTGATCCGGCGCACGCGATCTATGGTGGCGATGCGACGGCACTTCTTGGCGGCTGCGCCGTCTGCATTCTCATCATCGCCTGCGTGGTCCACGACGGCCATCACGCGCTGGAA
Source organism: Novosphingobium naphthalenivorans NBRC 102051 (assembly GCF_001590985.1). Classification (GTDB taxonomy): domain Bacteria; phylum Pseudomonadota; class Alphaproteobacteria; order Sphingomonadales; family Sphingomonadaceae; genus Novosphingobium; species Novosphingobium naphthalenivorans. The sequence goes on from NZ_BCTX01000010.1 coordinate 67,203, forward strand.
CAGATCATTGTCCATCTGCGCGAGGGGTTTGCTTTCGCGGTCAAGGTCTTTGCTCCCGTCCTGCCCATCGTCGCCTTCTTCTTTCTCGGAGATCCGGACCATGCCGCACAGGTTCTGGGGCCGGGCACTCCGGGCTTTCTGCTCGACCTGGGCCGTGCGGCCAGCGCCTATCTGGGGCCAAACAATCCCGTCCTGCCCTTCGGCGTCATGGTCGTCGGAATTCTCTCGGGCATCGACGGCTTCGGCTTCTCCGGCTTGCCGTTGACCGGCAGCATTGCAGGCGCTGTCGCCAGCTCGGTTCCTGCAAATGCCGCAATTCTCGCCAGCATAGGCCAGATCGGCAGCGTCTGGGTCGGCGGCGGCACCATTGTGCCCTGGTCCGGCGTCTGCGTGGCCGCCGCGATGGCCGACGTAAATCCTGACGAACTGGCCCGGCGGAATTTCCTTCCCGTGGCCCTGGGCTTCCTCGCCGCAGCCACGCTCGCACTGTTCCTGATTTACGCGAACACCTGAAGACCTCCGGTCCACGACTTCTTTGGGAACAAAGCCCCGGCGCGCATCCCACGCGCCGGGGCTTTGCCGTTCCGGGGCCACCCAGGCTCCTTCAGGTCCGTGAATCCGCGTCATTCTGACGCCAGTGCACACCGTGGCGGACGCATTTCGAGGGCCTGTTCAACCCTCCGGCCCCCACTACAGAACCGCCTCGCCCCGGCGGCGACGTGCCTCGCATCCAGCGAGGGGGGCTCCTGCACTCAACGCCACTACCCACAAGCGCGATCATGCGAGCGCTCGCATCCCTCGATCACGCACGCCCAGCCCGCATAAGCGACAGAGCCCAGCCGGGAACAATTGGCGGGGCGCGGGAAAACGCACAAAAAAAGGCCGGTCTGCCCAGGAGTACAGGGCAGACCGGCCATCTCGCAGGTTGGGTAAATCGTTAGAAGGTGATCCCGGCCCGAAGGTAATAGGTGCCACCCGCAAGCCCCATCGGCGACGTCGTCGGGTACTTCGACCCCAGGATGCCGCGATAGGGGTTCAGATCGGGGCGATTGTCGAAGATGTCGGTCGCACCGATCGCGATGTCGAGGTTCTCCAGCGGCTTGAAGCCCACTTCGGCGTCGAACGTGATCTCCGAGCCCGGATCGAAGCGTAGCCCAAGCGAGTTGACGTGCAGCTCGGTGTACTTGCCGTAGTAATTCATACGGACAAGGCCGTGCCAACGCTCGCTGGTGTGCGTTATCGTGGCATTGCCACGCCAGCGCGGCAGCATCTTCTCAAGCTGGATCACCCGTCCTTCGTCCAGCAATTCGTTGGGATCGGTGGGATCGTAGGACGTCACTTCGTTCTTCGTGTAGTTCATCGCGGCGCTGAACGCCGTCTGCCCGGCAGGAATGAAGTTCAGCGGGACCGTCGCAACGACATCGACGCCCTGGGTGGTCGAGGAGAAGTCGTTGGTGAAGAACTTGAACGTGCCGATCTGACTGGCGAAGGCATAGCCTTGGGCAATCAGTTCCGCGCGCTGCGTGTCGGTCAGCGAATAGCTTTGCGACTGCGTCAGGCGGTTCTTCATCTTGATGTTGAAGTAGTCGATCGTGACATTCAGCCAGGGCTTGTCAAAAACAAGACCCGCACTGAAGCTCTTCGAAGTCTCCGGCTTCAGTTTCTGGCCACCTACGGCCAGCGCGATAGGATTGTCGGCCGGAATAATGCCGGTCTGGACGAGCGTGCCATCGGCGGTCAGCTGCTGACCAAGGCCGGTGTAAGCCTGCTGGCCAGGGCTGGGTGCATGGAAACCGGTCGCATAAGTCGAGCGGATACCCAGGCTGTCGGTCACATGGAACAGACCCGAAATCTTGTACGTGACCTTGTCGCCGAAGTCGCTGAAACTCTCGTAACGGGCAGCAAGACCGAGATCGAGCTGCTCGATCGGATTCGTCTCAAGGTCCAGATAGAACGACCAGTTGTCGCGCGAACGGCTGCCGGCGATGTACGGGGAATAGCCCGCATAGGCATCTTCGCCGACAGTGAAGCCCTGGCCAGCCAGGACGCCGGCTTCATAGGATGCCGGTTCGCCAGCCTTGACCGTGAACTTTTCCCGGTGCCACTCGACGCCTGCGGCAATGTTCAAAGGCGTTGCGAAGCCCACCTCCAGAGGATAGCTGAGGTCGAGATTGGCAACCTGTTCCTGCTGGATGCGTGAACCGTTGTAGAACTCGGTCGGACTGTCGCTTCCGAGGCTCGGGTTGACCGAGTTGTGCACGTAGATCGACATCTCGTAACGGCTGGCGCCGACACTGAGGTCGTACTTGAGGTCCGGAAGCAGTTCGCCGCGCAGGCCCACTGTTCCGAATACGGTTTTCACCTTGTTGATGAAGTAGGGACTGTAGCCACCGGGATAGAGGCTGGTCATGGTGAAACAGTTCGGGGTTGCGGCGACTGCAGCCAGCCGTGCCGCAGCATCGGCGGAACCGACAGGAATGGCGTCGGCACCGGTGCCCGGACAAGCAACGCCATCATCCGGCGTCATGTCGCCCACGAGGTAATTGCCGGCACCATCGGTGAAAACACCGTCCCGGTCCGTCGGGTTGCGATAGAAGAAATCCACACTCGTCGTGCGGCTGTTATAGCCGCCAAACGTGTAGAGTTCGCCGATGCCGATATCGACGGCGCCGTTCAGGAACAGCTTGATGTTGTCGCGCACCTGCGGCGTACCGAAGCGGGTCGCCGGATCAGGCACATCGGTGTAACCCGCGGCCTGCAAGGCGGCCGCATCGTCGCGCTGAACGGCGCGGACGGCACGATCCGCGCTGCTGTATTCTCCGCTGAGCCGCAGGAAGCCGGAATCGCCCAGCGGCACACCATAGGTTCCGGCAATCTGGTAAGTATCGCCATCACCTTCATATGTGCTGCTGAATTGCGACTGGATCAGCCCGCCCGAGGGAGCGTCATTCATGATGAAATTGACGACACCCGCAATGGCATCGGCACCATATTGCGCCGCCGCGCCATCGCGCAGCACCTGCACCTGCTTCAGCGCGATCGAAGGAAGTACCGAAATATCAGGGCTCTGCGAGCCGTCCGAGAGACCACCGGAGAAGCTGGGAATATCGGACGACCGGTTGAAACGCTTGCCATTCACCAGGACGAGCGTGTGGTCAGGCGACAGGCCGCGCAGTGTAACCGGCCTGATACCCGCCGAAGTGCCGCTGATCGGGTTGTCGTTGACGTTGAGCGACGGCACCACGAGGCGCAGCTGGTTTGAAACATCGGGGCTCGGCTGCTGGCTGAGTTCCGCAGCACTGACGATATCGACCGGAGCGGGCACGTCGGACGGCGAACGGGCCGCACGGCGCGATCCGGTCACGACAATGGGCGAGCCCGCATCGGCCGTCCCTGCGTCGGAGCTGGCGGAGGTTGACGCTTCAGATGCGTCCCCGGCGAAGGCCGGCGCGGGCGCCAGCACGGTCGCCACCCCCAGGACGAGTGGGGATGCTGTAGACCACAGATGCCTGTTGCAAATCGAAAGTCCGCTGCTCAAACGCATGGAATACCCCTCATGAAAGATGTCAGTTTCCAACAGCGCGCACTTTGTATGCGTCGCTGATGCCGTTTCCTGCGAGCCACGTTCCGCTAGCGAAATCGCATGCGGTATACAGTGTGCGATCTGAGACTATGCGAGGTATACTGATTGTCAAGCGCCATTTTACAGGAGTGTAATGCAGGCCGATTTTCCCGGGTTGTCCGCGCTCCTCCGCCGCTTGACAGCCCCCCGCCACTAGTGTGTATACAGTATGTAGATATAGTGGAGTACGCCTTTTGCTTACGAAAAACGTGCTGAGTCTCGCCGAGGCAGAACTGCTTCTGAATGCCGCACAGGCCAAGTCCGAAGAACTGGGCGGTGCCCATGTCATCTGCATCGCGGACGATGCCGGCTATCCGATTGCCCTGCGCCGTCTCGACAAGGGCAAGGTGACGAGCGTGCAGATCGCCCAGAACAAGGCTTTCACCGCAGCCGCGCATCGCCGGGTCACGCATACTTTCACCAATACCTATCCGGGCGAGGAAGCCTGGGGCATCTTCACCCAGCACGATGGCCGCATCACCGTCTTCGTCGGCGGCTATCCGATCTACGTTGACGGCAAGGTGGTCGGCGGCATCGGCGTTTCCGGTGGCAACGGCGAACAGGACATCGCAGTGTGCGAAGCGGCGATCGAAGCCTTCGCGGAGCACATGCGCGAGACTGGCGGCGGCAAAGTGACCATCCCCGAAGCGGCCAAGCGCGCATGAGCGAGTACAATTTCGTGGCCGGCGCCTGGTGTGGCGCCGCAAGCGGCAACACCTACGAGCGGCGGAACCCCGCGCGGGGCGAGGACCTTGTCGGAATCATCCCCCAATCCGGACCGGCCGATGTCGAGGCAGCCTGCACGGCTCTCGAAGCCGGATGGCCGAAATGGGCCGCCACGCCCCATGAACGCCGCGTCGAGATTCTCAATCGTGCCGCCGACCTCATCCTTGAGCGCGTCGAGACCTATGCCGAAGATCTTACCCGCGAAGAGGGCAAGACGATCGGGGCTTCGCGCATGGAATGGAAACGCGCGGCGGCGAACCTGCGGCTCTATGCAGGCGAGGCGGTACGCATGCGGGGCGAGACTTACCCTTCAGCCGACGGCCTGGTCTATTCGGTGCGTGCGCCCTTGGGAGTCATTGCGGTCATCACCCCGTGGAACTTTCCGATCTCGCTGCCTTCCCGCAAGATCGGCCCCGCCCTCGCGACCGGCAACGCCGTCCTGTTCAAACCGTCCGAAGCCACGCCGCTGACGGGCCGCAACTTCGTCCAGGTCCTGCTGGATGCAGGCGTGCCGGCTGATGCCATTGCGCTCCTGCAGGGCACCGGGGCAGAGCTGGGACAGGCGATCGTAACCGCGCCCCAGGTCAAGGGCGTGACGTTCACCGGATCCTACTCGGTCGGCGCGGCCATCCACGCCGCAGCCGGCCCCGGACGGCGCCTGCAACTGGAAATGGGCGGCAAGAACGCCTGCATCGTCATGCCCGATGCCGATGTTTCCCGCGCCGCCGCGATCATCGCCCAGGGGGCATTCAACCTCACGGGGCAGGCGTGCACCGCCACCAGCCGCGCGATCATCGTCGGCGGCAACCACGATGCCATCGTGGCCCGAGTCGCAGAAATCGCCTCGGCCATGGTCGCGGGCGACGGCTTCGATCCGGCGACCAAGATCGGGCCGGTAGCCACCCGCCCGCAATACGACAAGGTGCGCAAGGCCATCGCCATGGCCCGTGCGGAAGGCCTCGAACTGGCGCTCGGTTCCGATTCGCTGCCGGATCTCACCGACGAACAGGGCGGTTTCTTCGTAACGCCGACGATCTTTGCCGATGTCCCCGCAAGCTCCATGCTGTCACGGGAGGAAATCTTCGGTCCGGTCCTCGCCTTCCACCGTGTCGAGAGCTATGAGGAGGCGGTCGCGCTTGCGAACGCCACCGACTACGGCCTGGCCGCATCGATCGTCACCAACGACTATGCCACGATCGAGCGCTTCGCGCGCGACATCGATGCCGGCATCGTGAAGATCAACAGCGCAACCGGCGGGGTTTCCGGTGCCGCACCGTTCGGCGGCATCAAGAATTCCAGCAACCAGACCTACCGTGAACAGGCGGGCCTGGGCGTCATGGACTTCTACACCACGACCCGCACGGTATACCTCGCCGCGTGAGCGCTCTGGGCCAGGCCTTCGCAGACGTTCTCGGCGTGTCGATTGCCGCCACGCCGCAGATCTTCCTGCTCGCCTGCCTGGCCGTACTGCTCGGCTCGGTAATGCAGGGGTTGAGCGGCGTGGGCCTGGGGCTGGTTGCGGCGCCGGTGGTGATCCTGATCGATCCTTCGATCGGCCCCGGCCCGCTGCTGGTCCTGGCCATGCTGGTTTCCATGCTGATGCTGCTGCGCCGTCACGGACCGCTGGACCGGCCCGGCCTCGCCCTGACCCTGTCCGGCCGTGTGGCTGGCTCGCTGGCCGGAGCCGGCGTCTATGCGCTGCTGCCGCTATCCGTCTTCGGCCTCGTCTTCGGACTGCTCATCCTGCTCGGTGTACTGCTGACGGCCCTGGGTTTTTCAGTCAAGCGGACGCGCGGCAACCTTGTATCGGCAGGTTTCATTTCCGGAGTCATGGGCACGCTCACTTCCGCCGGATCGCCCGCGATTGCGCTCATCTACCACAAGAGCGACGGCGATACGGCCAAGGCCACATTGGCCGCCTTTTTCTGCGCGAGTTCCGCGATTTCCATTCTGGCGCTGTTCCTGACCGGCAAGTTCAGCCTGCAGCAGGCATTGGAGAGCCTGCTCTTCGTTCCCGCCATGGTCCTCGGCTTCCTCGTGTCGGGCGTAGTCGCACGCTGGGTCAGCGCCCGGCAGGTAAGGGCAATGGTGCTGATCGTCGCCGCCCTTTCCGCGACCGCGCTGGTGGCGCGTTCTCTCCTTTTATTGATCTGAACTTGTATTGATCTGAACTCCGGCGCTGCCGCCGTCCTCACAGCGCCAGTGCCGCTCCCACCGTGCGCGGGTCTGCTGCGATCGTCGCAGCACCGTCCAAAGAACAGGTGACGATCTGCATGGCCGAGCGCATCGCCCAGCGATCGACCTCGCCAAAGGACGGTGCCCGGTCGCGGAAGGCCTGCCGCGTTGCTTCGTCGAAACCTTCTTCCAGCAGCACGCCATCATCCGATGGCCGCCATTCCCAGCGCGGTGCGACGACAAGGCGGCCCGCCTCCCGCTGCCCGTTCAGGATGCGTCCGAGCGTGGCCACGTTCCACGGCATCTGGTTTGTACCCCCCGGTGTCGCGCCCAGCATGCGCGAACCGTCATCGCACAACACGCCCCAGGCATGCAGCGTCGTCGCCGGCCGTTTGCCCGCCGCGGGAAAGTTGGGATGACCGGGAATGGCGCTAAAGCCTCTTCCTGCACGGTTCGCGAGGATCAGCTGGTATGGCTCCACGACAAGGCCGCTGCCAAAGCGCGGATAGGAATTGGAATGGACGATGACCACCATCGTCCCCTCCGCATCGACGGCCGAAACCATCGACGTGCCCGAGGGGTCGGAAAGAGTGTCCCGCCGCCGGGCGATGGCCTCCAGTGCCGCATCGTAGCCATCCACCTGACCGTCTGCCGCGCCGAGACGCGAAACCGCTTCCAGCAGCGACGCCCCATGCGTGGGTGCGGGCGTCGCAAAGACGGCGTAACCGTCGCTCGCGGCCCGGGCCGGCGAAATCCACTCGGCTCGGGCAAAGGCGAAGTCCGCTGCGGTAAGAACGCCGCCAGCCTCCTGCACCCGCTCCACGACATGCTTGCCCACATCGCTCTCGTAGAGAGCCGGCCCATACTCGGCGAAGCGTTCCATCAGGCGGGCCATGCCCGGAAGCACGATGGTCTGGCCCGGCTCCAGCCCCCTGCCTCCCGGATAGTAGCTTGTGCCTTGCGGATTGAGTCGAAGCACCAGTTCCCGGCTCTCGTCCGAGAGCACCGCACAGATACGCGCCCAGGCTATGCCGCGGCGGGCAAGGGCAATGGCGGGCCCGGCCAGCGCTTCAAGGCCAAGACGACCGCAGCCGGCCAGAGCGGCATAGCCGTGAGGCGCGGCCGGGACGCCAACCGAAAAGGGCCCGGTATCATCAAGCTGCCCAGCGCGAGCGGCTTCCGCAAGGCCGGCCGGAGCACCGCCGACAGCGATCAGGCATTCCGGTGCTTCCGCGCCGGCCGGCCAGACGATCGCGATCAGGTCGCCTCCCAGCCCGCACTTGGGCGGAAGCAGAACTGTCTCGGCCAATGCCGCCGCCACCGCCGCGTCATAGGCATTGCCTCCACGCTCGAGAACGCTGGCGCCGATGCGGGCGGCACCGGGCGCCGCTGCGGCACAGATACCCCACACGCCCCGCGCCTCGCACTGCTCGGCCATGATCGCCTCGGCCCCGGTCTCCCGCCACCGCGCGGCCTTCTGCGCGCTCGATCCATCGGCTTTCGGCATCGAATTTCCTACGTCTGGTTGAGGAGGAGGATCGCGACCACCATGGCGGCACCAAGGCCACCCAGAACGGGCACGAGGTTACGGCGTACAAGCGCTTCGGGTGAAACCCCGCAGATCCCCGCGACGACGCAAACGCTGGACCAGGGAACCAGCGTTCCGCTCCCCACCCAGATTGTCGCGATCTGTCCAATCGCGGCAAGCACCGCAACATGCTCGGGTGCGCCGGGCGCCACTGTCGCGCTTAACGCGCCGACGATCGGCAAACCGGCGAAACCCGTGCCATCGATCCCGCACAGAGCGCCCGCGATGACGATCCCGGCCACGAGCGGAACCGTCCCATGGCCCATCTGGGTTCCCAGCATGCTGCCAAGATCAAGCATGTACCCCGGCGTGCCCGGTCCGAGAATCTGAAGCGCGTGCCCGGTGTCTCCAAGCAGGAAGAAGGCATATATGGGCAACACCGGAGCGAACACGCTGACAGCGAATGCGACACCGGTGGTAAGGTGCTCGACAACGGTTTCGAGCGCATGATGACCGTCATCGAGCGCGCAGGACAGGATCAGCAACGCCAGGCCGGTGCCGCCGAGAAAGGCTGTGGCGTCCGCACCGAAGATGGCGCGCGCCGGGTCCGCCAGGTCGCGCCAGGCCAGGGTCAGCGTCACGGTAAAGAGAACCGCAGGCACCAGTATCGCGAGCAGAAGCGCATGGCGGCCGCGCGCATCAGGCACCGCCTCCAGCCCGTTGAAGGACGAGGTGCTTTCCGCGGGCGCATGGCCGGCATGCTCTCCCCGCAGCACCGGGATCGCGCCAAGGCCGAGCGCCACGCCTCCGGCAATCAGCGAGAACAGCAAGGTGTAGGGAAATATCGACTGGACCGGTTCGGTTGCCGCACCCGCGGTGATGCGGGTTGCCGCCTGCAGGACCGGATCCGCCGAAAGCGCCATGCCGTGACCGGCCAGGTTCAGCGCCACGGCTGCGGAAATGGCCGAGAGGCCAGCCCGTCCCGCGGCCGGCAGCAGGACGGCACCGATCAGTGCGATGGCCGGCGAGGGCCAGAAGAAAGCCGAGGTGATGTACGTGACGACCGCGAGACTGAGAAACGAGGAACGCGGCCCCTTCATCGTCGCGCGCAGCGGCGCCATCATCAACTGGTTCACACCCTGCGTCTGCAGACTTCGCAGCAACGCCAGCATCACTGCGATCAGCAGGATCACATCGAACAGTTCGGTCCCGGCCAGCAGCATGGCCCGAAACACGCCCTGCACCGCGAAGATCGAATGGTTCAGCAGCCCGCCTCCGGCGTTGCTGGACTGGGCCGCCACCGCCATGATCCCCAGGATCGCGAGAATCGTGACACCGCGGCGGAACAGGAACGCAAGAACAATGGCAACGACGACCGCAGCGAAAGTCCAGTGCCCTGCGGTCAGCGTCACCGTTGTCATCAGTCGCGGACCCGTACGTAGATCTGACCTTCGGTCTCGATGACCGGGAAGGTACGCACCGGCTTCGTCGCCGGCGGGTTGACCGGGAAACCGGTCTCCAGTTCGAAGATCGAGCCATGGCACAGGCAAGTGAGCCCAGCCTGATCCACCTTTCCTGCCGTCAGGCGGCATGCGAGATGCGTGCACAGGTTGTGCAGGGCGTATACCTTGCCTTCCCAGCGGGCCACGGCCACTTCGGTCTCGCCGATCATGAAGCGGCGGGCGTTGCCCTCTGTCACCTGACCGCTGCGGGCAACACGTTCGAACCGCGGATCGTCAAGTGCATCCGGCGTCTGCGGCAGTTCGTCGTCCGCCTCTTCATCGACCTTGGTCGACCCGAGTTCGAGCAGATCGACCTCTTCGTCGGCGAGTTGCTCGTCATCGACGGGCGCCTTGTCGGCAATGAGCGACTTCGCCGCGAGGATTTCCGCTCCCCTGTCGATGCCGAAGGCGGCAACCACACGATCATCCTTCATGTAGAACGCGGCAAAATCGAACGCGTCCACATCGCCGCGCACCACGATCCGGTCATACCCGGCAGCATGACCGACGAACTGGAGACTGTGGTCATACTGATCCGACCAGAACCAGTGGACGTCTTCATAGACGACGCGCTGACCCAGCATGTTGCGGGCGGCTGCCGCCCCCTGCCGCGAGGCGTTGTCGAAATGCTCGACGCGCAGGCGGGTATCGAGTCCGGGGTGATAGTGGTTGGCCACGTCACCGGCGGCAAACACACCAATGGCCGAAGTGCGGCAGAACTGGTCGACGCGGATACCGTTGCCGACCGTGATCTCGGAAGCCCGCGCAATGGCATCGTTCGGCGTGACACCGATACCGACGACGGCGATGTCCGCTTGATGGCGCTGCCCGTCATCGGTGACGACCTCAATGCCGCCGTCGCCCAGATCGACGATTTCCGCCACTTTGACACCCGTGCGCAGATCGACGCCGTTATCCGCGTGCAACCGCGCCATGGCCGCGCCAAGTTCATCGCCGAGGATACGCGCAAGCGGTAACTGGTCAGCCTCGAAAACCGTGACCGCGCAATCGCGCGCCCTTGCCGCGGCGGCAATCTCCAGACCGATGAACCCGCCGCCGACGATGGCGACGCGGGCCCCTTGCTGCAGCGCTTCCCGCAAGGCGATCGCCTCGTCTAGGGTCTTGAGATAGTGGACACGCGGCGAAGGCGGCGAGGACAGGCGGCGCGGCTGCACACCGGTCGCAATCAGGACGGCGTCGGCCGGGAGGCGTTCGCCATCGGCCAGCTCAACCGCGAGCTGCTCGATATCGATCCGTTCGGCACGGCGGCCCAGCATCAGCGTCACACCGTTTTCGCGGCACCAGTCTTCCGAGATGGACCAGAGCTCATCCTGCCCGGCATCTTCAAGCAGGAATTCCTTGGACAGCATCGGACGCTGGTAAGGCGGATAGACTTCATCGCCAACGACTATGATCGTTCCGGCAAAGCCTTCACGCCGTAATGTCTTCGCAGCCGACGCCGACGCATGGCCCGCGCCGATCAGCACTACTTGCTGCATCGCTTGGAATCTCCGACCGGTAGAATTGTGGAATCAGGGAACAGGTCAGCCCCACTCAGCCGGCAGTGCCGGGCTTTTCGGCAAGAATGCGGGCTTCCGGGTCGATCAGGACGCGATCATCTTCACAGCGCACGCGGTATGTCGGCTGGCAGACAGACCATTCATCGGTCCACCCGCTCTTGAGATCGAAGGCCCACTGGTGCCCCGGGCATATGGCCTTGCCCTTGAAGAGCAAGCCCCGGGAAAGCCGCTTCTGCTTGTGCACGCACAGGTCGGCCAACGCGTAGATCCTGTCTTCGTGCGTGAACAGCACGATGTCCGTTTCACCGACACGCACCACGGCCTTGCGCTTGCGCACGATCTCCGCCCGGCTGCCGACATCGACCCAGTCCGTCATCGTACCTCTGAGTTGTATTTACCGAAGGGGAGCCGCGCCGAAACCCAAGCCCCGGCGCGGCCGCAGGATGATCAGGCGGCAACCGTCTCTTTGACACCGGCCTCGCGCGCCTCGCGGGCGGGAAGGACGTGGTAGTCGTAGAGCGCACGCGTGTAGGAAAAGCGCATGTCGGCACCCTCGCGGATCGCTTCCAGGCATTCTTCCTGCAATTCGGGAGTATCCGCGTATTTCAGGACGATCTCGTAGCCACGCTCGCCATGGACTTCGTCGGACGAGATGTGCAGCTCGAAGAACTCGGCCTCATCCTCGGTGAAGCCGTACTTCTCGATCAGCGCCGGATACTGGCGGCGATAGATGTCCGGCACCTGCGATTCCAGGCCGACGACCAGAGCCGCCGTTGCCACCACCCAGTTGCGGCGCATCGCCATTGCATAGCAGTAGCCCTGAAGGCCGCGCGTGACGGGATTGGCATTGCGCGGATCCATGACACGCTCGCGCGTGGTGCCGCAGGCCTCGGCGAAACGGATCAGCAGGTCGGTGTGGCGGATGTCCGCCAGTTCTTCCTCGTACATGTTCTGCAGGAGGAAGTCCTTGGCGTCGATCGCGTCCATCGGCGCGTTCGCGTAGATGTAGCCCAGATAGTCGGCGAAGGGCCCGACATAGTGATAGTGGTTTTCGGCCCAGCGGGCGAAATCGTCGCGGGTCAACTCGCCGTTGGCCCATGCCAGACTGAAGGAGGCGTTGCGAGCCTCACGGCCCTTCATGGCCTCCTTGATAGCTGCGCGAAATTCAACGGGATTCAATAGCTCGGCCATTTACTGTCTCCATGTCTTTCCATGGTACATACTGTATACACATTGACCACACAAGCCTGAAACTGCGATTTTTTGTCAGCTGCCGATACGCAGGGGCGTGGCCAGCGACCGCAGCGCCTCGATTGCACTGAGCGGCGTAAGGCTGCCGGTGCGGGGATTGTCCGGCATCGCATTGCTGTAGATTTCGAGGCGAAGTTCCGCCTCGTCCGACACCACGTGAACCCATTGCGTAATGCGCGAGACCTGCGGATCGGCCCAGATCTCGACCATGGTGGCATCCGGCCCCAGCCCTGCGAGGCTGAGCGTCGCGGCCACGTTGGCATTGGCGGGAAACAGCCGTGCGGCATCGCGAGCCGTGCCCGAGAAGATACAAAGCGCCGTTTCCAAGCCGGCAAGATCGAGACCCTGCTCGATCACGTGCGGCGCATCGGCCAGACTTGCCGGAGGCTTCCGGCTGGTCAGGCGCACCTCTCGCAAATGACCTCCGGCCATGGCACGCAACCCGTCGAGGCCGGCCAGGCCGCCCGTGGGCACGACGATACGCGCGCCCTTCTCGCCCGCGAGGTCGAACAGTTCGGGGTGCGCCATCAACGCGCCCGAATTCATCGTCAGGAATGTGCAACCGGCCGCCAGCGCCGCAGTAGCGACCTGTGGATGCGATGCGGCGACCGCGCAGTCGAAGACGACATCCGCGGAAGCGGCAAGATCCTCAAGCCCGCCGGCCGGCGCATCGCTGCCAAGCGAGTCGAGCGTCCTGCGCCCCTGTTCGCAATCGCGCACGGCAACGCCGGCAAGAGTGAGGCCCGGCATACCCCGGACCAGCGCCGAGACCACCGATCTGCCGATGACCCCCAGACCGACCACGACAACCCGCAAGGTCGCCGGTGTTTTTGCAGCATTGTCCATCATGCCGCCTCCGGCACCTGGGCGCCCGCCGTCGCGCCCTCGGCCGGACGTTCCGCATAACGGCGTGCCAGAACCGCACAGACGAGCAATTGCAACTGATGGAAGAACATCAACGGAAGCACCATCGTCCCCACCAGGCTGACGGGAAAAAGCGCTGCGGCCATGGGCACGCCGCTGGCGAGGCTCTTCTTGGAACCGCAGAACACAACGACGATCTCGTCCGCCCGCGCAAAGCCGAACAGGCGCGCCACACGCGTCGTGACAAGGAGAACCACGGCCAGCAACAGGGCATCGACGACGAGGATCGCCGCGAGGTCCGCCGCCGTGATCCGCTGCCAGAGACCTTCGACAACCGCGGCACTGAAGGCGGTATAGACGACCAGCAGGATTGATCCGCGGTCCAGCCGCATCAGCAATGCCTTGTGCCGGTGAACAAAATGCGCTGTCCAGCGGCGCGACATGTGGCCGGCAAGAAACGGCAGCAGCAAGGTCGTGGCAATGTCGGTCACGGCCGCCAGGAAACCGCCCTGGCCCGCCCCTGTGGTGTGCGGCAGCAGGATCGCCGCGAAGGCCGGTGTCACGACCACGCCCAGAATGTTCGAAAGTGAAGCACTGCACACCGCCGCGGCGACATTGCCGCCCGCAATCGCCGTCAACGCGATGGAGGATTGCACCGTCGACGGCAGGATCGAGAGGAAAACGATCCCCTGCGCGATATCGGGATCCAGCAACGACGCAGGGATCCGGGCAATGCCCAGGCCAAGCAGGGGAAAGAGACCGAAGGTTGCCCCCAGGACCAGTAGATGAAGGCGCCATGCGCCGAGCCCGGCGAGAACCGCATCTCGCGAAAGTTTCGCGCCATGCATGAAAAACAGCAGAATGATGGCTGCCTTGGTCACCACGGCAAAGGCGCTGGCGGCGCTGCCGCGGCAAGGCAGCAGACTGGCCAGCGCCACTGTAAGCAGCAGAAGTCCTGTAAAACCGTCCAGTTTCAGACGCATCATGGGCAATCTCACCTCGTTGGCATTCCCGATGGATCGTTACGAGGAGACGACGCATATGTCTACTGTATACCTAATGCATTTTGTAGAGACGTATGAACTCGGGTGATGTAGGGGGCAAGGAATGGGAAAGTTCCAAGCTTGCGAGGCAAAGAAGAATGAGCGCTAAGGCGGCAACGGAAAACGAGGAAAGATGGCAGGCGATCGGCACCAGCCGGCAATCTCTCAACAACGTGGTGGCCGATGCGCTGCGCGAAGCAATTCTGTCTGGCCGTTTCGAGCCGGGCGATCGCCTGCCCGAGCCGCAACTCGCCGAGATGTTCGGCGTTTCACGCAATCCCATTCGCGAAGCTTTGCAAGTTCTATCGAACGAAGGGCTTGTCGAAATCAGTCCGCGCAAGGGTGCACGCGTTCCACTTCTTTCTCCGGAAGAGCTGCTTGAGACGATCGAGCTTCGCGCCGAACTTGAAGGGATAAGCGCTCGCAATGCCGCGCGGCACTGCAACGGAACAACACGCGATACTCTCGTTGCCCTTCTGCAGAGAGGAAACGCGGCACTCGAAGCACAGGACGAGGAAGTCCTGCTCGAATGCAACAGCGAATTTCACGTCGCCCTCGCGGGAGCCGCGCGCAATCGCTACCTTGCCGAGTTCATGCGTTCGCTGCGAGACCGGACGCATTGGCTGTTTTCACGCACAGCCCGCGAACGCATAACCACGTCGTGGAACGAGCATGCCGCCGTGCTTGAGGCCGTCATCGCCGGCGACGCGCAACGCGCGGCGGAAATGGCTTTCGAGCATGTGCAGAAAGTCGGCGAAAGCCTGGTCAAGCAGCTCAAGGTGGATCGTTGAGCCCCGCGCAGCAGGACCTCTCGCACTGATCCAGACGCCCCTCCCATTTTGATGGATGCGGGAGGGCAAATCGGGGCGGTAGCGGGAGGGCGGCTGGAGCGGGTAGCGGGAAGCCAAATCGGCTGATTTTCCAATTCTACATCAAAAGGTTAGAAACCGCCGTCCAAAAAAGACCCCCCAACCAATCCCGGGAATCTTTTGGCTGCAGTTGGATTGCCATGGATTGGGATGGCTGTGATTCGCGCATGAATTCAGCCTAGCGGAAGGTAGCCGAGGCCCGTACGAAACAAACGTCATAGTCTTAAGTCGGCAAAACGACATCCAGCCAGCGAGCATAAGCTCTCACATCGATCATCGGCACTGTAGCTTTTTCCTGCAGTCGTGCGATCAGCTCTAGTAGGAATGCAGTCGCTGGTTTGCCAATCGGTGTAAGCGTGCAACATCCTTCGTCGTCGCAGGAAAAAATACCGTGTGCAGCGATGCAGCCCAAGTCGAGGCGATCGTCAAGTCCGCCCATCGCCAACGCATTCGTAAGCGACTCTCCGAGCCCCGGACTCCAGTCACTCTCTAAGGTTAGTAGGCCACCGATGATATGCTGCAGCGGCTTGGGCGGATAGGTACCCCCTGCATGGGGGATCGGCAAGCTCGTGCGGTACAACCGTCGAACGCTCCCCACCTTCTTCCTTGCATAGGCCACCTGATCAGCATTGATCGACTGCTTTGCCTCAAAGACGCCATAGACGCTTTCGGCCGGGATCACAGTCTGGCCCTGGAAATTGAAGATGAAAGGCGAGTACTGCCGATCAAAGACGACTACGTCGATCTGCTCGCTAAAATTGCCCTCGCTATCGACTACGTGTGCCGAAATCGCTTGATATCGCTGCGGCAAATAGGTCTGGAGAAGTTGAAGCCAAACAGCTTCGCTGGCATCACCCTTCGTGCCGGGATGGCCAAAGGATCGGCGAGCGCGCGCAAGGCGCTCTTGAATGTCATCGTGAAGCTCGGCCAAGAGCGTCTGGATCGACCAGTTCAATTTTGTCTCCTGATGCCTACACTTCATCCCGGAACGGCGGTGTCGCCGCCATGCTTTCCGCGATCTGGAGGGCGCGACTCGCCTCAATAGGCCGGTCCGGGTAGGCATCCAGCGCTATCGCGGGAAGCAAGCGCTGGGTGATGTCGGAGAAGGTGAAGCCCGGCTTTCCTTGCGCGGCACCAGTCGCGGCAGCAAGAGCATGGATTTGGGCATGAGAGAAGCCAAAGCCGCTTAATCGCATGGAGAGGATGTGAGAGCGCTGCTCGTTGGTTGGGCGCGCGAACGCCATAACGTCCGCAGCACGCCTACGTACGGCAGGATCAAGCGCGTTTAACCTGTTAGTGCACATGATGACGGCCGCTGGCAGACGAAGGTTAGCGAGCCGGTCGATACCGCGAATGAAGGCGTTGACACCAGCACGATCCTCATGGTGCATCTGCGCCGCTTCACGCGACTGCGCCAGCGCATCTGCCTCATCGACTAGCAAGATGATGCCCCCCTTGGCCTTGCCCGAAGCCTTGAGACGCGTCGCTGCTTGCACAGTATGTTCGAAAGCCGCAGAGATAAGTTGCGTCATCTCCCCGACCCGCCCCTGTCCACGGGTCGCCAAGCTGAGCGGAAAAAGGGTAATCTCGATCCCTTCCTGCCTCGCAACCTTGTCACCAATGGTTTCAGCGAGTTCCGTTTTGCCGGAGCCGACATCGCCGGCGAGCACGACGAGCGGGGGGCGGCACAAGACCACGTCAAGCATAGGCTTGGCATCGCCTTTGACGAATTTCTCCGCCCATTTTTCCAAACCTTGGGGATTCACAAGCAGGCCGAGAATCTTGGCAAGCCGTGATTTCTGATCGTCCAAGCCAACAAGGCGCGCAAGACGCTCTTGCGGCTCAAAATCCGGATATGTCTGTCGACGCTCGAACAATTCATCGAGACCGGGCGCGCCCTGCATCAGTAGCTCCTTACGCTTGAACGATCTAGAGCACGGCCTCCAGCGGAATAGGTGCGATCGGACGATAGATACCCATTGATTTTGGGCTCGGAGCCCGTCGTGCGCTGGACAGGAAGTTCGCAGTCAAACTTCGCCTTCTCGCTGTCGGAAAGCAAGAAATAGGCGATGGTATAGTTCATGAAGCTACCAAATGTGGCCCCGGATACATCCTTGCCAGGCAGCACGCGCCCAGGATCATCATCGTTTGCAGAGGCCCCCGCCAAGTCGCGCGCTGCATACTTCAGAGTCGGTTCGATCCACTGTCCATTGCGCTTAAAGCCATATGTGACGTCAGCCAAATACCCGGCCTTCATCATCGCGACCGCCTCCTCCTCAAATTGTGATATCTGCCAGTCGTAAGGTTGCCCGTAAAACCGCTGCATCCGCTTTAAGTCCGTTGCAATCTTAGTGGCCATGTGGCGCGCGTGCGTCACAGTGAATGTCGTACTCTCCGTGAAGCTATAGCTGGACATCGTAACCTCTCAGACTTGGAAGGTTGAGCCAAAGACCTTCTGCCAGTAGGCAACGGTCAACTGCTTGGTGGGAGCCGCCAAGGCGGCATCGATAGCATCCCCAGCGTCGAGGGCAGCATCAACGATGTCGTCCATATTGGCCGTGGTGTAGAGCCGGGACACGTTATTCTCTGCGTTCACTGGGTCGATGATCCGCATGGGATCGGAAAAGGAGCCGATGCTGGAGAGCGGATAGTAGTCCGAAAACGCAATGCGATCTTTCAACCCACTTGTCGCGATATAGGTGAAGAAGTGCTGCAGTGCCTCCGGATAATCTGATAGATCCAGCCCGTCGTCGCACAGCTTCGCCATGATCATCTCGATCATGAACGATTTGAAACGAAAACCATCACGTTCCTGTTTCTGACGTTTGGCCCAGTACTTCACCAGCCGGACAACCTGCGCGAAATGCTTCTCCTGAGCCTTCTTTCGCCTTCCGGCAAATTCAAGGTGGAGCGGAATACTGGTCTTCAAAAAGGAGCCATCCTCCTGGCTGACCAGATTGCCATACCACTGCGTATCCCCGCCATAGAGGATCGGCACAACGTCAACATCCAGCCCCGATCCCCTGAACGAAACTGTGACTGAATAAGTCTGAGGCTGCACCTGATCCGGCGAAAAGTTCGGGAAGGCTTTGCGCAGGCGTTCCGCGAGGTAGGCCAAGAGCTCGCTAACAGAATGCGGCGCTTCCGCACCGCTGATGTAGCATGCCACGTCTATGTCATTGAGCGAACGCAATGCGGTGCCCTTTGCCAGACTTCCCGACAACATCATCTTGCGCAGCGTAAAATCGGGATGCTCACCGACATAAGCCTCGAGTTTTTCTCGAAGGCGCCTCGCCTGCGCACGATATTCCTGCGCCTTGTCGCGCGGAAGGTTCACTCGCTCCTCTGCGAAGCGCAAAATGTCGCGATGCCCTACATGGTCTCGACTCATCGAATCGTCTCCGGAAAGCCCAACGTGCTTGACGCAGGCGGTCACATGCGCGACTCGGGTTGCCGACCCGCTAGAAACAATATGGGTATCGTAACAATACCCGTCAAGGAACTATACGTATGGTTGAGGACGAAAAGCGCCCTTGGACGCAAACCCGCCGCTTCGAATTCATCGAGTGGAAGCTATTCTGGGAGGGCTCACTCAACCGGAGCGACTTAGAAGATACCTTTGAGATCTCGACGCCCCAAGCGTCCGTTGATCTCCGCCGCTATCGAGACTTGGCGGGCGACAACATCGAATATGACGGCACTAGCCGGTCGTTTCGGCCGACCCCCGAGATCAAACCCTCCTTCCTGAAAGCGTCCGCCGACCGCCTGCTGATCCAGTTGCGGGCATTGTTGACGGGTGCTTTACCCCGAAGGGAGGTCTGGTTCCGCGATCTTCCGTCTATTGATATGGCGCCGGATATTGCCCGGCATGTTGATGCAGAGTGTCTGCGCCTGATCTTAAACGCCATCCGGACAAAGCACTGCGTCGAAGTCCGATACCAGTCGCTGACCAACACACGCACCAGGCATATCGCGCCGCATGCCCTAGCGTTCGACGGCTATCGATGGCACGTTCGTGCATGGGCTTGCGATCGCGAGGATTTCCGAGACTTCGTCCTTACTCGGATCGACGAAATCAGGACCGGCCCCAAGGCCGAATTTGATCCTGCTGACGATCTTGAATGGAACACAAAGATCACGCTGGACCTTCGACCACACCCCGGTCTTACGGAAGAGCAGAGCTTGGCCATACAGCGCGACTATGCAATGGAGGGTGGAAAGCGTGAGATCGATGTGCGGCTGTCCATGGCCTACTACTTTATCATGCGAATGAACCTTGACTTGGCTGATCTCTCCCCATCCCGCGCCCAGATCTTTCTGAAAAATCTGGAACAGGTGCGTCAAGCCGTGGATCAAGCCAGAAAACAAACAAAACAATTGGTTGCTGACCGAAAGCACGAAGGTTCGATTGCAAATGATACTCGTTGAGCTAAGTGAATGTGAAGCTATCGTGCATCAACGAATGATTATTTGCCACACGACGCGCACTTTCAGAATCAGGGGACGGCAGTGATGGATGCTGCAGCAAAGAATCTAGCGCAGGACGCTGCCCGAAATCCATTCTTCGTATTCGCATGCACAGTCCTTTTAAGCACGATCCTAGTTTACTTTGCAAAAAGCCAAGAAACCCAACTAGGTGAAGTTTGGTCTGCAGTGATCAATACGATTGGCGCCGCCGTACTGACTTCAGGCACATTTGGTTTGTGGTTTGATTATTTTGGCAAGCGCAAATTAATTTCGGAAGTCGTTAGAGACGCGATTGGACAGACAAAATGCCTGTCTGTCGGCATTACTGATTTTCAAATGAAAGTTGTTGATGTCGACGAGCGCCAAGATTTTAAATCATCAAATACTATTATAGTCGGAACACGAAGATCCTCTGGCGTGCTTGATAGATACAAGGATGACATTCGAACTAGGCTTCGCAGTGGAAAAACCTTGGTCATAATCATGCAGGAAGACGCCAGCATGTTCCCAACGGCTCAAAATTATTCATCAACGCCTCGCGATTTTGTGGATGGATTAGAGGCAAGCGAGGCTGGAATTACTGCAAATATTCAAATTTTTGAGACGAAAGAAATAATGTCTTATAACTTTGTTCAAAGCGACAGAGGGATATGGGTCAAGTTGTACTTTAACGCCAAGCAACCAGATTTACCGCCTGCTTTATTTGCCAATGGCGGAAGCCCTCTGCATTCGGCCTTTAACTCAGATATAGATAAATTAATCTCATCTGGAAAAAGGGTTTTCCCGTGACAAATATTTCAGATGAACAAATCCTCGAAGACTTGATTCAACGCAGGGGCGAGTCTTTTGTTCGAAGCCAATTAAATGTTCTGGGTGTGCGGCGAAAGGAGCTGACGATACTCAGTAATGCAGGCATGCATCCGATCCCTCATGAGTATGTGAGAGGAGAATTGTTCACTGCCAGTGAAGGAAATCTCGATTTTACGGATATCAATTCAGTTAATTTAGAGCTAGACCGAATCGTAAAGAGAGTTAAAGAAAAAATCTTCTCAGACAATTGGACAAACGTATATTTAATTCCGTTTGGACACTCATCCATTAGTTTGACGATAAAAATGACTGTTTTCAGACTCCTGAGGATAGAAACAATCGACGTTTTTTATTTTGGGGAGGGAAGGTATGATTATTTAGATAGAGATAGTCGAGATTCTATTCTAGAGGCGTAGCGAGGCTTTTTGTGCCATTTAAAGACCTTTTATTATCTAGTATTCCGCGCGATCAAGGCCTGTAGGCTGGCGACTGGTATCAGCGTCACTGCACCGATCTTGACGATCTCGATCTCCCCGGCGGCGATAAGCTCATAGAGTTTCGACCGCCCGATCCCGGTCATCCGAACGGCGGTGGGAATCCGCACCGTCAGTGGAGTAAATTCGGCAGGTATGCGCTTGCCAGAAGCCTGCTGGTTGGGATTGGCGGCAGAGTTGTCGCGAGGATCATCACGCATGGAGTTGTAATCCTTCTTCTGGCGGGAGACTTATGCGGGCCGCGAAGGCCGCAGCGGCTTGCCAGGACGGCTCTGCTGCCGCAGCGAACAGGCCCCCTCATTGCGACGCGGCCCGATGAGTCCCGGATTGGCCGTGGGTAGCTTCGGCTCCGCGCCAGAAGGCTTGGTGTCGTCCTCATTCTTCGCGGGCGGCACAAAGGGGCGCGGCTCTTCCAGCGGAAGCTCATGCTGGTCGGTGTCCGCCCCGTCTGTCGGGCTAATTCGTATGGGCTCGGAGGTGCGATCGACAAACCCGGGTTGCGAGGCCTCGAAGCGCTGATAGCGATCCCGGAACCGGACCACGGGAAGATCGCGCCCGAAGCGCAGGTAGCCGGTGAGATTGGGAAGATTGATGATCTCGGTCGGCATCACCAGCGGCCGGGTGACCTGCGCCCGCG